>NC_005072.1:0-600000 GCF_000011465.1 Prochlorococcus marinus subsp. pastoris str. CCMP1986 | reverse complement strand
AAGTCATAGAGGAAAGCTTAGACATCATAATATGGGCACTTTCAGAGTCAGAAAAGGAGAATATAAAGAAATTTTATAATCCCAAAAATAAAGAAAAAGAAATTTTAGAAATTATTTCTGAAAATGATCATAGTTTTAAATATCATTTAGATCGTTTTAAATATTCCGCAAGATTTAATGCTAGCGAAGAAGATTACCATTATTTAGAAGCTACTAAATTCATAAAAAAATGGAATAAAATCCTTACAAACAATAGATGGATAATTGGAGATAAACCTTCGATTGCAGATTGGTGTATTTGGCCATTTGTAAGGCAATTTAAAATTGCTTGCGAAAGCCAAAAAAAAACAAATTATTTTGATGATCCTATAAAAAATTGGTTAGGATATTTCGAAAAACATCAACAATTTAAAAAATTAATGCATAAATTTGATCCATGGAAACCATCTAAAAACAAAGAATATTTCGATTTTAATTAGCTTTCAAGTAATTTTCTTTTTTCAATAATTCTGGCTAATTCTAAAAAATATCCTGCTGTTCTAAATTTTCCAATATTTTTTTCTTTAAATTCAATATCACTTCTAATTTCTGCAGTTTCAGCCATAATCAAATCCAGTTCGTTAAATCCAAGACTATATAATTCACCTAGTTCAACTTCTCTTCCAAGCAAGTGACTCCTAAACCATTTTTCTTTACTTTCTTGAGGAGGAATATCATATGGTGTGTAGGACATAAATCAAGAAAAATATATTTTTATACTAACCTAATTTATTATTGATAACTTGTAGAAAACCTTTTGTTAAAAAAGAATGCAACCAAAATAGTAAAAAGAGTTATTGATGCACAAATCTCTGTCCAAAAATCTAATCCTATTTTTGAGATCAATAATGGAGCTAATACTGTAAAAAATCCTCCTGATAAGATTAACTGAGCAAAAAGTTGCTTTGATGTAAAAATCGGAAGTGTTTTAGAAATATTTTTTGGATCAGCGAGTCTTAAAAGAAGTAGTCCAGATGCAACTACTCCAGTTGAATTTCCAAATTCTATTAAACTTCTCTCAAACCAATGTTTTTCAAATACAAAGTATGCGAAATAAGCAATACAAATTAAATTCCAAATCAAACCAAAAATAGTAAGTACCAAAATCAATCTCCAATTATCAAGAACAGTAGCAATATCTAAACTTGCCATTGCTGTAAAAATTAATAAATCTGTGGACAAGATGCCAATTTCTCTTTGAAGAAGATTAGATACAAATTCTGTATTATTGGTTTTTTCTAAGATATATCGAATCAAAAGTGATCCTATAAGAATAAGTGGGAATACAGGAAGAGATAGGATTACTTCTTTTGAGAATTCACCAAAGTAGTTTGAAATATACCTTAAAAGCTTAAGTATCGAGACTCCAAAAGAAATTGCCAACCCAACAAAGCCAAGATTTATTAATAAAATTCTCAAATCTGAAAAAATGCCTATTTTCAGATTTGGATTTTCATTATCCGTTTTATCAACGATCTGCTCTGTATCTGAAATTCCTAAAGTTCTTCCTACAAAAATAAAAAAACTACCCAATAAGGAAGAGGATAAAAGTCCCATTGTAGCCATGGCAAGACCTAAGTCTAAGCCATCTGAGAATCCAAGTTTGTTAAAACTTTCTCCAATAATAGTTGCAGCACCATGACCTCCCTCAAAACCAACCTCTATTAAACATCCCATTAAAGGATTTGTTTCCATAGAAGGAGACAATAAGTATTTGACTACTAATCCTCCTACAAGAAATTGACCAAAGCCCAATGAGAGAGCCAACAAAAACTGATTGACAATGGGTCTAATTAAACCATTAATATTTGGGATTGGCCTTCCCATCATTAATGTCGCAAACACTAGAGATAATAGAGGAGTAGGAAAATTACTCCAAACATTTGTAGTCTCCTTAGATAAAATATTAATTAATCCATAGGGACCTATCGATATTCCTACAATTCCAGAAATAACAGCTATGGGTAATCCAAATCTTTCTAATTGAACAGCAAATTTAAATTTCCTTCCAAAAATCAAGAAAAAACCGATTACAAAAAATCCTATTAAACTTATTGAAATGGAATTTGAAAAAATATTTTGATTTTGTAGGAGAGAAATATTCAACTATTTTAAACTTAATACTTTTTAAATCTAATTTAATAGATAAAATTTATCAAATAAAAAAGGCCTCATTAATTGAGGCCTTTTAATATTTATTAGTGACTAAAATTTAATCTTTAAGAGTAACCGTAGCACTATCAATATTACTGATAGCATTTGTAACTCTCTTAAAGTCAAATCCTAAGGCTCTTAGTGCGTGCCATAGATGACCTTGAATAAAGAAGAAACCAAAGTAGTAATGTACATTTGCTAACCATGCCCTTGATGTATAAACACCATCAGGAAGGTCAACAGTATCAATCCAATATGGAGAAATACTAAATTTCAATTCAAGTGGTTCACCAAAAAACTCAACAGGATAAACTGTTGTATTTGATGCGCTCCAGAAGGCAGCAATAATTGCCATCCAACCAATACCTGCTAAAGACCATGAAAGAACTGCTTCTGCAGATAGAAGACCTTTACCTTTAAATTTGGTATATTCACCAACTTGCTTTGTAGCAATGTGCCAAGCACCACCTGTAATCAAGACAAATGCAAGGAAAGCATGACCTCCCATAACATCCTCTAAATCATCTATTAGTAGAAAATCTGTTTGATGATTCCAAATCTCAGCAAGGTTTAGATCATACTCAACTTGTCTCACGGCACCAATAGCTGGATCGTAGACTCCATGAACTCTTGCCCATTCAACAAGAAGAATTACAGCGAATCCAAGAATAATTAAATGATGTCCAAGAATGAAAGTTAATTTATCTGGATTATCCCATTCAATATTGAATTTCCTTGCCTTTGCGACTTCTGATTCTTCAAGATTTCCTGGAAGAAGTAGCGAGTGAAGTAATCCACCAGCTGCAAGTACCATAGAGGAAACCAAGTGAACAATAGCTATAGCTAGTACAGGTTTGGTATCTCCCATTAGAACTCCATCAGCATCAAACCCTATTCCAAGGGTAGCCAAGTGAGGAAGTGCAATAAGAGGTTGTTGACCCATTGGGACACTGGGGTCAAATCTTGATAGTTCGAAAAGAGTGAAAGCACCGGCCCAAAAAACAATTAACCCTGCATGAGCGACATGAGCAGCGATAAATTTTCCTGAGCGATTAGCTACACCTGAATTACCAGCCCACCATCCATAGGTGGTGTCTGGATTACCATAGGTTTGCATTTAGGAATTGATTAGCTTAAACGTTTTGAGAATACTTTATATTTCATCAAACGGATGAATTAATAACAAAATTGTAAAGGTTATTAATTCTAGGGACTTACAGGGAAGCTAAATTTAATTAGGATTTTCATGCGCAAAGAACATAGTTTTAATCGAAAAATTAATTAATTAAGCCAAGTTTTTATTGCATTTTCAAAGAAATTCAAATTTTTATAAATCTTTTTTTGCTGACATAAGCAATTTTTTGTGTAATAAAAACAAATACATTATTGACCCATGATCTAACAATTACTAAAAAAGGGATAAGGTAACGATACTTATGACAACTTCCCAAAGAACATCTAGAAAAATTTCACTAGAAATGAAATCACAAGGGCATTACAAAAAAGCTGCCAAGTCTTATCGCAAATCAGATCAATATATAAATATGCTCAACCTATATCCAATACTTCAAAGCACTTTAATTGATTGTGAGGATGAAAATTTAGTAAAATAATGGCTTACTTAGAATTAATTTTTAATTCTTAACAGGTTTTAAATGATTAAAAAATTAAGCTGCATATTGGTCATTTTTTTCTTCAGAATAAAATTCATCCATTATTTTTCTACATAATATTGAATTGTAAAGAACCTCTGGATTCCAGGGTTTTTTTTGTCCAAGAGGAGAGCTTTTCCAATGTATTCCAGGTTTAAAATAGCCATTCTCCCTTAGATGGGAAAGTTTAATTTCAGTTATGCCTAAATACTCAGCAGCAGAATAAGATGGGTGCCATATATTTTCTAACATTGACTTATTAAATATTATTAATCCTTGATAACGTTTATTTTATTACTTTGAAAGGGGAGAAAAGTTTAAAATAATTATTTGATTGTTAAGAATACAGTTTTTATGGATATTTTTGACTTTATTTTTTATCTCAAATTAAGTTATATCGAATAAAGAATCATTTTTAACAAAGATTTTTTCAATGTCTTCTTTTGAATTATTACTTAATTTGTAATCTGAATAATCTTTAGTAATCGCTTTACTTTTAGGAAGATTTAACCATCCTTCACTCCAATTCCCACTATTTAACAATTCCTCATTTGAGATTTTTAAACTTATTTCTACATCAACAACAGAAACCATCAAAAAATTAATTTGATTTTGCTCATTAATTTTATTTACTAAAACAAAATGTCTTAATCCATTAATAGCTTTATTAGAAGTCCAGTAAATTTCCACGAATATTAAAAACTTATAAACTTTTTTTAATCATTTTTAGAAATAATTTTATATTCTTTTCTAATTTCTTCTAATAAAGTTTTCCTTTTTTTTAAGTATGAATTAGATTCTTTTTTTGATAAATCAAATCTTTCTTTTTTTGTCAAATTCATCCAGTTGTACAGATTACTTTTATTAAATTTAATACTTTTATCTTTTTTAAAAGCTTTTTTATATTTATAAAATTTCAAAAATATAAATGAGAACATAATAAAAAAAAAGACTAATAAAATGATTTTCATTACTCTAAAGGTTTTTATCTAAAATTAAATTACTTTTTATCCACTTCTCTAATTTCATATTATCTTCAATTGATATAGTTTCTTCTTTATTTACTGAATTATCATTATTAAAAAGCCTAATAACAAATTCATTTTTTACTGCTTCATCATCTCCAATTACAATAATACTTTTTGATTTTAATTTATTAGCTTTTTTAAATTGCTTTGAAAATGATGCTCCACTAAGATCTAATTCGACTACTAAATCATAATTTCTTAGCTTTCTGGATAATTCCATTGCCAATATTTCAGCATGAATACCTTTATTCACAATATAAATATCTGTTTCTCTAGTTTCTTCAAGCTCGCTACCACATAATATTATTAGTCTTTCTAATCCAATTGCAAATCCAATTGCTGGAGTTTCTGCCCCGCCCATTTGACTAATCAAACTATCATATCTTCCTCCTCCGCATACTGTAGCTTGTGAACCTAATGTTCCGGTGGTAATTTCAAATGCAGTATGTGTGTAATAGTCTAAACCTCTTACTAAATTGAAATTTTCGATAAACGGTATTTTAAGAAGCTTTAATTTTTCTTTAATAATTAAATATCTCTCGAGACTTTTTTCAGACAAAAAGTCAAATAATCTGGGAGCACCTTTAAGAATTTGTTTTGTTTGAACATTCTTAGTATCTAAAATTCTCAAAGGATTCTTATCTATTCTCCTTTGAGAATCTAAATCTAAAGAGTTTTTATTAACCTCTAACCATTTTAAAAATGCCTTTTGAAAATTTGACCTATCAATATGATCCCCTAAGGTATTAATTTCAAGATTAAGTTCTTTAATTCCTAATTTCTGCAAAATATCCCAAGCCAAAGTAATAATTTCAATATCACTATTTACAGATTCATAACCGATAAATTCAACTCCTAACTGATGAAATTGTCTTTGCCTCCCTGCTTGAGGTCTCTCATATCTAAACATTGGTCCCATGTACCAAAGTTTCTGAGAAGGTCTAGTTGATATTCCATGTTGTATTAATGCTCTTGCGACTGAAGCAGTACCCTCTGGTCTTAATGTACAGGACCTTTCACCTCTATCTAAAAATGTATACATCTCTTTGCTAACAACATCGGTTCCTTCACCAATACCACGCATAAATAATTCAGTCATTTCTAGTATTGGAGTCCTAATTTCCTTTACAGAAGACCTAAAAAGTTGTTGTATTATTATTTTCTCGACATTTTGCCACTTTATTAATTGATCAGGTAAAAGATCTACTGTTCCTCTAAGATTTTTAAAGTTATTCAAAGTTCTAAATAATAATTCAAAATTTTTTAATTTAAATAGAAATTAAATTTTGCTGAATTTCTTTATGTCATAATTTAATCTAACATTCATACAAAATATTGGGAATAACAACTAATAAAGAGAGTCAGCATTGTGGAACAAAACCAAAAAAATTTGCCTTCGGCATTGCTCCCTTAGGTATCGTTTCTATTGGAATTGTCCCAATGGGCGTTATTAGTATTGGGGTAGTCCCAATGGGTGTTTTTTCTTTTGGTGCTGTTGCTATGGGAATAGTAAATTTATCCGTAGTTGGCATGGGAATAATTTCTGCTGGAATAACAACTATGGGATTATGGGAATATTCTCCTAAATCACATGGCCATGAGCATCACATTCCTTCAAAGAAGACTTCAAATATTAATGATGCAGGCCTTTTTAAAACAAAAGAGGATGCCGAAAAAGCTTCATCAGAATATGGATGTATAGGTGCGCATAAAATGGGTAAAAAATGGATGCCCTGTAAAATGCACTAAAGGTTTTTCAATTTTAAAGAGCTGAAATATTAATCCAATATTTGCACTTTAAAATCAAGACTATTTGCTTCTTCGACTGTTAATTTTTTAGCCCAAGCACCTTGCTTAGGATTATTCCAGAGGAATCCTGCCTTCTTTGCTAATGATCTCTCTTCATAACTCACTAATGCTTTATATAAAAATCTTGGCTCAGTCGCTTTACAAAGAAGTTCTTCTAAATTCTCACATTTTTTGAAAACCTCCGAAATATAAAAGCAATCTGATAAGGCCCGATGTAAGCTCCAAACTGGTATTGAAAAAGAAAGTGCAAGATCAGTAACTGATGGTCTATTTTTTAAGTTTTTTTGAAATGACCAATTAATATCCTCTAAACTACAAATCCATTTTTTTTCGAGCTTGGGCAATCTGCCCTTTCCAAACCATTTTTTATCAAATTCAACATTATGAGCAACTATTAAATCTGAACAATCCACAAGTTTTAAAAAGAAATTTAAGCCGTCCTCCCAAGGTTGTTTAATATTAGTAACTTCTGCAGAAATCCCATTAACGTGTTCAGCTTCATTTGAACTTACTGGGAATAAGAACGAAACCTGCGAGAGAACAGATTTAGTATTTACATTAAATAAAATGCAACCTACCTCAATAATTTCATCTTTATTTTCATCTAAGCCAGTCGTCTCAGTATCAAGAATTAAAATATTTTCTATTGATTGATTTTTATTATTATTTTTGGAGCTTGAGATTGATTTATTTAAAAAATTGGGTTTCTCATTATCATTATTTTTAATTTCATTATTAAGAAAATCCAATTGATTTATCTTTTTTTTGTTTGGTAGTTCCAATTATCAAAAAAGCATCTATTGTATTTTGACGCATTTGATATTATTTTCTTTTAAATTAATGATAATTAACCAAATTACGAAAAAAAACTAAATCTTGTTAGAAATCAACCTAATAGTTTGAATTTAGAATATTAAATGACTTTTACAAAATATCAATTTAATAATTACTGTTATTGGCCTTCAAATCCCAAAAAAATTATAGAATTTATTGGAGGCAGTTATTTAGCATCTAAACCAGATTTAACTTACAAAAGATTTATAAAAAGCTTAATAGATAAAAACTATGCAGTACATGCATACAAATACACTCCTCAATTTGACCATCAAGAACTGGCAATGAAAGCCTGGAAAGATTTTAAAAATTGTCAACGATCCTTATCAAAGAGAATCGGAACATCAATTCCTTCAATAAGAATTGGACATAGCCTTGGTTGCAAACTTCACTTAATTTCTCCAGATGGAGGTAGGAATTGCGAGAAATTTATATCAATAAGTTTTAATAACTTTAGTGCTAACAGATCTATACCATTTTTAAAAAAGATTTCTCAAAAATTAGAATTCAATAGTGAATTCAGCCCAAGCCCAGAAAGAACTTTTGGAATAATCAAAAGAACTTATAATCAAAAAAATAATTTTCTAATAAAATTCAACTCAGATGAATTAGATCAAACAGATAAATTACTTTCTTGTCTTAGAGCAAGAAAAGAAGATAACTCCAAAGGAATAAAGCTTAAGGGAACTCATACTATTATTGCTAGCGCAGGACTAAGAGAAAATTTCTTAGGTGATTGGGCTGACGATGATTTTAAAAGAAATACAATCAAACAAATATCTAATTTGATTGATAAATCAATTTAAGATATTTCCTTTAATTTTTCTAAAACAGAACTATCTTCAAGAGTACTAATATCTCCACTTATTTTTTCGCCTTCTGCCAAGGATCTCAAAATTCTTCTCATTATTTTTCCACTACGCGTTTTTGGAAGAGAATCTGAAATTATTATTTTTTCTGGTTTAGCAATAATTCCAATTTCATTAACTACATGTTTCTTTAACTCCTCAACTATTTCTGGAAAACTATTTATATCTTTTTCTAAAGATACAAATGCAACAATAGCCTCACCTTTTAAATCATCTTTTCTTCCGACAACAGCAGCTTCCGCAACTGATTTATGACTTACTAATGCGGACTCTATCTCCATAGTTCCCAAACGATGCCCGGAAACACTTATAACATCATCAACTCTTCCCATAATCCAAATATATCCATCATTATCAATCCGAGCCCCATCACCAGCGAAATAAACATTTTTTTCACCTTTAAAAGAAATATATTCCCAATAACTTTCTAAATATCTTTGAGAGTTTTCATGAATTGTACGCATCATTCCAGGCCAAGGTTTTTTAACAACCAAATATCCACCCTCATTTTCCACCACCTTTTCTCCATTTTTATCTACAACTTCAACCTCGATTCCAGGCAAAGAGAATGTTGCGGAACCTGGCTTTGTAGCAACGGCTCCTGGTAACGGGCTTATCATCACACCACCAGTTTCAGTTTGCCACCATGTATCTACTATTGGACACTTATTATCACCTATTACCTCTCGATACCACATCCATGCTTCAGGATTAATTGGCTCGCCAACTGTCCCCAAAAGTCTCAAAGATCTTAAATCGTATTGGTCAGGGATTTCACGTCCAGATTTCATAAATGATCTTATCGCTGTTGGCGCTGTATAGAAAATAGTAACTTTGTATTTTTGAATAATTTCCCAAAAAGCCCCTAAGTTAGATGCCCTTGGAACACCTTCAAACATAAGAGTTGTTGCTCCATTGGATAAAGGTCCATATACTATATAACTATGTCCAGTAATCCACCCAACATCTGCTGTACACCAATAGACATCATCATCTTTTATATCAAAAATCCACTTGAATGTAAGGTGAGACCAGAGATTATAACCAGCAGTTGTATGAACAACACCCTTTGGTTTACCAGTGGATCCTGAAGTATATAAGACAAACAATCTATCTTCGCTATTCATAATTTCAGGTTCACACCAATCTTTTTGATCTTTTAATAATTCGTGCCACCAAAAATCCCTATTGTTTACCATCGAGATATCTTTTTTAGTTCTTTGAACAACAATAACTTTTTCAACAATCTTATTTGCCCCACTTTCAATTGCCGCATCAACAGCTTTCTTAAGCTCAATTACCTTATCTTTTCTAAAACCACCATCTGCCGTTATAACAAATCTGGCATTTCCATCAATTAACCTATCTTTTAACGACTCAGAGGAGAAGCCTCCAAAAACTACGGAATGAGGAGCTCCAATTCTCGCGCAAGCGAGCATGGCAACCATCGCCTCAGGAATCATTGGCATATAAATACAGACCAAATCACCCTTTTTTATTCCCAAAGATTTCAAAGCATTTGAAGCTTTGCATACTTCTTTGAGAAGTTCTTGATACGTATATTTCTTGTTATCTCCTGGCTCGCCTTCCCATACAAGCGCTGTTTTATTCCCAATTCCGTTTTTGATATGTCTATCTAAGCAGTTATAAGTGATATTCAACTTACCTTCCTTAAACCATTTAAAAAAGGGCGCATTTTCTCGGTCTAAAACAGTCTGAAATGGTTCGAACCAATCAATTTCCGAATTTGCAAAAGATTCCCAGAATTTTGTTGGGTTCTCTAAAGATTGTTTTTTTAAACTTTGTAATTCCTCAAAACTTTTTATATTTGATTTATCTGAGAATTCTTTTGAAGGGGGGAAGAGTCTATTTTCTTCAAGAATATTGTTGATTGAATGTTTCTTATCTAATGTCATTAGATGAATCTAGTCAAAATTTATTTATTCAAGTTAATTATAATTTTCAAAAAATCATAATGTATTTTTAACTACAAAAATTTATTTTTTGATAAATCTAGTAAAGACGACTGAGCACAAATTCGGGTAAAGATAACAAAGCCCTCTTATATTCTGAGTCAGGAAGCCATAACAATGCTTCTTTTGAGTGGAGAGCAAAATCTTCAGCTAATTTTCTAGAACGTTTTATTGCTTGCGAGTTCATAACAATATTCAAAGCATTATTCAAATCTTCCTTTTCTACAAGTTCTCTATTTATCAGAACAGACAAATTTTCATTTTCTTCTAGAGCATATAAAACAGGAGCAGTTAGATAACCACTTGCGAGATCGCTTACAGCTGGTTTACCTAATTGTTTATCGTTACCAGTGAAATCAAGGATATCATCGACAACCTGAAAAGCCAATCCGATATTCTTTCCAAATTCGTATAAGTGATTCAATTTGTCATCTTCTAAATTACATAGAACTCCAGCTGCCTTTGTACTATTTGCAATCAGAGAAGCTGTTTTACAATAGCTTTTATTTATATATTTAGAAAAAGTTTGTGCCGAATCGAATCTATTTAGATTTTGCTTTATTTCACCTTCTGCTAAATCCATTATTACCCTACTAAGAAGTTTAACTACTTTTACATTATCTAAGTTTGCCAAATGCCAACTAGCTTGAGCAAATAAAAAATCCCCAGCTAGTACAGCAACTCTCGTATTAAACCTGCTATGAACAGTATCAACACCTCTTCTTGTGGATGCTTCATCTACAACATCGTCATGAACTAATGATGCTGTATGAATCATTTCAGTAATCTCTGCAAGTCTTTTATGTTTGGTTGTCAAAGTAAAGTCCTGAGAAATAGCTTTTGAAATCAATAAAACTATCCCAGGTCTTAACCTTTTTCCTCCGGCACTAAATAAGTGTTCAGCGGCTGCTTGAAGAATTGGATGACCAGCACCTATTAAATTTTTCAGTTCATTAATAAGATCATCAAGATCATTTTCAACTGGTTGTAGAAGTTCTGTTACTGTATTCATAATTGGCCTCCTACATATATTAAAGAATCAATCATTGCTTCGGAGGTTAACCAACTTAATTTCTTTATTAATTTCCAACCAATATTTTACTTTTTTAGAAAAATCTTCACTATTTTGGGTGACAAAAAATTTAATATTATCGCTGGAAGTACTCTCATAACTATAATTTTTTGGAATTAAAAATGAATTATTAAAGTTATTTACTAAAGCCGCTGAGGGATCAATAATCCTTATATTTGAATGCACTTTACTTTTTAAAACGTTATAAATCAAAGGATAATGACTACATCCCAGTATTATTTCTTCAATATTTTCTTTTAATAGAGGATTAATATATAAATCCGATAGATAATTTAATTTATTTAAGTCTAGGTTTGTTTTTTCTATTTCTGGAACAAATTCAGGACATGCTTGTTGGAATACTTGTACATTTTCTCTCTTTGATTCAATTATTTTTTTATAATATGATGTTTTAATAGTTGCAGGAGTTGCCAAAACACCAATATATTTTTTAGTTACTATTTCTGAAACTGAATTAATTAGATCAAAACAAGGAATTTGTAAGTTATTTTCTAAAATATCTAAGGCACAAGCATTTGTAGTATTACAGGCTATTAGTAATACATCCAAATTTTTATCTTTAAACCAATTACAAATATCCTTTGCGATAAATCTTATTTGTTCAATATTTTTATTTCCATAAGGAACTCTCTTTGTATCTGCCAAATAAAAAACCTCAATATCCTCACGGGTTTTCATTAAGGCACTAAGAATCGTAAATCCCCCTATACCACTATCAAATATTCCTATTTTAAGTTTCACTCTGTCCTAGAAAGGTATTCAAGAATACCCTTTGTGATTGCATAAGCTATTCTTTCACGATGGATAGATTTTTCTAGCCTTCTAGCATCTAACCTTCCTGTTAAAAAACCTATTTCTACAAGTACAGCTGGCATTCTGGTATTTTTAATAACGAAATATCTACCTTGTCTCACGCCTCTATCTGGACTTCCAGGAGAAACTTTAAGTATTTGTTTTTGAATTTTTTTTGCCAATAGTCGTCCTCTCCATCCGGTGTAATAAAAAGTTTCTAACCCGTTAATATCTCTTCTTTTACCTCTTGAAGCATTCGCATGAATACTTACAAAAATATCAGCATCAGTTCGGTTAGCTATTGAGACTCTTGGAGGTAAATCTAAATCAATTTCGTTATTTCTAGTTAATCTAACCGTCACCCCTTTATCAGATAATAATTTTTTTACTCGTTTAGAAACATCAAGTACCACATCTGCTTCTCTTAGCCCTCCTATCCCGATTGCTCCTAGATCTGGACCCCCATGACCAGGGTCAATCACAACATAAAACTTATTACGCTTGATATCCGGTAATTGTATAAACTTATAATTTCCTCTCCTTGAGTTAATTGGCTTTTGATTAGCCTTGGGATTGTTATATGATTTACTGACAAGACCTTCACCTATTGTCTGGAAAGAATTTTTAGGTAAAGAAAATAATTTAATTTTCCATCTATTTTTATCAATTGCAACTAACCTCCAATTAAGCGGTTTCAAATTATTATTTTCCGTAAATTCGAAGACTAATCTGGTTTTACCTTTATTTGGTTTACCTAATCTAATTTCTTTTATAAGACCATTTCCCTCTATTGTTCTTGGAGTTTTTAGTTCCCCAGGAAAATCTATCCAAAATCTATCCCCAAAAACACTTCCTCCTTTTTGAAAGTAGGCCTTTAATTTTGAATTTGATTTAGTTCTTAATTCTAAAACCCCATTTGAATTTAAAATCCAAGCAGCTAGTGCACTAGATGCTTTTGTTGGGAAAATACTTGAATTTAAAAGTAAGAATAATGATAAGCAGCTAAAAAGTTTATTAAAAAAAAACTTTGGCATTATTTTGCAAACATCTTAGTTTTTCTATGTTTTAAACTTGGCATCTGCTCTCTTATCTTTTGGACCCTCTCTTTATCTGCAGGGGCTATTGCTGCTCCTTGTGTTTTTCCTGCATCAGACAAAACAGTTCCCCAAGGGTCTATAACCATTGCATGTCCATGACTTTGTCTTCTCCCATAGTGAATACCTGTTTGAGCAGGGGCTACTACATAAGCTGTATTTTCAATCGCTCTTGCTTGAAGTAAAATTTGCCAATGGTCTTTTCCAGTAAAAGCTGTAAATGCTGCAGGAATCATTATAAGTTCAGCACCTTTCGAGGAAAGGTGTCTATAAAGTTCAGGGAATCTAACATCGTAACAAATAGATAATCCTATTTTACAAAGGCCTGGAACATCAATAACTGGAGGATGTTCCTCCCCAGACAAAATAGTTGATGATTCTTTGTATAAATTACCATCAGGTAAATCAACATCAAAAAGATGGATTTTGTCATATTTTGCTAAAACCTGTCCATCTTTGCCAAAAAGAGCTGATCTATTGAAAGTATGACGATTATCTCCAGCGGGGACGGGATAACCTCCTCCTAAGAGAAAAACTTGATATCTCTGAGACATCGTTTTTAGGAAGTTGGTACACTTTATTGATAATTCAGAAGCCATTCTAAGTTTTTCATTATCTTCACCCAAGAATGCAAAATTCTCTGGCAAACCTATCAGTTCTGAACCCCTCCTAGAGGCTAATTCAATCTGTTCCTCAGCCTCAGCAAAATTCGCTTCAACATTAGAAGTACTTGTAATTTGTAAAGCGGCCACTAAAAAATCAGTCAAGATTTCACTCCTAGAAAATAAATCCGCGAATTATGAGGCACGAATTACACCTCTCTCAACTTGAGTAGGAACAATATCTAAACAATCAAGTTCAGAACAACACTTAAAATCATCTTCATAATCACCGAGACTTGTCAATCTTTTTCCGTGAGTTGCTGTCTTTAAACATTTTAGAATATCATTCTTCCAAACATTCCAAAGTGCTAATGAAGCTTGCAATTCATCATTCAAAATATTCACTTCAGAGTTAAAGTTTTCTTTTATATATATGGCGAGTGCACCTGCGGCTAATGAATCCTCTAGTGAATAAGACCCTTCCCATCCACTTCCTAAAATAAGAACGTTTTTCTTATTTAAGGATATTATCCTTTCAGCTACTGCTTTTCTATTTGGAAGAGACATTGCAAACAAATTTTCTACATTTTGTACTTTTTTTAGTGATTTAGTACCATTCGTTGTACTCATAAATAGTCTTTTACCTTGAACTGTCTCTTTCGTTACAGATAATGGTGAGTTACCTAAATCAAAACCATCAATCGTTTTCCCACCTCTTTCTGCAAGCATTAGTCTTTTATTACCATCCCACTTTTTAGCGGTTTTTTTTAGTAACTCTAAATCAGAAAAAACTTGAATTGAATCTGCCCCGTTTTTCAATGCCCAAGAAATTGTTGTTGTTGCTCTTAAAACATCAATAACAACAGCAATATCAGACTCTGTTTCTGGAACATCATCTGCGACATGGTAATAAGAAAGATTAATAATAAGTTGCCATTCTTCAATTATTATAGAAAACAGTTACTTAACTTTTAATATTTTTTTTAAAAAACAAACTTATTGATATTATGAACTTATGAAAAAATCTGTAAAAATTAAACCACTTTTTTAATTTGAATACTAATCATATACGCACTGTTAAAGGTGGAGGAAGTTTACAAGGGATACTAAACGTACCTGGAGATAAGTCAATATCGCATAGATCTTTGATAATAGGAAGTATTGCAGAAGGTGAAACAAATATTAAAGGTTTTTTATATTCTGATGACCCACTTTCAACTGCTGATTGTCTTAGGAAATTGGGTGTAAATATTCCTGAAATAAAAAAAAATCAACCTTTTACTATCAAAGGTTTAGGTATAGATGATTTTAAAGAACCTGAAGAAATTCTTGATTGCGGAAATTCAGGAACCACAATGAGGTTATTAATGGGTCTTTTAGCGGGACAAGAAGGGCGAAATTTTATCTTAACTGGAGACAAATCTCTTAATGAAAGACCGATGGGAAGAGTTAGCAAGCCATTATCACTTATGGGGGGCATAATTCACGGTAGAAAAAATGGGACAAAAGCTCCTATTTCTATTACTGGTAATAAACTAAAGGGTTGTGTAATTGGAACTCCAGTAGCAAGTGCTCAAGTTAAATCTGCAATATTATTAGCAGGGTTAAATGCATCTGGAACTACCTCAGTTATTGAGCCTGCATCCTCGAGAGATCATACTGAACGAATGCTTAAAGCATTTGGGGCAGACATAAACATAAGAGGAGAATTAGGAAGAAATATAGTAATAAAATCAGGAACTAATTTGACAGGTCAAAATATATTAATTCCAGGAGACATTAGCTCGGCAGCTTTTTGGATGATTGCCGCATCTATAGTGCCAGAATCTGAAATTATCATTAAAAATGTAGGCCTAAATCCAACGAGAACAGGGATATTGAATGTAATGAATGAAATGGGATGCAACTATGAAATTTTAGATAAATCTACAATTGCAGGAGAACCCATAGGTTCTATAAATATAAAATATGTAAGTAATTTAAAACCTTTTAAAGTAGAAGGAGATATTCTTCCAAAACTTATAGATGAAATTCCAATACTTGCAGTAGCAGCTTGTTTTTGTAGTGGAGTTTCAGAAATTAAAGATGCAAAAGAGTTAAGAGTTAAAGAAACAGACCGATTAAAAGTAATGGCAACCCAACTTAAAAAATTTGGTGCAAATATTTTAGAAAAGGAAGATGGTTTAATAATTAATGGTGAGTCTAAGTTTCATTCTGCTGAAGTTGATAGTGAAACTGATCATCGTGTATCAATGAGCCTTGCTATAGCATCACTTTTAGCTAAGGGCTCCTCAAAGATTGCAAGAGCAGAGGCTTCTAGAGTTTCGTATCCAACTTTTTGGGACGATCTAGAAAAACTAATCAATTGATCCGAGAATTCTTGTCAGAATTAAAAGAGGTTTTAACTAAAGATGGGAGTATTACACTAAGGAGTCTTATTTTTCAAGAGAATTTTCATAGTCTTGAAGGGGCTCTAAAAGAAACTGAAATTAAGTTCATATATCCCTCTGATTTAAAAAGATTCAAAGATAAGTCTCTGAACGTCTTAGATATCTGCTTCGGTCTAGGATACAATTCAGCTTCATTATTTAATAACGTAATTAGACAAAATTCATTGATAAATTGGTATGCTTTAGAAATTGATAAAAAGCCTCTAGAATATTCTCTAGGAAATAAATCATTTCAAAAGTTATGGCATCCAAAAGTTTTTAAAATATTAAAAGCATTATTAAAGAATTCTAAATATAAAGATCAATTTTTTGACTGTGATATTTTATGGGGCGATGCCAGAGAAAAAATAAAAAATATTCCTGCAAATATTAAATTCGATTTAATTTACTTAGATGGGTTTTCCCCTCAAAAATGTCCTCAAGTTTGGTCAGTTGAATTTCTATCAAAAGTGACTCAAAAACTTAATCCTCAAGGATATTTAATAACCTACTCTTGTTCAGCTGCGATAAGAAGCACATTAAAAGATTTTGGTTTGAATATTTTTAATAATAAGCCAAATTTAGTCTCTAAAAATTTATGGAGTTACGGGACAATTGCTGTAAAAAATATTGACGAAAAAGTTTTACAAAATAATTTATATTTAAAAAAGTTATCTTGGATGGAAGAGGAACATTTATTGACTAAAGCAAGTATCCCTTATCGTGATCCTACTTTAAATTCAAATCCAAAAGATATTATTAAAAAAAGAGTCCAAGAACAATTTTTATCTAATCTCAAGACATCAAAAAAATGGAGAGATAAATGGGGAATGACGAAATAGAAGATAAACAGTAAAATTTAAATAAAATATCTAAATAAATATGTTAACTGTTGCGATATTAGCTGCAGGTAAAGGTACTAGGATGACGAGCTTACTGCCTAAAGTCTTACATAAATTATCGGGTAAAACTCTCCTTCAAAGAGTTATCAATTCTTGTAATGAGTTAAAACCAGATAAAATATTTATCATCGTAGGTCACAAATCAAAGGAGGTTGAAGAATCAGTACTTAAAAATAAAAACATTCACTTTATTGTTCAAAATCCGCAAAAAGGAACAGGTCATGCTATTCAAGTTCTCTCTCAGGAAGTAAAAAAACATGAAGGGAACTTGATGGTTCTAAATGGAGATGTTCCACTTATCAAAGCCGAAACTTTGAGAGACCTTATTAAC
Organism: Prochlorococcus marinus subsp. pastoris str. CCMP1986; assembly: GCF_000011465.1. Classification (NCBI taxonomy): domain Bacteria; kingdom Bacillati; phylum Cyanobacteriota; class Cyanophyceae; order Synechococcales; family Prochlorococcaceae; genus Prochlorococcus; species Prochlorococcus marinus. The sequence goes on along the minus strand of NC_005072.1, from coordinate 582,399 downwards.
TTTCATGACTCAAAAACAGCCGATGTTTCCTTAATTACTTCTAGAAAAAAAAATCCTCATGGCTATGGAAGAGTATTTACTAAAAATAATTTAATTGAAAGGATAGTCGAAGAAAAAGATTGCAACAAAGATGAACGTTCTAATTTATTGACGAATGCAGGAATTTACTGCTTTAGTTGGAAAAGATTATCAAAGATAATTAATACTTTAAAAAGTAACAATAAACAAAAAGAAATCTATCTGACTGACACTATTAGCTTACTAAAAAATTCCTATAGCTTTGAAGTTGAAGATAATGGCGAACTTCAAGGAATTAACAATAGAGTTCAATTATCAGAATGCGAAGAAACCATTCAAACCTTAATAAAAAGGAAACATATGCTTGGAGGAGTAACTTTTATTAATCCAGCGAGTTGCACAATAAGTGAAGAGTCAATAATAGGATTAGATGTAATAATCGAAGCAAATACTCATATAAGAGGAAATTCTAGAATTTCTAATAATTGTAGAATTGGTCCAAATTCTTTCATAAAAGATGCGATCATTAATGAAAATTGCGAAATTATAAATTCAACTATTTTTGATTCCAAAATAATGGACCATGTAAAAATTGGTCCTTATAGTCATATAAGACCTAATTGTGAAATTTCTTCTAAAAGCAAAATTGGTAATTTTGTTGAGATAAAAAATAGCCAACTAGATCAGGAAGTTAAGGTTAATCATCTAAGTTATATTGGCGATTCTAAAGTTGGTAAATATACCAATATAGGAGCAGGAACTATTACAGCAAATTTTGATGGCGCCAAAAAATATCAAACTAACATTGGTAAAAACTCTAGTATTGGAGCCAACACAGTTCTAATAGCGCCTATTAATCTTGGTGATTCAGTAACGACTGGAGCAGGCTCAGTAATTACTGAAGATTCTAAAAATAATTCCTTAGCTATTGCTAGAAGCAAACAAATAAATATTGAAAATTGGAAGAAAAATAAATCCTAAAATCAATCAATTGATTTAATAACTTTTTCAAGGTGCCAACAACGGCTACCTTTAATAAGGATGAAATCTCCCATTTTTGTATATTTATTTATAGTTTCACCAACTTTATTTATCTCATTAAGGAATAAGAATTTAGTACTCTTTTTTAAATAATCTGCATAATAGATTTCATCATTTTTATCACAGATAAAAATACATTTTTTTATATCTGATCTATCGATGAGTTCAAAAAGATCCTTATGATATTTTTGACTTTTATTACCTAATTCCTGCATACTCCCAAAAATTAAAAAATGATTATTTGGATTATCTAATAAATTATTAATGCATGCTTTTACAGATTCTGGAGAAGCGTTATAGGTTTCATCATAAATGGTGGTCTTTTTTGATTTCAGGATTTTATTCCTTCCATTTAAACTGACAAAATTAAATTTGTTAGTATCCTTGAATTTTATTCCTAACTCTTTTGCAACCGCATATACAAATAAGAAATTAAATGCATTGTGAAAACCTTGAAAAGATATTTCAAAGATCTTATCTTCTATGATTACAGAATTATTAGATCTATTATAAAATCCTTGCAAATTAGTTTTATTTAAACTCTGAGCTTTTTGATTTTTATCTAGTAAATCTACTTTAATAATTCTTCCATTCCAATTTCTTTTTAAAGTTTCTTCTAAAAATAAATCGTTTGCAGGAATAATTACAACGCCCTTTGGATTTAAATGTTTAGTTATTTCGCATTTTGCATAAGTGATATTTTCTTTTGAGCCTAGTATTCCAATATGAGAGCTTCCAATATTTGTAATAACTGCGATATCAGGTTCAGAAAATTTGGACAAATTTTCAATCTGCCCAAGGCCTCTCATCCCCATCTCAAGTATTAAAGTTTTATCTTTAAAGTCAGAATCAAGTATGGTGAGGCCTACCCCAATTTCATTATTAAAATTTAACTGACTTAATTTGATTTTTCCTAATTGCTTTAAAACCTCTCCCATCATTTCTTTTGTAGTTGTTTTACCAACTGATCCCGTAATTCCTACAACAGGTATATTTAATTTTCTTCTTTTAAATAATGCTAATTTCTGAAAAGCCTCTAAAGTATCTGGAACGGTCCAAAAAGGGAACTTATAAGGTAATAAATTCTGCATCCCCTCTTTAATTACAACAGCTTTTACTCCTTTTTTTATAACCTCATTAAGAAAATTATGTCCATCAAAATTTGTACCTTTTATAGCAATAAAAAGTTCGCGGTTTAATATTGTACGACTATCTAGACTTATATTTTTAAAACTTTGAAATTGATTTGTAAGATTATCCCAATTTTTTATATTACCTAAAATCTTATTAACTTCAGGTACAGAAAAATCCATTAAAACTTAGATCACATTGTTTTAAGAGAAGGATCAGCAGATTGCCCATAAGAAAACTTTTCAATTTCAGCAATATCCGGGGATGGCGCCTTTATCCCACATACATCTTTATACATCGATTCATATTCTAATGCCGATCTCTGCCAACTAAATTCTTGACTCATAGCTCTGAGCTGTAATGATTTCCAACTATCTTTATGCCTAAATGCCTCCCAAGATCTTACTAGAGCAGTATAAAAGTCAATCGGTTCAAATCGATCAAAACAAAAACCTGTACCACTATTATTTTCTGGATCATGAGGCAAAACAGTATCAACCAAGCCTCCAACTCTTCTTACTATTGGAATTGATCCATATCTCATAGCAAGTAATTGACTGATACCGCAGGGTTCAAATCGGCTTGGCATTAAGAATGCATCAGATCCTCCATATATAAGCCTTGATAAAGAATCATCATAAGTAAGAAACACTGAAAATCTTCCAGGATAATCTAATGCTAATTGCCATAATCCAGATTCTAAAGATCTATCACCTGTACCTAAAATAGCAATTTGAGAATCTGTATATGCGAGTAATCTTCGGGAAACTTGCAAAACTAAATCAACACCTTTTTGGTCCACTAGCCTACTTACCATACCTAAAAGATATTTTTTACTATTGACCTCAAGTCCCATTTCTTTCTGAAGAATAATCTTATTTTCTAATCTACTTTCTAAATTTTTAATATTGAATTGTGCAGGTAACACTTTATCTTTATCAGGATCCCATTCATTTAGATCAATCCCATTGAGGATACCTCTTAATTTACCAGAAATATAATTCAATAATCCCTCAAGACTTTCTCCATACTCATGAGTTTTTATCTCATCAGCATATGTTGGAGAAACTGCATTAACTCTATCTGCATATAACATTGCAGCAGCCATCGTATGATCTCCATGCATATACCATGGACACCAGGTCATTTTTTCAAGCTTCCATCTCCATGGTCCTTGATATTTTAAATTATGTATAGTAAAAACTGTACTTACTTCGGGATCTTGATGCATCCATACTGGAATCATACCCGTGTGCCAATCATGGCAATGTAGAACTTGGGGCTTCCAACAATTCCAGGAAAATTCAGCAGTAGCACTTGCAAAAAATGTAAATCGCCAGTCTTCATCTTCTCCTCCATATATGTGGCCCGAATCAAAAGTTGGATGTCCAACTAGGTAGATTACGTAATTATGTATTGGATGTTTTGCTTCATACACAGAGAAATCATTTCCCATAGTATTTGCTCTAAATACTGGTTCGCTTGATACTTCTAGTAGATTCCATAATTTGCTATAGCCAGGAATTATAACTCTTACATCATGACCAAGTTTTATCAATGAGGGTGGTAATGAACCAACTACATCTCCCATCCCTCCAACTTTGATCATTGGAGCGCATTCAGCAGCAGCAAGAAGAATTCTCATAAGATTATTTATTATAAAAAGTGCTTTTTAAAGAGTAAGAAGCTATTAAGGAGTCCATCCGTAATCAGAAAAATCAGGTGGCCGTTTCTCAAGGAAGGCATCTCTGCCCTCTTTTGCTTCATCCGTCGAATAAAATAGCTGAGTTGTGTACCCAGATAATTCTTGAATACCTGCTATTCCATCACACTCAGCATTAAATGACGCCTTAAGTATTCGAATAGCAGTTGGACTATTTCGTAGAATCTCTCTTGCCCAGATTACACCCTCAGCTTCTAATTCTTCAATCTTTGTAATCGCATTTACCAAACCCATTTCTAAGGCTTCTTTAGAATTATATTTTCTACACAAAAACCAAATTTCCCTTGCCTTTCTTTGTCCCACCAATCTTGCTAAATAGCTTGATCCAAATCCTGCATCAAAGCTCCCAACTCTAGGACCTGTTTGTCCAAATATTGCATTTTCAGACGCAATACTTAGATCACAAACAAGCTGTAAAACTTGCCCTCCCCCTATTGCGAAACCGGGGACTAAAGCTATAACCACTTTAGGTAAAGTTCTTATTAACCTTTGCAATTCCAATACATTTAGTCGTTGAGTACCCTCATCATCTTCGTATCCATTTTGACCTCTAATACTTTGATCCCCTCCTGAACAAAACGAAAACACCCCTTTTTTATCTGGGCCTGCACCTGTTAGAAGTACAACTCCGATCTTCTCATCGTTTCGAACAAGATTGAAAGCATCTAACATCTCACAAACCGTTTTTGGACGAAATGCGTTTCTTTTCTCAGGTCGATTAATTGCGATTCTTGCTATCCCATCTCCACTATTATGAAACAAGATATCTTCATAAGATTTCCATTCTGTCCAATTTGAGTTAGTTTCTCCAGGTAAAATTTTCATAGATTTAAAAAGTTTGAAAAAGTAAATTGATTAACTTGTGAGAATTTTTTTTAAGATTAAATTTCTTCCTTTCATTTCGTTTTCAACATTAATATCGACTTTAATTATTACTGATTTTTGCATAGAAAGGCTCCATTCAAAAGCTTCTCTTAATTTATTCAAATCTGAAACATTTTTAATTGGTACTTGATAACCTTTTGCTAGGTTTTCCCAATTTATAGATTTAGGCATTATGAAAAGTTTCTTTAATTCCTCTTCATCTAAATTATTTTTATATAAATTATTAAATATATTTCCACCATTATTGTTGATTAATAAGATAGTTAAATTTAATTCAATTGCATTTTCAATGAGAAAACCATTGATATCATGAATTAATGCTAAATCGCCAGTTACCAGAAGTAAAGGTTTAGTTATTCTTGCAATACCTAAAGCAAGTGATAAAGTTCCATCTATACCTGAAGCCCCTCTGAAGCTAAAACATTCCCTTGTTAAAGTCGCATTTTCAGAGAATGTGAGCCAATCTCTAATAGGACTGCTAGCTGAGAGCATAATAGGATAATTTTCTGGCCAAATTTTTGGTACAAAATTTGCAAGTTTATATTCTGTTATTTCAGTATTTGAAAATAGTTGTTCTTTTAAAATTTCCTTTATTTTTGCTCCTTCTTTGATCAAAACTTGTCCCAAATTGATCAAAGGTTTACTCTTCTTTTTATGATTTAAAAATGCTCCTAAAAGTTGGTTAACAAAATTACTTATTCCAAAATCATATTCTAAAGATTTTTTTATAGGATCTAGTTTTCTTATATTATTTTCTTTTACAAGAATTTGTAACCCTTCAAAATTTAATAAAAAATCCTCCAAATAATTAGAAGAGGAAAGGGGACCAAACCTTAAGATCTGATCACATTGAATAATATTTTTATTCTTTTTAAGAATTAATTCCCAATTTTCAACTAAACCTTTCAATTCAGCTGAAACGCCTGAAACAGGATCAACAAAAACTGGCCATCCTGTAATTTCTTGCAATTTTTTTAAAGCACTATTAAAAGAAAACAAATCTTTAGTAGAGCCCTGATATGGGCCAACAATAATAATTCCAGGATTAGACAAATTTATCCTTTTAAAAAATTTTTCAGAAAATTGAATATTTTTGTTCTGATTGTCATTTTTTAAAAATTTATAGGTTTTATTTAAATAAAACCTTTCAAAAACCTCAAAATTCTTTTTTTTATTTTTTAAAGATATATCCAAAGGTTTTTCAAATGCAATATTTAAATGAATAGGTCCAGGCGATTGTAGTATTTGTTTTTTTACAGTTTCCACAATTTTCAAAATATCATCATCATTATTTTCATGAATTCCATTTAAATTAGTACTCAAATTACTTCTGCAAACTGAATTCAAAAATTCCTCTTGATTTACTGTTTGATTAGAACCACAATTTTTTAACCTTAAAGGTCTATCAGCAGTTATAAATACAATTGATTTACATGATTTATCTGCCTCAATGGCTGCAGGTAATAAATTACCAACTGCCGTTCCAGATGTTGTAACAACTAATGAAACATCTCCAGATGCAGTAGAAATTCCAAGTGAATGAAACCCAGCAGATCTCTCGTCTATTGAATTAAATACATTTAAAACTCTACGTTTATTTAACTCTCCTGCGGCTATTGCTAAAGGACCTGATCTACTGCCTGGACATAAAATTAAATTTTTAACCCCTATTTTTGTAAAAAGATCTAAAAGTTGTAAACTTCTAAAGAAATTTTGGCATTCTATATGTGATGTCATAATTTATATAAATACGTTAGAAATTCCTCTTAACAAATAAATAATTTAACAATGCAAAATCCAGCTGAAAAAAAAAGTTCAATACTAAAGGATTTTAAAAATCTTTTTATTTGGATAATAATTGCTTTGATTATACGTTGGCAAGTAATCGAACCAAGGTGGATTCCCTCAGGATCTATGCTCCCGACCCTTCAAATCCAAGACAAAATATTAGTTGAAAAGTTAACTCCAAAAATCACTTCTAAATCAAACTTATCTAAATTAAAAAATAAAATCATTGTTTTTAATGTTCCAGAACAATTAATTGACGCTGGGTATGAATCAGATATTGCGTTAATCAAAAGGGTAATAGGGGTCCCTGGAGATAAAGTAGAAGTAAAAGAAGGTAATTTATATTTAAATGATATTGCTCAAAATAATTATATTTCTGATAAGAACATCAACTATTCAACAGGTCCATATTATGTTCCTGAGAAATCACTATGGGTAATGGGAGATAACAGAAATAACAGTATGGATTCACATATATGGGGATTCCTCCCTTATGAAAAAGTAATAGGAAAGGCTATTTTTAGATATTGGCCATTAAATAACATTGGTCCTATTCGGTTCCCTAGTCTTAATAATTTAGGTTAAAGGGTTCATGGTGTTGTAGGGTTTTTATAAGTTGAAGATGCCTAAATGTTCAATCCTGAATTTCTAGCTACTGAAAATAATGATCCAAATGATGAGAATGATTTGATTCAATATCTACAAAAACAGTCTCCAGAAGTTATGCAGAGAGTAGCCAAATCGGCTAGTGAAGATATTCAAGAAATAATAAGGCACAATGTTCAAGGTCTTCTAGGGATGTTGCCATCTGATCAATTTGATGTAAAAATAACATCTTCAAAAGATAATATCGCTAATTTACTTTCTTCTGCAATGATGACAGGATATTTCTTGAGACAAATGGAGCAAAGGAAAGAGCTTGAACAAACACTAAAAAGTGATGAAGACATGTCCATTGAGGAAGAATAAATCTCTAAACATTTACTTTTTTTGGGATTATCCCCAATTCAAATAATTTTTTATATAAATTAATAAGGAATTTATTATCATCTGGTAATTTATTCCATTTATCTGAATTAATTTCATCTATCAAATTCTGACAATTTTCTTCTTTGAAATTAATAGGGGCAGAATAATGAGCTGATATCAAATATTCCATGTTTTCATAAGTTTTAATTTTTTCTAGCCATCCAAGAAGTACTTTTTTTGATCTAGGAAATATTAAATTTTGCAAAACAGGAGCAATCTGAATTTTTGGAATATTTTCACCCATTATTTCAACTAAAGATGATTCCCAATCTTCATCCCATAAAAAAGGGTAAATTCCAAAATGTGATTTCTTATTTCGAAGACCTTCTTTAAAAGAGTATTTGATAATTTCTTTCAGAGAGGGAATATTTAATTTTCCTGGTTTTAAAAAAGATGAAAACAATACAATTCTTGCCCAACCTTTTTTTCTAGATTCAACGTTATCAAGAATAGGTTCATCGCCTCGATCTCTCGAATGAAATAATAAAGGGGTAGGATCGAAGTCAAATATTTCTGGAGGCGTTGATTCGATGCCAACTATAGCGTCTGTAACATGTAATGTCCTTGTTGAGAGATGAAAACAACTAACCTCCTGGTATGTTCCAAGTCCTAAATTCAAAGGCCCTAATGAAGACCATTTAAAACATTCTTCATAAGGAGTTCCATCTTTAAAAAGTATCTTTGTCCGGTTCGACGGGATTCCAAGAAAATCTAAAGGAAGATTAATAGGAAAACTCCATTGACCAGGACATAACCAAATCTCAGCATCTTTGAAAACTCTAACTAATGCTGGTAATCCAATTTTATGTTCTAATCCAGAAGCACTAGGGAGCACAATTGTTTTTACTTTTCCATAAATGGAAATTAATTCTTCTAATGCTTTTACAAGTTCCTTCGTAGGGGGTAAAGGGTTAATTAGCATTAGTCCATTATTAACCTTAATTATTGTCATTCTGATTGGCACTGCAACATAATATAAACCCTGAATCTGTTCCAAGGACCATATTTCGTTAGGAATTATTTCTCTAAGAATAGTTTTCTTTTTTCCATATGGATATAGGGGAAATAAAGGCCACCAATTCCAACTTTTATTATTTAGGTAATTTCCCATTTTTCACTAATAACTAGAAAATAATTTTTTAAATTTAAATATCCCGTATCTTGGAGCAAATAAAAAAGCAAATAAAAATATAAACGTTTGAACTAATACAATTGAGCCGCCAGTTTCAAGATCAAACCAAAAGCTAAAATAAATACCAAATACACTTGAAATGATGGCACTAATTACTGAAATGATGGTCATATTATCAAACTTATCTGTTAATAAATATGCCGTTGCCCCAGGAGTAATCAGCATTGCAACAACCAGAACTATTCCAACAGATTGTAATCCAACTACAGCCGCTAAAGACAAACATGTAAGTAATAAATAATGAAGAAATAAGACATTAATTCCTACTGTTTTTGCGTGTCTTGGATCAAAACAATAAAGTATTAAGTCTTTCCTAAAAACTGACAATAGTATTACCACTAATAGAGAAATAAATACCGTCTGTTTTACATCTGAGAGAGAAATCCCTAGAGGGCTACCAAAAAGAATTGAGTGAAGATCAATATTACTTTTAATCTTTGAAACTAAAACTATTCCAAGAGCAAAAAAACCTGTGAAAACCAAGCCAATTACGGTATCTTCTTTAACTCTGGATTTTTGTTTAACAAAGCCTATTAAAGCTACCGAACCCACTCCAAAAATGAAAGCCCCAAGCGAGAAAGGAAGTCCCAAAGCATAAGCCACAACAACACCAGGCATTACAGAGTGAGATACCGCATCTCCCATTAAAGCCCAACCTTTAAGTGTTAAATAACTAGATAAAAATCCACAAACAGCTGCTACTAATGAGCTCATCAATAGAGCTTTTCTCATAAATTCATGAGATAAAGGATCTGCTACAAAAGAAGTTATGTTTGTAGATAAAAAGCATAGATCCATAAAACTAGATTTTAAGATTCAGGTCCAAACAAGACATCTGGCGACATCCCTCCAAAAGTACTTGTAATATTTTCTGGGGTAAATACTTCCGAAGTCTCTCCATATGCAACAACTGTCTTATTTATTAAAAGAACTAAATCACAAAATTCACGAACATGAATCATATCATGAGTAGATAGCAAAATTGTTTTTCCCTCATTTTTAAATTGCATAAATAATTCTGAGATAAGTTTCTCAGTTCTAATATCAACTCCCGCGAAGGGTTCATCAAGTAATAGTATTGATGCCCGTTGTGCAATAGCTCTTGCTAAAAAAGTTCTTTTCCTTTGCCCCCCAGATAAATTGCCAATTGGGGTAGATGAAAGTTCCATAAGATCAACTCTTTCTATAGCATCCTTAACAGCTTGAATATCTGATTCTCTTGGCGATCTCAGAATATTCATTGACCCATATCGACCCATCATTACAACATCCCACACACTTACTGGAAATTGACTATCAATTCCTTCACTTTGAGGAACATATGCAATTGACTGATCTTGTTGAGCAATTCTTAAAGACTCACCATTTATTCTTATTTTACCTTTTGAGATATTTACAAAACCAGTTAAGGCATTAAAAAAAGTTGTTTTCCCCGCACCATTCATTCCTACTAATCCACAAATTTGTCCGGCCTTTAATTTTAAATTCGCATCATATAAGGCAACTTTTCCGTGATAATCAACACAGATATTTTCTGCCTCAATTCTATAATTTTTATAATTAAGTTCATCCATATTTTTAATTGAGGCCTTTTTTAATAAGAGTCAAATTATGTTGAAGCATTTTTAAATAAGTATTAGCACTCTTATTATCTTGAGAAAGCGAATCAACAAAAAGATCTCCCCCAAACTTTGCTCCTGTTTCACTGGCAACAACCATTTGTGATTCATTACTTACAGTGCTTTCACAAAAGACCGATGGGATATTTTTATTTTTTACCAAAGAAATTGTACTTGCCATTCTTTTCGGTGTAATTTGACTTTCAGCATTAACTGGCCATAAGTAAGCTTCTTTTAATCCGTAATCATTTGTGAGATAAGAGAATGCCCCTTCACAAGTTACTAGATACCTATTATTTTTCTTAAGATTATTAATAAAAAGTGAAAAATCTTTATCTATTTTAGCGATTTTATTCTTGTAAATTTGTCCGTTATTTTTAAATGATTCTGCTTTCGATGGTTTTAATTCTGATAAAGAATCAACGATAACATTTACATAAATCATTCCCCTTTTAGGAGAAATCCACGCATGAGGATTAGGTTTACCTTTATAGAAATCTTCACTTATAAAAATTGGTTCTAATCTATTTGAAATAGTTACTCTCTTAATTTGTAAGTTTGAAACAAATTTCTCAGCCCATAATTCAAATCCAAATCCATTATCAATAAAAACATCGGCTTTGGAAGCTTTTATAAGATCACTTGGAGTTGGCTGATAACCATGAACTTCAACTCCTGGTTTAGTAATTGATTTAACAGAAAACTCATCTTTAGCAACATTTTCAATAATATCTGCCAGGACTGTAAAACTAGCCAAAATTACTTCTTTGTTAGTTTCTTTTTCAAAAGAAGTCCTTTTGCATGAATTTGCACTAACACATATTAGAAAAGAAAATACAAAGTGCAATAACTTTTTTTTCATAATTTTCTTTACAGTAAGTCTAAAATTTGGAATTATTAGGTGAGTCGAGTCAATGGAATATTTAACTCTGGTATCAAAGATTTCCAATTTATTTTTTCATTTTCAAAGGCTCTTTCAACGATCTTATCGGAGTTTTCTTTTATAAATTCCAAATCAGGTTCTGAGACTCCTTTTGTTAAAGCCATGAAATCGGCCAATGAACTTGATACTACTCTTGTTAAATATGCTGCGCTTATTGCTTGGAATGCCCCAGTTACTAACCAATTTGGGCCATGCAATTTTGTTAAACCTATTAAAGTCTGACCACTCCATTCAATTACTCCCTGTGCAATTGCAGTCTTGATTATTTGTTTTGATACTTTATCCAATATTTCTGGAGACCAATTACATCCCCATATAGACTTAATTTCTTTAATCATTAAGGAATTTAAAACAGTCATTGATAAGACATCTATTGATGGAATCGGAGAAAAGAAAACTGAAGTAGCAACGATAATTTGATTTCTCCTCTGTAAATCATTCAACTGCATTCTTCTTATTCCCTCAATCTCAGATTGCCAATTCGTATGCAATCTCTTCAAAAGTCTTTTTTTAGTATTTTCAATATTATTATTTGAACTTATAAAAAACTTACGCAAAGAAAAAGGTATATTTGCAAAGCTATTTTTAGTTTTGTCAAATTTAATTATTCTGTTTGCATATTCTCCTGAAATCTGAGCCTTAACTTCTTCTATTTCATTATTAAAACTTAATCCTTTTGTAAATGATGCAACTAACCAAATGGGCATATTTTTAGGAAGTTTTTCTAACCACAAAAAATCATTAGCGGATAAAGGTAATTTTAAAAAATACAAAATAGCATCGCTATTTAAAATTACTTCAGGAACAATTTCAGAAGAATTATATTTTGGAAGTCTTTCCATAAAATTTAATTTAAACTTATCTTCTTTAAAGTAATTTTTAAATAATGTTGCATTCGAGTCAAAATTCTTCTGCCCAATACAATAAATCTCTTCTTTTTTCTCTCTATTTAATATTAATTCAAGAGCTTTTTTTCTATTAATATTTTGTTTTTCTAAATTATTATGTAATTCAATTTCCTCGAAGAAATCTAAATCTTCATTACAAAGTTTTATCCAACCATCTAAGTCCTTTGGCTCATTAAATTTTGGCTTTTCACTTTTTAAGTAAAAATATCCCCCAAAACATAAAATAAAAAAACCTATCGAACCGCCTGCAAAATTTATTAAATCACTTAAAAACCATTCTCCAAAACCTAAAAAAAGTAGAATCATAAATATATTTTTTTTGGGGAACTTTATTAAATTCTTAAAAAAGTTTTCTTTGCTAATATCAAACACAATAATTTAATATCCTTATTTTTCTACTTTAGTGCAAGTTGTGAATGAAAAAAGAAAAATTACATAACTCTTCAACTATAGATAAAATTTTTTAAAGCTCAATTTAAGACTTCTTGCATAACTAGGTGGTAAGTTAATAGACTGTTTAAATAAAAAAAAGAATCTCTAAGATGTCAAATTCCAATTACGACAATAATTATGGTCAAGAGAACTACAGAAGCCGTGGTAATAATGATAGATCTAACTTTAGGAACAGATCTGGAGGAAATAGAGATGGAGGAGGATTTCGAATAAGATTAAGTGATAATGAAATGAAAGCTGTTAGATCAATACAGGAGGCTTTTCAACTCAAGTCGACAGTCGCAGTTTTAGGATTTTCAGTTAGAACACTTAGCGAAATGATTGAAGATAAAGATTTAATGGAATCGATAACAAAATTTGCAAGAAATAACAAAAACACATCGTCACCGAATAAGGCAACAGCTTCTGAAAACAGAAGTAAAAAAGTAGTTCCTGATCCTTTTGCAAGACCAGTTAAAAATACACCTAGTGAACAAACTCAACCTAACAAAGAAGAAATCAAAGAAGAAATCAAAAAAGAACAAGAAGAAGTGGATGACAAATAAAAAAAGGATTCTTTCTGGAGTTCAACCTACAGGAGATTTACATATTGGTAACTGGCTTGGAGCAATAAACAATTGGGTTGAACTCCAAGAGAAGCATGAAACATTCCTTTGTGTAGTTGATTTACATGCAATTACTACAGAATATGACACCAAACAACTTTCTAAAAATACACTTTCCACTGCAGCTTTATATATTGCTTGTGGTATAAATCCTAAAATTTGTTCTATTTTTGTTCAAAGCCAGATATCTGCACATTCAGAACTTTGTTGGATATTAAATTGCATGACTCCCATAAATTGGATGGAAAGAATGATCCAATTTAAGGAAAAATCTATTCAGCAAGGAAATAATGTTTCTATTGGATTATTTGATTATCCAATCTTAATGGCTGCGGATATTTTGTTATACGATGCTGATTATGTTCCAGTAGGGGAAGATCAAAAACAACACTTAGAACTTGCCAAAGATATTGCACAACAGAGAATTAATGCCAAATTTGGTAAGGAAGAAAACATATTAAAAATTCCTCAACCAATAATTATGAAAAAAGGTTCAAAGATAATGAGCTTAAATGATGGATCTAAAAAAATGAGCAAAAGTGACATTAACGAGGGGAGTAGAATTAATTTGTTAGATACTCCTGAAATAATTACAAAAAAAATAAAAAGAGCTAAAAGTGATAGTTATATGGGAATGGAATTTAATAATCCCGAGAGGCCTGAATCCAGAAATCTTTTAATGATTTATTCATTATTAAGTGGTAAAGAAGTTTCTGAATTAGAGAACGATTTATCTCAAACAGGATGGGGGACCTTTAAAAAAATATTTACAGAACAAATAATAGAATCGCTTAAACCTATTCAAGAAAGATATCAAGTTCTGATTAACGATCCGCATGAGTTAAATAAGATACTTATCCAAGGTAAAGAGAAAGCTGAAGTAGTGGCAAATAAAACCCTTAGTAGAGTTAAATCTGAATTAGGATTTTTTGAAATAGAGAAATAAATCATGCCAGAAATAACATTACCAGATGGATCTAAAAAAGTATTTGAAAAGCCGGTAACTATTCAAGAAATAGCTCAGAGTATTGGATCCGGCTTAGCCAAAGCAACAATTGCGGGAAAAGTAAATGACGTTCTTTTTGATGCAACACTTCCCATAGATAATGATTCTAAAGTGGTAATAATTACATCCCGTGATAAAGACGGTATAGAGATAATTAGACATTCCTTTGCTCATTTGATTGGTCATGCCGTTAAACAACTTTATCCAAATATAAAAATGGCAATTGGTCCAGTAATTGATAATGGCTTTTATTATGATATTTTTTCGGAATATAGATTTACGCCTGAGGATTTAATAAAAATAGAAAACAGAATTAATAACTTAATTAAAAAAAATTATGATGTTGAGATTTTACAAGTTACCAAAAAAGAAGCAATTAAAACTTTTCAAGAAAGAGATGAAACTTTTAAATTAAGAATAATTGAAGAAATTCCTGATGAAGGTCTCATCAATTTATATAAACACGAAGAATATATTGATATGTGCAGAGGTCCTCATGTTCCAAATACATGCCACCTTAGACATTTTAAATTATTAAAGTTATCTGGTTCATATTGGAGAGGTAATAGTGAAAATGAATCATTACAGAGAATATATGGAACTGCTTGGGCTAAAGAGAAAGAACTCAATGATTACTTAAAAAGAATCGAAGAGGCGGAAAAAAGAGATCATAGAAAACTTGGAAAAAAGCATTCACTCTTTCACATACAAGAAGAATCTCCAGGTATGATTTTTTGGCATCCAAATGGATGGACAATCTACCAAGTTCTTGAAAAATATGTAAGAGAAATACTTAATAAAAATGATTATCTAGAAATTAAAACCCCTCAAGCTGTTGATAAATCTCTTTGGGAAAAATCAGGTCATTGGGATAAATTCAGAGAAGATATGTTCACTACGGCATCAGAAAATAGAACTTATGCAATAAAACCAATGAATTGTCCTTGCCATATTCAAGTATTTAATCAAGGTTTAAAAAGTTATAAAGATTTACCTATTCGCCTTGCTGAATTTGGTTCTTGTCATAGAAATGAACCCTCTGGTGCATTGCACGGTTTAATGAGAGTTAGAAATTTTACTCAGGACGACGCACACATTTTCTGTACAGAAGAACAAATACAAGCTGAAGTGTCTACTTTCATTGATCTTGTTTTCGAGGTTTATAAAACTTTTGGTTTTGATGAAATTATTATCAAATTATCAACCCGTCCTGAGAAAAGGGTGGGGAGTGAAAATATTTGGGATAAATCAGAAGAGGCACTTATGAAGGCTCTTGATAATAAAAGTCTTAAATGGGTATTACAGCCTGGAGAAGGGGCTTTTTATGGTCCAAAAATAGAATTCTCTTTAAAAGATTGTCTTGATAGAGTTTGGCAATGTGGAACAATTCAAGTTGATTTCTCAATGCCTATAAGATTGGATGCAACCTATATAGATTTGAATAACGAAAAAAGAAATCCAGTAATGCTCCACAGGGCAATTTTGGGATCTTTTGAAAGATTTATTGGAATCTTAATAGAACAATATGAAGCCAAATTCCCAATCTGGCTTGCACCTTATCAAATAATTTTGTTGAGCATTACCGATAGGAATATTGAAAAATGTTTGAAATTTAATCAATTAATAAATTCTAAGGGATATCGTTCGAAAGTTGATATTAGAAATGAAAAAATAGGCTATAAGATAAGAGAAGCAACTATTGGAAGAATTCCGTTAATTGCAGTTATTGGCGATAAAGAAGAACAATTTGATTCAGTTGCTTTAAGAGCCTTAGATGGAAAAAATTTAGGAATTTTCAAGTTAGATGATCTCTATAAATTAATGAATAATTTAATAGAAAAAAAAGGAAGAACAGAATAATTTTCACAGATGAATTTTCTTGCTTGTGATCTAGGAGGTACAAAAGTTCTTTTAGGAATTTTCAAAAAGGAAGTTAATACTTGTACTCCAATTTTAATTTTAAAAAAAAAATATTTATCTTCTGAATGGGATTCAATTGACACAATTTTAGAAGATTTCTTAAAAAATGAATGCAAAAACATTAATCATCCTTTTTCTGCTTGTTTCGCGGTAGCAGGTCCCATATCTAATAATAATGCGGAAATAATTAATTTATCGTGGAATATTTCTGGCGATGAATTAAAAAAGAAATTTAAATTTAAAAATTGCGAGCTAGTAAACGATTTTGCAGTGCAAATTTATGGAATACCTTTTTTGAAAAAAAGTCAATATTCTGCTATTCAAAATGGAGACCGGTCAGTAGGCGTCAATAAAGATTTACATGCAATCGTTGGAGCAGGAACTGGTCTAGGCATTGCAAAAGGCATAATATCTGGAAATAAAGTAAAAGTTTTAGCTAGCGAAGGTGGTCATGTTGAATACTCGCCAAAGTCAGATTTAGAATGGGAATTAAAGAATTGGCTCAAATATTCTTTAAAAGTTGAAAGAATATCTTGTGAAAGAATCATAAGTGGGACTGGGTTATCAAGAATAGCTGAGTGGAGACTTAGCAAACCTGATGCCAAAAACCATCCTCTACAAAAATACTTAAAAGAATTAAAAACTTCTGATAATTTAAGAAAAGAACTTCCTCAAGAAATTTGTAATCTTTCTAATCTAGGGGATAAGATGATGATTGAAGTGGAAAGAATATGGTTAGATGCTTACGCCTCATTATTGGGTGACGTTGCTCTTCAAGAATTATGTTATGGAGGGTTATGGATTTCTGGAGGAACCGCTCCAAAACATTTCATAAACTTTAAATCAGGTTTATTTATGAAACAATTTTCAGATAAAGGAAGATTAAAAGATATTCTTAAAAATATACCTGTGAATGTAATCTTAGATGAAGAGTTTGGATTATTTAGCGCAGCCTGCAGAGCAAAAATGCTTTCACAAAAAGAATAATTTTCATATGTCTTCTCCAGAAGTAGGAAAAAAAATTATAGTAACAGTTCCTTCTACAACTGCTAATTTAGGTCCTGGATTCGACTGTCTAGGTGCAGCATTAGATTTATATAACGAATTTATCTTTACAAGAATAGATGGAGGCAGAGATCGATTTGATTTGATAATGGAGAGTACTGATGGTAATCACTTAAGAGGAGGCCCAGAAAATTTAGTTTTTAGGGCTGCGCAGAAAGTATGGGAAAGTGCCAATATCAAACCTTTCGCCCTTGAAGCTAGAGTGAAATTAGCAGTCCCCCCTGCTCGCGGACTAGGGAGTAGTGCAACAGCAATAGTTGCAGGACTAATCGGAGCAAATGCGATTATGAACTCCCCTTTACCTAAAGAAAAACTTTTAGAACTTGCGATTGATATTGAAGGTCATCCTGATAATGTAGTTCCTTCTCTTTTGGGGGGGCTATGTTTAACTGCCAGGTCATCTTCTCAGAGATGGAGAATTATTAGATGTGACTGGCATGATTCAATTAAAACTGTAGTTGCAATACCTGCTATACGTTTAAGTACAAGTGAAGCAAGGAGAGTAATGCCGAAGAATGTACCTATTTCTGATGCTGTAACAAATATGGGGGCACTTACTTTATTACTAAACGGCTTAAAAACAGGTAATGATGAATTAATAAAAGAGGGCATGTTTGACAAATTACATGAACCATACCGATGGAAGCTTATTAAAGGTGGATTGGAAGTTAAAGATGCCGCACTACAAGCTGGCGCTTTGGGCTGTGCAATTAGTGGAGCAGGGCCAAGTATATTAGCTTTGTGTAAAAAGGACAAGGGTAGAGAAGTCAGTCAAGCCATGGTAAAAGCTTGGGAAAACTCAGGCGTGGCAAGTAGAGCACCATATTTGAACGTCCAAACAACAGGCAGCCAATTCAGGGATATCTCTGGTAAGTAGTTTTACTTAGGCATTTTTAATGTTATAGTCTCAAGCTAGAACAACTTCAACTAGAATAAAAAAATTATTCATTATTCTATGAATTTAGAATCTTTTCCTTTGCTATCATCTATTGTTTTATTACCCTTAATTGGGGCATTAATAATGCCTTTCTTAAGTTCTAAGGAAGGAGAAGATAATACACTCCCAAGAAATATCTCATTAAGTTTTTTATTTATAGATTTTCTTCTCATAGTTGGAGTACTTTTCCAAAAATTTGATACAACAAATAGCTCATTACAACTTATTGAAAGATTAACTTGGCTACCCTCAATAGGCCTAGAATGGTCTCTTGGCATAGATGGACTATCTGCGCCACTAGTAGCTTTGAGCGGATTAATTACCTTTTTATCAGCTGCAGCTAGTTGGAAAATAAAGAAAAAATCTAATTTATATTTTGCTCTTTTACTAATTCAGGCCTCAGCTCAAGCACTAGTTTTCCTTTCTCAAGATTTCTTATTATTTTTCTTAGCTTGGGAATTAGAATTGGTTCCTGTTTATCTTCTTATTGCTATTTGGGGAGGCAAGAAAAAATTATATGCAGCTACAAAATTTATTCTTTATACAGCATTAGCATCATTACTAATACTTATAAGCGGACTTGCACTTGCATTGAGTGGTGATACATTTACCCTAAATCTTACCGAAATAACAAATAAACAGGTAAAAGGTAGTCTCGCATTATTATCTTATCTAGGATTTCTAATAGGTTTTGGTGTTAAACTTCCTATCTTCCCATTGCATACTTGGTTACCTGATGCTCATGGGGAAGCTAATGCTCCAGTATCAATGTTACTAGCGGGAATCCTTTTAAAGATGGGGGGATATGCTCTTTTAAGATTTAATGTACAAATATTACCCGAAGTGCATCTACAACTTGCACCTGCTTTAATTATTCTTGGAATTATCAATATAATATATGGGGCCTTAAATGCATTTGCTCAAGATAACGTGAAAAGAAGAATCGCATGTAGTTCAGTAAGTCATATGGGTTTTGTTCTTCTGGGTATTGGAGCAGTTGATGCGTTAGGTATAAGCGGAGCAATGCTACAAATGATAAGTCACGGACTCATAGCGGCGGCAATGTTCTTCGTCACAGGCTCCTTCTATGAGAGAACAAATACTCTGTCAATTCCAAACATGGGTGGCTTAGCAAAGGTCTTACCCATAACATTTGCTTTTTTCTTGGCGAGCTCACTAGCGTCTCTGGCCTTACCAGGAATGAGTGGATTTATAAGCGAAATCACCGTATTTTTAGGGATCACAAGTCAAGAGGGTTTTAGCTCTCTTTTTAGATCAATCACAATTCTTATAGCGGCAATTGGTCTTGTCCTAACGCCCATATATCTTCTTTCGATGTGTAGAAGAGTATTTTTCGGACCTAGAATTCCTGCGCTAGCTACCGTAAAAGAAATGAATGGTAGAGAATTGACAATCGGGTTCAGTTTATTATTGCCTACTTTAGTAATAGGTTTTTGGCCAAAAATTGCTATAAATTTATATGAATCTTCAACAAATGCTCTCAGTCAACAACTAACTTTAGCTAAATTAATTGGGTTAATCTCAAACATTAGTCAATTTAATCTTTGATAAAATGGAAACTTCAATTTTTAATTACGGAGAATTACCAGAATTTAACAAATTTTCTTCCGATAGAATTAATCAAGAATTTCCAGGCGTAATAGAAAAGATAAATCTAGATTTCAAAAAAATTGAAAAATTTTTATCTAATTACTTAGAACAAGAAAATCTAGAATGGGACAAAGTAATTAATCCTTTAAATGAAGTCAATGAGATTCTAAGGTGGAGTTGGGGAGTTATAAGTCATCTTAATGGAGTAAAAAATTCTGAAAGCTTAAGAGAAATTTACTCAAAGTTTCTACCTGAAATTATTAATCTAAGTAATAAGTTTGGACAAAGTAAAATTATTTATAGTGCTCTTTTAAAGCTTAAAAAAACAAATGATTTTGATGAAATCAAAAATAGAATTCTAGAAAAAGAAATTCTCGAAATGGAACATAGAGGTATTTCATTAAATACAGATACCCAGAAAGAATTCAATGTTATTTCTGAAAAGCTTGGAAAACTTTCTACAAAATTCAGCAATAATGTTTTAGATGCTACTAATTCTTGGTCATTAATCCTAAATGATAAATCTCAAATAGATGGAGTCCCAGAAAGGGTTTTAGAACTAATGTCAATATCAGCTCACAAATCCTTAAATAAAGAAGGAGAAGCTGATGCAAAAAATGGGCCATGGAGATTAAGTTTAGATATTCCGACCTATACCGCGTTTATGACATATGCCAGTGACCGTAATCTCAGGGAAAAATTATATAAAGCTTTTGTAAGCAGAGCCTCTCATGGAGAAAAAAATAACTCTCAAATAATTGAAGAAATTCTATCTCTTAGGACTAAACAGGCTAAACTTCTTGGTTACGAAAGCTGGGCAGAATTAAGCCTTTCAACAAAAATGGCTAAGGAAATTAATAATGTTGAAAAACTTTTAGAGGAGATTAGAAAGCCTGCCTTTAAAACAGCCAAAAATGAATTAGTTAGACTTAATAAGTTTTCAAAAGATAATGGATTCCCTAACTCTGAAAATCTTCAATCATGGGACATTAGCTATTGGTCGGAGCTTCTCAGAAAGGAAAAACTTAATTTAGATCAAGAATCACTTAGACCCTGGTTCCCTCTGAATGATGTTTTAAAAGGTCTTTTTAAACTTAGTGAAAAGCTCTTCGACATCAAAGTAATTGAAGCCATAAATGAAGCTCCTATATGGAATGATGACGTTTTGTTTTTTAATATCCTAAATAAAGATGATAAAAAAATAGCTTCATTTTATCTGGATCCCTACTCTCGTCCCGAGTCAAAGAGGGGAGGTGCCTGGATGGACGAATGCCTTAACAGAAACAATATTGGTAGAATTACATTACCTGTTGCTTATTTAGTTTGTAATCAAACCCCGCCATCCAAAGACAAACCAAGTTTGATGAGTTTTGATGAAGTTCAAACCTTGTTCCATGAATTTGGTCATGGTCTTCAACATATGCTTACCACAGTAAATCTTCCACAAGCAGCCGGTATTAATAATGTAGAATGGGATGCTGTTGAACTTCCTAGTCAATTTATGGAAAACTGGTGTTTTCACAAAAACACTTTATTAAATATTGCCAAACACTATAAAACAGGGGAGAAATTATCTGATGAGAATTTCGAAAAATTAGTAAAGAATAGAACTTTTAATTGCGGAATGGCTACTTTAAGACAACTACATTTTGCAATTACAGATATAAGATTGCATAGCAATATTAATAGTAATCAGGGTAAAAATTCTGATGAGATAAGAAAAGAAATTGCCAGAAATACAACGGTAATCGAGCCTATTCGAGAAGATAAGTTCCTTTGTTGCTTTAGCCACATATTTGCAGGAGGTTATTCCGCTGGATATTATTCTTATAAATGGGCAGAGGTTTTAAGCGCCGATGCTTTTTCTATGTTTGAAGAGGCTGATTTAGAAAATAATCAAAATATAAAAGTCATAGGTAAAAAATTCAAAGATACAATTTTAAGTCTTGGTGGAAGTTTCTCTCCTTTAGAGGTATTTAAATTATTTAGAGGGAGAGAACCTAAAACCGATTCTTTGATAAGACACTTAGGTCTATCATCTGTTAATTAAGAAGTTTTTCGATAATTTTATCAACAGCATCTGGATTTCTTACCAAATTTTTATGTTTATAGATCTTTAATGATATTTTCTCACCCGAATTCAAACAAGCTCTCCATCCAGGGAAAACCATAAGATCCCAATAAGTAAAAAAACTAATACAATCGATTCCACTAAGAAGATAATCGGATCTAGAAAGCTCTCTTAATAAAGGACTATTTATTTTCATCTCAGATATTCCTTTAAAGGGATACTTAGGAATTAATTGAGATGAAAGAGTTCCATTATGTGGCGAACCAATAGTTATAAATCTTCGAGTTCTTTTATAACCATTCAATTTTTTAATCCAATATCTACCAATTATTCCACCCATCGAAAATCCCAAAATATCAAGCTCTTTTTCATAACCATATTTTTCTAAAATCAAATAATTTAATAAATTAGTTAATTCAACAATAGATGTCATTCCATATTCGTGCTTTAATGTTGGGGAAAAATATTCAATTCCAATTTCATCAAGTTTAGAAGTTATCGAAGAGAAAATGTCTGCTGTATTCCAGAGTCCATGAATTAATATTATGGGATTTCTCTTTGACAATACGGTTAATTATTTTCAAAAACTCTTACTATTGAAACCTCTCCATCAAAACCAGTAATTGGAGGTTTACATTTCGTTAATATAATTTTAATTTTGCTAAGTTGAAACTCTTCATCAATAATTTTTAAAATTTCATTTGAATATTTCTCAATAGTTAAGCAACATATTTTCTTAGATTGATATTTTAATATTTCAACTAATTTCGAATAATCAACTGTACTTTTAATATCATCATTTTGAGTACAATTTTCAAAATCAGACCATAAAAATACATCTAAACTAAAAAGTTGACCTAGGTCCCTTTCTTGTTCTAAAACACCAACTCTTGCCCAAAGTTTAATATCCTTAATTTTTAAATATGTTTCCATTTCTAAGAGCTAAACATCTTTATGTGAATAGATTAATTTTCCAGATGAAAAATCATCAACAATATGGCCTTCGCCTCTTAAAAAATACTTATAAGTTACTAGCCCCTCAAGACCTACTGGGCCTCTTGGGGGCAATGTCTGTGTAGATATTCCAACTTCTGCTCCAAAGCCATACCTAAAACCATCTGCGAATCTTGTTGAGCAATTATGAAAAACACCTGAACTATCTATCTCGCTCATAAATTTATTAGCATTATTGATATTTTCCGTAATTATTCCATCTGTATGTTTTGAACTAAATTTTTGTATATGAGCAATTGCTTCTTCTAAATCATTAACAATTTTTATAGAAAGAATAAGATCTAAATATTCAGTTTGCCAGTCCTCATAATTAGCTTCAAAAGCAACACCCAATTGAAAAGATTTTTTATCTCCAATCAATTTAACATCGTTAGAGTTAAACATTGGAATAGCCTTATTCAAAAATTCAGAGGCAGTATCTTTATGTATCAAAAGAGTCTCAACAGCATTACATGCAGCTGGATATTGGATCTTACTATCTAAAGCCACTTTTAAAGCCATATCTAGATTTACTTCGTTATCTATATATAAATGACAAATTCCATCAGCATGACCTAAAACAGGAATTTCTGTATTCTCCTGTATAAATTTAACGAGTTCATTGCTCCCTCTTGGAATTATTAAGTTTATATATTTTTCTAAATTCAACATTGCCATACTATCTTTTCTACTTGTGAGAAGACAGATTGCATTTTCATCAAGATTTGAATCTTGCAGACCCTCCTTAAGTGCAGAAACTATTGCAAGATTAGTTAAATTTGCTTCACTTCCCCCTTTTAGCATTACTCCATTTCCAGATCTAATGGCCAGAGAACTTATTTGCATTACAGCATCAGGTCTTGATTCAAAAATCACTCCTAATACTCCTATGGGTACTGTTTTTCTTTCAAGGATTAAACCTTTAGAAAGTTCCCTTTTTATTTGAATTTGACCAACTGGATCAATCAAATTCCCAACTTGTCTTACCCCTTCAATTCCTAAATTAAGTTTTTCTTTTGATAGCTTTAATCTAGAAAGTAAGGACTTTGAAATTCCTTTAATTTCTGCTTTTTTATAATCTTCGATATTAGCCTCAATTATTTCTTTAGAGTTTTTTTCTAAATAATCAGCCATTAAGTTCAAGGCTCTAATTCTGTCATCATTATTTGTTTGACTTGTTTTAATTGAAGCCAGACGAAGTTGCTTTGCTTTTTCTAAAAGCTCATTATCAGGAGTTGGCACTTCAAATATATCAGTCATAATTAAGTTTAATTCACTTAATAATAATTCAAAATAAGCATTCTTAAAAACTTTTATTTTAGGAATTAATATCTGAAAAATAATTGAACTTGACTTTTCCACTCTCCCTCTGAATCTAGAGAACCTAATAATTCTAAGTTTGGATTAGCTTGTAAAGTAAGTATTCCTAAAGGGGGTAAATCATCTCTATCTGGAGTAGCTTGAACAGCAAAGTTAACTCTATCAGTAATATCAAGACCTATTTCGGCAATCCAAGCTTGAGTAGACAACCCAGCATTTGAAGATGATTCATCAGTATCATCTACATCAAGGTTTTCATTAGAAAAAACATTATTAATTGATTCATTATTTTCTATTAGAGCAGGATACAAAGACAATTGAAATTTCTCGCTAAATCCATTTGCCGTATTAAGTTGAGAAATAAATGCTCTATTTATTAAATTTGCAGAGTTTCCTCCTATCAAACCAATAATTTGAGATCTGTTATAACTTGGAGTACTTCTTAATAGTATTTTTCTATTTTCATCCTCAAATGATAATTGATCTAAAAAGCCTTCATATGATGCTTCGATTTTTATAAGTCTTGTATTACCGATACCAACCGCTCCAAAACCACTTGAACTAACATTCGCATCTAGACCTCTTGAAATATTAAGATCTTGATTATTTTCACTAATTGGTATTATTGAATCTGGAACTTTACTAGTTAGTGAAAAGTTAATAAAAGGAACAATGCCACTTCTAGAGGCAAATAAAATATAATTTTCTTTATTTTTATCTAATTTAAATGGTGTTGTATATAAATTTGCTGTACCTCTACTTAAATTAATAAGGCCTCTAGCATTTAAATCTTCTCCAACCTGTCCATTAAAATTTAAATCTAACTTGGTATCTAAATAAGCCTTAACTATACCTGCATATTGAATTCTAAAATCCGGCCCAAGTTTTAATTTTAGATTCTTAAAACTTAAATTTTCAAGATAATTTGGTAAGTTTTCTCCTAAAAGAAAAGAACTTAATATAGTTTCATTAGAAATTATTTCAATATTTTTATCTTTTTCCCAAAATATTTCTGGCCAATTTCTTTCATTATTTCTTTCTTTAAAATTATTTTTTTTATTATTTTTTTTATTAGCATTATTTAAATTAATTAGCCCATTTTTTAGTGCTAACTTTCCACTAAATAAAGGATCTTTGAATGAACCACTAATATTGATTTTAGAGTCAGTTAGAAATTTTATATTATTAGATTTAATATTAAAATTATTAGTCAATAAGCTAATATCTTTTTCATTCAAACTATTTTTACTATAAAAAGGTAAAACCCCCTTAATAAAAATATTTCCAGAAGCATCATCAGAAGCTTTAAAGCTTTTGATTTCTATTTGATCAAAATCAAAAATTATTGTGCTATTAATATTTTTAATGACATTACTATAAATATCAATTTCAGAATCATTTATAAAAACAAAACCATTAGCAATCGGTTTATTAACAGTTCCTTTTATTATCATTCTGAGAGTTATATCACCTTTTTTAAAAGTGAAATAATCATCGGCAAAGATATCTACTAATTCAATAAATTTTCCATTACCATTTAATCTCAAGTCTAAATTATCCTCTTTGTTAAAAGGAATAGAACCTGAAATATTTATTGGGGTGTTTGAATTATTCAATAAAAAAGATAAATCTAAATCAAAAATCGAATCACCATATTCGACTTCTCCAATATCTATTTTGATCGGACTGTTATTAATTGACGTATTATTCGAAGAAATATTAGTAGCAAAGAATTTTTTATCTAAATTATAAATTAAATTAATATCCAAATTTCCTTTAAAGTCTCTTGGTTTATCTAAAAATATATTTATAGTTTTTAAAGGTAATTTATAAATATTCAAAATACCTTTTCCTGTAAAAATTCCTCCTTCTAAATCTAAAGAAAACTGTTCTCTAGAACTTTTTTTATTATCGCTTTTAATATCAAAATATCCATTTAATTTAGTTTTTAATTTAAAATTAGATTTATTATTTCCTTCTATAGATATATTTGCATCATATCTACTTTGAAATTTATCCAAATATCTTTTTAAATTAAATTTATCTTCTAAAGTTTTGTCATTATTTAAAAAATTATTTATAAAAAGTATTTTTTCGTTAAATGAGCTTTCAATATTATCAATTTCGATATCATCCAAGACTCTAGAATTACTATTAGGAAGAAATTTTTTATTATCAAAATTTAAAATATCGACTGCTGTTTGTAATGACCAACTAGTACTAATATTATTAAAATTTATATTAAAATCATCTTTATTAGAATCATATTCAAGATCAATTATACCTCCATCAATTGGATAAAGTGATGAATTAACCAAAAATGATTTATTATCAAAAGTAAAATCGAATAATGAATTAGCAAACTTTATATTCCTATATTTGCCCAAACTCCAAGCTAAACGACCATCAAAATAAGTTTGATCTTTAGATATAAAACCAGAACCATTAACGATTCCACTAACTCTATCGAATTCATTATTACCAATAGCCAATTCAAGCTCATCTAAGGGAAAATTATTTGCATTCCAACTATACTTATCATTCTCTTTAATTAAATTTATACTACCTTTATTGGAATTAAATATTCTGCTAAATGTTATATTCTCTAACTTAATCTTTGAATCAAGATTAAAGGTAAGGAAAGAGGGCACTGGTGAATATCTATTCTTCATATTGACTACATATTTATTATTTTGATTTTTAATCTCACCCTCCCATATTTCTCTTATCCTCATCCCTTTGTAATGAGGATAATCAACATTGAAATTGATTTTAATATCAGGTTTATTTATCTCACCTTTTAATTCTCCTTTTGCAGTAATAAAACCTCTTATCTTATCTTTACGGAAAATATTTAAATTAGATAATTGGGTTCTATTAAGAATAAAACTTGAATTAATTTTTCCAAAATTTATACCCCTTTTATCAACCCAATAGGGTATATTTCCTGATAGTTGTATTTCAGGATTTAAACTATCTAAATATCCAAGATTACCTTTTAAATTTATATTATTAATATTTTTATTTAAAGGAACATTGAGATTAAAATCAGAGATTAAAGTACCATAATTAAGATTATTTGTATCCGCGATAACATTATTACCTTGGCATAAAAACCTTATAGAATCACTTTTTATATCCTCTACTAAATTATTAGTTTTTAATCTTAAGTTATTGAAAGAAAGATTGCCTTTGCAAGAAGTTTTTTTGGAAGATTTATAAAATTTAAAATTAGATTTAATATTCCCTCCTCTTATAGCAAATTTCCTATCACCAAAACTATACTTAGATCCCTTCAAGTTTATCCCACGGGATAATATCTCGAGATTCAGAAAGTCTTTATTTAAATTAGTATTAAGTTTTAAATTTAAATTACCTTTACCCTTAGTATGTGTCTGAAAATTTCCAATAAACTGCTTAGCTTTTGATTTATATATCAATGTTCCTTTTACTTTAGTCTCTATTCCAATATCCTTTAATTTGAAATTTGCAGATTCATTTAAATTAAAATTTAGATCATAGTTTACTTTACTTTTTATAAATCTATTTTTATTATCATCAGATTTTACCCTTTTGAAAAAATCATTTTTTATTTCAATTTTAGTTTTTTTTGGTTTTACATTAAAAATCCATCTTTGATTTAAAAATGATCTAATTGGCATTATGCCTACATAGATATTCTTCGATACGATTTCAGAATTTAAATTATTTTTATCAATAATTTTTAGATTATTTAAAGATATCCCAAGAAATCTGATCCCAGAATAATCCCCCAAATCTACTTCTTTATTTAAAAATTTTTCTATCCTATTTTCAAGTATGGGTTTTCTATTGGTATAGAAATCTTCAAGAAATTTATTTAATAAAAAAGTTCCTAAAAAGCTAATTGATAAAGTAGTCCCTAAGAATAAAAGCTTTTTATTAAAATTTAGAGATCTAATTTTTTTCAAGTTAGAATCCCAAAATAGAGTAGGCTTACAAAATATAAGAAATTAATCAGGTTAAAGCCACTAAATGTCTTTTTTTGAACTATTAGCGAATACACCTAAGATATTTGGATTTTTAGGAATATTTCTTTTTCTAGTTACTTTGATTGCATTTATTTTTAACTTTGGTTTTAAATTTAGAATTACAGGTGCGACAATATTTTCATTATTACTCTCTTTAAGCAGTTGGGCTTTTATACAGAGCTATACAGATAATGTAAAAATAGATGGAGCAAAATATGTTCCAATTGTTTATGATAATGGATTTGATTTAATTGTTACAAAAGCTGATAGTGAATTTCCAGAGGAAGCAATTGAACCGACTTTAAAGCAATTATCTGAAAATCTTAAAAAAGGTAGTAGATCAGGATCAAAAGTAAAAATTAAAATTAGGAAACTTGAGAAGATATCCAATGACGTTAGTAAGCCAGTAATTATTGGAGAAATAGAAAAAAGATTTAATATGAATTAGATGAATAAATGATAGAAGAAAAATTTTTAGAAATTTTACCCGAAAATTTCAGACATGAAAAATCTTTTTTAATTAAAAAGAAACTAGATGACTTTAAAAGATTAAGTCAACTTAGTGATTCTGAATTAAATATCATTCAAAGATCTCATTCATTATGTACACTAAATAATTTAAAAAAAATCAGAGCTATTGCTAATTTTAAAAATGAGCTTTCAATAACTCCATATGAATCTTACTTACTATTACACTGCGGTATAGGGTCTATTCAATCTCTTTCAATTTTAAACCCATATGATCTCAAAGAGAGAATTGGAAGATTGGAGAGAAGTCTTAGAACTAAAACTCAAACAAATATTACTTTATCCACGTTAAAAGATTGGATAAAGAGGGCTAATAAAATCTGTAAATCTATTTAAAATCTTGGTTAAAAGATTTATTTAATGTAGAATTTTAAAAAGATTATAAATAAGATGAATAACTTTTTTTTATTATTATTTTTATCGGTAGCAAATATAAATCCTGTTTTAAGTCAATCAAGTCTTTTGGAGAGTGTCAAAAAGAATCCTGGTGATGCTATTAAGATGTGTAATAAATTTAAAGAATTAAATTCAAAAGGCATCTCAGCAAGTTCAGATAAAGCTATAGAGTTTGTTTCAAAAAAAAATAACTTGAATCCAATTAATGCTGAAATTCTATCTATTTATGTAATTGGCCTTCATTGTCCTCAGGTTATATAAACACTTAAATGCGCGAAGTAAAATGGGTTGATAAGTCTTTAAAATTAAATGATGGAGTTGAATTAGTATCAAGAATTTGGACACCTAAAGATAAAGGTTCTTGGCCCGCGCTATTAATGAGACAACCATATGGAAGAGAAATAGCTTCAACAGTTACTTATTCTCATCCTGAATGGTGGGCTTCAAAAGGTTACATAGTAGTAGTACAAGATGTTAGAGGTCAGGGATCATCTGGTGGAGTATTCAAAGGGTTCTCTCAAGAACCTAGTGATACATCAGAAACGCACCAATGGGTAAGATCTTTAAAAGAATGCAATGGTAAGCTTGGGTTATATGGCTTTTCATATCAAGGATTAACCCAACTTACAGGAACAAAAGATTCAAAGCCTCCTGATTGCTTATCTCCCGCAATGACGGGGATAGATTTAAAAAATCATTGGAGTTCGGATGGTGGAGCTTTTTGGTGGAATAATAATATTGCGTGGGGATTACAAATAGCTGCCTTAAAGATGAGAAGGGAAAATAACTCTTTAGGATGGGAAGAAATAAGATCAGCCCTAGAAAATAAAAGTTATTTAAGAAAAGGATTAGATCTTTTAAAAAAATATGATCCTAATAACTTTATACTTGAATGGCTTAACAATCTAAATCAAAATAAAGATTTTCTAGAGATAAAACTTATTTCATCATGGCTAAAAAAACCAATGTTAATTATTGGTGGTCTTTGGGATCCTCATCTAGGAGGAGCATTTGATCTCTATCAAAAATCAAAAGCAGCAGGTGGAAATCCTGAAATAATTATTGGGAATTCTACACATCTAAATTGGTGGGAGGGATCACAAAATACTTTGTTAGATTTTTTTGATACCCACCTCAAAACAAATAAAGAAGTTAATAAAACAAATTCTTTTAAGAATAAAAAAATTTGGAATCTTTCATTAAAAAAATGGGATGAAATTGAAGAAGACAAGATTCAAGATTGCAAGTTTGGTCTTGAAAGTAATGGAACAGCTAATTTCGAAATTATTGATGGGAGTCTCCTTTTGAATTCAAGAGGGTCGGGCTGGTTTTCAATTGTTCATGATCCTTGGAGGCCATTTCAAGCAGAAGGAGGACACTTAGGTCCAAATCCTGGGTTATTTGATAGATATATTTTTGACAAAAGATTAGATGTGGGTGTTTTTCAAACCAATTCCTTCGAAGAAGATCTTCAACTTTCAGGAATGCCTATACTTGAAACCTCTGTAAAGAGTGACAGAAAAAGCTTTGATATATGTCTTGCTTTGTCTCTTGTTAATGAAGAAGATAAAACTGTAAACCAATTTTCAACTGGATTTTTAAGAGTTAAAAACTTACAAATAGACGAAAAATGTGATTGCGAAATCGCAATGCATCCTACTAATATTACGATTCTAAAAGGTACAAAACTAAGGTTATCTATATCAGCTGCTGCATACCCAGCTATTGGTGTTAATTCAGGATTTGGTGACGATATGCTTGGTGCCCCAACTATTAATCACAAAATAATAACTTTAAGTTTTGAACTAAATAAAACATTTATGAAAATGACTCCATTTTTCAATTAAGTTTTTTTATTTGGTTGATAATTTGATAAACTAATTCCTTAACAGCTACCAGTCATGAAAGAAACTATTCAAGCAGACTGGATTAAATCAGAAGCTTTCAACCTCGAAAATTGTTGCAATGATAATCCATTAAATATTTTAGGCCCCCATTTCGTTAATGGACAGTGGATAACGAGAGTATGGATGCCTGAAGCAGATGAAGTAAATATTATTTTTAAAGATAAAACCTATAAAACAACTACGTTAAATCATAAATGGCTGTTTGAAGTAACACTTCCTGAAGATCCCAAAAATAATTATCAAATAAATGTGTCAAGAGGAGGAGTTTCTCATTCACAGCAAGATCCTTGGGCTTATAGGAAAGAATGGATGGGGGAATTAGACAGACACCTTTTTGCTGAAGGTAACCATCATCATATTTGGGAAAAAATGGGGGCTCACATCCATGAAGAAACAAATCAACAAGGGGTAATGTTCTGTATTTGGGCACCAAATGCAAAATCAATCTCAATAATCGGAGATATAAATTCTTGGGACGGTAGACATCATCCTATGCAAAAAAGGCTGGGTGGTATTTGGGAATTATTTATGCCAATAATGAAAGAAGGAGATGCTTATAAATATGAAATAAGAACTCAAGAAGGACATATTTATGAAAAAGCTGATCCATATGGTTTCCTTCATGAAATCAGGCCCCAAAATGGCTCAATAGTATCTAAACTTAACAATTTTGATTGGGAAGATAGTTCTTGGATAACTAATAGAGATTCATCTAGTCAAATTAATAAACCTATTTCAGTTTATGAGATGCATTTGGGAAGTTGGATGCACGATTCAATTGAGAATAAATATATTGAAAAAAATGGACAGACAAGATCTCCAGTTCCTGCAGCAGATTTAAAACCTGGGACAAGGTTTTTAACTTATCCAGAGTTAACAGAAAAGCTTATCCCATATGTAAAAGAAAGAGGATTTACTCATATCGAATTAATGCCTATTTCAGAACATCCTTTCGATGGATCCTGGGGCTATCAAGTTACAGGTTGGTACGCCCCGACAAGTAGATATGGCACTCCTAATGAATTTAAAGAGTTTATAAATAGATGTCATGCAGAGGGTATAGGTGTAATTCTCGACTGGGTTCCTGGCCATTTTCCAAAAGATAAGCATGGTTTAGCTTTCTTTGATGGTTGTCATCTTTATGAACATGGTGATCCTCGTATTGGAGAGCATAAAGAATGGGGTACTTTAATATTTAACTACAGTAGAAATGAAGTAAGGAATTTTTTGGTAGCAAACCTTATATATTGGTTTGAGGAATTCCATATCGATGGGATAAGAGTAGATGCTGTAGCTTCAATGTTATATAGAGACTATTTACGTCCAGAGGGTGAATGGATACCAAATGAAAATGGTGGGAATGAAAATTTAGAAGCTGTTAAATTTCTTCAGCAAGCAAACCATGTACTTTTTCAGCATTTTCCAGGCGCACTATCTATTGCTGAAGAATCCACAACTTGGCCAATGGTTACCGAGCCTACAAATGTAGGTGGACTAGGTTTCAATTTAAAATGGAATATGGGTTGGATGCACGATATGCTCGATTATTTTGAAATAGATCCTTGGTTTAGGCAATTTCATCAAAATAGTGTGACCTTTTCAATAACTTATAATTACACCGAAAATTTTATGCTTGCCCTAAGTCACGATGAAGTTGTTCATGGGAAAAGTCATCTTTTACATAAAATGCCAGGAGATGATTGGAAAAAATTCGCGAATACAAGGGCTCTATTAACTTACATGTGGACACATCCTGGTAAAAAGACAATTTTTATGGGAATGGAATTTGGACAAAGGCAAGAATGGAATGTTTGGGATGATCTTCAATGGGAACTTTTAGAATTTGAACCCCATAAAGGTATTAGAAACTTGGTTGATGACTTAAATAAACTTTATAAAAATGAGCCTTCTTTATGGAAAAATGACTTTGATCCTTATGGATTCCAATGGATAGATTGCAATGACACCTCCAATTCAGTTATCAGTTTTATGAGAAGGGAAAATGAAAGTAATGAATGGCTTGTAATTGTTGCAAACTTTACCCCTAACTTTCATGGATCCTATAAAATAGGTGTTCCTTTAGAGGGCTTCTATAAAGAGATTTTCAATTCAGACGGTTCTAAATATGGCGGCAGTAACAAAGGTAATATGGGAGGTAAGGAAACTTTAAAATATAATATTCATAATTATGAAAATGCTCTAGAAATTGTTTTGCCACCGCTAAGTGTAAGTATCTTTAAGCATCAATTAAAGCAATAATAAAGGTTTATTTATTGGTCAATTTGATTTAATTCTTCACATAGTGATTTTAATCTGCTCCACGTTTTAAAATTTTTAAGTTAAAGATTTTTAATTTTTAAAAAATCATATTGTACTCAAAAAATGGGTGAGAATTTACCACTTTTACTATCTGCTGCCTTAGGAAAGAAAGTTAATAGGCCTCCAGTATGGATGATGAGACAAGCAGGCAGATATATGAAGATTTACAGAGATTTAAGAGAACGCTACCCAAGCTTTAGGGAAAGGTCTGAGAACCCAGAACTCTCTTATGAAATTTCAATGCAACCTTTTTTGGCTTTCAAGCCAGATGGTGTAATTCTTTTTTCAGATATACTTACCCCTCTTCCTGGAATGGGGATCAACTTTGAGATAATAGAAAGTAAGGGTCCAATAATAGAAGATCCCATAAGAAATATTCGCCAAGTAGAAAAGTTGAAAGAATTAATTCCGAACGAAAGTTTAAGTTTTGTGGGAGAAGTCCTTTCATCATTAAAAAAAGATGTAAAAAATGAAGCAACGGTTCTTGGCTTTGTTGGGGCGCCTTGGACTTTGGCTGCATATGTCGTTGAAGGTAAAAGCAGTAAAAATTATTCTTTAATAAAATCAATGGCTTTTAAAGAACCTGATTTACTTCACAAACTTCTAGATCACTTTGCAAAATCCATTGGTGAGTATTTAAAGTATCAAATAAAATCTGGCGCTCAAGTTGTACAAATTTTTGACTCTTGGGCAGGGCAATTAAGTCCTCAAGACTACGATATTTTTGCTGGCCCTTATCAAAAGAAAGTTGTTGACATCGTTAAAGAAGAATTCCCAGATACTCCGATAATATTGTATATATCGGGCAGTGCTGGGGTATTAGAAAGAATGGCTAAAACTGGTGTAGATATAATTTCACTAGACTGGACTGTAGATATTGAGGAGGCTTGCAAGCGAATCCCTACAGGAATTGGAATACAAGGAAATGTTGATCCAGGTATATTATTTGGAAATAAAGATTCAATAAAAGAGAGAATCGATAATACTTTCAATAAAGTAAAAGAGAGAAAATATATTCTTAATTTAGGTCATGGAATTTTACCAGGCACACCAGAAGAAAATGCTAAAACATTTTTTGAACATGGTAAAAAACTAACTTATTAATTTAAATTTTGGCAATTAAAAACTTATTAATAACAGGTTCTAACGGATGTGTTGGCCAATATTTGATTGATTGGTTTTTAAGAAACACCCGATATAGGCTTTATCTCATGGTAAGAGATAAAAATAAGCTCCCCCTTGCTATACAGAAAAACAAACGGATTAAATTGCTTATATGTGATATCAGAGAATGCGATAGATTTAGTAAAGAAATTAGTCAGGTAAATTTTCTTATCCACACTGCGACTGCTTGGGGTGATCCAAAAAGAGCCTATGATGTAAACATAAAAGCGTTCGAAGAGTTACTAGGAATGCTTGAAAAAGATAAATTAGAGAAAATAATTTATTTTTCAACAGCCAGCATACTCAACGAACAATGTGAATTAATGAGGGAATCTTTAACTTATGGAACAGAATATATTCAAACAAAATATAAGTGTTTTGAAAGACTTAAAGAGAGCTCATTTGCAGAAAAAACATTCGCAGTTTTTCCTACATTAGTTTTTGGAGGGACTCTTAATAAAAGAAGTAAGTATCCCGCGAGCTATTTAACAAGCGGATTGAAAGAAATAAATAAATGGCTTTGGATAGCAAGATTTCTAAAACTTGACTCAAAGTTTCACTTTATACATGCCAATGACATTGCACAAATTTGTGGGTTTCTAATTAAAAATCATAAAGAAGAGAATTACAAAGGGTTCAAAAAATTTGTATTAGGTCAAAACTTTATTTCAATTGATGATGCGATAAATATCCTTTTAAAGAGAAACGGAATGAATAGATACTTTTCCATTCCCTTAACAAAAACAATAATGAAAATATTATTAAGAGTGCTTCCTATTCAAATGACTCCTTGGGATAGCTTCAGCATAAAAAAATATGACTTTAACCATGTGCCCATAACTAATCCTGAGAAATTAAATTTAAAAAGTTATGCCAGATCCCTGCAAGATGTTTTAAGGTTAGCAAAGTTACCAGGTTGTAATATCAATTAAACTTCTCGCGATTTAGTTCCAAAAACCTTGTAATATATATAAATAATAAATTTAAATTATGTTACGTTCAATCTTTGCAGGTTTTTTTGCAATAGTTTTAACTCTAGGACTTGGAATTTCTTCTGTTTCTGCTAAAACTGTTGAAGTTAAGCTTGGTACTGACGCTGGGATGTTAGCTTTTGAACCAAGTTCTGTAACTATCAGTACAGGTGATACTGTTAAATTCATCAATAATAAATTAGCTCCTCATAATGCTGTTTTTGATGGCCATGAAGAATTAAGTCATGCTGATCTAGCCTTCGCTCCTGGCGAATCATGGGAAGAAACATTTGATACAGCAGGAACTTTTGATTACTATTGTGAGCCGCACAGAGGTGCAGGGATGGTAGGGAAAGTAATTGTTGAATAAAATACCTAATTAATTAAAAAATATTTACTAACTATTTTATTAATTAAATTAATTACATTCGTTTAAATGAAATTTGTCCCAAGTGAATTCTCCAATTCTGCTTGGGACATTTTTATTTTGTCAAAGGAAATTGCACAAAATAATTTTCAGCAAAATATAGATTCTGAAAATATATTACTTGCACTAATAAAACAAGATCTTTTAACCTCTAAAATACTAAAAAAAAATTGTGTAAATATTAGAAAGATAGAAACAAAGTTAACTTCTTTATTAGATGCGAAAGCAAAAATGAAGAATAAACAAAAAACTCTATTCATAGGAGAAACCACAGAAAAAGTTTTTTTAAAAGCAAATGATTTAAGAGTTTCGTTTAATGATGTAGTGATATCAACAGAACACATACTTTACGGTTTGTCTTATGATGAGATTTGCAGTGAATTAGTTTTAAATACAAAAAAAATCCCTGAATTTTTAGAACTTTTAAATAAGATGAAATCTGAATCCACGATTAATGATAATTTTGAAAGTTCAAATGAAACTTTAGATAAATTCGGCATTGATCTTACAAAATCAGCTAGGGATGGCATCCTTGACCCTGTTATTGGGAGGGATGAAGAAATCAGAAGAACGATCCAAATATTAAGCAGAAGAACCAAAAATAATCCTGTTCTAATAGGAGAACCTGGAGTAGGTAAAACTGCAATAGTAGAAGGTTTAGCTCAGCGAATCGTTAATGGAGATGTCCCATCTTCATTAAATAATAGGCAATTGATATCAATCGATATGGGTTCATTAATAGCTGGAGCAAAATACCGAGGCGAATTTGAAGAGAGAATTAAAAATGTTTTAAAAAAAGTTAAAAGTTCTGAAGGTAAGATTATTCTTTTTATAGATGAAATTCATACAGTTGTTGGTGCTGGAGCAACTGGAGGCTCTTTAGATGCCAGTAATCTCTTAAAACCAATGCTCGCAAGGGGGGAATTAAGATGTATAGGTGCTACGACAATTAATGAGCACAAACAAAATATTGAAAAAGATCCTGCGCTTGAAAGGAGATTTCAGAAAATAAAAATTAACGCTCCTTCAGTAGATGATACGATTTCAATACTTAGAGGGCTAAGAGAAAAATATGAGGTTCATCATAGTGTAAGAATTTCTGATAATGCTCTTGTTGCTGCTGCTAGCTTAAGTGAAAGATATATTAATGATAGATTCCTACCAGATAAAGCAATCGATCTAATTGATGAAGCGGCTTCAAGATTAAATATGATAATAACATCCAAACCAGAAGAAATTGATGAGATTGATAGAAAAGTTTTACAACTAGAAATGGAGAATTTATCCTTACAAAGGGAATCAGATAATTTTTCTTTAGAAAGGCTTAAAAGAATTAATAATGAGCTTCACGATCTTAAGATTAGGCAATCTGAATTAAACCATCAATGGCAAAAAGAGAAAGAAGAAATTGACGAGATTAGTAATTTAAAAGAAGAAATTGAATCTACTCAATTAAAAATTGAACAAGCCAAAAGAAGTTTTGATCTCAATAAAGCTGCAGAATTAGAATTTGGAACCTTAATTTCTTTACAAAAGAAATTAAAAATCAAAAGTGAGAATTTAGTAGATTCTTTTAAAAGTGGTGAAAAGAATCTTTTAAGGCAAGAAGTTAATTTTGATGACATAGCAGAAGTTGTTTCGAAGTGGACTTCTATTCCAGTAAATAATTTAAATCAATCTGAAAAAGAAAAACTTTTAAAACTAGAATTAACTCTTAAAGAAAAAATTATTGGTCAGAATAATGCTATATGCGCCGTTTCAGATTCAATTAAGAGATCAAGGACAGGACTAAATGATCCTAATAGACCAATAGCTAGTTTTTTATTTTTAGGGCCAACAGGAGTAGGAAAGACTGAACTAAGCAAAGTAATAGCCAAAACAATATTTGACTCGAATTCATCAATCACGAGACTAGACATGTCTGAATATATGGAAAAGCATTCTGTAAGTAAAATTATTGGGGCCCCTCCAGGGTATCTAGGTTTTGAATCAGGAGGCCAATTAACCGAAGCAGTCAGAAAAAACCCTTACTCTCTTATACTCCTAGATGAAATAGAAAAAGCCCACAAAGATGTATTAGATGTCTTATTACAAGTTCTTGATGATGGGATTATTACCGATGGGCAAGGCAGAACAATTAGTTTTAAAAATTCAATAATTGTTCTTACAAGTAATTTAGGAAGTCAATCTATAAATGATTTATCTATTAGGAATGAAGATAAAAATGAAATTAAAAATATTGTAAATGTTGAATTGAAGAAATTTTTTAAACCAGAATTCTTAAACCGCCTAGATGAAATAATAATATTTCAAAATTTGGAATTAAATGAATTAAAAGATATAGCTAAATTACAACTAAAAAAACTTGAAAATAGGCTTATCAAAAAAGACTTAAACTTTCAAATTACAGATGAGGCTATTGACCATCTAGTCAAAAATAGTTTTGATAATAGTTATGGAGCAAGACCATTAAAAAGAATTATTCAAAAAGAAATCGAGACAAAAATTGCAAATAATATTCTCAATAACAATTACTTAAATAAAAAAGAGGTTTATATTTCTATTAAAGATGGATGCATATTTGTAAATTGATATTTTGATTAAAGTATTATTTTTAAATTTGTTTATAAACTTTTAAATAAATCTTAAAACCACTCTGGTAATCTTTCATAACTAGCAGAATTTGATTTATTTTCTTTTGATTCAGTTTTCCAGCAGCATGTTCTTTCTTTATCATTATCCTTTAAGTATTCATTAGCCCATTGCCAAATCATTTCAGAAGAATATTCCATTCCAACATTATCCATAATCTTCAAATTCAAAGCATCTAAATCATGTAATTTCCTCCAGTAATTTAATAAAGGATCATCACTATTTACAAGAAATGTATGATCAAACTGTTCTTTAAGCCTTTTCTCAAGAGGTTTCAAACCAGAAAAATCAACGACAAAACCATTTTTATCCAATTCTTTCGCAGTGAACCAAAAGGTAAATGTCCTTGAATAACCATGAACAAATCTACAGTGTCCATCATGGCGCCATTGCCTATGAGAGCAGGGAAAATCCTCATAACTTTTGCTGCAAGAAAATTTTGATGAATGAATATCCATTAATAAACTGATAAGATAAACTTTAGTAAAACAAAGAGTAAGAGGTCTAACACATTAAATATAATGGCTTATTCAAAAAATTTTTCCATAGAAGAACTTCGTTTTGATAATAAAGGATTAATCCCTGCAATAGCACAAGATTGGCTAGACGGATCCATTCTTATGCTGGCTTGGATGAATAAAGAATCCTTAAATAAGACACTCGAAACAAGAAATGTACATTACTGGAGTCGATCTA
Source organism: Prochlorococcus marinus subsp. pastoris str. CCMP1986 (assembly GCF_000011465.1). NCBI lineage: Bacteria > Bacillati > Cyanobacteriota > Cyanophyceae > Synechococcales > Prochlorococcaceae > Prochlorococcus > Prochlorococcus marinus. The sequence goes on along the minus strand of NC_005072.1, from coordinate 543,071 downwards.
GATCCGAAATATGGAGAAAAGGAGCAACGAGCGGAAGTACCCAATTTCTTAAAGAAATTAGATTTGATTGCGATAATGATGCACTTGTTCTTTCGATAGAACAGAATGGCTCAGGGGCATGCCATACAGGCGAAAAAAGTTGTTTTTTCAATGAAATAGATAGTATTTCAATGAATAAAACAGCAAAGAAAACAAGTCCTTTTTCTAATATTTGCTCAGAATTATTTGATACACTTCATGAAAGATCAATTAATCCTCTAGAAAAAAGTTATACAAATCATTTGTTAACAAAAGGTAGTAATACTATCCTAAAAAAAATAGGAGAAGAAACTGCTGAATTTATTATGGCTTGCAAAGATAATGACAAAGATGAGATTGCAAATGAAGCTTCTGATATAATTTATCATCTCCAAGTTGCATTGATATATAAGGGAGTTAAGTGGAGAGATGTACTAAATGTTCTTGAATCAAGAAGGGGAAAAAATAATTAAATATATATAATTTGAATCTATAAATTTAATCAAATTAATAAATAATAATAATAATTAATTATTAATTAATTATTAATTAATTATTACATGTATAGCTTATTAAGAAATTAACTATAAGTTAAATACATTACGTAAAGGTGTAAATCGTGAGTTCATTAAGCGATTTTCTTGGAGAAATAGGTCGTCATCAACTTTTGACACCAGAGAAGGAACTCACTATGGGAAGAAAAGTCCAAGAAATGGTAGTACTTATCAATAGATGTCAAACAGCCGGTGGAAAAGGTCCCGATTGTGAATATTCCGAAGAGGAAAAAAAGAAAATAAAAATTGGTGAAAAAGCTAAGAATGAAATGATTACGGCAAATCTAAGATTAGTAGTAAATCTTTCAAAAAGATATCAGGGAAAAGGTTTAGATTTATTAGACTTAATTCAAGAAGGCACTCTTGGTCTTACGCGAGCTGTAGAGAAATATGATCCTTCAAGGGGGCATCGATTCTCTACTTACGCTTACTGGTGGATAAGGCAGGGACTAAACAGAGCACTCTCAACGCAAAGTAGAACAATAAGAATACCGGTAAACATTAATGAAAAGCTTACTAAATTAAGAGCAGCAAAATCAAAATTAATGCAACTTAAAGGTTTTCCTCCCACTAGCATTGAGTTAGCAAATGAACTGAAAATTACTAAAGAGGAGATAGATGAACTACTTTCTTGCGAATTAAGGAGTATAACAGTAAGTCTTCAAGGTACGGTAAAATCCAAGTCGGATCCATCTGAACTTGTTGATATTCTGCCAAGCGATCAAACGCCTCCAATGGAATTAGCAGAACTAGCTGAGAGGACAGCCTCTGCCTGGACATTATTAGACAAGGCAAATCTTACTGAAAAAGAAAGAAAGATAGTAAGCCTTAGATTCGGTTTAGATGGTTCAAATGAATGGAGAACTTTGGCTGAAGTTGCAAGACATATGAGTTGTAGTAGAGAATATTGCAGACAAGTTGTACAAAGAGCCTTGAGAAAGCTTAGGAAAGCAGGAATCCAAAATGGACTAGTTGATAGTGTTAGCTAAAAATCATGAATGATAGCTATTACAAAGACAAAGAAAAAATTTATGATGCAGAGGTTTTAGAAAGTTCATCATTAGATGAAAATATAATTATAAAAATCTTAATAAGAGCTGGTAGAACTATTGCAAAACCAGCTTTAGAAGTTCTAGAAATGGCTCTCGATCCTTTTACTCCAACACAAGTAAGAGTTTCCTTAATGGCCGCACTCGCTTATTTAATAATGCCATTTGATCTATTTCCTGACTTTATGCCTTTAGTAGGTTACAGTGATGACTTTGTTGCTCTCACTGCAGTTTTAAGTATATGGAGTAGATATATGACTCCTGCAATAAGAGCAAGAGCAGAAAGGAAACTTAATAAATTGTTCCCTTTTGTTAAATGAGTAAACTATCACAGGGAGAAGAGAAAGAACTTATATCTTTTATTAAAGATTGGTTAAAATCCCATGGATATACACAAAAAGATCTAGCTAATGAATTAAATCTCAAATCAAGCCGAACCTCCGAAATCTCCCAAAAAGTTAAAGAATTTTATAAAAAAGGAGGTATTTTCAATGTTGTTAAAAATCTCATAAAGATAGAACAAAATTGGCTAAACAATATTCCGACAAATTCTCAAGGAATAAAAGAAACCCACCCATATAATCAATTAGATATCGACTCCCTAGTGAACCAAATAAAAAAAGACAGTAGTAAATAAAATATTTAAACTTAGCAATTTTTTTATTTAAAAACTAACTTAAATAACCATATATACATAGTGTTTAAGAAACATTTTTTATTGAAAATTCTATTATTTATTTTTAATTTTTTCTATAAATAAAAACCTTATTTTTACAATTTTAAAAAATAATTGACATTCTAATTATAAATAAAATTAGCTAAAAGATTATCGTTTTTTAATATATATACTTTTTTAAAATGCTTGGATCCATGGATAAATATCAAAATCAATCCATATACCTTCCTTCCAATAAATATCTTTCTCAATTAATTGTCTTAATTCATTTTCATTATTAGCGTTAAAAATACCAAATAAATATTTTGTACATTTAGTAGGTCCTAAAGTAATTAAAATGTTTCTATCTTTTAAATCCCCAAGTCTATCAAGATGATTTTTACGAAATGGTTCCCTTTTGTTAATTGCATCGTCACAATACTTCCCAAATACTATAAATTTTTCCATCATTAAAAGATAACTAATTGAATAAATACATGCTTAATAATTGCACAAATTACTCACTAATTGCTATGTTATTTAAGAATAACTTTTTATTAATTTATTATGCTAAGTGGTAGCGATCTCCTTGCTAAAGTTAAAGAACTTGGTGATGTTAGCAAGTCAGATCTTGTTCGTAAATGTGGATACGTTTCCACGAAAAAAATGGAAGCGAACGTTTAAATTTCACTGCTTTTTATGAAGCACTTCTTGAAGCAAAAGGCGTTAACCTCGGAGATACCGGAGTTGCTGGTATTGGTAAGGGCGGTAGAAAGTTAAGTTATATAGCGACAGTTCAAGGTAATGGGAATCTTTTGATTGGGAAAGCATATACAGCACTTTTAGACTTAAAAGCAGGTGATGAGTTTGAAATAAAGCTTGGGAGAAAACAAATAAGATTATTACCCTCGGAATAATTCCCATAAAATATTATTCTAATTATAAGAATTAAAGCCCCTTTTCATAAGGGGTTTTTTAATAAAATAAACATACAAAATTACTTTTTTAATTACATTTATTGATCAGCAGCTTTACGCATTTCTTCACAAAATTTACCAATTTGATTAACAACTTCCTTTTCATTACTATTAGAGATTCTTTTAACAAATGCACTACCAATAATTACTCCATCTGCCCCCCATTTACGAACTTTATTAACATGTTCAGGAGAAGATATTCCAAAACCAACCGCTACAGGATTAATGCTTATTTCTTGTAATTTAGTAATAAGATTCTCTACTCTATTTTCCATTTTGTTTCTCTCTCCAGTTACTCCTGTTACGCTTACTAAATAAGTAAAACCTTTTGTATTATTAGATATAATTTTCATTCTTTCAGAGGGAGTAGTAGGAGCAACTAATAATATCAAGTCTATAGAATAAGAACTAATTATTTCTGAAAATTTATATGCTTCTTCCAAAGGAAGATCGGGAATTATTAATCCTGAGACTCCTACTTTAGATGCCAATTCACAAAAATTCTCAAGTCCAAAATTTAATACAGGATTAAAATAAGTGAAAAGTATTATTGGAATATGCAACTTATCTTTTAAAGACTCTAATAATTGAATAACATTTTTCAATGTAGTTCCTGACTTTAATGCTCTAGAAGCTGATAATTGAATTATTGGGCCATCAGCAAGAGGGTCGCTATAAGGGATTCCTAATTCAATAAGATCTGCACCCTTTTCTTGCAACTTTAATAAAATCTCGGATGTAGTCTCAATATTAGGATCGCCTGCCATTATGAAGGGCATCAATGCTAATTTATCGCTTTTCTTTAGTTCCAAAAACTTCTTATTTATTTTTGATAAAGTTTTATTTATAGGAAATTGCGTTTTCTTGTTTTCTTTCATGAATTTTTGAGATTTTTATTTGATAATTTTTAAATAGTTTATGGATTTTTTTCTAAATCTTCCATTAGTTTTTCCTGCTCTTCTTTTGGTAATAAGTTAAATTTGGTTTCTAGTTTATCATTCACAATTTTTTCATACTCTTTTCTATAGCGCTTCCTTTGTTCCATAAAAGTCATTTTTCCGTTTAAAACTCTAAGAACATAAGATGTAACCCAACTTATGACAATCACAATCAAAACAAAGTTAGAGATTGTGCTAGCTGTAAAGTTATCGATACCCAATTGTGGCGCTAATTTATAACTTAATAATCCTAATAATGAGATTAATAAACCTATTTGTACAACCTTACCTTTAGTCAAAATTTAACCTTTGCTATCTCCTCTTAATCTTAGATTTAAAAATGGAGAAAATAAAATTAAACCTGGAAAGAAAAGAAATACTAATCCATAAACTATTAATCTCTCAAATTTGCCCATAACGTTCCATCTATTATTCATCCAGTAAAAAAGTATTAACGGAATAACCAATAAATAAATAGAAACAATCCCTACGTAGGCAACTAAAGTAGCAAATGAATTATTAAAAATACTTTCCATTTAAATTTCTGGTTTATTTAGTTAAAACATAACAACTATTAAAAGTTATCGTAAGAACTAAAATTAAATAGATTAAGAATGGGAGTGGGGGGACTTGAACCCCCACGAGCTAAAGCGCTCGACGGATTTTAAGTCCGGCGCGTCTACCAATTCCGCCACACTCCCAAGAGGAATTTGCGCTTTTTAATCGTAGCCGAAAGTATCTTAATAAACCAAGAAAAATGTGAATATTTACATTTTCTCGGAATATTGAGATGGGATTATATCTTTCAATCATTAAATTAATCATTTATGAAAAAATGACATAATCATATTTTTCTGTTATTAGTATGTGATATTTAATTTTTTATTTAACAACTCCCTCTACTCGCCAAGTTAAAGTTTCACCTCCATGAAATGGTTTTATTTGTCCAACAACCTTATTTTGTTCAATTACTTCAATAAATTCTGGAATTTTATTTGACCTTGATACCAATCTAATTTTTTCGTTATTAATAGGTAGATTATAAAAATTAGGCCCATTCAAGCTGGCAAATTTTTCGAATTGATTAAGTGCATTTTCCTCCTCAAAAACTTTTAAATAGCTTTCTATTGCTACTGGAGAATTAAAAATGCCTGCACAACCACAAAAAGCTTTCCACTGTCTTAAGTGAGGAGCAGAATCCGTGCCTATGAAAAAACATTCTTTTCCACTAGTAGCAGCTTTCCTTAAAGCAATTCTATTGTTTTCTCTCTTTGCGACTGGTAAGCAGTAAAAGTCACTATTTAAACCTCCAAAGAACATTGCATTTCTATTTATGTGTAAATGATGTGGAGTAATAGTAGCTCCTAAGTTATTCCTCTGAACAAAATCAACTGCATAAGAGGTAGTTATATGCTCTAAAACAATCTTTAATCTTGGGAATTGTTGTATTAAAGGTGAAAGTTCTTTATCAATAAAAACTTCTTCCCTATCAAAAATATCTACTTCAGGGTCAGTGACTTCTCCATGAATTAAAAGTGGCATTCCAAGTTCTTGCATAACTTCAAAAATTTCATAAAGATTTTCTATTTTTTTAACTCCATGTCTGGAATTTGTTGTTGCATTAGCAGGATACAATTTGGCAGCAAAGAAAACTTTATTTTTAAAACCTTCTACTAATTCATGTTTTATTGTCTCGTCCGTAAGATATATCGTCATTAATGGCTCAAATGTAGAATTATTAGACAATGCTTCAAATATAGAATTTTTATAAGAAATACATTTTTCTATAGATGTTATTGGGTTTTTGGTGTTTGGCATCACAATAGCCCTACCAAAATATTGAGATGTAAACCTAATAATATTTTTTAAAACAATGCCTTCCCTTAAATGTAAATGCCAATCATCCGGTTTTGATATAGTTAATTCTTTCAAAATTTTAATTATTTAATTAATTTTAACAGCAAATAAAATTTGACAATAGTTTTCAGAAAGTTATTGAATCAATTAAAGATATAATCATGTAAAGAAGTCTTTTAAATATGAGTGAATTTATATTGCCAATAATAGAGATCATAATTGGAATAATATTACTTTTTGCAGGTGGAGAATTATTCATTCAAGGGGCGATTTCTTTATCTTTAATTTTAGGGATACCTCAAATAGTAATAGGATTGACCGTAGTTTCCTTAGGGACAAGTTCTCCTGAATTATTAGTAAGTTTAAATTCAACCTTTAAGGGGAGTGACTCACTCGCAGCAAGTAATGTAATAGGAAGCAATATTTTTAATGTTCTTGTTGTCTTAGGTATAAGCTCATTGATAACCCCTTTAAAAGTAAAAAGTAGAATTGTCCGAAGAGATGTACCTCTTTTAATAGCTATTTCATGTGCAGTCTGGGCAATGTCTTCAACTGGTCTTTTAACTTGGCAAGCAGGAATTTTTCTGATATTTTGTTTAACTTTAAATACAATTTGGGAAATAAATACTATAAAGGAAAATGAGGAGGATACTAAAAAAGCTGAGCCAGAGATAGAAGAGTCTCCAGGCATTGAGAAAGTTAAATTTAATATTATATTGAAATTAATATCTGGAATTTTACTTCTAAGCTTTGGTTCAAATATTTTAGTAAATGGTTCTCAATCCTTAGCGACTCTATTGGGGGTAAATGAAATTATTATTGGTCTAACTATAGTTGCGACTGGTACCTCTCTGCCAGAACTAGTTACTTCAATAATTGCAGCATTAAAAGGTAAAACAGATCTTGCAATTGGTAATGTTATTGGAAGCAATTTGCTTAATCAGCTACTTATTCTTGGAAGTTGCAGTATTTTTTCTGGATTAAAAGGTTTTACAATTGATGAAAGTCTTATAAAAGTTGACTTACCATTTATGGTTTTAACGACTTTTGCTTGCCTCCCAATCTTTTGGACCAAGGGTAAAATTACAAGAACTGAAGGCTTTATACTTTTAAATCTATATATTTTCTACATCGTTGATAAAATATTTTTCTTAAACGGATTTGACAATCTCTATGAATTGAGAGTTTGTATTTTTGTTTATTTTGCATTTTTAACAGTATTCCTTTTTGCCCAAGAAAGTCTCAAAACAACAAGAAGATAATTTAATTACCCGTACATAGTTACAAATTCCTCTGAAATAGTAGGATGCAACGCCATAGTAGTATCAAAATCCTTTTTAGTAATCCCTGTATTTAAAGATACTGCAACCATTTGTATAATCTCAGAGGCTGCTTCTCCAAACATATGGCAGCCTAGGACCTTATCATTTTTTTTATTGACCACAAGTTTTAACATGCATTTAGATTTATTCTTTTTAAAGGTATTAGACATAGGCGTAAAATTACATTTAAAAACTTGCACATTTACTTCCGAATAAATTTCATTTGCCTTTTCCTCACTAAGTCCAACTGTTGAAATTTCTGGGATAGTAAAGACTGCCTTAGGAATATTTTCATAATTAACTTTTCTTTTAAGAGCAGCGAAATAATTATCTGCAAAAACTCTCCCTTGTTCAATTGCTACAGGTGTTAAATTTGGTCTTTTTACTATATCTCCAATAGCAAATATATTAGAAATACTTGTCTTATTAAGCTCATTAACTTCTAAATATATTCCATCCATTTTAAGATTTAAAGTATCTAAATTTAATCTTTTAAGAGATGGCTCTCGTCCAGTTGCAACAAGTATATTATCGGTTAATAATTTACTTCCTGATTCCAAAGTCGACTCTAGACCATCATTTATCTTTTTAATGGACTTTAACTGATTTTTGAATTTTAAATTTATACCTAAGGAAGTCATTGATTTTTCTAAACATTCAGACAAGTCTTTATCAAAACCATTTAACAAGTTCTCACCTCTTATTAATTGAGTAACTTCAGTGCCTAAGTTTTTAAAAATAGATGCAAATTCACAGGCAATATAACCTCCCCCAACTATTAACAATTTCTTAGGAAAATCTTTTAATTCAAAAATATCATCGCTGGTCCACGCAAAATCTGTTCCAGGAATATTTAATTTTTTTGGTTTGCCACCAACTGAAATAAGAATACTTTTGGCACTTACTTTTCTTAAAATATTTTTTGTTTTTGGACAAACTACTTCTACTGTATTTTGATTTAAAAATCTTCCAAGGCCCTCAAAAACTTTAACGTTTAATTTTTTTAAAGAATTTGAATGTAAAACACTTAATCTAGAAACTTCTTCTCTCACATTTTTCAGTAAAATGTTTGATTCAAAAGTTATTTCTTTGCTTATTAACCCATAACCTTCTGAAGACAACATATTTCTTCTATTATTAGCAGCATAAACCATCAATTTTTTTGGCACGCAACCTCGAATAACGCAGGTCCCTCCAATTTTGTTTACCTCAATTATTGCAACTTTTGCGCCATAACTCGCAGCTCGTTTTGCGGCAGCCAATCCTCCCGAACCAGCACCCAAAACAATTAAGTCAAATTCGAATTCCAAAACCTTTAAAATCATTTATTATATCGTAAATATAAAGCTTAAATTCAATAAATGAATAACATCTTGAGTTGGGCTGATTTAAGTAAATTCAAAATTGATGATATTGATAGAGTTAATGGGATAAATAATTCTTATTCAAACTTAAGATTATTTGGCCATTGCGAAAAAGAAGTCGAACTGATTTTCTATAGAGATCGACATTCTTGGTGCCCTTACTGTCAAAAAATATGGTTATGGCTTGAATTCAAAAGGATTCCTTACAAAGTGAAGAAAATAAATATGTATTGTTATGGCCAAAAAGAAAAGTGGTATCTCAACAAAGTAAGTTCTGGTAAATTGCCTGCGATAGAATTGAATGGCAAGATAATAACTGAAAGTGATAACATTATCACTTTTTTAGAAAATGAATATGGAACACTTGGTTCCTCTCTATTATCAAAGGATATTGGAGAAGTTAGAAATTTAGAAAGAGAAATTTTTAGATCATGGTGTAATTGGCTTTGCAGAAAAAGCTTTAGTTATTTAGATTTATCCTTTCGAAAAAAAAAATTTAGAGAATCTATTTGCAAATTAGAAAAAATATTAAGTTTATCCAAAACAGGGTTTATTGATTCACCAATACATGATTCAGAAAAATTAGAGCCAGGTACTGGAGACATAATTTTTATTCCATATATGGAAAGAATGAATGCTTCATTAAGTTATTACAAGGGGTTCGATTTAAGAAATAGTTATCCTTTTATTGATAGATGGTTAACCCTTTTTGAAAATTTCAGTGCATATAGAGGTACTCAAGGTGATTTTCATACTCATTCCCATGATCTACCTCCTCAAATGGGTGGCTGCTTTAAGGATGTTAATGATCAACAAATTTCCTTTTCTAATCTAATAGATGTAGGAGAAGGGCTAGGGAACTTGGAATTTAATCAAGATATTGACTTGGGTTATTACGCTAAATTTGCACTTAAAAGAGTTCTAAAACATAAAGACAATATTATTAACGCTAATCCTTATGAAAAAGACTTATTTGAGGAATCATTAAGGGCTGCTCTTACCCATATGATTACCTCCGAAATCAATGAAGTTCCCAAAAAGGCAGCTACATCTATCAACTACTTAAAAAATAGAATTTCTGTGCCAAGAGATATGCCTGTAATTTCTGCAAGGATATTAAGACAATCTTTAAATAAAATTGAGTCAACGAATCTTAATACCAAAATCGATAAGATTCCAGAAAAACATAGATATGATCAAGATCCTGCCAGATTTATATTAAAAAAAAGATTATAAATTTTTTCTTGAATCTATTTGAAGTAAATCTTTTATTTTTTGAACTTGACTGGCAACATTTGGATCACTTGACAATTTTTTTTCCACTTGCTCAATAGCATACATAACTGTTGTATGGTCTTTACCTCCAAATTCATCTCCAATTTTCGGAAGGCTTAGATCAGTTCCCTGCCTCATTAGATACATGCCTATTTGCCTTGCCTGGCTGACTGGCTTTCTTCTGCTTGAACTAACTAATTCTTCAGCTGAAACTTCAAAGAAATCTGAGACTTTTTTAATTACCTGCTTAGGAGTCACTACTACTCCAACGCTATTTGGATCAAGCATTGGAGCAATTGATTGAACTGTCATAGGTAATCCAGTTATTGAGGCAAAAGCCACTGCCCTAGTAAAGGCTCCCTCTAATTCTCGAATATTTGAAGAAAATCTTCCTGCGATAAATTGAATCAAATCTCTTGGGAGATTCATTCTTTCTTGTTCAGCTTTTTTCTGCAGAATCGCCATTCTTGTCTCTATATCAGGAGGTTGAATATCTGCAATTAATCCCATTGAGAATCTTGAAATTAGCCTTTCTTGTAATTTAGGTATTTGACTAGGAGGCCTATCACTTGCAATAACGATTTGTTTACCCGCTTCATATAAAGCATTGAAAGTATTAAAAAATTCTTCTTGTGTATATTCCTTCCCCTCCAAGAATTGTATATCGTCAATTAATAATAGATCTACTGATCTATATTTATTTTTAAAGGCATGCATTCCATCTTTTCTAATAGATTGAATTAAATCACTGCTGAAAGTTTCAGTGGAGACATATAAAACTTTCGCATCTGGATCAATTTCTACTCGATAATGACCAACAGCTTGCATCAAGTGAGTCTTTCCAAGACCGACACCACCACAAATAAATAAGGGATTAAATTCTCTTCCCGGAGATTCTGCCACTGCTAAAGCTGCAGCATGGGCCATTCGACTATTAGGACCTACAACAAATCTTTTAAAGACATAACGTGTATTTAAAGAATGAGATTTTTTTGATCTATTAATTAAATTATTACTCTGATTTATTGAAAATGATTTTGATTGAGAATTAATATTTTGCTGGCTAACTGAATCAGAAGAATTTGAATTGTTGTTGATATTAGTTTCAGACTTAAAAACTACTTTTACATTATGTCCACAAATTTCTTCTGCAGCTTTTTCAATAGTTTCACTATAATTTTTTCTTAGCCAATCACTTGTAAAGTTATTTGGAGTAATCAGAGTTAACAATCCATTTTCAAAACAATTAAATTTTGCTGGCCTTATCCAAGTTTCGAAAGAAGGCTTGCTTAAATTCTTTTGAAGTAATTGTTGAACTTCTGCCCAAATAGGATTGGCTGCTTGCACTAAATTTTTTCAATAGATATTTAATCTAGTGGGAATTTATTAATTGGTCAGTCTCAAATCATAAGATCATGATAAATTTAAAATTTATTAACAATACAGATTATAAATTTTAAAAAAGTGAAATCTATTAATTGCCTAAACCTTATAATAATTACACCTTGTTTATGTTTTGTTGGATAAAGCACTACTCATAGTGATGACTAAGTGGCATGCTTATGGTCGTTGCAAAAATAGATTATCAAAAGATATAGGGAAAATTAGTTCTGCAAAAGTGCAGAAAAAAATGACAGTTCATACTGTTTCAGTTGCGAAATTTCTGGAGAATAAAGGTTTGATTGATATTTCCTTAGCCATATCTGGACTAGGATTAAAAAATAGTAAAAGGTGGAGTAATGAATTAGGAATTAAAAACTTTAAATTACAAGGTAAAGGATGTTTAGGAGAAAAGATGAGAAGGCAAATTCTTATAGAAAAAAAAAATAGTTTAAAAAAAAAAAGAAATATTATTTTTATAGGGACTGATCTTCCAGATTTTTGTCATATGGATTTATTAAATACTCTTTCAAAACTTAAAAAAAATGATCTGATTTTAGGCCCCTCAAATGATGGAGGATATTGGCTTATTGCTTTTTCTGAAAGATTATTATCTGCTAATCTATATTTACCCTTTATAAACATTAAATGGGGTAGAGAAGACGTCCTTGAACAAACTATTAAAAACCTTTCTTCAATTGACTTAAAATATGACTTCCTTCATCGAAAAATAGATATTGATACGATTATAGATATCGAAAAAAGAGGATAATTAACTTGCATAAAATCTCAATTATTATTCCAACTTATAACGAATCTCAATACTTACCATTACTTCTCTCGGATTTATCAATTTCTAATGAGGAAGCAGAGATACTAATTGTAGATTGTAATAGTGAGGATAAAACTGTAGAGATAGGAAAATTATATGGATCAAAGATACATAAATCAAAAAAAAAGAACAGAGGGTTGCAATTAAATATCGGAGCCAAAAAGGCTACAGGAAAATGGTTTATTTTCTTACATGCCGATTCTAGGCTTAATCAAGATTGGTTAAAAAAAGTGAAGTCAGTAATGAGATACGATGAAAATTCTGTTTATTTTTTTAAATTCAAGATTAATAATAAAAAAATTATTTACAGATTTCTCGAGATAGTTGTAAACCTAAGAAGCTATATCTTCAAAGATCCATATGGTGATCAAGGTCTCTTAATTCACAGGGAAATATATTTTAAGAATAAAGGTTATAGAAAAATTCCTTTGATGGAGGATTTAGATTTTATAAAAAGATTAAAGAATAAGACATCTTTAAAAAGATTAACTATTCCAATTTATACAAGTAGTAGGAAGTGGGAAAAAACTAATATCATTTTTCAAGCATTCAAGAATTGGAGTTATAGGAAAAGATGGTTAAGAGGAGAGTCAATAAAATCTTTACATAATGATTACTACAAAAATTAAATTAATTTGCATACCAAAAAGCACATTTTGAACCTTTTGGTTCTAATTCCCAACCCTGCCTTTTATAAAATGAAACCACCTCGGCGTCCGCGAATAAAGTAACCTTTGATATCCCAATTTTTTTTAATTCTTGCAATATATATTTCATCAATTCTTTACCTAAACCAAGTCCTTGATAAACAGGATTGATAGCAACATCCCAAATAGTTGCCTCAATAATCCCGTCCCCAGTACATCTAGCGAAACCTACAAGCCTAGGAAATTTCTCATCATGACGCCATAACCCAACTACTAGAATACTAAATTCTAAAGCTCTTTTAACTCGCCTTATTGGCCTCCTGCTCCATCCTACAGTCTGCAAAAGTTGATCTAACTCAATAAGGTCAAATTCCTTGACCTTGCTACAAACAAATATCTCTTTTTTCTCTTGATGGGTGAATTCATAAGAATTTATACCATAATGTTTAATCAGCTCATCTTGAGAAAGAATATTTGTTTTCTTAATTGATGACCTTTTGTTCCTAAAAATCATTAAAAGCTAGCAAATCCCTTTTCTTGAAGCTCGGAAAGTTGGAAATATAATCCTTTTTTGAGTCTAAGCTCTCTATGATTCCCTTCTTCAATTAAAGTTCCCCCTTTTAAGACTAATATCTTATCAGATTTCTCAATAGTAGCTAATCTATGCGCGATCACTAATGCCGTTCTTTTATTCAATATTCTTTCAAGATCTTTTTGCAAGGTTGCTTCTGTAGATGGATCCATAAATGCAGTAGCTTCGTCCATTATCAAGATAATTGGATTTCTTATGGCTACCCTAGCAACAGAAAGAAGTTGTCTTTCTCCGGATGAAAGATTACCTCCCCTCTCTCTAAGATAAGTATTCAAACCATCAGGCAATTTTTTCAATAAAGTATCTAAACCAAGCTCTTTACAAATATTTTCTAAGTCTTGTTTATTAATATCGGTACTTAATTTTAAGTTTTCTGAAACATCACCACTAAAAATAAAAGTATCTTGCAGCACGACACCAAGCATATTTCTAAGTCTTGCTATTGGTATACCCTTAATATCTACATCATCTATCAAAATCTGGCCTTCTTGAGGCTCATATAGTCTACATAACAACCTTATTATGGTTGTTTTACCAGAACCAGTTGGGCCAACAAAAGCTACATGTTCTCCTGGATTAATTAAAAATGATAGGTCTTTTATTACATGTTCACCCTCGTTATAAAAAAAATTTACATTCCGAAATTCAATCTTCCCTTTAAATTTATAATCCTTACTTAAAATTCCTCCTGAAAGTTGTTGAGTATAAATAGAGTCTTTAATCTCAATTTCTTCATCTAATAATTCATTTATTCTCTCTACAGCAGTAAGTCCCCCTTGAATCTGTGTAAATCTCTCTGCTAACTGTCTTAAAGGCTCGAAGAGTCTTTGGGAGTAAAGAATAAAAGTTGTTAATGTTCCTAAACCAATATTGCCCGAAGTTACTAGATACCCTCCCACCGCCAATACTAATGACACTGCTGCAAGGGATATCCATTCTATAAAAGCAGATATACTACTATCGTAAAAAATGGTCCCATTAACTGCTTTCTGGTAAGCAATACCCGTATTAGAAAATTTCCTACTATTGAAAAATTCTCTCCTAAACATTTGAACGACCTCTAAACCTTGAAGATTCTCTTGGAAGTCAGAGTTAAGTTGAGATAATTCCTCTCTTACTTGATAATTTGCTTTTCTATAGCGTTTTTGAAGCCAGATAATAAAATATGAAACAGGAATTTGAGTTAAGAGAAGCAAAGTTGCCAATCCTTTATCTATAGAAAGCATTGTCAACGAAATGACTATAAGACTAACAAAATCAGCAATAACTCCGACTGCGCCACTGCCAAAAACCTCAGCCAATGCATCCACATCATTGGTAAGTCTTGTTAGTAATTTACCGACGGGCATTTTATCGTGATACTTAAGAGAAAGAGAAATAGAATGTTCGAAAAGTTCTCTTCTAATCCTTGCTGTTAATCTTTGTCCAACAGATTGGATATTATATGATTGATATCCTTGCAACACTAATCTAAAAAGAACAGTTATAAACAAAGTGATAATAATTATATTTATAGATTGCCCAAAGAATGTTTTACTTAACCAGACATCTGTGCTCTCATTTTTTAAGATTGTTATAGCTTGACCAACTAATAATGGTTGAATAGCCCCTGCAAATGAAACCGGTAATAAGACTATTAGAATAAGATAAATAGTTTTTTTATCTTTAGTTAAATATCTACCTAATTTTTTTATTCTATCAAAATCATTCAAAAACATTACTTTAAATATTTAATATATCCTTAGAAGATTCTATTGATAAAATCACATCTCTGAGAGGGTTGCTATCTAATCTTAGAGAGAGAGGATTAGCTATTAACCTTGCAGTTGAATAAAAAAGATCGTCAATTTTACTTAAACCATTTTCTTTGAGAGTCTTACCTGTGGCAACCAAATCTACTATAGCTTCTGCCATTCCAGTAATAGGTCCAAGCTCTACTGATCCCGTTAGATGAACAATTTCAACTGGTATATTTAAATCATCAAAATAGGCTCTTGCAGTTTTTGTAAATTTACTTGCCACTTTACAATTAGCGGGAAGATCCGTAGGTTTTAAATAATTACTATTATTTTTTACAGCAAGTGACATGTGACATCCACCAAACTCTAAATCAAGCAATTTAGCAACTTTCAATTCAGATTCCTGTAATACGTCATAACCTACAATTCCTAAATCTGCTTGCCCGTAACTTACATAAACTGGGACATCTCCATTTCTTACCAGTAAGGCTTTGGCTCGTTTACATTTCGACTCGACAGTTAATGATCTACTATTCTCTAGTAATGCATCAGAGAAGTTCAATCCTGCTTTTTTAAAAATTGAAATTGAATCTTCTAACAGAGCTCCTTTAGGTAAAGCTATAGTAATCATAGATCAATTTATTTTCAAACAATTTTTTAATTCTAAGGTAATAATGGAATTTAATAAAGAGCATAAAATTATTGGGATAAGAGTTCTAAGGGATAATATAATTTGGCTCTGGAAAAAAAATAGATCAGCAGTAGTTATTGATCCTGCTCTTTCTCAACCTGTAAAAGAATACCTAAAAACTAATAATCTCAATTTAGAAGCTATATTACAAACTCATCATCACTCAGATCATATTGGAGGGACTAGAGAGCTTATAAAAGAATGGCCAAATGTTAAGGTTATAGCCTCCTGTAAAGAAAAAGATCGTATACCATTTCAGAATTCATCCGTTAAGGATGGAGACACATTAGAGTTATTAGATGAAGAAGTTAAAGTAATCGAAGTAATAGGACACACAAGATCTCATATAGCTTTCTATATAAATAACAACGTTCCTATTCTATTCATTGGTGATACTTTATTTTCTGCTGGATGTGGAAGAATCTTTGAAGGTACTTATAAACAAATGTATTATTCTCTCAAAAGAATTAAGTCATTACCCAAAAACACACTCATCTACTGTGCTCATGAATATACGAAATCAAATCTTTTGTGGGCATTAGATCTTGAACCAGAGAATCAAAATATTAAAAATAAACTCATTGAAGTTGAAAAAAAAATAGCTTTAAAAGAACTTACAATTCCATGCCTACTTGAAGAAGAGATGAAAATTAATCTGTTTTTAAGAGCAGATAATTTAAAAGGATTTTCTTTTTTAAGAGCAAATAAAGATTCATGGGTTTAAATTTATATATATATCCCTATTCAAATGTCTTCAACAAAAGTAATTAAGACTGCTAATGCACCAGACCCTGTTGGTCCCTATAACCAAGCAATCAAAGCAGGAAATTTTATTTATTGTTCGGGTCAAATTGCCATCGATCCAGTTTCAAATAAAATAAATTGCCTAGGTAATATTGAGAAAGAAACTACTCAAGTTTTAAAAAATCTTTTAGCTGTTCTTAATGCTGGAGGAGCAAAAGCAGAAGATGTAATAAAAACGACTATTTATTTAACTGATTTAAAAAATTTTAAAACTGTTAACGATATTTATAGTGATTTTTTTAATGTGGAGAACCCACCGGCAAGAGCATGTGTAGAAGTTTCTTCTTTGCCAAAAGGTGTTTTAATTGAAATAGATTGCGTGGCTTTTCTAGATTAATTTATTATTATTTAGAAATTTGAAATAAGAACCAATTATGCGCCATATTTGTATAGATTATTAAATAACAAAACTTCTATGATCTATGACAGCAGCAAAGCTAAATATAGACGAACTAGAAGCAGGCTACCCTTTATTTTGTAAAGCGCTAAGGTTATTAATTTTAAAAGGAAATTCACTAAAAGAGATTGAAAGGACAGTTTGTTGGGGTCATCTTGAAACATTAAATAGATGCCTTCCTGGAAGATATAAAGCCCCTACTTATTTAATGGCACTAATTAAAAGAGATATAGATAAACCTAATCATTATTAAGCACATTATTTTTCTAAAAAGAAATTATCTAATTTTATAGAAAAGTCTTTTTCATTACTTGGTATTTCCTCAGAATCTAAAAAGATGGATACACTAACAAAATTCTTACCAAAACTAATATTGGGATAGATATTTTTTTCTTTACATAATTCATCTGTTTTTTTCAAAAATATACTAATTTTTTGATACTCTTCAAACTCAAATCTTTTTTCAATTCTTGAAGGAGATTCCCTTTGTTTCCACATTAAGACATAATTTGCAACAGCAATTAATACTATACATTTATTTTATATTTTTACTAATTATTTTGACAAATAAATTAGGACAAGCAAAAACTATAAAAGTCTAATTAGATTCCCAGTAATCAATAATTCCGCCAATGGTTAAATCAGTTTGAACTTCTGGATTAGGGCAAGCAAACCTTGCTGCTGAGCCACTAGCAGTAAATACCCAATTACCTTCTCTAGCTCCAACAGGATCAACTGCAACAACTTTTTTACCTTTATTATTTTCTAAAATTCTCAAATTCATGTGTCCAAGGCCAGCTACTCTCTGGGTGCAGACCATTCTTCCACATACCTTCATTATTTCCAAAATTTCTACACCTCAATCTGTTTTGGACTATCGGGATCCCAATGATCAATAATTCCAACAATCGTTAAATCACTTGGATATGACTTACTCCCTGCAGCTTCTCTAGCAGCAGAACTACCAACACAAATAACCCAATCACCGGGCTTACATCCCACAGCATCAACGGCAACCTTATTAGAAGAGCCATCTAAAACTACTTGAAGATGCTTATGCTCGAATCCCGGTATTCTATTTGTTGAAACAAGTGGTTTCAATACCTTGCAAATAAGCATGATTTAATGGGCCTCCTTTGTTTTTTGATCTAAAGACATTCCAATTATTTGGGCGGAATGAATGTTGTCCCTATCTCTAATAGTAAGACAAGTGTGCAACAACCCTTTATCAACTAAACTTTTATATCTAATTGATATCGCATTATTGACTCTATAACAATCTTTTGCAGCCCTTTCTTTCGCCCCAGGTACTTTACCAGAATAATCAAATCTTATTACTATTGGAATAGGTAGATCTTGAGAAACATTTAATCCTGTAAAAATCTTTACTCCCACATCCAAATCAGGAGCTCCTTCTTCAACTGTATCAAGATGCGCAAAATACGTTAAATTTCTTAGATGAACCTCTTTGAAACCAATCCCAACCCCAATAAACCTTTCAGCATGACCAATATCTTCATAAGAACCTTTATGAAATTTCTTAACATAATCAATCTGAGAAATATTATTGACTATTAATTTATAGACAAACTTGTCCAATCCCTTTAGTTGAACCTTATTAGAATTACCTGAAATAATCTGACAAATTTCTTTTTCTGCTTCGTCTTTTGAAAAATTTATTGTGGAATTGTAAATGTCTAAACTAGAAATAGTATTTTCTAAATCAATCTTTCCGTCACTTGAAGATAAATGAATCTTTAAAGAATCAGTATCAGTATCAAGACCAATTAACATTAGATCTACTGAAGCCCCGCAGCAGAAGCTATTTTCAACCGCCTCCTTAAAAGCAAGTAATTTTTCACTACCCTCCTTAGCTGCTAATTTATCATCACTACCATGAGCCGCACATCCCTGATGTAAAGGGTCAACAGAACTAAAATGGTATGTGACGATTTTTAAATACCTTGTATCTTCATGGGCTTCATTTGGATTATTTTCTCTATATCTTTTATGTTCAGTTTTTACCCATCTATTCACAGTATTTTCAATATCAAAGAGTGCCCCTGCATGTGATCTTCTTCTAACTGCACTAAATGGAATTCTCATTACATAAGCTACTGAATGAGCCAATCTTCCGTCAGAGCAGGGCGTTATGTCTAACAAATGAATTCCACAATCTAGCAGTGCTGTCTCGAAATTATTTGCGTTAGGACTACCAAAAGACCCCTCTAAAGGATCATTTTCGAAAAAATTATCGCTTAATTTCTCATGCTGCTTAAAGGCGCACCATGCATATAAGGCCCTCATATCTAATGGTTTAACCCAAGATTTATCTAAAATATGTGTTGGCAAATTTATTCCTAAATTTTGCTTAGATATAGATTGAGCTGTATTTATGAAATCCTCATGATGTTGTATACGAGCAATTTCTTTCAAAGTAGGGACAATTCTGTCAAAACTACTTTTTATTTGACTCTCATATTTATAAAGTTTTTCATTCTGAGAATTATTAGTTAAGTTATGAGTCTTATCAATTTTTTTTAAATTATTTATTTCATTATTCTGTGAATGAACATTTTCTGTAAAGGTTTTCATTGGAGCAGTTGGCCCCAATGTGAAGTTCTTGGCTTTAGCCAGTCCTCTCAAAGGCATTATTTAATTAACCTCTTGCACCACCTGAAAAGGTAACCAGTTGTCCATCGCGAGTGTTACCACTAGATCCAGTTATAAGAAAATCAGGTTTTTCTGTCTCATCATTTCTCTTATTATCAACAGGTGGCATTGCCCCCATAAATCCCGCTCTTGATGGATTCCTCTTCCTAGCAGAAACTCCTTCTGTTCCCGTAACTTTATCTCCTCTATCCCAGTCATCACCTGTTATATTCCCTGCAGATTGACCCTCACCTGTTATTTTAGAAGGCTCTTTTTTATCTGTAGGAATATCAATATTTTGACTTTCTTCTTGTTTCATTTTTTGTTTATAAGTCATATTTTTATTAGGTTCAAATCTAAATTGCTCAGTACCCGTGACTTTATCTTCTGCCATATCAAAAGGTCCTGTAATCTTTGAACTATCTTCATACCTATTACCTGTTACTCCTTCTGTATTTTTAGCTGAATACTTTTCTCTTGATGGTGAATTAACAGAAAATTCCTTCCAAGAATTTGAGGCTGACTTCTCTTGATTTGCATAAGAAGCATCGTTTGGTGGTGTTTCGCAATTTGATAAAAACTGATCTCCTCCAATATATGGGGTTCCAGTTAAATTTTTACAAGAACCTTTTGTTGCTCCAGTCATTACTCCACCAATGCCTGGCTGCAGTCCAGTTAATCTAGCATTTGAATTATTGCCAGAATTGACTGTCGCTCGAGATTTCATATCATCAGCAATTTCAGCATTGCAATTATCATTAATCTGATCTAAGCCTGCATAAGGAGTTCCTGTTAATACCTTGCATGAACCAGGCTCATCGCCTGTTACGATTTTTGATCTACCTGTCATTGTTCCACTTATCAAATTAGATTTGGAAGAGAGACTCAAACCAACTTTCCTAGCCTCAGGCTTTGGAGTAGATCCGCAGAATTTTTCATATTGCTGGGAACCAATATATTCATCTCCCGTCAGATTTTTACAGCTACCATATTCATTACCTGTTACATAATCAGATCTTCCTACACCAGTTCCTGTAACGTTATTTCCATTTAAAGTGTCATAACTTCCAACTTTTTCAAATGATTTTCCTTTTGGGCTAGGCTCTGATCCCAGATATTGATCGCCAGTCAACTGCTTCCCAGATCCTGATTCATCTCCAGTTACTAAGGATGATCTTCCTGGCAAGGAACCAGATACTTTTAATCCATCAGTTGTTATACTTTGCATTACCTTTGATGGTTTTTTTATTACTTCCCCACAATATTTTTTTGACTGATTAGCAGAAATATATTCTGTTCCAGTCAAGTTTTTACAAGTCCCAGGTTCATCCCCAGTAACTTTTTCAGATCTTCCGACTTCATTACCAGTAACCTTATTCCCTGATGTTGTAGTTGTAACAGATGCTCTTATAGGTTGTTTATATTTTGGTTTGTCTTGACAGAATTGACCAGTCACCTCAGCTCCCATATATTGTGTCCCAGTTACTGTTCTACAGGTGCTAGCTTCATTACCTGTTGTTTTCAAAGATCTGTTTGCTTGTGTTCCCGTAACAGTTTGTCCAGAATCTGTTTCACTTTTTCCAACTTTCCAACTTGCATCAGCGATATTTAATTTAGAGCCATTTTTGTTTGGACCACATGGCCTACACTTACCATTACCTTGTTTTGATGTAGATCCTGTTTTACTTCTAAGTTCTCTTACCCTTTGAGAAATTTCCCTACTAGACAAATCCGGGTCTCCTCTTCTCGCTAAAGAAGCAGCACTTGTATTTTGTTTTGATGCTGATTTTCCATGTTTAGATTGAGCTTCTCTTCTTGCTAAAACAATATCTCTGCTTGTATTTGTTATCGGTTTTCTCTTTTGATTAATTCTTCTTTTGATATTTTGTTTAACTACTTGATTATCTTTAATATTGTTATTGTGGTCTTTTAAGGCCTGAGGTTTTTCGGTTGAAATAACTTTATTAACTTTAATATCACTTTTAACATCAGTACGTGTTCTATCTGAAGAATTAATAGCTGATTTACCATGTGTAGACATTGCTTTTCTTCTTTCTATACCAAGTTCTTTACTCGATAATTTTGATGAAGTAGATTTTCTAGCAATTTTATTGGCAGGTATATTAGATTTACTTGGTGATGTTAAAACTTTTTTATTTGAAGAAGTTGCTCCAGTTGAATTTATATCTTGAGATGATCTAACCCTATCTTTAGTAGAAGAAGAATGTAAGGCAGCTTTTTTCCCGCCATCACTCATAGCCTTTCTTCTTTCTAGTGCAATCTCTCTACTTGTTTTTGTTGACATAATCTTCAAATTAGTAACTCTTAAAAAAAACTTTCTCCAATAAAAATTGTAGTTTTGAAAGGAGAAAGATATTGACTGTTAAATAAAAATTTAGCGTCCTTGGAAAACTGCAAAAGCTGTACCTTGACTTTGTGTATAAGCGTCATAACCAATGATTCTTACGTGATGATCAGGGTATGCTCTATGGCATGCTTCTAACTCACTTACAACCAAGTTAAGATCTTTTTCCCCAAAGAAAGGGAGCTTCCAATAAGACCAATAAGTTTGCATACTTCCACTTGGATGTACATGCTCAATAACAGGACTCCATCCTTGAGCAATAATGTAGGCAATTTGATCGTATATTTCTTCCTGGGTCATCGGTGGTAAAAAACCGAATGTTTCCAGGGTAGCAACTGTTTGATAGTCACCAACTGAGCTCTGGAAAGGCATAATTAAATGATTTGTGAATGATATTCTCGTAAAAACGAGGTTTGAAAAATTGAGGAGAAATGATTTTCTCCTCTTGTTTGAAATCTGAGTTAGCCTTGAACGTCGAGCTTATCAACGGTATCAAACTCAAACTTGATTTCTTTCCAAGTTTCGAGTGCAATAGCTAATTCAGGACTATGCTTAGCAGCTTCCATTAGAATGTCTCTACTCTCTTTTTCGATTTCGCGACCTGCATTACGTGCTTTCACACAAGCTTCTAATGCAACACGGTTTGCAGCAGCTCCGGCAGCTGAACCCCATGGATGACCATGAGTTCCTCCTCCGAATTGAAGACAAGAATCATCTCCAAATATTGCAAGCAGTGCTGGCATATGCCAAACGTGGATACCACCAGATGCAACAGCAAAAACTCCAGGCATTGATCCCCAATCTTGATCAAAGAAGTTACCTCTTGATCTGTCTTCGGGAACAAATGATTCTCTTAAGTTATCAATGTAACCAAGAGTAGTTTGACGATCACCTTCTAGTTTCCCAACAACGGTTCCAGTATGTAACTGGTCTCCTCCAGAGAGTCTTAAACATTTCGCTAGAACTCTGAAGTGGATACCATGTTTTGGATGTCTATCAATAACAGCGTGCATAGCTCTGTGTATATGCAGAAGCATGCCATTTTTACGACACCAGTTTGCAAGGCCAGTATTTGCTGTAAATCCACCAGTTATGTAATCATGCATGATGATTGGCATATCAAGCTCTTTAGCAAACTCTGCACGTTCGTATAGTTCTTCAGGGGTATTAGCGGTGCAATTTAAATAATGACCTTTTACTTCTCCAGTTTCTTGCTGAGCAAGTTTAACGGCTTCAGCAACGAACTCAAATCGTTCTCTCCAACGTTGGAATGGCTGAGAATTGATATTCTCATCATCTTTAGTTAGATCAAGACCCCCTCTAAGGCATTCATAGACAACCCTTCCGTAGTTCTTACCAGACAATCCTAATTTAGGTTTGATGGTACAACCTAGAAGTGGTCTTCCATACTTATTAAGTCGATCTCTTTCAACTACTATTCCGTTAGGTGGTCCACCACAGGTCTTAATAAAAGCAATTGGGAATCTAATATCTTCAAGACGGAGATGTCTTAAAGCTTTAAATCCAAATACGTTACCTACTAAAGAGGTTAATACGTTTGTGATTGAACCTTCTTCGAAAAGATCTAAAGGGTATGCAATAAATGCATAAAAGGCTTCTGGATCACCAGGAACGTCTTCGATTCGATAACAACGGCCTTTGTAAAATTCAAGGTCGGTAAGTAACTCGGACCAAACAGTCGACCAAGTACCAGTAGAAGATTCAGCCGCTACCGCTGCTGCAACTTCTTCTCTTGGGACACCTTCTTGGCCTGTGCATTTGAAACAGGCTAACAAATCAGTGTCGAGGGGGACATATTCAGGAGTCCAGTAGGTATCTCTGTACTCCTTTACCCCAGCGTCATACTTCTTACTCATAAGGATAAATTTAGGTCTATTAAGGGAAATTATTTTTTGGCAAAATTAGATTTTGCTTTATTTAATTAGTCCTTTTGACCAAGGAAATCGCCATTACCAAGTGCTGGCTCAACTTCTCTATGAGGGCGAGCAATGATGTGAGCTGCGACGAGACCATCACCAACTCTCTCACAAGCATCAGCTCCAGCTCTTACTGCTGCGTTGACAGCTCCTGTTTCTCCTCTAACCAAAACTGTGACATAACCGCCACCTACGAATTCACGACCAATAAGACGAACTTCTGCTGCCTTGGTCATTGCGTCTGCTGCTTCGATTGCAGGTACAAGTCCGCGTGTCTCGATCATGCCGAGTGCGATACCCATTGTTTCTGTAGCCATTGCCTACTAATTACTAAATGTGGAATGTTCAATCCGAAGAATGGTCCATAACGTACTGATAAGTCAAGCATTTTTTACTAAATACTCTATTAATGTTTTTTCTATCATTGATAAGTTAAACTTATCACCCTTGCTACTATTGATATGTCAATACTTATCGAAATTAGTTAGTGCATCAAAACATACGGTTGTGTTAATAAAAAATTTACATTATGTTATGCGCGTACGAGACAGGCCCTGTCTACTCAGGTGTGGAATGTTCAACCCCTCCTGTCTCTGTATCAAGTTTTAAAGTAAGATAATATTCAGATATTTTTTATATTATTTTGAATTCTTCTTCTGTTCTTACTATTGCAAGCGGAAATCAAAAGAAGGTATCTGAAATATTAGAGATGTTAGATGTTCTATCTTTAAAAGTAAAAAAACAACCCGAACATTTAAATGTAGAAGAGACAGGCAAAACCTATTTTGACAACGCTTTTTTAAAAGCAAAAGCAGCTTCTTTAGAGACTAAGACTTGGGCCTTAGCTGATGACTCAGGGCTTGAGGTTGATTATTTAGATGGAAGACCGGGTATATATTCTGCAAGATATGCCAAAAATAACGATGATAAGCTTATTAAGTTAATAAGAGAGCTCAGTGATATCCCTTACAGAAGCGCAAAATTCATTAGTTGCATGGTTCTATGTGATCCAGAAGGGAAGTTAGTAAAAGATGCAACGGGTATTTGCTGGGGGGAAATTCTTAAAGAACCAAAATATCCTAACGGAGAGTTTGAATCTATTTTTTGGGTTAAGGAGGCTAATTGTGTATATGGAGAATTAAGTCATTCTCAATTGAGTAAACTTGGGAGTAGAGGTAAAGCCGCAAAAAATATTGCTCCTTTTTTAAAAAGAGAATTTGGAATAGATTAAAAATCTATTTAATAATTTGATATTTGATCAATTGCTCTTATTGCAGCTGCTGCGGCCTCTTCAACATCTCCCTCTTTCCCTGCAAGAGTGAGTCTTCCAAAAGCTCCAACGGCTTTTACATCAATGATGGTTATATTAGCGGATTTTTCAGCTTCATTAGCTGCCTTAAGTACATATCCGGCTGGTTCGGTCTCCAAAATAAACATGCTCATTCCAGATTGAATCATAGATCCACTTCTGTTTTGCCTATTGATTAAAACTGCATGATCTGGAGTAATTGCACAAATAACTTCTGTCCAACTTGTTGATGGCTTGGTTCTTTTCCTCACTTCACTCCCAATAGCATCTAAAACCACATCTCCTGAATGCAAAACTGTACTTTGATCCTTATGGTAAAGAGCTAAAGAGCCAAAGGCTCTTTCCACAATCATCTGACCTAGCCTTACATTACTTGCCTTTAAAGCTATATCAGTAACCCTATGAACTGCCATTCCGGGAGAAACTTCCATCCATAAGCAAGAATCACCTGGAATTGGTAAAAAACCTCTACTCACAGTCCCCATATATGCAGCTAACTGAGGTTGTAAAGAATCTAAAAAAACATATGTCCTTAATTCTATTTGCTCAACTTGACTTGCTTGTCTTGAAACTAATGACTTTTCAGAGTCAGTTGTTATAAAACAGCTAGCTCCATTGGACTGAGATTGAACTTCAGATCCAGTAACAAGAGAACTTCCTTTTTTTCGATCTCCTCTATTTAAGCTAGAAGTTGGTTCCATTCAGGAGACTATAACGGATTAGGGTTCTTTTTTTTCTATTAAATTAACTTGCATGCTTCGTACGAACCGATAACTTCAAATTAAAGATATGAAATTTTATGGTAACTTCTCAAAAAAAAGGACCAGATTCTTCTGCATCTGACAATGAATTAAGTCCTGATCAAACCCTCGGTTTAGTAAGCTTAAGTTTAATGCAAAAGTTATCTCAGAAAGATCCTTCATTTAGTTGGTTGGGAGAGATGAAACCAGATCAATTAAATCTTAAAAATCTTAGAGATAGACTAGAGTTAACCGAATTAGCTATTAAGACAGGAGCACCTCTAACAACTTCCGAAGTCTCAATTTTAATGGGAGCAAAGCCTGGCAAATCAAAGATAGAGAGAGGTGGAATATTAGCCATAAAAGTTGCCAGGAATGTCTGGAAATTATCTAAACTTGGCCAAGGAAGTTCTTATTACAGAAATTAAATTTCAGAGTCAATAAATTAGTTTAATTATTCTTATTAAAGTTTTTAAACTTTCATATAAGTTTTTTAAATGTATACATTTTGTAAGAGAACTTATCAATTAGTGCTTAAATCCAAAAGTTTATGCAAGCTTGAAGAATAAGCTCTAAATATTTTAATGAGTAAAGTAGATCTTAATAAAGAGACTGGTCCTAGAGAAGTCTTTTGTGGCCTTACTTCAATAGTTTGGTTACACAGACGGATGCCAGATGCATTTTTTCTGGTTGTGGGGTCGAGAACATGCGCACATTTAATTCAAAGTGCTGCGGGGGTTATGATTTTTGCTGAGCCAAGATTTGGGACAGCTATTCTTGAAGAGAAAGATCTAGCAGGTCTTGCCGATGCTCATGAAGAACTCGACAGAGTAGTCAATGATCTTATTTCTAGAAGGCCTGAAATAAAGACCCTCTTCCTTGTTGGTTCTTGTCCTAGCGAAGTGATTAAACTTGATCTCGCCACCGTTGCAGAAAAATTAAACTCCCGATTTTTGGGTCAAGTAAGGTTCGTTAACTATTCTGGCAGCGGGATCGAAACCACCTTTACCCAAGGCGAAGATGGAGCATTGAAAGCTCTTGTTCCATTAATGGAATCTACAGATGATGAGAAATTATTATTAGTTGGGACATTAGCTAATAATGTGGAAGATAGATTTAAGAAGATATTCAATAATATTGGAATAACAAATGTTGAAAGTTTTCCTCCTAGGCAATCAACTGAATTACCAAAGATTGGAAAGAATACAAAGGTCCTGTTAGCTCAACCATATTTGAGTGATACGGTCAGAGACCTAAAGCATCGTGGTTGTGGAATAATTCAGGCTCCATTTCCACTAGGTGTAGAGGGAAGCACAAAATGGGTTTTAGCTGCTGCAGCTGCCTTTAAAATTCATGAACTAAAAGTTCATGAAGTAATTGCTCCTTTAGCTAATAGAGCTAGGCAGGCAATAGAAAAACACAAAGAAATATTAAGAGGAAAAAAATTATTTCTTTTACCTGAATCACAGCTTGAAATTTCATTAGCAAGATTTTTACATAACGAATGTGAAATGGAACTCATTGAAGTTGGAACACCTTATTTAAATAGAGATTTAATGGAAGAGGAGCTTAATTTATTACCGGATGATACAAAAATTGTTGAAGGTCAGCATGTAGAAAAACAGCTTGATCGCGTAAGAGCTTCCAACCCTGACTTAGTAGTTTGCGGAATGGGTTTAGCAAATCCTTTGGAGGCAGAGGGGATTAGTACTAAATGGTCTATAGAAATGGTGTTTAGTCCCATACATGGAATTGATCAGGCGGCAGACTTGGCTGGGCTCTTTTCAAGGCCTTTAACAAGGAATCAAATACTCACCTCCAAATCATTAGCAACACATTAAATTATGGAATTAACTCTTTGGACATATGAAGGCCCTCCTCATGTAGGTGCAATGAGAGTTGCATCATCAATGAAAGATATTCATTATGTTCTCCATGCTCCTCAAGGAGATACTTATGCAGATCTTCTTTTCACAATGATTGAACGAAGAGGTCAAAGACCACCAGTAACTTATACAACATTTCAGGCTAGAGACTTAGGAGGAGATACAGCAGAACTAGTTAAAAGGAATATTACTGAAGCAGTTGAAAGATTTAAACCAAAAACTCTTTTAGTAGGTGAAAGTTGCACTGCTGAATTAATACAAGATCAGCCAGGAGCACTTGCAAAAGGTATGGGTTTTGATATCCCAATAGTGAACCTTGAACTTCCAGCCTATAGCAAAAAAGAAAACTGGGGTGCCTCAGAAACCTTTTATCAAATAATTAGAACTCTTTTAAAAGATAAGGCAAACGAAATTGACAAGATTAATCCTCAAAGATGGAAATCTTTAGGTCGAAGACCTAAAGTAAATATATTAGGTCCTACATTATTAGGATTTAGATGCAGAGATGATGTTATCGAGATTCAACGTATCCTTTCAGAGCAAGGTATTGATACTAATGTGGTTGCACCACTTGGATCAAGTCCAGATGATATTACAAGATTAACTGATGCTGATATTAATATTTGTCTGTATCACGAGATTGCTGAGACTTCTTGTGAATGGCTTAAGCGTAATTGCGGAATGGAATATACAACTACCATCCCAATTGGTATAAAAAATACAATTAATTTTATTAACGAAGTTCATGAAAAACTTGACCTTCCGTTAACGAATCAAAAGGAACTAGAGCACAAGTCAAAACTTCCATGGTACTCAAAGTCAGTTGATTCAAATTACTTGACTGGGAAAAGAGTTTTTGTATTTGGTGACGGTACTCATGCTATTGCAGCTGCCAAAATTGCTAAAGATGAATTAGGTTTTGAGGTGGTTGGATTGGGAACTTATAGTAGAGAAATGGCAAGGCAAGTAAGAGCTGCAGCTAAGGAATTAAATATAGAAGCACTAATTACCAATAGTTACTTAGAAGTAGAAGATGCCATGAAAAAAGCATCTCCCGAATTAGTTTTAGGGACCCAAATGGAAAGGCACAGCGCAAAAAGACTTGGTATCCCATGCTCAGTAATTAGTACTCCAATGCATGTTCAAGATGTTCCTGCAAGATACAGCCCTCAAATGGGATGGGAAGGCGCAAATGTAATTTTTGACGACTGGGTTCATCCTCTTATGATGGGTCTTGAAGAACATCTTATTGATATGTTCAAACATGACTTTGAATTTGTTGATGGCCATCAAAGTCATCTTGGCCATACTGCTACAAAAGGTCTTGATAATAAAGTAGATGAGCATGCCCAAAGTAATATAAATGTTCAAAAAAAGGGGAATATAATTTGGACAGACTCTGGAAGAGCAGAACTTACAAAAGTTCCATTTTTTGTAAGAGGTAAAGTTAAATCAAATACCGAGAAATACGCTCTATCCAAAGGTCTCCCTGAAATTAACGACGAGACCCTTTACGACGCGAAGGCTTATTTCGGTTAATCCTTACAAATAAAATATTACTCTAGCATGAGTATTTTCACTCATAATAACAATAATAATCCCATAATATCTAGTTATAAACATATATCTTGTATCTTTAATCTTGATAAATAACTATTTGTTGAGAAATACATTTATAGAAGCATATTCCTGCAAGAATGTATTTATTAACGTGTTAATTTCAGCTTTAAATGACAAGTACAATAAATAAGCCTCTTGATGGAGAAGGTAGTGTTCAAGTCAAGCAAGATCCAAAAGTAAATATTGAAGAAGGAGCATTAGTAATTGCTGTTTATGGTAAGGGGGGTATAGGCAAATCAACAACGTCTTCTAATCTTTCAGCAGCATTCTCAAAATTGGGTAAAAAAGTTTTACAAATAGGGTGTGATCCAAAGCACGATAGTACTTTTACTCTTACTCACAAGATGGTTCCTACTGTTATTGATATTCTGGAGGAAGTGGACTTTCATAGTGAGGAATTAAGGCCAACTGACTTTATGTTTGAGGGGTTTAATGGTGTAATGTGCGTCGAGAGTGGAGGTCCTCCAGCTGGTACAGGTTGTGGCGGATATGTAACAGGCCAAACAGTAAAGCTCTTAAAAGAGCATCATTTACTAGAAGACACCGATGTAGTTATTTTCGATGTCTTGGGAGACGTCGTTTGTGGAGGTTTTGCCGCTCCCTTACAACACGCTAATTACTGCCTAATTGTAACGGCTAATGACTTTGATTCAATATTTGCAATGAATAGAATTGTTTCTGCAATTCAAGCAAAAGCAAAAAATTATAAAGTTCGATTAGGTGGAGTAGTAGCAAATAGATCCAAAGATACCGATCAAATTGATAAGTTCAATAATAGAACTGGTTTAAAAACCATGGCTCACTTTAAAGATGTAGATGCCATTAGAAGATCAAGGCTTAAAAAGTGTACGATTTTTGAAATGGAACCAACTGAAGATGTGGTTGAGGTGCAAAATGAATATTTATCTCTCGCTAAAAATATGTTAGACAATGTGGAACCACTTGAGGGTACTCCACTAAAAGATAGAGAAATTTTTGATTTATTAGGATTTGATTAACTACCTAAGCTAATCCAACCAATTTTCTAGTTAATTCATAAGTTTGTCTTGAAATATTTGAATCAATAATTCTCTTAGACAATTTTTGAGAAAAAGCTTTTCTTCCTAACTTTTGGCGATTTCCCCAACTCCAATGGACTGCTGGCTTAGCATATTCTTTAAGAGTCGCTACTTGAGCTACTCTTTCTCCAGCTAATCTTTGAGATACATATCCTTTTGTGATGAATTTTTGAAAGATTGGGAATAAAAATCTAAAAAGCCAAGGGGTATCCCTAAAGAGTTTTGTATCGGCCACACATCCAGGGTAAAGGGAATTAAAAATTATTCTTTCTTTAGGATATTTTTTTGATAATTCTTGTACTGTCACCATATTGCACAGTTTGCTATCTTTATATGCTTTCCCGGGTTTAAATTTTTTTCCATTTGCCATGCTAATTGGAGATAAAAATCCATTTTTAAATCCAGATAAATTACCTAGATCAGCTGGAGCAGGTATAGGAATTCTTCCGCCTAGTTCTGAATAATTTGCCGTAACAGTTCCTAATACGGTTATTCTTGGTTTGAATTTAATTGTTCTACCATTTAAATCAATTTCTTTCTCAGAGGACAAAATATTATCAAGAAGAAGATTAATCAAGAGAAAATGACCAAAATGATTAACTGCCATAGAATTTTCAAATCCTTGGGGAGACCTTTCAGGCTTCCGTAATCTTGGTTTATAAACTGCAGCATTACAAATAATAGAATTTATGGGTTTTTTAAATTTTTTCAATATCTCACTACAACCATTTCTTACATCGTCTAAATCAGACAAATCAATTTCTATAAAATGAATATTTTTTATTTGAGAATCTGTTAAAGATTGCTGAGCTATTTCTACTGCCCTTTTATTTGAGCGATTTACCGCTATAACTTCCCATCCAAATTTCAACAAAGGTTTTAAGGTATTTAATCCTACTCCTGATGTTGTTCCTGTTATTAGGACTAAGCCCTTAATACTCTTACCCACAAGCTGTAAAAATTAATTAAAAAATTCGATAATTAAATGACCCTATAATCATACTTATCAACGCCATATTACTCTGATTATGTCTCTAGAAATCATTTGATCTTGATCCTTCATAAATCTTTGCTCGCCCTCTAAAGAGATTAAATCATCAAATCTACTGCTTAAACCATCAAACCTTGATTTTTCATATAAATAAGAATTTTTAATCTCCCTCAATCTAGTTAATCTAACTTTTGAGCTATATCCAATTTTTAATAAACTCACTATTGCTAAAAGAGAAAAACAAACTTTTAACCCAAGAAAAACAGAGCTTACAAAATCTTCTTGTTCTTTATAGTTTATCTCTATAGCAGATGCTAAAGATCTTTTGTCCGTAGAAGTACTTTTACGGTAATGTCTAGGCAAATTATTTTTAAGAAATTAGATAAAAGACTCAAGAATAAAAGTCTTCTTTAATTAATAACATAAAGTTTTTTATAATCAAAATTAGTTTTTTATGTTCTAGCTAAACTTATGCCAAGTCTTAAAGCCAATACACCTGCATGCATTACCACAATAAGACCAAGTATTATTAAATTGATTGATTGAGATGGCTCCATAATAAATACATATTTATTTTCTATATTCTCTACCCAAAAGTGAAAAATTGATAGACTATTACAAAATGCTGTTACGTAATTAAATCAAAAAATAGTTTTGAGAATAGATAATCAAGCTTTAATCATTTCAACAATGAAATTAACTGGAGTTGAACAAATGGCTCTAGATTTACATTTTTTAGAAAAAACTATTTCCAAAGTTGAAATTCTTTTTACATTAAGGTTCTATCATTGGGAGGGAAATTGGATTTCTCTTGGTTATCATCAAAAAGCAATTCCACCTCATTGGGAAAAGCTTTTAGAGGATGGCATCATTAAGGTAGTAAGAAGACCCTCAGGAGGCGGTGCAGTACTTCATTCTGGAGGGATCACATACGCTTTAACATTTAAAAAACCTTCTTATAAGATCTTTAGTTATGAGCTAGTAAATAATTGGTTAATTAAAAGTTTTAATGATTTAGGTTTAAGTTTAAAAAGAGGAACTTTAAAAAAATCAATAATTAAAGAGAACTGTTTTGAATCATCTTATGTGTCTGATTTAGTTGATCAATATGGTTTTAAACGTATAGGAAGCGCCCAATACAGAAAGAAAGGGGCATTTCTTCAGCATGGGGAAATTCAGCTTAACCCCCCAAGAGACTTGTGGTTCAGATTATTTGGAGAAGAGCCTCCCAAAAAAATTAATTTAAATCTCACTAATGACGAAATAATTAAATATTTGATTAATTCATTTCTAGAATCGAAGTCAAATATAAAAATTGAAAAAATCTACTATAAAACAGATAAGATTAAAGAATTATTGTGACTTGAATTTATTCAATTTCTCCTTTTTTTCTCATTAATTTTATAATTTTGGGTAATTGAATACCCAGTGGATACTGATCCTTATTATTAAATTTACTGATTAGATTGGAAGGTAAATTTAAACCTAATTTATTAAACACAAAATAACCAATTTTATTTCTGTCAATAATTCCTAGTGGTATATCAGCAGAATTAAGTACGAGTACTATACCTTCATTAGATTTCTCTATCTTTTCAATAGCTCTCCATAACTCAGTACTAAAATTGACACTCTCAAATTTCTTAATGGACTTTTTAAAATCCCCAACAAAAGTACGTTCCCATTTTTTTACTGAAACAGATTTTAAAATTTTTTCCTCAATAAAGCCGTCCCATCTTCCACTATTAGTTAAAAACAAATATTTATCTTGTTTATCTTTTTTACTTTTAACCACATTATTTAACTGCACAAAATTTGAATTGGATTCTATTTTTCTTAATGGCTTAAATTTAAGTTCAGAAACTTTACTTAATTTTAAAATATTTTCAATTTTAAAAAATTGATTTTCAGACTTTGATGAATTAATACCAAATAATCCCAAAAAAGTAAGTAATAAACCATAGTAAAAATTGAAACTAAATAAACATATAATTCCTAAAAGAAAAACTAAAATTGATAATGTTAAAGTTAATTTATTTAAAAAGTTTCTTCCTTTATTTTTACTTCCTGAAAAATACCAAATAGTACTCTTTAACAAATTACCTCCATCTAAAAATCCAATAGGAATTAAGTTTAAAAAGCCTAGAAAAAGATTTAATATTGCTAGTCTGCTCAATATATTTGTAAATATTTGTTCGTTGGATTCAGTAGGATTAATAATGAGAAAAAGAATTAATGCCGTCGAGAAACATAATAAAGGCCTAACTATCGAGATTTTTATATTACCCAAAGCTGTTTGACAATCCTTTTCTATTTGCAAAACTGCTCCTAAGAAGTAAAAGGTAATATTTTTTATTTTTACTCCTTGATTTAACGAAACAAAAGTATGTATGACCTCATGGAATATGATCGTACTTAATAAAAAAAAAGAAGTTAAGAAACCAATTAACCAAGCCTCCTTAATATTATAAATTTCACCAGAAGTTAAATTAACTTGATTAGAAATACTCCATGAAAATAAAAAAAGGATTGCAAACCAGTAAGGATGTAATTTAAAGGGAATTCCCTTTACTTTAAAAATTTGCAAACTCCTCAAAAATAATCTCCGTTATATTTACAAATAATATTAATTCTACCTATAAGATAAAGATATGCTTGAGACCAAAACTTTAGTTAAAATTTGCGGAATAACTTCCATTGAACAAGCTGTTCAAGTAGCCGAATTAGGAACTAATGCAATAGGTATCATTTCGGTAGATGAATCTCCAAGATATATTTCCCCAGAAAAGAAAAAAATAATCTTCAAAACTTTAAAAGATTTATATCCAAATGTTGAGAGAGTTTCAGTTGTAAAAAATAGTCCTATTGATTCTATTATTAAAGGTTTTTTAGGAGAACCAAACGAAACTATAATTCAACTCCATGGAGATGAGGATATTGATTATTGTCAAAAATTAAAAAAACGGATTCCAGACGTTGGCTTATGGAAAGCTTTTAGAATAAAAAATAAAAAAGATCTTGAAAAGATTAAACCTTATGAAAACTTTATAGATGCAATACTTTTAGATTCATGGAATAAAGAAACATATGGTGGTTCGGGAAAAAGAATAAAACAACAATATTTAGAAGATTTAAGTTTTAGCAAACCTTGGTGGATTGCAGGAGGCGTTTCCACTGAATGGATAGTTGAGATTTTAAAAAATATAAAACCAAATGGTATTGATATTTCGAGCAGTGTTGAAACCTCCCCAGGAATAAAAGATATTCATAAAGTTGGTTTAATTATTAAAGAAATAAAAAATACTAATTTTTAGTAATTATTATTAGAAGATTGTTGTCTTACTAGCTCAAAAAATTCTTGTTTTAGGCTTATATCATGTCTAAAATCTCCTCTAACTACTGAATTTATCATGCTAGTATTCGGCTCTTTAACTCCTCTCCACTTCATACAGTAATGTTGAGCTTTGACTATTATGCCTAGCCCCTTGGGTTCACATAGTTTTTCTATTTCATCTGCAAGAATCATTACTGCTTCTTCTTGTATATGTGGTCTAGAGAATACCCAATCCGCTACTCTAGCGAATTTAGAAAGACCTATAACTTTACTACCTGGTTTAATTCCTATCCAACATTCTCCTAAAATTGGAACTAAATGATGAGAGCAAGCGGACCTCACTGTTATTGGTCCGACAGTATAAATTTCATCAAGGTTTTTATCATTTGGGAAACTTGTAACCTTTGGCTGTTCATGGTATCTACCTTTAAAAACTTCGTTTAGGTACATTTTTGAAACTCTTTCTGCTGTCTCCTGAGTATTGTGGTCATTATCCACATCAATAACTAAAGACTTAAGTAAATCTTTAATTCTGGAAGCCACCTCCTTTTCTAGAACTTTTAGCTCACCAGGATTAATAAAGTCAGCGATATTATCATTTGCACTGAATCTTGTACCTTTGCTTTTGATACGGTCCCTTATTATCTCGGAGATTAATTTATTAGAAATCTTTTCATCAATATTTTTAATATTATCGTTGGGTAATGTAGAAGTCATAAAATTCTAAACAGGAAATAGTATGCAAACTTGATTTACTGTAACTTTCTTGAGCTTATTTGCTTACACACTATATCACATTCTTATGTTCAATCGGGTTCTTCAATCCCTAAAAAAAATCACTTTATCGTTATTGCGACTTGATAAACTAGGGTCAAAAAGCACCTCCTGCAGGCATAAGAGTTAAGTCTTCAATTAATTGTGATTCTGGTTGTTCAGCAATATATAAAATTGTATTTGAGACGTTTGTAGAAGAAAGCATAGATGATCTATCGAAATCTGATTTTATTGATTCCGTCTCCCAAAGAGGGGTATTAACTGAACCTAAAGTAATTGTGCATGCTCTTATCGAGTTAGATCTCTCTTCTTCTCTAAGACACTTTGTAAACATCGCTAAAGCAGATTTTGATACGCAATAAGCACCCCACTGAGGGAAAGCATTATAAGAAGCATGACTGCTGACATTAATAATCAAGCCTCCATTTTTTCTCATTTTGGGGACAATTAAACTACATATTTGAAATATACTTGTGAGATTAATTTGAATTATTTCTTGCCATTTTGTCAAAGACATTTCAACTAAATTTCCATTGAAAGCACATCCAGCATTATTTATTAAAACGGAAGGGCACCCATATTTTTTTATTGATTCGTTAATTGAATTATTTATTTCATTTGCATTAGATAAATTGCACTTTACAAGATTTATTGTTGACCCTGTATCTGATAGTTCATCTCTTAGTATTTCCAACATCTCTAAATCTCTTGCGAGTAAAATTAAATCCCAACCAGCATTTGCGAAAGTTACTGCTGTAGCTCTACCAATACCTTTAGTGGCTCCTGTAATGTATGCTAATTTCAATTTATTCTGTTATTTGAGGTAATTGTTCCTGAATTTCTTCAAAATTATTTGATTCAACAAATTTTCCCAGAACCCTGAATTTTGAATATCTTTGTTCTAAAAGTTCCTCTTTCTTCAATTCCAATAATTCATTAAGGTGCTTCTCAATAGCACCTTTTAGAGTATTCCCAGCCTCTATAGGAGCCCAGTTATTACCACCTGCTGGTTCTGATAAAACTTCATCTATTACACCTAACTCAAGAAGATCTTTTCCAGTTATTTTTAACGCAGTTGCAGCTTCAGAAGCTTTTGCAGCATCTCTCCAAAGAATTGAGGCACATGCTTCTGGACTAGCAACAGTATAAACACTATGTTCAAACATCAATAGCCTATCAGCTACCCCAATTCCAAGAGCTCCACCAGACCCGCCTTCGCCGATAATAGTAGCAATTATTGGGACTTTAAAACCGAACATTTCTCTTAGGTTTCTAGCTATAGCTTCTCCTTGACCTTGTTCTTCTGCAGAGAGACCAGCATATGCCCCAGGAGTATCAATAAAAGTAAGAATAGGCAATGAAAATCTATCAGCATGCTGCATTAACCTTAAAGCTTTTCTATAACCTCCAGGTTTTGCCATTCCAAAGTT
This sequence comes from Prochlorococcus marinus subsp. pastoris str. CCMP1986, assembly GCF_000011465.1. Classification (NCBI taxonomy): domain Bacteria; kingdom Bacillati; phylum Cyanobacteriota; class Cyanophyceae; order Synechococcales; family Prochlorococcaceae; genus Prochlorococcus; species Prochlorococcus marinus. The sequence goes on along the minus strand of NC_005072.1, from coordinate 505,884 downwards.
TCTAACTACATTTTCCTTAGTATCTCTTCCTTTCTGATGACCTAATAAAAGAACAGGTTGATTATTTACCGAACCTAAACCTCCAATTAAAGCCATATCATCTCCTCCATTTCTGTCTCCATGTAACTCAATCCAATCATCACAAAACATTTGAATAAAATCCAAAGTGCTTGGTCTTTGTGGATGTCTAGCTACTTGTATTTTCTGAGCAGGTGTTAGGGATCTAAAAATTTCCTCTCTTCTTCTTGTAGCAAGTGTTTCTAGTTGTAGTAATTGTTGACTAACATCTACTTCTGAATCTCTTGCTAATTCTCTTATTTGCTCTATTTGCTTTTCAAGCTCTACAAGAGGTTTTTCAAAATCAAGAAGATAACGTCTTGGCATAATTCAAACTGCTAGTACTTTTGGATGCTTATCTAGGCCAATTGCAGAGAAGCCATGCTTTACAGAAGCAGCTCCAATAAACTCCATTTTCTCGAGAGATATATTATTTCTTCCCCAGCTAAAGTTTGTATGACATTTTTCAAATTCTAAAATCATTGCTTCTGCAAAGCATGCAAACATTTCTCTCTGGGGATTTTGCATTTCAGCTAGTTCCATCATATTCCAACCTATATCATTGAAGAATCTTACTATACCTCCTTTTACAACATGTATATTATTTCCTTGAAATTTTTCATCTAGATTCTTTGGATAACCTCCATCAATCATTAAACATGGTTGTTTAAGATTATTAGCATCGATTTCCATTGTCTTTGGCATACTTGCTACCCATACAACAATATCTGCTTCAGGCAATGCTTCATCTAGATTTTTGATAGTTCCACCATCTAATTCCTTTTGCAAAGAATCCAAGGGTTCCTTTTGCCTAGCTACCAAAAGAAGTTCCCCAATACCTGTTTTATTGATTAACCATCGACAAACAGCACTGCCTATATCTCCAGTAGCACCAACTACAGCAACTGTTGCGCTTTTAAGATCAATACCTATTTTAGGAGCATTCATCTCTAATTGCCTGCAAATAACCCACGCAGTATGAGTATTACCAGTTGTAAACCTTTCCCACTCTAGTGAAGTGTTTCTAATCTGCTTATGTTGAAGGAGATTAAAATTTTCAAAGATGATAGAAGTGAACCCCCCCAAAGCGGTAATATTAATACCTTTTTTTTGAGCTAATTCCATTGCATTTAATACTTTTCTTCTTGCCGTTTTAAATCTTGAAAGCATTTCAGGAACGAAACATGAATCAATATAAGAACCTTCAATTGATATACCTATAGCACTTTTAACCTCTACATTTTCAACTAGTTGAGGTGGAGCTGTGCACCAAACATCTAAATCACCATCCGCAATATGATCAAAGCCCAATAATGAAGCCTTTCTTTTTGCATCTTCAAAACTAGTTGAATGACCTATAAGCCCAAACATTGAATAACTTATTAATGGAATCTTTATATTGATATGAACAATAGCATAGAGCTATTAACTAAATAGATAAAAATTATTTTTGAATAGACTAATTAAATTTATAAAAAAATTAAACTATAGCAGCCATTGCCATTCTTGCAATTTCTCTATTATCTAAACCTATTTCAAGGAGAGTGTCCTGATAGGCAATCATGAATTCTTCCATTAATTCTTCCCTATCCATAGCTAGTACTGAAGCATCTTCCGAGACTTGATCTAACATCTTCTTGATTAATGGAAGGTTAACCTTATTTGCTTCCATTAGCTCATCTTTACAAGTCGCTAAATTTTCTTTTAGCCATTCTTGTCCATAATTTAAATGAAGATATTCATCTTTAACAACACCTTGGGTAATTTTTTTCGCGAAAGGATCAGCAACTCTTATGTAAACGTGATACGCGGATATAGCAAAAGCTTCAATTAAAATTGCCTGTATTAATAGGCATGTAGTTGTCTTGCCATTAGATAACGCAACCTGAAAATTACCATGTAATTTGGAAAAGAATTCTTTAGCAAAAATCATGTCAGCTTGAACACCTAGATTTCTTCCACATGCAGTAAAGCCTCTTTTGTGCTTAAGCTCCATTTTCGCTAATTTAGTTAACTCTTCTAATTCGTTAGGAATTAATGTTGCTAAGGAAATGTAATTATCATGAGCCTCTTGTTCACCTTCAATAACTATTGCATTTATCCTGCTATAAGCGTCTTTGTAAGAATCAGTAGTAAAATCGGGTAAATCAATAGAATTTTCTAGATTAGTTTTTTTATTAGATTCGAGTGTTTGCATGTCAGTAATCTTTAGCTCATTATGCCTAAGTTTTACACAATTATAGTGAGTTTATTTAAATATGATGAAAATAGTTTCAATTGTTAAACGATATTATTGAATTAATAATGATTATTTATATTGATTTGGCCAGTCTGATTTCATAAGATTCATAATTAATTTAAACCAGTGATTGACTAATAAACTCTTTAAACTATTTCCTAGCTCTTTATTTGACCCTTTACTATTCCCTATTACTCCAGATTTACTTAAATCTTCTGTAAACCAAGCAGTTGGAGCATTTCCCTCCAAACTCCAACCCTTTGGGATTTGCATTTTAATACCTTCACAAGGTCTTTCATCTCCCACAAGTTTAGATTTTAAGGCCATCATTAAACTTGTTTCGGCTAAGGATGCATGTAATCCATTCTCAATTTCATCTTTTGTTAACAGTTCACTTAATCCATCAACTCCTTTCCATAAAAAGCAAGGGAAGATTGAAAGTTTAGGAGCAACACTTCTTAATTCTCTTGCAGCGGTGTTAAGTAAAGAGATTTGACCTCCGTGCGCATTTATTAATATCAATCTTTTAAACCCCATATCCGCTAATTGGATTCCAACTTCTTTTATTAATAAAGTTATTAAATTTGAAGAAAGAGATATAGTTCCATCAAATCCCTTATGTTCTGGAGAAAAACCTATATATTGAGTTGGAAGTTTTTTTATAGGTGTGTCAGACGGAATTAATTTAAAAACTTCGCAAATTATCTCATCAACAAAAATACTATCTGTACCCAAAGGTAAATGAGGACCATGTTGTTCTACCGCTCCAAATGGCCAGATAATTGTTGATCTTATATCTTTTGAAATATTTTTTACTTCAGGCCAAGATAAATACTCAAATTCGCTAGGTATTGATTTAAAGTTCATTATTTTTAATTGTGAGTACTAACATTTAGAATAAGTTAATATTAAATTACTCTTATTTTACCTATGAAGGGAGTTAGTGATAAAGATGCCCAAAATAATAAGAAAATTAAGGGCGACAAAAACAATCTTAAGAAGCCGCTTCAGGTCCTTCACATAAGCAAAAAGGATACTATTAGTAATAAGGAAGAAGTTTTTGATGGTCATCAAAATTCTTCAAAAGAAGTCAAAACTGACATAAGTGCTGTAAAGCCTAAATTTATTGAAGCCCCAATAGATGAAGTAAAAGAAAGTTATTCCAATAATATCAACTTTGAAAATATAAGTTATAAGGAGTTAGAAAAACCTTTAACTTTTCAAGATGAAGATGAAGATTTCATCATAGAAAGAAAAGTTGATGAATTTGATTTTGACGAAAGTGCCTTTTTAGAAGCCTTAAACGAGAATGAGCCGATAGGTGCAACAGGAGAGACAATTAAGGGGAAAGTAATAGCATTAGAAAGTGATGGTTTGTATATAGACATTGGTGGTAAAGCACCTGGTTTCATGCCAAAAAAAGAATGTGGATTAGGAGTAATTACAAATTTCAAAGAAAAATTTACCATTGATTTAGAAATGGAAGTTTTAGTAATAAAAGAACAGAATGCTGATGGTATGGTCACAGTAAGTGCACGAGCATTAATTCTTAGGCAAAGTTGGGAAAAAGTTGCAAGTTCTGCGAAAAATGGAGAATTAATACAAGTTACAATCAATGGTTTTAATAGAGGAGGACTTACTTGCGATGTTGATGGATTAAGAGGATTTATTCCACGTTCACAACTTGAAAATGGTCAAGATTATCAATCTTTAGTTAGTAAAAATTTAAAAGTTGCATTTTTAGAAGTAAATCCAGAGACACGGAAACTTGTTTTATCAGAAAAAAAAGCATTATTAGTTTCTAAATTTGCAGATCTAAAATTTGGACAATTAATTGAGGGTGAAGTTTTAGCAATAAAACCATATGGCTTCTTTGTTGATTTAGGAGGAGCAAGCGGGCTTCTTCATCAATCCTCGATAACAAATGGATCCATCCGAAATTTAAGAGAGATTTTCAGGGAGGGTGAGGTTATAAAGGCACTAATAACAGAAATTGACTTGGAAAGAGGAAGAATTGGTTTAAATACAGCCTTATTAGAAAACACACCTGGAGAATTAATCATTGATAAAGAAAAAGTTATGATTGAAGCCTCTGAAAGGTCTCTAAAAACTAAGTCACTTTTTGATAAAAAAGATTTAGAAAAATGACCATCAATGAAAAAATAATTTCGGATAAAGAACTTAAAATATCAGATTGGGAGTTGGACTTTTATTCGAGGCCAATTATCGAAACAAATGGTAAAAAAAGATGGGAATTAATTATTTCATCTTCAAAAAGCTTTAAAACAGAGAAAATATTTTTGTGGAATAAAGTATGTCCAGCAAACGAAGTTAATTCAATATGGCTTACAAAAGCTTTAAATGAAGCTCTAAATGATGCAGAAATAGAAGGTTGGGCAAAGCCATTAAAAATAAGATTTTGGAGAGCATCAATGAAATCAATAATTAAAAAATCTATTGAAAATATAGGAATTGAGGCTCTTGTTAGCAGAAGGACTTATGAATTATTTGACAGGATAGAATTTCTCGAACGAGAGATATATCCTTTAGAGCAAGGATATGTAAGAGGAGTATTAGCTCCAACCTTTACATCTAATATTCTTAATGATCCTAAACCTTTGCCTGAGGCTGTGAGAGGTGATGCATTAACAATCTCGGAAATATCTATAGAGGAATTAAAATTAGCTAAAAATTGGCCTATTGAATTTGGAGATATTTTCCCAATCCAGAGTTCAATAAAAAATGACAACTTAGTACCTGGCCTTAGACTTTTTAGTAAAGACAGATCACTTGCTCTTGCTGCTTGGTTTAGTAGTTTAGAGCCTGTCAAGCTGCTAATAAAACAGAACCAACTTATACTTGAAGCCTCAGAAGATGATAAATGGTTAGTAACAGATTTACAAGAAAAAGATGCTAAGGTATTAAATGATAAATTCACTCAATCTAAAAAAGATTCTTATGGTTATCAGTTTATATCCATACAAGCAACTCCATTTATTGAAAAATTCGCTGGTTTTTGGATTTTAAAAGATGTTGAACTAATTTCATAAGGCTAATATCATGTCTTTTAGCCAAAAATATTTTCAAGAAAATGAGTTTGCGATAAAAGACAAAAAATTAATATATTATTTATCTCCTACTCTTCTTGAAAATAACTTTAAACATGGTTTTTTTACCAAAACGAGTTCTGAAATCAATCTTTCACTTTTATCAAATCGTCTTAAGTTAAACAATAAGAATTGCGTTTTAAATCAAATACACAGCAATCAAATAGTTGTTGGATCAAAGACTCTTGAGAAGGAAAGAGTAGAGGCTGATGGAATAGTTTCTGATAAACAAAATCAAAATTTATGGATATACACCGCAGATTGTATGCCTATTTTATTTGCTGACAAGAAGAAAAGACTTGTTGCTGCAATACATTGCGGAAGAAAGGGGTTAGAAAACAAAATAATAAAAAAACTCATCAAAATCTTTTATGATAAAGGATGTTCAAAAGAAGATATGCTTGTCGCAATAGGTCCATCAATATCAAAAAAAAATTATCTAATAGATAATAAAACTCTTCAAAATTTTCATAAAAAAGCTGCGTCTAAAGAATCAATTTCATTTTCAGATTCTATGGAGATATCACTAAAATCAAAAGAGTCAGTAAATTTACAAAAAAACGATTTAATTCCTTTAAATCTTAAAAAGTATGCTCATATTGAACTTTTAAAAGAAAATATATCCAATACAAATATTGATATCTCTAACTTATGTACATATGAATCAAATCATAACTTTCATTCTTGGAGAAGAACTAAAACATTTTTACGGCAATGGAATTTTATAAGTTCTTAGCAAATTTTAATTTTGACAGGTCTCCTTTGATAAATTTTTTGAAATTAATAAATCTGACATTTCTTTAGTTTCATTAATATTAAAAACCCTAGCTGTTAATATATTTTCTTTGAAACCAATAGGTTTTATTTTAACTTTACTTCCTCTCGGAAATTCTTTCTTAAGTAGGTTTAAAGCAATTTTTTCATCATCTTCATTGTTAATTTCTACACAAAATAATTTGATTGGAAGATCTCTATTTTGATCTCCTACTAAAATACTACTTGAGTTATTTATCTGAAGAATTTCAGCAGAATAAGTTCTAATTGGATACAAAACAATCAGAAAGAAAATAATTAAGATAGAAGTTATTTTTTTCAATTTAAGTATCTATATTAATTTAGTTAATAATTTTAATTTTGTATATTTATACAAAAATCAGCTTTCACTGTTCACGTAACCCACCATTTGAGCATTACTTTTACCTGGAGGAACCATTGGATAGCAATTTTCACCTCTCCTCACTCGTACATTTATTAAGGCTGGCCCATCAAAATCTAAAGCAGATTTAAACTCATTTAATAATTGTTTCCTCTCTGAAATTAAGAAACCTTTTACTCCAAACGATTCCGCGAGTTTAACGAAATCAGGTTCTCCACAACTCATATCAGAGGAGGAGTACCTTTCTTCATAAAAGCTTTCTTGCCACTGTCTTACCATCCCCTGCCAGCGATTATTTATGATCACTAATTTAATATTTAAACCATATTGAGATAAAGTACCCAATTCTTGTATATTCATCAAAACACTTGCATCTCCAGCTATGCAGATAACCTCTTCGTTAGGCAGAGCAGCCTTTACTCCCATTGCTGCAGGCAATCCAAAGCCCATCGTTCCTAAACCAGCACTACTTATCCATCTTCTCGGAGCATTTCTTAGATACTGAGCAGCCCACATTTGATGTTGACCTACATCAGTTGTGATGAAGGCTTCAGGAGCAAAATCCCTTACTTTCAAAAGAACTTCTTGAGGATAAATTTCACCTTCTTCTGGAGGAACAAATAAAGGATGCTTATTTTTCCAAAAATTAATTTTTTCTAGCCAATTTTTTGTATTGCAGGAGGTTTTATTATTAAAATATTTTTCATTAATTTTGGAAAGAGCTTTAGCTACATCCGAAACAATAGCAACATCAACACGTCTATTTTTATTAACTTCTGCAGGATCGATATCAATATGAATAACCTTTGCAGATGGGGCGAATGTATCTAATTTCCCCGTAACCCTATCATCAAATCTCGCACCTACAGCAATCAAAAGATCGCATTCCGTGACTGCAAAGTTTGCATATGCGGTTCCATGCATTCCCAACATTCCGACTGATAAGTCATCCCTTTCGTCAAAGACCCCTTTTCCCATTAACGTAGTAGTCACTGGAATTTGATAATTATTAGCTAAGGTTTCCACTTCCTCATGAGCACCTGAAGATATTGCTCCACCTCCTACGTATAACAGAGGTCTTGAAGATTCTTGAATCAATTCAATAGCCTGGTTGATATCAGCGTCGTTAATTTCTCCATTCCTTTTAAAGCCCTTAGGAATAATCTTACCAGGTAAAATTCTTTCATAATTAAAGAATTCTTGACCCACATCTTTTGGTATATCAATTAAAACTGGGCCAGGTCTTCCAGAAGAAGCAATAAAAAACGCCTCTGAAACTACTTTTGCTATATCAGACGGATCTCTTACAACCCATGAATGTTTAACAATAGGGAGTGTAATTCCAAATATATCAGTCTCTTGAAAAGCATCTGTTCCTATAGCAGGTCTTGGAACTTGGCCAGTAACTACTACCAATGGAACTGAATCCATTTGAGCTGTAGCAATACCAGTTACTAAATTCGTAGCCCCTGGACCCGAAGTACCAAAACAAACCCCTACCTCACCTGTTGACCTGGCATATCCATCTGCAGCATGGGATCCTCCCTGCTCATGTCTTACCATGTAATGTTTTAACCATCCATCATTTTCTGCTTTATGTACTGCATCATAAATAGGAAGTATGGCGCCGCCTGGATATCCAAATATCACTTTTACATCATGAACTTTTAGTGAATCCATTAGTGCTTCAGCACCTGTAATCCATATGGGGTAATTTTTTTCTGAATCATCTTTTGATAAAGATGTCGAAGTAAGCGTCACTAAAGAAAATAAATCTATTTAAATAATAAACTTAATTAAAAAATATTGCCCATTTTGGAAATGTAATGTCAAAGATTACTTAGAAATTTAATTGCTCTTAATAAAGTTTTAGATCTTTTTTAAAAATATTAAATTTATAAAATCCCTAATTTATGAAGAGGCCCAGAACCTGAGATAAGTTCAATAAAAAGTATAAGGAAGACGATCATAGCAACCCTACCGTTCCAAACTTCTGAACTATTATTCCAACCCCATTGCCATTTTTCCTGAGGGTATAATTTAACTTTCTCAGGCAATTCAGAAGCTTTCTCTATATTAATTATCGGTCCTTCTAGGCAAGAAACAACTAGTTCACTTAAACCGTCAATAAATGTAGGGTGTGTATTTAATGCTTTTACCCTTCTAAAATTAACAATGCCTGCTTTCTCAGCAATTTCTTTATATTCAATATCAATTTCCTGTAAAGTTTCAATATGTTCTCCTACGAAACTTATAGGAACTACAATTAAGTCATTTACTTTAGCTTTGCCTAGATCTGTCAAAACTTCTTCTGTGTAGGGTTTTAACCATTCAACTGGACCTACCCTACTTTGATAAGACAGAGTGTAGGGATTGGTATGACCTAAATATTTTTCAAGTTCATCAATAATTAGTAGTGAACAATCTTCTATTTGTTCTTTATATGGATCTCCTGCTTCCTCTACATAACTTTTCGGAACCCCATGAGCTGTAAAAAAGATATGTGCACTATCAGGCGATTCACATAGTGAAATTTGTTCCGAAATGAGCTCAACCATGGATTTTAAGTAACCTGATTGACTAAACCAACTCCTTACACATCTCATTGGTATTTTTTGAAACTCAGAATCAGAGTCTCTTAATTTTTTTAATTCTCTAAAGCTCGAACCACTTGTACTTATAGAAAAGTGTGGGTACAGAGGCAATACGACAATTTGATCTACCCCATCTGCTTTCATATCAGCGATGGCTGATTCTGTGAAAGGATGCCAGTATCTCATAGCTATATAAGTTGTTACATTTAAACCTTTATCTCTTAATTTGCTTTGTAATTCTCTAGCTTGTTGTTCCGTAATCCTTCTTATAGGAGATCCACCACCTATTGAAAGGTAAGCCTGTTGTGAAGTAGTACTTCTAAGTGTACTTATTAACCATGCTAAAGGTTTCTGAAATGCTGGGACGGGAAGCCTTATTATTTCGGGATCAGAAAATAAATTGTATAAAAATGGACCCACATCTGTAATCCTTTCAGGGCCGCCAAGATTCATTAATAAGACGCCTACTTTTTCCATTTAAATTTTATGGAGATTGAAAATAAACATTTGGAACGTCATTATAAAGGTAATTATATAAGTTAATGAACGTAATTCAGGAAATTAATAATGTCAATGATAAATTTGCTACTAAAGGAAGCAAACTTAGAATTGAAAAAAGAGGCGAGACATTAAATATTAGAGGTTCACTACCTTCAAAAAATGATAAAAATGACTTTGCAGTTCAACGAATATCTCTTGGACTCAAAGCAGATTTTAATGGCTTAGAAGAAGCCAAGAAAAAATTACAATTGATAACTTTGCAATTAGAGTTAAATCAATTTGATTGGATCAATTGGGTAAAAATTTCTGATAAAAAAGAAAAAAAAGAAGAATTTAAATTTTTAACTAGACTTAATGATTTTGAGAAATATTTTTTTAGGGAGAATAAAAACGAATACTTAACAAGCACTCGAAAAACAACTTGGAGAAGCTCTTATAAGCCCTACATTAATAGAATGATATCCATCCAAAATGATACGAAAACTGACAATTTAGATAATATTTTTACAACCACATTAAAAACTTATAAAGAAGGGAGCAGAAGCAGAAAACAATGCGCTACTTCCCTGAGTGTTTTAGCAAAATTTTTAGAACATAAACTTCCTGAAGATTGGAAATTAATGGCTAAGGGATATGGTCTAAATAAAGCAAGCTTTAGGAATCTTCCTACTGACGAGATAATTGAAAATCTATGGGAAAACATACCAAACAAATCATGGAAATATGTTTTCGGGCTTATGGCTACATATGGGTTAAGAAATCATGAAGTATTTTTTTGTGATTTAAGCTCCTTAACTAATTCTGGAGACAAAATCATTAGAGTTTTGCCTACTACAAAAACAGGCGAACATCAGGTTTGGCCTTTTCATCCTAAATGGATAGATAAATTTGAACTTTGTGAATTAGGCAAAGATCCAGAATTACTTCCAAAAATCAATAGAGATCTTAGAGTTACAACTTTGCAAAATATTGGAAAAAAAATAACTGATCAATTTAAACGTTATTCCCTTAAGATCAAACCTTATGACCTAAGACATGCTTGGGCAGTTAGGACGATTTTCTATGATCTACCTGATACAGTTGCCGCAAGAATGATGGGACATTCCGTCAGCCTACATACTCAAACGTACCATCACTGGATAACGAAACGAGATCAGCAACAAGCTGTTAATAATGCACTTTCAAAATATAAAAAACGTGAAATTTTTTAAATCAGTATAATAAAAGTTAAAAGTTATTTTATGGCTGATGAGAAACAACCCGCTTCAAAAAATATAACTAGTCTTGATATTCAGGCTAAGGAACTTGGAATAGGAGGCAGGTTATCTCCTGAAACTGATGAGAATCTGTATAAAAAAAGAATGCAAAAAAGAAAAGATATTCAATCAAAGAGATTACAAGTAAGGAAAACAAAAAAAGGTTTATTAATTGTTTTTACTGGAAATGGGAAAGGGAAAACAACTGCTTCTTTAGGAATGGCGTTAAGAACTATTGGACATGGTCATAAAGTCGCAATTATTCAATTTATTAAAGGTGGTTGGACTACCGGTGAAGAAAAAGCTCTTAAAAATTTATCATCAAATATTTCATGGCATGCTTTAGGAGAGGGATTTACTTGGGAAACACAAGATAGAGTAAGGGACGAAGTATTAGTTAAAGAAGCTTGGCATGTAGCTAAAAAATTCATAAAAGATGAATCATACAAACTTATAATCCTTGATGAAATTAATATTGCAACCAAACTTGGATATCTTTCTCCAGAAGAAATAATTACATTTGTAAAAAGTCTCGATAATAGAAAAAATCACATAGTTTTAACTGGAAGAGGAGCTTCCGAATCAATCATTAATCAAGCTGATCTAGTAACAGAGATGAAATTAATTAGGCATCCTTTTAAGGAGCAAGGAATAAAAGCTCAAGCATGTGTGGAGTTTTAGAATTTTAAAGGAACATTATTGGTTTTTTCTGGTTTTCGATTGAGAATTGTTTAAAGACGGAAGTATTATTAACCTAAAAAAGAAATAATGTATATTTACTTGCTAAGGTCATAAAAGTATGATTATTGAATGACTTACAAAAGAGTACTTTTAAAGCTTAGTGGTGAAGCACTAATGGGAGATAAACCGTACGGTATAGACCCTGCGATAGTTCAATCAATAGCTGAAGATGTTGAGAGGGTAATTGCAAATAAAGTTCAACTTGCAATAGTTGTCGGGGGTGGCAACATATTTAGAGGACTAAAAGGTTCTGCGGATGGTATGGACAGAGCTACAGCTGATTATGTCGGAATGTTAGCAACAGTGATGAATGCTATTTCCCTTCAAGATGGATTAGAGAGAGTTGGGGTTGAAACTAGAGTACAAACGGCTATAGAGATGCAAGAAATTGCTGAACCTTACATTAGAAGAAGAGCAATGAGACATTTAGAGAAAGGAAGAGTTGTAGTTTTTGGTGGTGGTTGTGGAAATCCATTTTTCACTACAGATACTACTGCCGCTTTGAGGGCCGCCGAAATAAATGCTGAAGTTGTTATGAAGGCGACAAAAGTTGACGGGGTTTATGATCGTGATCCTAATAAATTCAAAGAAGCAAAAAAGTATTCTTCTCTAACTTACCAACAGGTTCTTAGTGATGAAATCGCTGTGATGGACAGTACTGCTATTGCTCTATGCAAAGATAATAATATTCCAATTATGGTTTTTGATATTTTTAAAAAAGGTAATATCTCCAGAGCTGTTGCCGGAGAGTCTATAGGCTCTTTAATAAGTTAAAACTTTTTTAAGTTAATTATTTCTAATTATGAAAGAACAAGAAATTCAATCTAGTATGAACAAAAGTGTTGAAGCCACTCAAAGAAACTTTAATACCATTAGGACGGGGAGGGCTAACGCATCATTATTAGACAGAATAAGTGTTGAATATTATGGAGCAGAAACCCCCATCAAATCACTTGCCTCAATATCAACTATCGATTCACAAACAATTTCAATACAACCATTTGATATTTCTTCACTACAAACTATTGAAAAAGCAATCTCAGTTAGTGATTTAGGTATCACCCCCAACAATGATGGGAAGGTGATAAGAATAAATGTCCCACCATTAACTGAAGAAAGAAGAAAAGAGTTTTGCAAGTTAGCTTCTAAATATGCAGAGGAAGGTAAAGTAGCGCTAAGAAATATTAGAAGAGATGCTGTTGACAAAGAGAAAAAAGATGAGAAAGAAGGTTTAATATCAAAAGATGTATCAAGAGATAATCAATTAGAGATACAAAAATTTACTGACAAATATATTTCTTTAATAGAAACTAAATTATCTGAAAAGGAGAAAGAAATTCTAAAAGTTTGAAGGAATTCGACATTATAATTATTGGAGGAGGCCTCTCAGGATCTTCTACAGCACTTAACTTATCAAAAAAAGGCTATTCAGTCTTAATTATAGAGAAGGAGGCATCAGGAAATATAAAGCCCTGCGCAGGAGGGATGGCATCCTCAATGAAAAAATATCTCCCATTAGATATAGATGAATCAATAGAATCTAAAATCAGGAATGTTGAATTCAGATGGGAGTCATCTGATAATGTTGTTGCCGACCTTAGTGGTGAATCACCTTTTTGGATAATTAGAAGAGAAAAATTAGATAGATTATTACTTGATGAAGCTATAAAATATGGCGGTGAGATACTAAGACCAGTACAGGTCGAAAAAATAACGCAGCAAAATAAGACTTGGATAATAAAATGCAACAATAAAGTTACATATAAATCTAAATTTCTTGTTATTGCCGACGGTTCACAATCTAGATGGGCTGGATATTTCAACTTAGGTCCAAGAAAGCCAAAATTTGCCAATACTATCGCCTTGAGGTTAAAAGGATTAGGGAATATTCCTAAAGATTCAGTTAGATTTGAGTTTGGATTTGTTAAGTATGGATTTGCTTGGGCATTCCCATTAAAAGACAGTGTCAATATTGGCTTAGGCACTTTTATAAATAATAAACTTCTAGAAAATAAAGACCTTAATAATAAAGTAATAAAAAGTTTCGGATTTGAAGATTTATCTTTTAAGGTGGTTCATAAAAAACTAAGAATTTGGAATGGTCTAAACAAGCTCAATGGAGATAGAGTAATTGCGGTGGGGGATGCAGCCTCACTTTGCGATCCTTTTTTGGCCGAAGGTATTAGACCTTCACTAATGAGTAGTTATTTTGCCGCAGAAAGTATTGACGAGTGTTTGTCCAGTAATAATAATGATTTAAATAATTATTCAACAAACATTAATAATGAATGGGGAAAATCCATGGCATGGGGAAAGAGAATTGCTCAAATCTTTTATAGATTCCCAAGAACTGGCTATCAATTAGGTGTCAAAAGGAAAACAGCCCCTCAACGTATTGCTCAAATATTATCTGGTCAAATGAATTATGAAGACATCGCGATGAGAGTTATCAAGAGACTTCTAACCAAAAGCAAAGATTAATTTTATGTTTTAATTAAAATTAAATCTAAGTTGTCGAAATTAATTTTTGATTATTAATTTCTGAAAGTCTTTTTAATAACAACTCTTCTAATTCTTCTATTGCTTTGCTGAAGCCTGTTATTCCTTCACTAAGCTTTTCACTTGCCATTTGATCCTCTAACATACTTAATCTAAAGTCCTTCTCATCAAATTTATAATCAATAGAACTTTGGGATTGAGTATCTTCATCTAATTTTTTAATTAATTCCCCTTCCTCTCTATTAAGTTCGTCTAAAAATTTTGGAGCAATAGTTAGAAGGTCACATCCTGCTAATTCTTTTATTTCATCTATATTTCTAAAGCTTGCACCCATGACTTCAGTTTTAAATCCTTTTTCTTTAAAATAATTGTAGATTTTGGTTACTGATATAACACCTGGATCTTCACACCCTGCAAAGTTATCTTTGCCAGTTTTTGCTTTATGCCAATCCAATATTCGCCCTACGAAAGGCGAGATTAAGGTTATTTTTGCATTAGCACAGGCTACAGCTTGGCAGAAGTTAAAAAGTAAAGTTAAATTGCATTTAATACCTTCTTTTTCTAAAATTTCAGCTGCCTTAATTCCTTCCCAAGTTGAAGCGATCTTAATCAATATTCTTTCTTTATTTATTCCAAAACTTTTATAGTGATTTATTAACTTTCTCGCTTTTGTAACTGTTGCTTCAGTATCAAAACTTAGTCTTGCATCAACTTCTGTAGATACTCTTCCAGAAATAAGATTAAGAATCTCCTTGCCAAAAAATACTGAAACCTGATCTATAGTCTCTTTAATTAATTCACTTTCAGAAAAGCCAGCAGGTAGGGATTTTCTTGAGCTTTCCAAAGCTTGATCGATTAATTTTATGTAATCAGGATTCTTAGCCGCAGCCAATATTAGTGATGGATTAGTGGTGGCATCTCTAGGTTGAAACTTTTTAATCGCATCTAAATCTCCAGTATCAGCGACAACAACAGTAATAGAAGATAATTGTTCTAAAATTGATTTCATTTTTACATAACAATATATTTTTATACGATAGCTTCAATTTCAAATGAAATCATTAAATAATGAACTAATTAACTAAAAACCAGAATAATTTCATGGTTTTTTAACAACTTTCCTGTTTTCTTCAATTTGTGGCGGTATTTTTTCAATAACAATTAAACTTTCGATGATTTCTTTTGCAATTGGCACTGCAACCGTTGAACCATAAGCGTATGCCTTTGAAGGTTCGTCAATAACAACGAGGACAACATACTTTGGATTATTAACAGGAAAAGAAGCTACAAAACTACAAACCTTTTTATTAGTATACCTTCCATTAACTGCCTTTTGAGAAGTTCCAGTTTTCCCACCAATTCTGTATCCATCAATTTTCGCTCCTTTTCCACTGCCATTATCAACGACACTTTCCATCCATTTAAGAACAGTTTTTGATACCTCGTTAGAAAAGATTTCTTTTGGAGAATAGTTTTTAAGGTGAGCTTTAAAATTGAAAGTAACATGAGGAATTATTTCACTTCCCCCATTAGCTAGAACAGCGTGAAGTTGAGCTAATTTTAAAGGAGAAATAGAAAAACCCTTTCCAAAAGATGCTACTGCTGGCTCAATTGACTGAGTAACAAATATATTTTTTGACTTTAATTGACCAGCTGTAGATTCAAATAAATCCGTCTCCAAACGTTTATTAATACCTAATTTATTTAACCAATTCCAATAAGTCTTAGACGGCAAATTTTGCATTATTTTTACCATCCCCACATTACTTGAAACTTGTAAAACTTTTGGATAATCAATATAGCCATTTCCTTTTTTATCCCAATTTGAAAGACTCCATCCTCCAACATTAACCTCCCCACTATCTTCAACTAAACCATCTTTTTGGATTGCTTTTTCTTCTAATGCTAAGGCTAGATTTATTGGTTTAAAAGTTGAACCAGGCTCGAATAAATCTTGAGAATACCAACCTCTAAAGACTTCGGAATCATAATCCCAATATTTATTTGGATCATAAGATGGAATTGATGCTAGTGATAAGATCTCTCCGTTATTTACATTCATTACTATTGCGAAGCCTTTCTTTGCGTTCCACTTCACTACATGGTTACTTAAAGCTTTAAAAGTAGCTTTCTGTAATCTTGAATCTATTGTCAAACCTAAACTCTTGTAGTCACTAATAAAATCTCTTGGTCCCGAATTATCCGGGAGAGGTGTTCCATCTCCTCCTTTCTTAATCAAATTACTTTTGTTAAGTACTTTGATTTGATTATCTAAATGCAGCTCTAAACCAGCTGAACCTTTATTCTCATAATTAACAAAACCAATAAGATTTGAATACAAATTACGTTGAGGATAATATCTTTGAGAATATTTAACGAGATCCAAACCACTAATATGAAGGTTTTTGATCTTTTTTGCTTGATTCTCTGTTATTTCATCCAGCAATTCAATTCCTAACATTTTATTTTCAAACTTTGATAGAAGCAATTCATCTTTTACATTTAAAATTGGCGTCAATTTATTAACCACTTCATCAATAGTTCTTACTCTATTAGTTGGATCTCCAGGGAAGTTAAAGTACTTAGGATGAGCCCATAATCTGTATAGAGGTTTATCATAAGCAATTAGTCTATTATTTCTATCTACTATTGATCTTCTCTTATTTAAAGAACTAATCTTGGTGAATTGTATTAATCTCGCTTTTTTTTGTAAGTCAGAGGCACTAAAAACTTGTAAATTTACAAGCCTTCCAAATAGTCCAAAAATCAATAATAAACAACATATATAAGTAACCTTAAACCTTCGAGGTTTGAGAGGTAATAAATGAACAATTTTCTTACTTCTTTTCATTAATATCCTTTTTGATATTTACTATCTTTTAATCCATCTTTAATAAATTTAATTTTTTTATTTAAATAATTATTTTTATTCTGTATAGTTTGCTTATCAAGATAAATTAAATCTTTTGGAGTTGTTTTTTTTAAAGTATTAAGGGACTCAATTTTATTAATATAAAATTCTTCAGTCTTAGAAATATAGTCAATAAGATTATTATTATTTGCTCTTGTTTTTAATAATTTTTTATAAATGCTTGTCCATTTCCTTTGACTATTAAAAGAAATAAAAGATAAAATAAAAATCAAAATTAATAAAGATATATTTACGCTATCAAATATTCTATGAATAAATTTTAAATTAAAAAATTTTATTTTTTTTGAAGTAATTTTATCAGCATCATAAAGTTTTTTTTTTAAAGAATTTTCATTCTTATTTATATTCATCTCTTAGAATTAATAGAAATATAAAAAGTGTTATAAATCAAATAAACATTTTTTTAATTTATTCGCAAGCAATATAGCTAAATCTTTATGTTCTCAACAGAAACAAATTCAAAAAGGTCATCCCATTCCATAAAGAATGCATAATCACAGAAGAGGATAATCTTCCTGATATAAATCTAGTAGTTCCCAGCCCTATACCCAAGGTAAACAATGGGATCATTTCACCGATACTCAAATGAGCCAGAGCAAAAATAAAAGCAGAAATTGTAATGCCTAAAATTATTCCAAATTCTCTTGATAAAATTGGTAGTAAAACTCCTCTAAAAATAACCTCCTCAAATATTGGAGCTAAAAATGTAGTTGTTAAAAATAAAAGTACAAATGAAACATAATTATTACTATTTAAAACGATCTCAAGTAAAGGATTACTCCCATTTTGATTATCAACTAAAAGATTCATAATTAATGACACCAGCAAAACAAAAGGAATTATCATTAAAAACCCCTTAAATCCCTGAAAAAAAGAATCTTTTATCGGTAAGAAATTGAATTGAAAATAATCTTTTTTAAAAATAATTTTTTTTTCAAAAGATTTTATTTGATAATAAATTATCAATAGTGGGGGTATTGCCATAAATAGATAGCCAAAAAATATTTTTAATGATTGTGTCAATTCGATTGATAAATTAGAGGCCACTAATTCAACTAAAGTGATTGAAAATAATGGCGAAATAACTTCTCCTAAAACGACAAATCCTCCTGATATCAACAAAACCATATCTAACAAATCTAAATCTAGGGGTTTAAATTCTTTCCATTCAATTTTTCTTGAAGCTAAAACACTCCATAATGTCCTTAGAACTAGTAAAGAGCCAAGGACTATTGTTAAAAGAGGTAATAATCTAATAGCTATTATTTTTAAAAACATTTTTTTTGAAAGTGTATCTGTTATTAATTGACTCTCATCAAAAGAAAATCTTTTGCTCAACAAATGGTATAGAAATCTATCATCTTTAAATAGCTCTAATAAATTATCATTAGGCTTATATGAATTATCTAGATTACTTTTACTTAAATTTTCTACTACCAATTTATAATTTTTATTATCAAATGTATTAGGGTACTCTTTTTTAATATTTATCTCATTGTTCGTGTAAGAAATTAGCCAAATCAATTGATTCCTTTCTGTTAATTGATCAAAAGAAATCTCAGAAAGAGAATTATTAATATCCTCAATTGGATCATTAATAATAAGAAGGTTTCTTAAATTAATTGGTATTGCAGGTAAAGCTAATTCCGTAATTTCTTTTTCTTTTTGACTAATATCAAAGCTTACTGATGGTCGACTGAGACTATCTCGAAGCCCTTGTTGCCACACAAAAAAAGTTATGATTAGAGAAATAAAAGCTATAAATAGTTTTGTCTTAGAAATATTCTTATTCATGTAATTAATAATAAAATATAAAACCTAATTTAGTTTTCATTGAAATTTCTAATAATCATATACCTATTTTTATCACGCCATGAGATGATAAAAATACTATAATTTAAAATTTATATAATGAGCATTAGATTAATTTTAGTTAGGCATGGGCTTAGCAGTTTTAATGAAAAAGGCTTAGTTCAAGGTAGGACAGATGATTCATATTTAACCGATAAAGGCTACGAACAGGCACTTAAATCTGGAGAGGCATTATCAGGGATTAATTTTGACAAGATATATTCTTCCCCACTTGTAAGAGCAGCAGAGACTGCAAAGACAATTCAGAAAAACTTAAAAGGAGAAAATAATATTATTTACGATAAAAATTTATTAGAGGTTGATCTTGGTTCATGGTCTGGTTTAACTATTAATGAAATAAGAAAAAAGTATCCAGAAGACTATCTTCTTTGGAAAAATGATCCTGAAAATTTGACTTTAGAGAGTATTCATAATTCAACGTATCAACCAATTAAAGAATTATATGAGCAGGCAAATGAATTTATTAAAAGTATTTTTAAAATCTATTTAGAAAAACAAGAAGCAAATATTTTAATAATTGGTCATAATGCAATCCTAAGATGTTTAATTTTATTATTAATTGGAAAACCTAAAAAAGGTTTTAGAAAAATAAAGTTAGATAATGCCTCTTTTTCCATCCTTAATATTGTGAAGCAAAGACATTCATATAAAACACAAATTGAATGTTTAAACCAAACTTCTCATCTAGATAAAAGAATTCCTGATCAGATTGGAGACTCAAGAATATTTTTAATTAGGCATGGTGAAACCAACTGGAATAAAGAGGGTCGATTTCAAGGACAAATAAATATTCCTTTAAATAATAATGGGAAAGATCAGGCGGGAAAGGCCTCTAAATATTTAGAAGAAATTAACTTCAACAAAGCTTTTTCAAGTTCAATGGATAGACCATATGAAACAGCACAAATAATTCTTCAAAACAAGTCAGATTTAGAAATAAAAAAGATTGAAAATTTAGTAGAAATAAGCCATGGATTATGGGAAGGCAAATTAGAAAATGAAATTAAGCAACAATGGCCAGAATTACTTAAAAATTGGCATGAAAAACCTGAAGAAGTGCTAATGCCCGAGGGTGAGAGTATTAAAGAAGTATCTGAAAGATCAGTTAAGGCTTGGGAAGAAATATGTTTAGCTCAAAAGAATAAAGATTTGACCTTGTTAGTCGCACATGATGCAGTAAATAAAACCCTTATTTGTAATTTATTAGGAATTGATTTTTCTAATATCTGGATGATAAAGCAAGGTAATGGAGGTATAACTGTTATTGATCTTTTTAAGGATCCTCAAAAAGATAATGTAATTAGTGCTTTGAATATTACTACACATCTTGGTGGGATACTGGACTCAACAGCATCCGGGGCTCTTTAAAAATGGGGAAAAGCTTTTTTTTTGAAAATATAAATATTTTGATGGGCTCCAATGCGACAGTTATCAAAGATAATTTATTAATTATCGATGGCAAAATAGAAGCATTTGGTAATAAGGCTAAAGAGGATGCGTTAAAAAAGAATATTAAAATTTCTAAATCTGGTAATAAAATATTGGCTCCAATGCTTGTAGATAGTCACTCATTTTTAGAAGATCCCTTAACAGGAGTTGATGATAACCTAGAAAATTTAAAGTTTAGAGCAAAGAAATCAGGTTTTGGTACAATCGCCTTTCTTCCAAATAGTAATAACTGGAGAGATAATCCTGAAAAAATACCCTTTCAGAAAAATTATGATTTTGATTTAAATATTTATTTTTGGGGAAGTTTAAGTTTGGAAGATCAAGGCAAAAAACTATCTCCCCATTGTGAACTTTTGAAATCAGGTTCAATAGGTCTCTCTACTAGCAACTTTTTTGACAACTCAATCATTTTTAAAGGTCTTTCTTTAGACGCAGTGAAGAAATCACCAATATTATTTTCGTTAACAAAAAAAAATTCACTACAGAAAGGAATTATAAATAAGGACATAAAAACACTCCAATCAGGTTTTTATATTATTGACAATAATAATGAGATTGCAGAAGTTAGAAATATTTTAGGAATCAAGAATATTTTCCCAGATAAAAATATAGTAATTAAAAATATCTCAGATTCAAATTCTCTTAAAGAAATAGAAAAACATGCTATTCCAATTTCAACAACAATAAGTTGGTGGAGCTTAATAGCCGATACAAATAATCTCGAGTTTGATGATCTTGGGTGGAAAGTAGATCCCCCTTTGGGCTCTCAGGAAAATAGAGAATTTTTAATAAAAGGTTTAGAAAATGATTTAATTCAAGCAATTGCAGTGAACTCAAAGGCATTAAGCGATGAAGATATATTTATACCCATAAATGATAGACCCGCAGGGATAAGCTCTTTTGAATTAGTTTTACCATTATTGTGGAAAGAATTTGTAGTCAAACGAGATTGGCCAATCCCAATGCTTTGGAAATATTTAAGTTTTAATCCCTCTAATTTATTAGGAATAATGCAAGAGAAATTATCTATCGGCAGTAAAAGATGGCTTATATTTGACCCTGATACAAAATGGATAAATAATCAAATCAATTTAGGTTATGATTCCCCTTCAAATTTTCCCAAGAAAAATAAATTAATCAAAGGGAAAGTGATTCATGTAGGGCTTGATTTTTAAAAAGCCCAAAATTCTTTAAAGGCCAAAACCTAAAATACGCTTTTCCAATTATTTCTTTTTTATGAAGAAATTTACCTCCAGGCCAATATCTTCCATCCCAGCTATTTGATCTATTGTCACCTAAAACCAAAAAATGATCCTTCGGTACTTTCAAACTTTTAAATTCTCCGCAATTATTAAAAAAGGATTCTGAACAAAAATTAATAACATATGGCTCAAAAATCTTTTTATTATTAACTATCACTTCGCCTTTAATATTGACACTAACTAATTCTCCGGGCAATGCTACTACTCTTTTTATATAAGCATCACAAGCCTGATCTCTTAATCCAGGGATGAATGACATTGGAGGAAAACCCATAAAAAAACAATAGCTTTTGTTTGGTAATGGATTAGATCTTGATGCAACAAGTTTTTCATCAAAAGAGAAAGGGGATTTAAAAACAATAATATCTCCTCTTTGAGGTGATGAATTTTTTAAGGAGATTTTTTCAATAATTAATCTATCGTTTATTTGTAATTCAGGAAGCATTGAACCAGAGGGAATGTAACGAGGTTCTGCTAAAAAAGATCTGCAAGAAGAGACAAAAAAAGCTAAGAGAATTAATGGACCCCACTCAAGAAGTATATTTTTAAAAGAGAAATTCATAAAATTTACAAAAACATAAAATTAAATATCTATTTGAGGTTTGCGATATATTCAGACTCATTGAATCCAAGTATTAATTTACTTTCATTAATAATTAAGAATGGTCTTTTGATTAATTTTCCATCATTTGACAATAGTTCAATAATTTTTTTTTGGGTTAAGTCAAGAATATCAATACCGATTGACTTATAACTCTTACCTCTTGTATTAAATATCTTCTTAATGTCTAATGAAAATTGTATTAATGCCATTTCCAAAAATTTTTTTGAAGGTTGTTCTTTAACGATATCTATTAATTGATAATTAATATTATTTTGATCAAGCCACTTAGATGCTTTTCTACATGTAGAGCATTTTGGATAGCTATAAAAAATTACTCTTTTCAATTTATTTAACAATTGATGATTTTTTTAAAACTTTAAAGGATTTCTTTTTTTTTGGTGTACATTTTCTTAAAAGTTCTTCAACTACTTCAAAATCTCTCCAACCATCTATTTGAACCGTCCTTCCATCTAAACCTTTGCTTGTTCTAAAAAATTCTGCAACATCTTCTAATTGATTAGGTGCTATTTGATTAATGCTAATTATATTTTCTTGCCTAGGATTAGATATAGGAACACATAAAAGTTTCCCATCATATTTCCCACAGTCATGCATATCTAAAACACCTATAGGTCTTGCTTTTATTAGACAACCTGCGAATGTTGGCTCATCCATAATTACCATTGCGTCTAGTGGAGATCCATCATCAGCGAGGGTATTTGGGACAAAGCCATAGTCAAATGGGTAGCGTACTGAAGAATGCAAAATCCTATCAAGTTCCATAATTCCAGCTTGAGAACAATATTCATATTTATTCCTGCTACCAGCTGGTATTTCAACAACTAAATTAACTATGCCCTTCATTGGAGATGGAGGTATCAAACTAAGATCCATCTTTTTTAATTAAGTGAAAAGAAGTAATCTCATTTCCTTGAGATAAAGGTCTACCAAGCAAAATACAAATTGAGGGCAATAATATTGTCAGGGAGGCAATTATAATCCCAAGAAACGAAATTGATAAACTCCTAATACTTAAGGGGTCATCATCATCTCTTTCCAATTCACTTGAAATAGTAATAAGAGAAGATTTTTCGCTTAAATTACTTTTGACAAACCGCTTTGAATTTGTGTATCTCAAGAGATTTACTTGTTAAAAGTTGAGTAATAAACTTAACAGAATAATCTTACAATCAAAAAGTACATAAATCAAAATATAGTTTAAAGTTAATTTTTTTCTAGCAAAGATCTAATACTTTTTAATTCTTCAAGGATTTGAGAAAGAGTATTTTGTGCAGCTGAAGATGGAGAATTAAAAACTTCGACAGTAACTTCTTTAATTCTTAAAATATCCTTAGCAAATCTTGCAATTTCATTAGGGTGGAAACGTAATGGCTCTTTCTGATCAGTTCTATATTCAGGATTTAATTTTCTCGGGTTAAAGCTAGGATTTAAATTTCTTAGATCTGTATTTGTGTA
This sequence comes from Prochlorococcus marinus subsp. pastoris str. CCMP1986, assembly GCF_000011465.1. Lineage (NCBI taxonomy): Bacteria > Bacillati > Cyanobacteriota > Cyanophyceae > Synechococcales > Prochlorococcaceae > Prochlorococcus > Prochlorococcus marinus. The sequence continues at coordinate 482,139 of NC_005072.1, read as the reverse complement.
CCTGTAAACAGAAGCTCTTGATCGGTTAAGGAATTTCTGAACTTCATCAATACCAACTAATTCTTCTGAACTAGAAATATTAGAATCTATATTTTCCATAACTTTATTAAAAATGTCATTCAGGTTAATGAATTTACTTAAAAATTTTAAGTTTTATTATTGCAGAAACTAGCAGAAAGGATAAATCTAAACTACCTGCCTTCAGGGACTCAAGACACTTTAAATATTTTTTACACCTGAATTGATAAAATTGATTAAATTTATAAGTTTCTTTTATGCGCGTCACTACCTCATTTCCTCTGGGGACCCTTCGCGACACTCCTTCTGAAGCAGAAATTATTTCTCATCAATTACTTTTAAAAGGTGGTTATATTCGCAGAGTTAATAGTGGCATCTATGCATACATGCCAATAATGCTTAGAGTAATCGAAAAAATATCTACCATTATTGAAAAGGAACTTAATAATATTTATTGTTCGAAATTACTTTTACCCCAACTCCACCCAGCAGAATTATGGAAAAAAAGTGAAAGATGGGAAGGTTACACTGCGGGAGAAGGCATAATGTTTAATTTAAAGGATAGACAAGGAAAAGAATTTGGCTTGGCACCTACACATGAAGAAGTCATTACAAGTATTGCATCAGAAATGATAAATTCATATAAACAGCTGCCTTTATGTTTTTACCAAATACAAACAAAATTTAGAGATGAAATAAGACCTAGATTTGGATTAATGAGGAGTAGGGAATTTATAATGAAGGATGCTTATTCTTTTCACTCTTCAAAAGAAGATTTAGCTTCTTTTTACGAAAAAATGGAAAAAGCTTATGAAAATATTTTTAAAAATTGTGGATTAGATACAGTAGGGGTGGATGCCGATAGTGGAGCAATTGGAGGAGCAGCATCTAAAGAGTTTATGGTAACAGCAGATGCCGGGGAGGATTCTATTTTATTTACTGAGAGTGGGTCATATGCGGCCAATATTGAAAAAGCGGTTTCTTTACCCTCCAAAGAGATTCCTTTAATAAGGTCCCATGAAGAATGGATAGAAACCCCTAATCAAAAATCGATTGTTGATATTTGTCAAAATAATAATTTAGATGCAAGTCAAATAATTAAAGTCGTTATATTCCTTGCAAAATTTGAAGATAAATCTGAAGTCCCAATCCTCGCATGTATTAGAGGAGATCAAAATATTAATGAAGTCAAGCTTTTTAATTTGATAAACAAAAAATATATTTCAAACTTGATTCACCTAAAAATAGTCGATGACAATGCCATTATTAATAAAAATCTAATTAATTTTCCATTAGGTTTTATTGGGCCAGACATAAATGATGAAACAATAAAAATTAATTCCAGTTGGGATAAAAGTTGGATAAGAATCGCTGACTACTCCGCCAGTAGTCTTTCAATTTTTGTGAGTGGTGGTAATAAAGTTGATTTTCACAAAGTATTCCGTGCGTTTTCATTTATTGAGAAAAAGTTTTTAATATCAGATATAAGGAATGCAAAAAAAGGAGATTGCATCAGCCAGGAAAGTAATGAAGAATTAAAAGAAAAAAGAGGTATCGAAATTGGACATATTTTTCAATTAGGCCAAAAATACAGTGAGAAATTAAATGCAAAGTTTTCTGATAAGAATGGTCAATTGAAAAATTTATGGATGGGTTGTTATGGAATAGGCGTAACGAGGATAGCCCAGGCAGCAATTGAACAGAATCATGATGAAAATGGTATTTCTTGGCCAATTCAAATTTCTCCGTTTGAGATTTTAATTATTCCAACTAATTTGAAAGATCCCATTCAAAAAGAACTTACTCAAGAGATTTATGAAGAGTTTATAAGCAACCAAATCGATGTTCTCCTTGACGACAGAGATGATAGAGCAGGAGTCAAATTTAAAGATGCAGATTTAATTGGAATTCCTTTTCAAATAATTATTGGCAGAGACTCAATTAATAAAGAAGTAGAATTCTTCTCTAGATCAAGCAAAAGTAAAATTAAAATAGCATCTAAAAATTTATTAGAGAAATTTATTTCCGAATCAAAAGTAATGTACAATAAAAATTCTTAAAGCTAAAATTTATTAGGAGTTAAGTTATGTTAGTTAAAAAGATGACTGAATTATTTTCTAGATTTTTTGTAAAAGCGATATCTTTTGCTATTTGTATATCTGTTTTTTTTACATTATTTAATTCTCCATCATATGCAGCAAAGACTTCTATGACAGGTGATTATGCAAAAGACACAATATCAGTTGTTAAAACCCTACAAATTGCCGTTGAAACTCCAAAAGATTCTCCTGATAAGGATAAGGTTAGAGATGAATCACTTGCCCTAATAACTGATTATATTTCTAGATACAGAAACAGAGGTATGGTTAATAAAACTCAATCATTTACTACAATGCAGACAGCATTAAATGCCATGGCAGGTCATTACAAAAACTTTGCAACTAGGCCTCTACCAGATAAGCTTAAAGAGCGTTTAACTAAAGAATTCACTCTTGCCGAAAAAATGGTTCTAAGAGAAAGTTAATACAAATGATTTACTTTTTTAAAGTTATTCAATAATTTTGAATATATTATATATTCGTACAAAAATAATGCTCTTCTAAAATTGGCTAATGTTGTTGTAATCGGAGCCCAATGGGGTGACGAAGGAAAAGGTAAAATAACCGATTTATTAAGTCGTTCGGCAGATGTTGTTGTTCGTTATCAAGGTGGTGTAAATGCAGGACATACTATAGTTGTCGATGATAAGGTTTTAAAATTACATTTAATTCCATCCGGAATACTTTATAGAGAAACAATTTGCCTAATTGGATCGGGAACAGTTGTAGACCCAAAGATATTACTAAAAGAAATAGATATGTTGATTGATAATGGAATAGATATATCAGGATTAAAAATTTCATCAACCTCACATGTCACCATGCCCTATCATCGTTTATTAGATGAAGCTATGGAAGCTGATAGAGGTTCCAATAAAATTGGAACAACAGGGAGAGGGATTGGCCCAACATATGCTGATAAATCACAAAGAAATGGGATAAGGATAAGAGATTTGCTTAATGAAGATAGATTAAGAGATGTGATTGAGATCCCTCTTAAAGAAAAGAATGGACTTCTAGAAAAAATATATGGCATTGCTCCCCTTAATAAAGATGAAATAATTGAAGAATATCTTGATTATGGACAAAGACTATCAAAGCATGTAGTTGACTGTACAAGAACTATTCATGCTGCTGCAAAAAATAAAAAAAATATTCTTTTTGAAGGGGCACAGGGTACATTACTTGACTTGGATCATGGAACATATCCCTATGTGACTTCATCAAATCCGATATCAGGAGGTGCTTGTATTGGTGCTGGAGTTGGGCCAACTTTAATAGATAGGGTGATAGGAGTAGCGAAAGCATACACTACGAGAGTTGGAGAGGGGCCATTCCCAACAGAATTACAAGGAAGTATTAACGATCAACTTTGTGATAGAGGGAGTGAATTTGGGACCACAACTGGAAGAAGAAGAAGATGTGGTTGGTTTGATGGAATTATTGGCAAATACGCTGTTTATGTAAATGGTCTTGATTGTTTGGCAGTAACAAAATTAGATGTGCTAGATGAGTTAGATGAAATTCAAGTCTGTATTGCATATGAATTAGATGGTAAAGAAATAGATTATTTCCCCACAAATTCTGATGACCTAAAAAAATGTAAACCAATTTTTAAAAAATTAAAAGGATGGCAATGCTCGACTGCTAATTGCAGAAAACTATCTGATCTCCCTGAAAATGCTATGAATTACCTCAGATTTCTTGCTGAATTAATGGAAGTGCCAATTGCGATTGTTTCATTAGGCGCAAACAGAGATCAAACTATAGTAATTGAAGACCCAATCCATGGTCCTAAAAGAGCTCTTCTAAGATAATCAAGAAATCTGATCTCAATGATAGAAAAAAATAACCTTTTTGATCTAAAAAAAGATATAGACCTTATTGGATTAGGAAATGCAATAGTTGATATTATTGTTAATGTGGATGATGAATTTTTAGAGATAAATACCCTTAAAAAGGGATCTATGAATCTTATCAACTCTAATGAATCTGAAGCTTTATTAAAAAATTGCACAGTAATTAAAAAAATATCAGGGGGGTCGTCTGCTAATACTGTCGTATGCTTGGCTGAATTAGATAATAATGTTCAATTTATTGGAAGAGTAAAGAATGACAATTTTGGAAATTTCTTCTCTACTGATATTAAAAGAAGTAATACTATTTTTAACACGCCGCCTATAGATAAAGGGCCCTCAAGTGCACATTCAATAATTTTTATAACTCCAGATGCGCAAAGAACAATGTGCACATATTTGGGTGCTTCAATTGAATTTGAACCTAAAGATGTAAATTATAAGTTAATAGCAAATAGCAAATATTTATACTTGGAAGGATACTTATGGGATAGTGATTTAGCCAAAAATGCCTTTCTTCAAGCTGCAAAGCTTGCCAAAGAATCCGATACAAAAATAATACTTTCATTATCGGACTCTTTTTGTGTAGATAGGCATCGAGAAAGTTTCTTAGAATTAATTGAAAACTACATTGATATAGTTTTTTGTAACGAATCAGAAGTTTTGAGTCTATTTCAAGAAAATGATTTACAAAGATGCCAAGAATCTATTTCTTCAATATGTGAATTAGTAATAATCACTTTAGGAAGTAAAGGTTCTTTAGTTGTCAATAAAGACAAGTCTGAAGAAATAAAACCAAAACTATTAGGAAAAATTATTGATACAACCGGCGCGGGAGATCTTTATGCTGGTGGATTTATTCATGGACTAATTAATAATTATTCTTTAAAAAAGTGCGGAGAAATAGGCTCAATATGCGCTGGTCAAATAATTACTCAGTTAGGTTCTAGATCTAATATTAATCTTCAAAATTTATTACGGAAACACTTGATTTGAACAAGATTTATTTACCCAATTAGAATATTTTTTTTCAGAATTAAACTTTTTATAAATAATTTGAGGAAGATCATAAGATATCTGCTTTTGTAAGAAAACTACCAAAGCATGATTCAATTGTGGTTTACTTTTTATTATAATTTCCACCTCATTAACCTCCTCAATTTTCCCTTTCCACTCATAAATGGATTTAATCTCTTTTAATGAGACACACGCTGCAAGTTTTTTTTTGAGTAATAATTTAGCTATTTTCTTAGCTGCTTTTTTATTTAATTCAGTTGCTACCAAAAGTAAAACTTTCTTCATCCTAAAGTGTTGTTTTTACCAGTTAATTGATTTATCAACTTATCATAATCAAAAAATATAAGCGAGTTTCTAAATTTTAGGTTTGGCCTTTTTACTAAAAATAACTTCATATCACTTTTATAAACAATTTCCTCCCAATTCATTTGTGCATAACTTCCAGAATCTCTGCAAAGTATATAATCTATCTTCCAATGATCACATAGTTTTTTTTCTAAAATAATTCCTTTGTTTTTACTAGGTTCAAGTATTGCTATGTTTGAATTTTTTATACATGAGGCAAAAGCTGTGGATATGCTTTCATATGTTGGGATTACTCTTGTAAATACATTTGCACCACATTTTAAATAATAACTTGCCGTCTCATTTAGTAGTCTAGATCCTATTGCTAAAAGAATATTTTTATTTACTAAAACTTCCTTGTTTATATTTTTTAGACCCAATATATAATTAAAGTTTTTAAATGGTTTTATTTCCGATTTCCTCTCAAAAGCCAAGAGAGGCTTTTTGATTTTTTTACATGCTTCATCTAGATTTTGAGAAATAATTAAAGCAAATGGATGAGTTGCATCTATTACATAATTAATTTTATTTTTTTCAATAAAGTTGATGATTTCACTTGAATCATTTAATTTTCCTGTAATGATGTGTAACTTTGAATTTTCAACGTAAGATTTACTTGCTTTATGCGTGACAACACTTACAAATACTACATAATTAAGTTTTAATAGTTTGTTAACTATGACTGGTCCATCTGAAGTTCCTGAAAGGATCCAAACATTTTCGTGGCAATTTTCTGAATTGTGCATCAAGATATTTGTAATTAAATAGAAAGTTAATGAATCATTGTTTAATTCAAGCCGTAATAAATAGCGCTCCTCAGATGAGATATACCAAAGAGAATAAAACACCCATTGCTGAAATGACCGTTAATTTCAAAGGATTACGCGATGAAGATCCATTTAGAGAATTAAAAGTTTTAGGTTGGGGTACTATTGCACAAGAAATGGTGGGAGAATTAAAAGAAGGTCAAAACATAGTTATTGAGGGACGTCTTAGAATGAACTCAGTAACCAGAAAAGATGGCACCAAGGAAAAGCAGCCTGAACTGACAGCTTCTAGAATTCATAATATAAGTCCTGGTGTACAAATAACATCAGAGAAAAAAGAAACTAACATTTCTCATAGCAACAATAGCAATTCTTCTGAAGAAAAATCGGGGAATACTGAAAATTCACAATGGAATACCTCTCCTTTAGTCCCTGAAGTTGACGAAATACCCTTTTAAAATCAAGTCTCAATATTTGATTCTTGAACACGTATAATGAGTTTGCTTATTTTTCTTTCAAGATCAGCCAGTTCACTCCTAATCTCTGACCATTTACCTTTATCAAGATTCTCTAACAACCAAGCTCTATCTTGATCAAGTCTTAAAATTAAATCTTCTTGATTTGTAGAATTATGATCTTGCATAATATAAAATAACTTTTCTAATAAAACAAAATGAAGAAATACCTATCTCCTGCAAATATAATAACAGTCGCAGGAGGTGTTTTGGCTTTTATTGGGATGACAGCTTATTTTACTGAGTCAGTAAATCTAAGCGTGCCTACTTTTTTTTATGGAGTCCCTATTTTACTAATTGGACTTGGTTTGAAAACTTCTGAAATACCTCCAGTTAAATTAGTAAATAGAAATGATTTTAAGAAAAATAAATTTAATAGACCCAAAGAATTAACCGAATTAGTTAGAGATGTAACCAGATGGAGGTATGGAATAAAAGCGCATCTTGAATCTTCATTAGAGGCCTTAAATTTATGGAATGAAGATAATCCTCCACAACTTAAAGAGATTGAAGAAATTACAAAAGAAGAAAAGAATGGTTTTAAGATGCATTTTGAAATCAATGATGTCCCCTTTGAACAATGGATTGATAAACAAGAGAGATTAAACAGGTTTTTCGTCAAAGGTCTTGAATCAGAATTTATTATCAACGATAATGAAAAGGAATTCGATTTGATTTTCTTTTATTAAGTATTCTTTTCATGATGGACGATTCCCTAAGAGTATCAATATTAAGCGAGGCACTTCCATACATACAAAGGTTTTCAGGTAGAAAAATTGTTGTTAAGTATGGCGGTTCTATTATGGAAGATGAAAAATTAAAAGAAGCTTTCTTCAGAGATATTGCTCTATTATCAAGTGTTGGTGTATGCCCTGTCGTTATACATGGTGGTGGTCCCGAAATCAATCGTTGGCTAAACAAATTGGAAATATCACCAAAATTTGAAAATGGGTTAAGAGTTACCGATGAGAAAACAATGGAAATAGTTGAGATGGTGCTTATGGGAAGAGTAAATAAACAGATTGTTAGGGGGATCAATAAAACAGGTTCATTAGCTGTAGGAATTTCAGGACTCGATGGAAACTTAATTCAGTCAAGAGAATTAGGAGATGGAAGTCATGGATTAGTTGGAGAGGTCACACAAATCAACCCTGAGTTATTAGACCCTCTTATTGCGAAAGGATATATTCCTGTTATTTCAAGTATTGGATCTACAGCAGATGGCATTTCTCATAACATCAATGCTGATTTCGTAGCAGGCGAAGTTGCTGCTGCAATAAATGCAGAAAAACTTATTCTTTTAACTGATACTCCAGGGATACTAAAAGAGGGAGATAACCCAAATAGTCTCGTAAAACAAATCAATCTAAAAGACGCCAGAAAATTTATTGAAAAAAATATTGTTTCTAATGGCATGCTACCAAAAACGGAATGTTGTATTAGAGCCCTGGCTCAAGGAGTAAAAGCTGCCCATATAATTGATGGAAGGATTGAACATTCATTACTTCTAGAAATTTTCACAAATTCAGGTATTGGAACAATGATTAATGCTTGAGAATGGATTCATACAAGCAAATTGTTGAAAAGGCAGAGTTAGCTCTTATTAAAGGTGAATATAATTTCTGTATTGAATATTTATACCCAATAATCGAATCTTACCCTCCCTCTAGTAAAGAAGGTGCAAATTTACGAACCATACTAATTACAGCCCTATCGGGCATTAATAAAAAGGAAGAGGCAAAAATATTTTGCAAAGAACTTTTAAAATCTCTTGATTATAAAGTGCGAGAAAATGCAAAGTATTTAATGGAAATTATCGATTCTCCTGAAATTAAAAAACCTGAGAATTGGAATATTACTTTTGAAAGTAATCCTGCCTTAGACAAAACATCTCTTTCCTCTCTAAAACCTAATAATCATAAGAAGGAAAAAAAGTTTATAGATACATCAAATATTCCAACTGGTCAAACAAAGCCATTTCAGAAAGGATTTATATTTATCATTTCTTTATTATTATTATTACTAATTCCACTCTTAAGCGGGTGCGTTAAAGTTGAAGATACTCTCGATATTAGTGAGATTGACGCAATAAATAATAATTTCGAAATTGAAAGCAAATATATTAAAAAATTTCCTTGGCAAATAAATTTCGAACAAAAAATCAAAGAAATTTTTCCTGATGGAGAAATATCAACAGGAGAACTAGATTTTTCATTTAAAAATAAAAATCTAAGTATGGAAACTGCTCAAGAAACTCTTTACAAAATACAAAAAATAGCAAGTGAAGTGTTTGGAGAGTCAACTGATCTAAAAATTGACAGTATTGAAAATAATTTTTTCTTTTTAAAAAAATATAATTTCAGAATAGATTTTGATCTTCAAAATCTTTTATATGGGGAAGATTTAGAACTAACTCTCAATATTGTTAACCCAAACAAAGTAAGAGTTAAAGATCTAGAAAATTCTAATGTAGAAGTATCTAAGAATTTTATAAAGTGGCAAATAATCCCTGGAGAATTAAATAGCCTGGAGTTCTCATTTTGGAATTGGAACAAATTATTATTAGGATTTTTACTTATTTTATTGTTAATGTCTATTGCTTATTTTTTAAGGTTTTATAGATACCAAATAGGATCTAACTTCCCAGAACTTCCATCTAATTAGCTATAACTCTACTGGATTCAGATCAATTGATAAAAACACATTTTTTGGAATTTTTTGCCAAAGATCAGACCTATCAGGAAGAGGGAATTCCGAATTCTCTGGGCCATGTATTAATATTTGCCACCTAAATTTATTACCAACCTTTGCAATTAAACTTGGAGCAGGACCAATTACTGTCCACTTATTATCTTTACAAAAACTTATCATATATTTCGCTAGCTTGGTCGCAGTTATTTCAGTAAGTTCGAAGTTTTTCCCAGAAATCTTTAAAAGGCATACTTTACAAAAAGGAAAAAGTTTTGCATCTTTTCTTAATTTAGAGCTTTCATGTAAAAATCCCTCGTAATTTCTATTTTTGAGATAGGAAAGCACAGGATGACTTGGTTTATACGTTTGAAAGATAACCTTTCCTGATTTTTTAGCTCTACCTGCTCTGCCGGCTAATTGTAGAAATAATTGTAATGATTTTTCTTCAGCTGAAATATCTGGGCGATGAAGTAATCCATCTGCGGCAATAACCACAGAAAGAGTAACATTAGGAATATCAATACCTTTCGCTAACATTTGGGTCCCTACAAGGATATCTGCATTTCCATTAGAAAACTTTGAAAGAATATTTCTATGACCATCTTTGCCTGAGGTGGTATCTCTATCAAAACGAAGTAACCTCAGTTCAGGAAATTCATTATTCAAGAATTCAATAACCCTTTGAGTACCAATACCAAAAGGCTTAAAGGCCTTTGATTCACAATCTGGACAAGTATTGATAACTTTTGCTTTATGATCACACCAGTGACAGCTAAGCCACTTTTTACCTTTTGAGCCTGCATGAACAGATAAAGGTACATCACAATTAGGGCAATTTATAATAAATCCACAATTTCTACAGCTTAGAAAACCGTTATACCCCCTTCTAGGAATCAAAACTATTGCTTGTTCCTGATTCTCTTTAAGCTGAGAAATTAATTCTAATAATTCGCCACAAAAGATTTTTGTATTACCCTTTTTAAATTCACAACGCATATCAACAACTTTGATTTCCGGTATTTCAGTACGAGATATTCTTTCTTTCATTCTCAGCATCTTAAACTTTTTTTCAAAAACAACTCTTTTCCAAGTTGTCATTGATGGAGTTGCACTTCCAAAAATTAGCTTTGCTGGATTTCTTTTTACTCTTTCAAGAGCGACATCCCTCGCATCGTAACAAGGCATTGGGCTGTCTTGCTTATATGAAACGTCATGTTCTTCATCCATAATTATTAAGCCTAAATTCTGTATAGGAAGGAATACTGCGGACCTTGTCCCAATAACAATAAGAGGTTCATCTTCATCTATTATCTTTTTCCAAACTAAAGTTCTATGCCTCGAAGAACAATTACTGTGATATTCAAAAACCTCATTTTGAAATCTTTTACTGAATCTATCAATAAGTTGAGGAATTAAGCCAATTTCTGGAGCCAGCATTAGACAGCTCTTTTTATTAAGTAGTTGATCTTCAGCCATTCTCATATAAATTTCTGTTTTTCCTGAACCTGTTTCTCCCCATAGCAAACAGACATCTCCGGGTCGCATCTCTTGCATTTCCCCATATATTTTTTTTTGTTCCTGAGTAAGATTTGGTCTTTTTAATTTAATACAATCATTTTTAAAAGAACTTAATTTGGTACTAACTATTTTTTTTCTTTTAGCCTTTATTAGTAGTTTTTTATTCACCATTGAATTTATAATTGTGGAATTAAAACCAAACCTTAATAATTCGCTTTGCCATTTCCCTTTAAGACGCAATATATTTATTAATGAAAGTTCTCTTTTTGTTAAGTCATCATTATTAAATTCTAAATCTATTTGAGATTCGATCCATATTTGATATTTAAAATTTTGAGATAATTTTTTATGTTTACCAATCCATCCAGGGGGGAAAGCTGTTTTAAACATTTTCAAACTAGTTACCCGATAAAATAAAGCTAGATCCTCCAACCATTCTCTCCACCAATCTTGAATCACTTTTTTTTGGACAATACTTTGTATAGATAAATATTCAAAATTAGATTCTTCATCAAAATCTTTTTTATTTTTATCTGTCTTTAAAAAAGGACTTTTAGAAATCGTTAGCCCATTCAAGAGTCTTCCCTTAAGTCTTACTGAAACAATATCTCCAATTTCTACTCCGAGATTATCACCATCTAAATAAGAAAAAGCGTTGGTATGACTACCTATATCAAGCAAGACATCAAACTTATAAAGGGTATTTGATAAATTATTACTTGCCGGCATCAAAACTTTTTCTTAGTATTGGATTGTTGAACATTACACAAAGTGCTTTTGCATATTTTAAGTATTCAGTTTTTAAGGGAGACATGAAGCTTTGATCATTGAATTAAAATTCAAAAATTGATCTGCCAGTCTGAGAAATCCTAAGACTTTTTACTTTAGGTAATCTATAACACTATTTAAATTTTTCAACAATTAAAAAAAAACTTTATCTAAACACAATTTTTGTGAGTTAGTTCTTCTAATCTTTAAGGCAAACTTTTACTACTAAGTGTATAAATTCGTCTTAATTAAATTTTTGCCTAGTTAAATTCATCGTAGAAAGGAGTCCACTATGTGTCCAGCCGCAACAGAATCAAAAAGTTCTAATCCTAGTTCCAAGAAAAAAATTAATAAAAAAATTGATTCAAATTTTAAAAACGATCGAGAAGAAGAAAGTATCAAGTATCAAGATCCTATTCAAAACTCGAAACAAAAGCCACTTAATGATGAAGGCAGTATTGAAAATAAAGATGAATTTAATGGTTCTGATGAAGAGGCCAAAGCTATTGGTAACGTAAAGCTTGGACCAAAGGGAATATACACAGAAGATTCTATAAGAGTTTATCTTCAGGAAATTGGAAGAATTAGATTATTAAGACCTGATGAAGAAATTGAACTTGCTAGAAAAATAGCTGATCTACTCCAACTTGAAGAGCTAGCTACACAATACGAGTCTGAGAAAGGACATTTCCCTTCAGTTAGAGAATGGGCTGAATTAACCGACATGCCTCTCTCTAAATTCAGAAGAAGACTTCTCTTAGGGAGAAGAGCTAAAGAGAAGATGGTTCAATCTAATTTAAGATTAGTTGTCTCTATTGCTAAGAAATATATGAATAGAGGCCTATCTTTTCAAGATTTAATACAAGAAGGAAGCTTAGGTTTAATCAGAGCTGCCGAAAAATTTGACCATGAAAAAGGTTATAAATTTTCTACTTATGCTACTTGGTGGATTCGTCAAGCGATAACACGAGCGATAGCAGATCAAAGTAGAACGATTAGATTGCCTGTTCACTTATATGAAACAATTTCTAGAATAAAAAAAACAACAAAAGTTCTTAGTCAAGAGTTTGGAAGAAAGCCTAGCGAAGAAGAAATAGCTGAGAGTATGGAAATGACAATTGAAAAATTAAGATTTATAGCTAAAAGTGCTCAGCTTCCAATCTCATTAGAGACACCAATAGGTAAAGAAGAGGATTCAAGGCTTGGAGACTTTATAGAAGCTGATATTGAAAATCCAGAACAAGATGTATCTAAGACTTTATTGAGAGAAGATTTAGAAGGGGTTTTGGCGACTTTAAGCCCAAGAGAAAGGGATGTTCTAAGACTGCGATATGGAATAGATGATGGAAGGATGAAGACTCTTGAAGAGATAGGACAAATTTTTGATGTTACAAGAGAGAGAATTAGACAAATAGAAGCAAAAGCTCTGAGAAAGCTAAGACATCCAAACAGAAATGGAGTTCTAAAAGAATATATTAAATAAAAAAGTTAAATATAATTTTTCGGCTTTGAAAAGTTAGCAACTATTAGTTTAAAATAAATGCGACTTTATCTTAAACTAATCAAACCAATATTTAATGACTAAATTTAAATTAAAGATAGCTAGTAGAAGAAGTAAATTAGCTATGGTTCAAACATTATGGGTTAAAGAGCAATTAGAAAAAAATATTCCTGACTTGGAAGTATCGATAGAGGCCATGGCAACTCAAGGTGACAAAATTCTTGATGTCGCCTTAGCCAAAATAGGAGATAAAGGACTTTTCACAAAAGAACTAGAAGCTCAAATGCTTGTGGGACATGCAGATATTGCAGTGCATTCCTTGAAAGATTTGCCTACTAATTTACCTGATGGACTCACATTAGGATGTATTACAAAAAGAGAAGACCCTTCAGATGCTTTAGTAGTTAACAAAAAAAATAAAATTTATCAATTAGAAAGTTTACCTCCAGGTTCAATCGTTGGAACAAGTTCTTTAAGGAGACTTGCTCAATTAAGATATAAATTTCCGCATCTTGACTTCAAAGATATTAGGGGTAACGTTATTACAAGAATAGAAAAACTAGATTCAGGAGAATTTGACTGTATTATTCTAGCTGCAGCGGGTTTAAAAAGATTAGGATTTGAATCAAGAGTTCACCAAATTATTCCTAATGAGATTTCCCTTCATGCCGTTGGCCAAGGTGCTTTAGGAATTGAATGTAAATCTGATGATAAAGAAGTTCTTAAAATTATAAGTGTCCTAGAAGATAAGGTTTCGAGCCAAAGATGTTTAGCAGAAAGATCTTTTTTAAGAGAACTTGAAGGGGGATGTCAAGTTCCTATAGGAGTTAATAGTAGTATTCAAAATGATGAAATAGCCCTAATAGGAATGGTCGCATCTATCGATGGGAAAAGACTTATTAAAAATGAATCGATAGGAAATATTAAATATCCAGAGGAAGTTGGTAAGAAATTAGCTGAAAAGCTAAAACTTCAGGGGGCTGATAAAATTCTTTCGGAAATATTTGAACAATTTAGAGATAAGTAATTTTTGTTAATCAACTAATTTAGGTTCAATTTCTTTTTGGTATCTAGATTCACAATCTTGAATTACTTTAACAGCTTCTTCAATTCCATAAAAGCCATTAACAGTACATGTCCCTGGTTTTTTTAGATCTTTATAATGTTCCCAATAATACTTGGTCTCATTAAGCCAATGTTCCCCAAGATCCTCAAAAGTATGAATATGATCCATTCTCTTATCATCTGATAGGACAGCAATTACTTTGTCATCAACTTCTCCTCCATCATCAAATTTCATCACTCCAATTATCCTTGACTCTACGATTGAACCTGGCACTAGTGGTTCTGTAACACCAACTATTTCAATATCAAGAGGATCACCATCCTCATCCCAAGTTCTTGGAATACATCCATAAGCAAAAGGGTATGCAAGTGATGAATAACCAACTCTATCAAGTTTCAAATGTCCCGTTTCAGTAATTAACTCATACTTATTTATAGTATTAGAATTTAACTCAACTATTGTATTAACGATTGATTTTGTATTGTCTGTAAAAGCATCTAAAATATGCAATAAATTTGGGGTAACTCTACTTGGGGGTTGATTAAGGTTTGCCATCAAAAAATTATTTTTATTTATCCTACATCCTCACACTCAATCAAATTCTAAAACGTAAATTTTTAGCAGAAATCTTTTATTTTCGATCTCAAATGATTAACAAAGTACTTTGATGTTAGTTCTTCTCCAGTGACATTTCTCACTAGTTTCATAGAGTTAACAGATCTTCCATAGTTGTGAATATTATTTTTTAACCATAAAATTATTTTTTCATATTCCCCATCTTCAACTAAATTATCAATTAATCCTATTTCCTTTTCCATTTGCGAAGAGATTTGTGCACTTATAAGATGCCCTAATAAGTACGAAGGGAAATATCCAAATGCTCCTTCACTCCAATGAACATCTTGCAAACAACCCTCAGCATCATTTGATGGTCTAATCCCTAAAAGTTCCTCATATCTTTTGTTCCATTCTGATGGAACATCTTTCGCTTCTAGACCTCCTTCAATTAAATCTATTTCAAGTTCAGTTCTAATTAAAATATGCAACCCATAGCTTAATTCATCTGCCTCAACTCTATTTAAACCTGCTTTCAAATGGTTAATAGATTTCCAAAGTTCTAAATGGTTATTTAAAGAACAACCCTCAGAAACAAAATGTTTGAAAAACCTTTTGGAAAAAGATTTTGATTTAACTATCCTATTTTCCCAAAATAAAGATTGGCTTTCATGAACACCCATTGATGTTGCTTGACCCAAAGGCCACGCAAACCATTGATGACTCTGAGATGGCAAACCCTGCTCATAAATCGAATGTCCCCACTCATGCGCAGTAGCTAGAAAACTTGATAAGGGTTCCCCTTCTACAACTCTAGTAGTAATCCTATAGTCATCTGGGCCTAAAGTAATAGAAAAAGGATGGGGAGATTTTGCAACAACTACTAGATCTTCATCTCTCCCAAACTCATCAAGTAATTTAGAACATAAATTTTGCTGAGATTTAGGACTTAAATCCCAGTGGTACTTTTCTGATTTATTGAGATCACTTATTAGAGATGGGATAGTTTCTTTAAGTGGCTGGAAAATTTTATTTAACCACTCCAGAGTTAAATCCGGCTCAAAAGGTTGAGCTAAAGTTTCCCAAGGTGTGTATTTATCTGATATTTGTTTTGTCTCTTCAATACGTAATTCGATCAAATTTTTAAAAATTGGTAAGAAAATCTCAAAATCGGATTTTCTTTTGGCTTCTTGCCAACTTTCATAACCTTTTGATTTAGCTTTAGCAAGTGCTTCAACTAGTTTAGCATCTAAATTTTTTTGCCTATTAAATTCCTTGATTAATAATTCAAGGTTTCTTTTTTTACTTCGAATAATTTCTTGATTTAATGATTTGTCTAAGCCACCTCTAAACTCATCCTGAGCAGCCTTAATTAAATCTGAAAACTCTTCAGAGGAATTTCTCTTATGCAGTATTTTTGCGATATACGTAAGTTGTTCAGATCTCCAAGACGCTCCTTTTTTGGGCATACCCGTATTTTGATCCCAATATAGAGTACTCTGTATTGAGCCTAATATTTGAGTTTCTTTTAAATAAGCTCCAAGCTTATTCCATTCTTTTTCAGACAAAAATATTTAACTTAATTATTTATTATTTTAAGACAAAATATTTTTCTAAGTATAAAATTTTCAAACTATATTCATAATAGGATATTGCTTATTAGGACTTTAAATATTTATGGAACAAATTTTCTCAAAATTAAACTTTATAACCAACGGGGAGGGTTTCACTGATATTACTGATGATTTAAATTTATTCATACAAAAAAGTAATTTTGATTCAGGAATTTTTTGCTTAACCTCACTACACACAAGTTGTAGTTTGACTATTAATGAAAATGCAGATCCAAATGTTCTTAAAGATCTAGAAAAGTTCATTAAATCTATAGTTCCGTACAACTGTTATACCTCGTTATCAAAAGAAAGAGAGGAGATATATTATGAACATTTTCAAGAAGGAGAGGACGATATGCCAGCTCATATTAAAACTGCTTTAACAAATACTAATTTGTCTTTAAGCTTTCAAAAAGGTAGACTCATACTTGGCACTTGGCAAGCAATTTATTTATGGGAACATCGATTTAGTACAAAAAAAAGAAGTATAAGTGTTCATATTATTGGAAAAAAAAAATCAAGTATCTATAGTAGTAAACAGTCACAATAAATAGTTATGAAACCATACCTTTTAGAACATGAGGAATTAAAAGAACTATCTGCAAAAATAGGAGGATGGAGAATTATGACAAATCATATTGAAAGAGAATTCAATTTTAGTAATTTTGTAGAAGCCTTCTCCTTTATGACAAAGATTGCTTTAATTTGCGAGAAACATAACCATCATCCAAATTGGGAAAATGTTTATTCAAAAGTAATAATTAAACTAAGTACTCATGATTTAGGCGGAATTACTAATTTAGATCAAACAATCGCTTCAGAAATTAATGATATTTTCGAAAAATAATTTACAATTCATAAAAACTATATTAGTTTCAAAATAACCATCAAAATGGCAGAAAATTTACTCCCTATTACGATTATTAGTGGATTCTTGGGTTCAGGTAAAACTACACTTTTAAATCATATTTTAAAAAATCAAGTTGGAATTAAAACGGCTGTTTTAGTTAATGAATTTGGAGAGATAGGTATTGATAATGAATTAATTATAAAAACTGCTGAAGATATGATCGAATTAAATAACGGATGCATTTGTTGCACAATAAACGGAGAATTATTAAACACTGTTTCTAAGATATTAGATAGACCTGAAAAAATAGATTATTTAATTGTTGAGACTACTGGACTTGCAGATCCACTCCCTGTAGCAATGACTTTTGCCGGGGGTGATCTTAGAGAAAAAGTAAGATTAGATTCCATTATTACTATTATTGATGCAGATAACTTTGATTTTGATTTAAAAAACTCTAATGTTGCCTACTCACAAATTCTATATGGTGATATTTTACTACTAAATAAATGTGATTTAGTAACTGATACACATTTGAAAAAGATAGAACAATACATTAATGGGATAAAAAAAGAACCAAGAATTTTGAGATCGATTAATAGTGAAGTTGGTTTGCAAACAATAATGAGTGTGGGACTTTTCGAAACAGATACTTTTCAATTTAAAGAGAAAATGATTAGTAATCAAGATTCTCATGATCACTCTTCCCATTCTCATGATCACTCTTCCCATTCTCATGATCACTCTTCCCATTCTCATGATCACTCTTCCCATTCTCATGATCACTCTTCCCATTCTCATGATCACTCTTCCCATTCTCATGATTTAATAAATAACATAGAAGGATTTACATCTATTTCTTTTAAGACGAATGAACCATTTTCTTTAAGAAAGTTTCAAAACTTCTTAGATAATCAAATCTCACAAAATGTATTTAGAGCTAAAGGCATTTTATGGTTTATGGAAAGCGAAAGAAAACATATTTTTCATTTATCTGGTAAACGTTTTTCTCTTGATGACTGTGAATGGGAAAATAAAAAATCAAATAAAATTGTTCTAATAGGAAAAGATTTAGATCATCAAACTATTAAGAATCAGCTTGATTGTTGTAGATTTAATTATAGAGAAGAAGCATAATAAAGTACAATTTAATATTAGAAAAATTTTTATTAAACAAACAAAGAATTTAATATCAGATTTAAAACCTTTAAATATTGCTTCTTTAATAGTTGCATTTACACTTATAATACCTATTTTTAATTTCTTAATTGAAGGAATAGATTTTATTTTAGGTGGTAATTTTTCTTTAGGTATTTCTGGAAGAAAAGAAATACTTGGCACATTAAAACTTTTAATACTTACTAGTTTTCTAGGAGGTGGTTTAGGGACCTTAAATGGCTGGTTACTATCAAATTGCGAATTTAGATTAAGGAAAACTCTTCGTATTTTTCAACTAATTCCACTAGCAACTCCTGCATATTTGTTAACTGCAGTATTGCAGGATTTAGGAAGTATTTTAGGTTACCAAATAAGTGGTTTCTGGTGGGGAGTTCTTATACTCTCAATTACTACTTACCCTTATGTTTTCTTACTTGCTAACGAAAGTTTTAATAAATTTGGAGTTAATCAAATTAATGCTAGTAGAGGATTAGGAGTTGGACCATGGGGCAGCTTTTTTAAAATTGCTCTTCCAATGGCTTTCCCAGCATTAATAACTGGAATCAGCCTTATGTGTATGGAAGTTATGAATGATTTAGGGACAGTTGAGTTACTAAATATTCCAAGTATTTCTAAAGGTATTACTGAAAATTGGATCATTGAAGGTAATCCTAAGAGCGCTATTGGATTATCATTAGTTGCTTTAATAATAGTTTTTACTTTAATTTTGTTTGAAAAACTTTCAAGAAGGAAGACAAAGAGTTGGAGTGAAAATCCTGCCTCATTAAGTTCTCTGGGATTTAAGTTAAAAGGAAATAGGTCTTACATAGCATATTTATTTACTTCATTACCCCCATTATTTGCTATTGGAATTCCATTTTCTTGGTTTCTATTAAATATTGATCAGTTAAAAAAAGGATTCACAACAGAATTAATATCTCTTACTTTAAGAACTATTAGCCTTGGAATAATTGCTGCATTAGTAGCGTTAATTTTCTCTTTAATATTAACGCTATCTAATCGTCAGAATAAGAATTTACTTATGAGATTAATAACATTCCCAGCAGGTATTGGATATGCAATCCCAGGAACTGTATTAGCTATCTCATTAATAAGTATTTCCAATTCAAAGTTCTATTTTATTCCTATATTCCTTCTGATCTGGGGTTACGTAGTTCGATTTTTAACTATTTCAAAAGGTTCTCTTGATTCTGGATTTGAAAGAATATCTCCAACCCTTGATGAGGCCGCAAAGGGACTAGGCTCTAATTGGTTTGGTGTTATCAAGAAGATACATATTCCACTATTAAAAGGTCCAATCTTTGTTGGATCACTTTTAGTATTTGTAGACACCATTAAGGAGTTACCAATTACATTTATTCTTAGACCTTTCGACTTTGATACTTTATCTGTAAGGATATATCAATATGCTGGAGATGAGCGAATGGCAGAAGCCTTATTACCTGCATTCTTTATAACAGTCTTGGGTCTAATTGCATCAAGTACATTAATTCCAAGCTTAGAAAAAAAGGACTAAATTTTCTTTAAAAATTTTCTTAATAAGAATGGAAGACCTAAAAATAAATCTGCCGAGGTAGATATCAATCTAAAATAAATTAAACTTGGAAAAATTATATTGTGTGGAATATTTTTTCCACAAAAAAAGAGAAAACAAGCCTCAAATACCCCTACCCCTCCTGGGGCAGCAGGTACTATTAATCCAATAGCCCAGGACAAACAAAAAATTACCAATAAATAAAAAATACTATATTGATTATCTAAATTAACTATATAAAAGCAAATAATAAATCCAATAAATTTTGATAATACAAAAAGAATCTCAATCAAAAAAGCTCTCGCAGGAAAGAAAGAAATTATTTTTATTCTTTCCTCAAATCGATACTTTTCATTGTTAATTTTTAAAGATTTAATGGTTTTACCTTTTAAGGTTTCTAACCTTTCTAAAATATGGAAAATTAATTTTCTATTCAGAAATATTAAGGGTATGAGTAATAAAAAATAAAATGGGGAAAAAATCATACCAACTGAAGCCAATAAGAAAGATGCACACAACATAAAATAAGGTTCAATTAGTGTCGAATAAAAAGCTAATTGAGGATTACTAATATCTTTTAGAAAGTTATATCTTTCAAAGAAATGCCAAATACCTCCTGGCACATATTTAAGAATATTCGTCAGGACATAAAAGGAAATTAAACTCTCTTTAATCTTGGTTTTACCAAACCAAGCAACTATATTTTTCCAAGCTAGTCCATTAAAATAAATACTTAATATACAAAATAAAAATGATAAAAATATATAATTTCCATTTCTATCAAAATCAATATTTAATGAAATTTGATCAAAACTTTTAAAAAAGTAAAAAGAGAAATAAGATATACTCAAAAGAAAAAAAAGTTTCTTCAGGATTACAAAGTCAATATTCTTTAAAAGATTTATAAAATAAACTTTTTGCATATTAATTCTTATTTCCAATCTTCAAAAGCTTTAAATTCCTTGCATGTTTCTGTAATGATAGTTCTTACTTCTTCAGCTGTTTTATTATTCTCAATTTGCAATCTAAAAATTTCATCATTCTCTGGTTTCATATAAATAGTTCCGTTAGGTTTCATTGATTGTTTAAATTTAACTTTTCCAAAAGTTGTTAGACACTCCCCCTTTCTTCTCAGTAAAACCCACCTCGCTTGTATTCTTTCTCTCAAACCTATAGTAGTAGAAAATTCAAACCATAATTTCCTAAAATACTCCTGCTTTTTAATAGGCAAGATAACTTGGATAGAAAAACCTATTCGGTTTTTTTTCATATTAATAGACTGAGACGAAACATCATAAGCTCCTTCTTTTCTAAATCGCTCAATTAAATTAGCTAGTTCTTCAGACGTTTGATCATCAATCCATGCCTCTTGAACACAAATCTCCTCATATCTTGGACTAATTTTTTGATCTATCAAATTCTCATCACTAGAATTAATTTTTAAAACCCTAACCAAATTTGGGCATGGAAGATTTAAATTCCCAAGACCTACTCCATAGGAATCAATAGAATATTTATAAGGAATTTGGAAAGATTCAACTAAATTACAAAGTAAAGCTATTCCCGTTGGAGTAGACAATTCGCCCTCTATAGAATCAATATTTGAGATCACCTTAATATTTTTTTTTCTTAATAACTCTATTACCGCAGGAGATGGTACTGATAATTTGCCATGATCAGCCTTAATAAAACCTCTCCCTAAAGTAGGTTCATTACAAAAAACCTTCTTTGGCTTTAAATATTCAATTGAAGTACAGACTCCAATAATATCTACTAAGGAATCGATTGCACCTATCTCATGAAAATGAACTTCTTCTGGGTTAATACCATGAACTCTTCCTTCTGCTAAAGCTAAAGACTCGAAAACTTCATAAATTCTTTTTTTTAATTGTTCTTCTAATTGAGTCTTCAGAATTAAATTTTTAATACTTTTCCAATCTCTTTTAGTACTTTGATCAAATTTCTCAACATCAACCTTTATTCCTCGAATTGAACAATTTTGAGATTCTCTAAAGTTTAAATAATATAAATTTTCTAATCCAAAACATGCGAGTTTTTTCTCAATTTCATCTTTTGGCACCCCCAAATCATAAAAAGCGCCCAATAACATATCTCCAGAGACCCCAGGAGAACACTCAATTAAAATTTCTTCCATAATCCTTTATAAATTTTTGAATAAATAAGAATTCAAGTGATTAGAAATTGACAATAATAATCAATTCTATACTTTTTCAGGTTTTATTTTTTCGATAATTTCGTACTTAGCCATTCTCAGAGTATTTCCATCTCTTATCACATCGAGGCTTACAAAGTTATTCAGAAATTGAAGAGGGATCTCTCCTTCAATAATAATTTTAAAAGTTAAATATTTTGACCTCTTTGAAGGTGGAGAAGAACAAATTTTGATAACAATCTCTTTCTTTTTTATATTTACATAGACCAATTCTCCTCTTATTGAAAAATAATTATTATTTAAATTTAATTCTTCTAATAACTGATTAGGATCCTTTTCAGAATTATTTTTATCAAATTGATTTAACTGATAAGGATCCCATATACCAGCTACCTGTAAATGTAGATTATTAATGTTTTTATTTCTGGGATAAACAATCCAAAAATAATCCTTCTCTAAATTGATATATTTTTTTATCAGCGCTATAGCTTTACCAAGAATAACTGTTTCAATTATTTTTCCTTCCTTATCAGTTAATGTTCCTCTATTTAATTGATCAATATTATTTGGCTTATAAATACCTTTAACAATACCTATTGCCCTGTACTGTAATTTATTTGTAACTTCTTGGATAGGATTTTTAATCATATTTAGTTATGTTTGAGAAATGTTTTTAATAAGATATTTCCTGGATTAAGGGGTTTCTTTTACTTCAATCTTATTAAATAATTTTAATGCATCATCTATAGCATCAGATGGTTTAGTCGCATCATTCATACTATTAGCCCTTCTAATCATCTCAACTAATTCGAATGGGTTAGTAGGTAAAGCTGAACTATCTGTGTCAATTTTTGTAGAGCTATCAAATTCAATTTCGTTAAGGTATGACTCTTCTGCATTTAATTTAGTCGATTTGATATTAATGAATGAAACAAATAAAATGCAAATTTTCACTAAACTTGATATCTTTTTGTTTAATTTGAATTTCATTTTGTTTAATTTCAAAATAATTTAAGATTTAAAATTATTTGCTATCTTAATTTTACATAATTTGGTAAAAAATTGTTAATAGCAACTTGGAATGTAAACTCTGTAAGAACAAGGCTTTCTCAAATTATTAATTGGATTAAAGAGGTAAATCCAGATATCCTTTGTCTACAAGAAACTAAAGTTATAGACGATGCTTTCCCTTCATCGCATTTTGAAGAATTAGGTTATGAAGTTATTATCCATGGGCAAAAATCTTACAATGGGGTTGCAATAATAAGTAAGTTTAAGATTGAAAATGTAAAGAAAGGATTTACTAATGAGAATAAGACAGGAGGGATTTCTATCGACATTAATGAGCAAAAACGGTTAATTTCTGCAGAAATCAATGGGTTAAAAATAATAAATGTTTATGTTCCAAACGGTTCTTCAATAGATTCTGAGAAATACGATTATAAGATTCAATGGTTAAATTATTTATCAGCATTCTTAGATGATCAGGTAAAAAATGATGATTTAGTCTGTTTGGTAGGTGATTTTAATATAGCTCCAAGCGAAATAGATATACATACCCCTCAAAAATACGAAGGGGGAATAATGGCTTCAAAGATTGAAAGAGAAGCACTCAATAATGTTCTTAAAGGAAGATTTATTGATTCTTTTCGGATTTTCGAGAAGAATACTGGGCATTGGAGTTGGTGGGATTACCGTAATAATGCGTATGAGCTAAATAAAGGTTGGAGAATAGACCATATTTATATCAGTAAAAATCTTTCATCAAAACTTAAAAGTTGTGTAATAGAAAGGAATCAAAGAGAAAATTTACAACCTAGTGATCATGCTCCAGTATTAATTAATTTAGAGATCGATAGTCACTATGAAGACTACTTAGATGTTGATGATGATCTTTTCGAAATATAATTACAAAAGATCTTAATTTTTTATAACCCTCAAAACGCTTAATATTAAAGAGTAATGTAAAAACAAACCAACTTTATTTCAAATTTTCCTCAAAATTAATTATTTACATTCCAAAGTATCGCAGTAAAAATATCATGATGTAGAATTTTTACCTAATTGACAAAATTTTTACTTATTTATAAGTTAGAACATCATGAGATTTTCTCAAAACTACACTCATTTAAATTTTGACTGACATATTAAAAACTACTTATTCTGAAGAAGTATTCTCTTCAGCTTTAGAACTAATGCCAGGAGGGGTTAGTTCCCCAGTGAGAGCATTTAAGTCTGTTGGTGGTCAGCCAATCGTTTTTGATAGAGTAAAAGGCCCCTATGCTTGGGACATTGATGGGAATAGGTATATTGATTACATAGGTAGTTGGGGTCCAGCTATTTGTGGACACGCTCATCCCGAAGTGATTACAGCATTGCAAGAAGCAATTGAAAAAGGTACTAGTTTTGGAGCACCTTGTGTATTAGAGAATAAACTTGCAGAAATGGTAATAGATGCTGTTCCATCGGTTGAAATGGTTAGATTTGTAAACAGTGGTACGGAAGCCTGTATGGCAGTTTTAAGGCTAATGAGAGCATTTACAGGGAGAGATAAAGTAATAAAATTTGATGGGTGCTATCACGGTCATGCTGATATGTTTTTGGTAAAAGCTGGTTCTGGAGTAGCTACTTTAGGCTTGCCAGATTCCCCAGGAGTTCCAAGAACTACAACAGCTAACACTCTAACTGCTCCTTACAACGATCTTGAAGCCGTAAAAAAATTATTTTCTGAGAATCCTGATGCAATATCAGGAGTAATTCTTGAGCCTATAGTTGGTAATGCCGGATTTATTACTCCTGAACCTGGTTTCCTTGAAGGATTGAGAGAGTTAACAACTGAAAATGGATCTTTACTAGTTTTTGATGAAGTAATGACTGGTTTCAGAATTAGCTATGGAGGAGCGCAAGAAAAGTTCGGAGTTACGCCTGATTTAACAACTCTCGGTAAAGTGATTGGGGGAGGTTTACCTGTAGGAGCATATGGTGGGAAAAAAGAAATAATGTCAATGGTCGCACCATCTGGACCTGTATATCAAGCTGGGACTTTAAGTGGAAATCCTCTAGCAATGACAGCAGGAATTAAAACTCTTGAGTTACTTAAACAAGAAGGTACTTACGAAAAACTTGAGTCAACAACCTCTAGACTAATTGAGGGTATTATTCAATCTGCTGAAAATAATGGTATTGCAATAAATGGTGGGAGCGTAAGTGCAATGTTCGGATTTTTCTTATGTGAAGGACCGGTAAGAAATTTCGAAGAAGCTAAAACAAATAATTCAGAACTCTTTGGCAAACTCCATAGGGAAATGCTCAAAAGAGGTGTGTACTTAGCTCCAAGTCCTTTTGAAGCTGGATTTACTTCATTAGCTCATAGTGAAGAAGAAATTGATCGAACACTAGAAGCCTTCGATCAATCATTTAGCGTCATAAAAAACTAATATATTATCTACTTTGTCCGCCTACGATAACCGGAGGCATTGATCCACTAGTTCCAGGAAGGCCAGGAACCACTTGAGTACTTCCATCCCATTTATCTAAAAATAGTTTAAAGAGGACTTGATCATTTAAGCCTTTGTTTAGAGTTTCGTATCTTAAAGCTTCTTGTCCAGCAATTTCAACTTCTGTTTTAGCTCTCAAAAGTAGCTGTCCTGCAATTTGTTTCTGTTCAATTGCTGCTCTATATTCCTCGGCAATTTCTAATCCAGTAAGATCTAAGCTTTTAACATCTACGTAATCGAAGGAATTCAATTCCTCAGCTACGGTAGAAGCGACTTTTTCAGAAATAACATTAAATTCAGTTGCTATTGTTTCTAATTCATATTGTGAGAAAACAGATTTTAGAGCTTTAAGTAAAGAAGGCTGAACTATTTTTTGATAAACATCACTATTTCTACTAGCAATTGTGGCAAAAATTCTACCTGCTTCATTTGGCTTAACAGAATATTTGACAGTAGCTGTTGCTCTAATAACTTGAAGATCTTTTGTTAAGGTTTCAAATTTCTCAGGTTGAACTTGAGTTTTTATATCAAAGGGGAAAACCGACTGAACGAAGGGGACTTTAAAGTTCAAACCTGCTCTTCTTGAACCACCACTTACTTTCCCTAAAGTAGTCACTACAGCTACTTGTCCAGAAGGCACAACAAATAAAGATTGAGTGAGTAAAAGAAATCCGGTAAAAGATAAAACAATTAGTAACGTAGCTGTTCCTCCTGGACCAGTTGGGGTGACATTTTTGAAAGATGTTGACATTTAAATATGTTTTTTGTTAATTATATTTAAAGAAATTAATTAATGCATTGATTAAGTATTTAATTAAAATATTTTTTTAATAATTAGTTTACGTAATTAACAAATGAATTTTATAAATTACTCTGCTTTAAATTTCTGCAATAATTGTAAATAAAGATCCTCATCTATTTCCCTTATATCGTATTCAGAAGGTAAGACTCCATGCTTATGCTCATGGGCAGCCATCCAACAAAATTTCTCGATTTCTGTTAACGAAAAACGTGGATAATCTTTTATTTTTAAGCACAATGAATCAAGAAGAGATTTTGAATAACCAGTCATTATAAGGCCTTAATTATTAATATCTTATCGATAATTATTAGTTTGCAGAGGTATTTTATATGTCTCCTCCAAATTCTCAAGTAACTTAATTGCCAATTGAAGATCATTCTTGCTTTTGCTCATTACTCTTAATGTTTCTCCATTAATGCTTACATTAATCTTTTTAATTTCATCTCTAATATTTTTACTAATTTTTTTTGCAATTTCCTGATTTAGACCTTTCTTTAAAGTAATGGTTTGCTTTACTTTATTTCCGCTTACTACTTCAATGCTATTGAAATCAAAAATTTTTATAGAGAGTTTTCTTTTTATTGCCTTTTGTCTAATAATATCAATCACTGAATTTAGAGTTAATTCACTATTTGTAGTTATAAAAATGTTGTCTTTTTCTAAATCTAAGGAGGTATCTGTTCCTTTAAGATCATATCTTTGAGAAATCTCTCTCTTCACTTGATCCAAAGCATTGACTAATTCTTGTCTATCAAAATCAGAAACCACATCAAATGAAAAATTTTCTGCCATTACTTAATTCTTAAATTAATTTAATTATCACCCCAAATAAACTTAAAAAAAAATAAAAGGAGTTAATTTAATCAAAAAATAACAAACTAACAACCTTACCCATTTCTTCAGCGCATCTACAACTATTTAATAAAGTTTCACTATCGTGAAAAGCGAAACAAATTAATTGATCACATCTATTGATAATTTCTTGATTACAAAGACTACTTGCCATTGGCAAAGGTAATTCATCATTTTCGCTTTTCTCAACCAAATGAATAACGCTCTCTAGTTGGTTTTTAATTTCAGGTAATTGTTTATCTAGGCTCTGTGGTAAAAGAACAGTCAGCAATGACGGATTAATACCTAAAACAGCTCTTATTACTGCGGCATTAACTCCCTGAGATCCTGACGTAAGGATAGTATGCCCTTCTTCCGCTAATGATCTTGCGATTAGTTCGATCAAGTGAATGTCAACTACAGGTACATGTCTACTACCCAAAAAAGCAATCCTTCTTTTCCCGTTATCCTGAAGTTTTGCAAGTTCCTGAGCTAAGGTATCAACACCTTCTGTTGAGGGTAGGTCTAAAGAACGACTCAAAATAAAACGGTTACTACATTTGAAATTAGCATTTATTTGAAAAATTGCAGGGAAAATCTATAGTTTCAAGAATATTTTTTAGATTTACATGTTCTTGAACTAATTGAACAGCATATGATGCCTTTATTGATTCATGTATCCTGACATGTCCAAAAGCTTGTTCAATAATTTCCACTGAAGCAAGAGTATCTAAGTCTACTTTTAAAATTGGCACTTCTAACTCCTCCGCTCTATGGATCAGTTGTAATAGAGGTTCACCTAAACCAGTTAGAATCAAACATTGGGTAGATGCTTCTAAAGCTGCAAGTTGAATATCAGTTCTTTCGGCTCCTGTTACGACAGCCATATTTCTCCTTCTTCTAAAAAATTCCATCGCAGAATTGACTCCCATAGCACCAATACTTAATGTTTCAACGAGTAATTGTTCTTTTTCAGGACAGCAAATTACTTTTGCATCTAACCTTCTTATAAGTTCCC
This sequence comes from Prochlorococcus marinus subsp. pastoris str. CCMP1986, assembly GCF_000011465.1. NCBI lineage: Bacteria > Bacillati > Cyanobacteriota > Cyanophyceae > Synechococcales > Prochlorococcaceae > Prochlorococcus > Prochlorococcus marinus. Next base: position 453,926 of record NC_005072.1, on the reverse strand, counting down.
TTACAGTTACACTTCTGAGTAAAGGAGATTTGGGCATCACCCCAAATACTTTAATGTTCATCTCCTGGAGAGAGGGTATTATTTTATTTTTTATTTTTTCAACTTCCTCAGGAATAACAGCATTCAATATGGCTCCTGCGAAATGATCTCCTAATTGTTTTTTTGCGTCTAGTAAAGCATCTACACTTTTACTATCCTCCCATAGATTAACAATTAGGACTTTTGCATTTAAATGTTTAGCAAGTTGTGGAAGACTCAAACCATAAATCATTCCTTCATTGAGGCTACCTGCAGCTTCAAGAATATTTAACCCATCAAAATCGTCATTTACTAATGCCTCTATTTGTTCGAACCCCTTACCTGGACTTAAATCTTTATTCGAAATTCTTTTCTCAGCAGATATATTATCTAACAATCCTACTGAAGGAATTAAGTTTTCTTCTTGAAGATTTAATGTAGTACCAATAAATTTAACGTCATCATCTATTAGTCCTTCATAAGTCATTGAAGGAAGATTAGTAAGTTCAATACAAGTTGCTAATGGTTTTCCTACACGTATTTTTTTTCCTTGTTCTAAAAGTTTTTTTGATATTCCCAGTACTAATGCTGACTTACCACTAAATGGCTCACAGGAACCAATTAACAATATTTGACTCATAATGAACGAATTAATTTATTCATAGATTTAAGATAATGTTTTTTTAAGAACTATACAATTATTTATTTAATACTTTTAATCAAATAAATTAAAATAAATTAAAAAACATAGTACAAAGTAAGATAATATATACTATTTGGATCTATGAAAAGAGTCTTACAAAATTCAATTAAATAATGAGGGAATTAAAAACTATTGGAATTACTGGCGCATCAGGAGCATTAGGGAAAGAATTAACAAAAATATTTCGGGGGAAAGGATATAAAGTTATAGGATTTACTCATAGTAAAAATAATTTTGAAATAAACAACGACTCTCCCAATGAATGGATTGAATGGCAATGTGGGAAAGAATTCTTATTAAACAAGCACCTAAAAAAAATTGACATCTTAATTTTGAACCATGGAATCTACGACATAAGTAAAGAAAATTCAAATTATGAAAATTCAATAGAAATAAATGCTTTAAGTAAATTAAAATTTCTTAATTTATTTGAAGAAATTGCTTTCAAAAAAAACTCATCAATTGCAAAGGAAATTTGGATAAATACCTCAGAAGCAGAAATATTACCAGCTTTAAATCCTCCCTACGAAATAAGTAAATCTCTTATCGGTCAAATAGTTTCCTTTAAAAAAAACCTTCTAGACAATCATGAGAAAAAAAAATTAAAAATTAAAAAAATTATATTAGGTCCTTTCAAGTCAGAATTAAACCCTATCGGGATTATGAGTGCTGAATTTGTATCTAATAACATTTACAATTTTGCTAATTTAAATTTTTTTTTAATAATCATTAGCCCCAACCCTCTTTCCTACATTCTGTTTCCCATTAAAGAGTTATATATTTTTTTATATTGTAAATTTTTAAAAATATCTAAAATTAGTAATTAAAAATCTCTGTCTGTCAAAATTTCTATACCATCTTTCATTACAACGATTGTGTGTTCCCATTGTGCTGATAAATTTCCATCTTTTGTTATCACTGTCCATTTATCATTTAAAGTTTTACAATACTTTGTGCCTTGATTAACAATAGGTTCTACAGCTAATGTCATACCTTCACGAAGAACAACATTAGGTAATTCGTTAGTTCGGAAATTAAAAACAGATGGTTCTTCATGAAGGTTTCGACCTACTCCATGACCAGTATAGTCCTCAACTACACTGAATCCATTGGATTTAACAATATCTTCAATTGCACCGGCGATATCAAGCAGAGTATTACCTGATTTAATTTTCGAAAGTCCTGCAAACAACGCTTTAAGAGCTACATCACTAAGTTTTTGGGCTTGATTACTTACTTCACCTACACAAATAGAGATACAACTATCTCCATGAAATCCATCTAGATAAGCTCCAGTATCAATCTTAACAAGATCTCCATCGTTAATTATTTTATTTTTGTTTGGTATACCATGAACAACTTCATTATTAACACTTGAACAAATACTTGATGGGAATCCATGATAACCCTTAAAACTTGGCACAGCACCCATCTCTCTTATCCTCTTTTCCGCAAAATCATCCAAATCTTTTGTACTCATTCCTGGTTTTATGAGGTCATTTATTTCTCTCAAAACTGTTCCAACAATCCTACTCGATTTCTTCATCAAATTTATTTCCCTTGCAGACTTTATTTCGATTCCTCTTCTTCTTTGGATAAAAGGAACTTGATCATTGGATTTAGAATTATTTTTATTTAATAAAAGATCTGCAAAATGTTTCATTGGAATAAATAATAGTATTAAGTAAATATGATCCAAAATAGCCATAGTCTGCATGGCCACCTCAAATCTAACAGTAAGAAAAACAAAAAATGAATTTTATTACTAATTCTAGGCAATTTCATAAATCTTTGGCACCTTGGGTTTTCCTCCCATTATTCATTTCAGCTTTAACAGGCACATTCTATAGAATCTGTAAAGATTTATTAGGCTACTCAAGAGATGAAGTTCACTGGTTAATGTCTCTACACGAAGGGGAGTGGCTTGGAGATAATGGAGAACTAATCTACGTAATCTTGAATTCTTTAGGTCTTATTTGGATGCTAATAACTGGGTTTCAAATGTTTTCTAAAAAAATTTCATTTCCTAAAAAGGTTACTAAAGGCGAGTCGAAAGGTTAAAATGATATTCTTGTATGATTATTGAGCATAAAATGGCAAAAGAGAAACAAGAAACTGAGTTAGAAATCACTAATGAAACTGACACTACCACAGAATTGACTGTTGAAAAGCAAGGTAAAGAGCTAATTGCCCAAACAAACTTAAGTTCATCTAATTTAATCAAGGAATTTGAAAGAGAGCAATTAAAAAAACAATTGCCCGAAATATATGTTGGAGATACGGTTAAAGTTGGAGTAAAAATTACAGAAGGTAACAAAGAAAGAGTTCAACCTTACGAAGGAGTTGTGATTGCGAAGAGACATGGCGGACTCCATCAGACCATTACAGTAAGAAGGATTTTTCAAGGTATTGGAGTGGAAAGAGTATTTATGCTACATAGTCCTCAAGTCGCCTCCCTAAAAGTAGAACGGAGAGGTAAAGTAAGAAGAGCTAAGCTATTCTATCTACGAGATAGAGTAGGAAAAGCTACTCGCGTAAAACAACGCTTTGATCGATAAGGTTGTAAAGTTATTTCAACCTAACGGTCATAAAGGCGCTTATAATATTTTTATTGCGTCGTTAGTTCAGTTGGTAGAACGCAGGTCTCCAAAACCTGATGTCGGGGGTTCAAGTCCTCCACGGCGCGTTTGGATCAACATTTTGTAAATTATTTTTTTCATTTAGATGGAGTTAGATCTTCAACCTGGTGACGTAGTTAAAGTCCTCGAATCAGCTGCTCTAGGATGGGTTCGTGCAAGAGTCATCAGAGTAAAATCTGGTGGGAGAGTTGTTGTTCAAAGCGATCAAGGCAGAGAATTTACAGCTCGAGGTAATCAAGTTCGATTAATTGAACCAGCAGGCTTTAGGCCTTAAAGAAAAATTAATAAGTTCCCTTCTAAAAAAAGAAACTAAACTATTTCTTTAAATCCTCAAATTTATGAATTTTTTTTTATCACAACAACATTAATAAAGTATTATGGTCTGATAATTTTAAACTCAGTATCTAATTAAATTAGAATAAAAATTCTGGGACCGTAGTTCAACTGGTTAGAGCACCGCCCTGTCACGGCGGAAGTTGCGGGTTCGAATCCCGTCGGTCCCGTTCTTTTCTAAAGGAAATTGGAAAAACATTTAAGGTTAGCGCCCAGTCCAACTGGTTTATTACATATAGGTACAGCAAGAACAGCTTTATTCAATTGGTTATATGCTAGAAAAATAAATGGGAAATTTCTGATTCGAATTGAAGATACCGATATTGTACGATCTAAATCTGAATATACAACAAATATATTAAATGGATTGAATTGGCTAGGACTTAATTGGGATGAAGAGCCCATTAACCAAAGCAAACGAGTTTCTGTTCACAAAAATTATATTAAAAGACTTTTAGAGAGTGGAGCTGCATATCGATGTTTCACTTCAGAAAGTGAGATCCTTGATCTTAGGGAAAAACAAAAAAAAAGTGGCTTGCCACCCAAGCACGACAATAGACATAGAAATCTTACGAGAAAGGAGATTAAAGAATTTATATCTCAAGGAAAATCATCTGTAATAAGGTTTAAAATTGATGAGGAAACAGAGATCAAATGGGAAGATCAGATTAGAGGCGAAATTAAATGGCAAGGCAAGGATCTCGGGGGCGATTTAGTTTTATCAAGAAGAGCTTTAGGTGATGAGATAGGAAATCCTTTATATAATCTTGCTGTTGTTGTAGATGACAATTTTATGAATATTACTCATGTTGTAAGAGGTGAGGATCATATCTCAAATACTGCAAAACAAATATTGATTTATAAAGCTTTAAATTTTAAATTACCAATTTTTGCTCATACTCCTCTAATTTTAAATAGCGAAGGTAAAAAGCTTTCTAAACGTGATTCTGTAACTTCCATCGATGAATTTAAAGAGATGGGATACTTGCCTGAGGCTTTAGCCAATTACATGGCATTTTTAGGATGGTCTATAAAATCGCCTGAAAGTGAAATTCTTTCCTTATCAGAAATATCTAAAGTTTTTAATTTGTCAGATGTAAATAAAGCTGGTGCCAAATTTAATTGGGAAAAACTTAATTGGATTAATTCCCAATACATCAAGAAAATGGAATTGACACAATTATGTAAATTTATTAAGAAGTACTGGGAAGAAATGGGTTGGGAATCTCCTTCTTCAGAATGGGATTTGAAATTGACAAATTTAATTCAAGACTCAATGATTCTATTAAAGGATGCAATTGATCAATCAAAACCCTTTTTTATCTTGTCCCAAATGAAAAAAGAGGGGGAAGAATTTCTGGAAAGTAAAAAAGAGGTAAAAGAATCGTTGAAGTACATCCTTTTTTATTTAAAAGAAGCAAATATAACTAAGGTTAATAAGGATAACGCTCGAGAAATAATCAACAAAATTATAGTTAACCACTCCATCAAAAAAGGGATTTTAATGAAATCATTGAGAGTAGCTTTTTTTGGGTGTCTAAGTGGACCAGATTTAATTCAAAGTTGGGAATTATTCTCTGAGAACAAAATTGATATCCCTCTAATCGAAAGATGTTTTAATTAACTATATTTCCTTGTCAATTAAATTTAGAAAATTCGCCAGAGGTCTTGCCGTCAGTCCTTGAATACCAACTGTCATCAATATTGTTAGAAATACCAAGCCTTGGAGACGACCTGCACCAAGGACTCCTGCCTGCTCAAGTCTTATTGAAAAAAGAGATGCAACAGCGGCAGTAACTATCCCTCTTGGCGCTAACCACGATAAAAACACCCTTTGTTTTACATCTAATTCTCCTCCCAAAGTTGCCAGTGATATAGAAATCGGACGTACAATTATCATCAACATTAATACGCAGATAATCCCCCCCCAACCTAATGGACTTAATTCTCCCCAAGAGACATCAGATGCCAGAAGAGGGAAAAGAACTGTTATGGATAGTTGAGCTAATTCTCCAATCAAATTATCTAATCTTTCTTTATCAATAATTTCTCTTTTGCCTACAATAAATCCTGCAGCAACAGAAGCTGGTAAACCTGATTCAGGCAAAATATATTCACAAATGCCATATACAAGAAAAATAAATCCTAATGTAACCTGAAGCTCAATTCCAAATGATGCCTCGTTTTTTATTTTCTTTAAAATTTCAGACAGCAACCATCCAGAACTTATACCTATCAAAACTCCTCCACCTAATCTCTGCATTAAGGCAATAAACACCTCCTTAATTCCATGTAAATCTCCCAATATTAGTTCTAATAACAACAAAGCGAGCACTGCCCCGATGGGTTCAAGAACCAATCCTTCAGCTTTTAGGACCTCGGATAGTGGAGATACTAATTTTATTTGGTCTACTAAGGGTGAAACTACTGTCGGTCCAGTGGCAAGAACTATCGCACTATAAACTCCAGCTACTGGCCATGATAGTCCTGCCAGCCAATGAGCTATAAATATTCCTGCTGATAATGAAATAAATAATCTTATTAACGAAATTCTTAAGACAGTATTTCTAATATTTCCTTCAGGTAATTTTAAATTTAACCCGCCTTCAAATAAAACTAAACAAACCAAAAGTCCAACTATAGTTTCAAGTCCCTGTCCAAGATCAAGTGGCTCAACTAGCCCGAACCCTGAGCGTCCAATAAATAATCCAGAAATTAATAAAATTACTACACTTGGAAATCCAGAGACAGAAGAAATTAAACGTGCGCATGCCCCTGCAAAAACAGTTATACCCCAAAGTAAGCCGAGCCTTTCAGGCGTCATAAATTTTTCTTTATAATAAAAATATTAATTAATTTGATTAAATCAATAATCCTATTTTAAGTCCACTATAAACAATATTTATTAATTAAATCTAATTAAAGATTTAATTAATAAAAACCCCTTATGCAGATTAAAAACAAAATTTTTTAAATTCCAATTATATAGATGAAAATTTACTAATCAAAGCAATAACAATCAATATTATTCCAATTCCTATCGTCGCCATTCTTCCGTTCCAAATTTCTGCTTGAGGCGTAAAGCCTCTTTTCCATAAATTAAGCTCTTGTTTATCAACAACCTTTTTTGTTTCTTTTAGATTTATTTTTGATTCTTTTTTCATTAGTACTAGAAAGGAGGTTTATTTTCATAAAGAGTATTTGCTTGGTCAATAGGGAGTCTTCCTGAAATACCCAATTTAAGAGAACTTTCATATGCCTTAAATTTGAGTCTATATAAGGCAGCGGCTCCAATCATCGCCGCATTATCTGTGCAAAGATTTATTGGAGCTAAATGAACTTTAATAGATTTTTTACAAGCTTCACTAATCATCATTTTTCTTAACGTATCGTTAGCCGCGACTCCTCCTACAACGACGATATTATCTAAACCATAATCATTTGCACATTTTATTGTCCTCTCTACTAACACCTCTGCTACAACCCTCTCAAAACTTGCAGCAATATCTGGAATTGGTATTTCATCCCCATTTAAATTTATTTTCTCAACCAATCTTAATACAGCCGTTTTTAAACCACTAAAAGAGAAATCATATTTCAAAAAACCCCCTTCCTTATCAGAGATCTTGCATTTAGGTAAATTAAATTTGGAGGCATTACCCTTTTTGGCGATTTTCGCAATTGCAGGACCTCCAGGATAACTGAGTCCTAATAATCTTCCTACTTTATCGAACGCTTCACCAGCAGCGTCATCATAACTTCTTCCAAGTCTTTGCATCTTTCTTCTCTCACCAACTTTTATTAATTCAGTATGTCCACCACTAACAAGTAAGGTTAAGAAAGGAGGCTTGGGATAATTTTTTGAAAATAATATTGACGAAAGATGTCCTTCTAAGTGATGTATCCCCAAAAAAGGTTTTGAGTATAAAGTACATAGTGATCTTGCAGTTATAGAACCAACCCTTAAACAGCCAACTAATCCTGGTGTAACTGTTGAAGCTATAACATCAATTTTTTCAATTCGAATTTTTGATTCTTCTAAAGCTTGTTCTAGGACAAAAGGAAGTAACTCTAAATGTTTTCTCGCTGCGAGTTCTGGGACCACACCTCCCCATTTAGAATGATCTTCAATTTGTGATGCAACAATATTTGAATGTATTTTATAAATATCACCACTATTAGAAACAATTGAGACAGACGTCTCATCACAACTTGTTTCAATAGCTAGAACTTTGTGCATATTTGATTCGATACTGTTTTATTTTAATAATAATTTCTTAATTAAAACATCAAAGGAATTAAAGATTGCAACTTATGAAATTCTTTTTTTCAATCATAACTTCGGTTTTTCTCTTTCTTGGAATAACCCCAATTGCTTTAGCAGCTAATGGACCAGCATTAAATGCAGATAGAGCTAGCACAGAATATACAGCCTCAGCTCTAACAACATGCTCAGAAAATCCTAAATTTATTGAACGAGCAAGTACTGCTAAAACGCAAAAAGATATCACAAGATTTGAAAGATATGGCAAAGCAGCTTGTGGTGACGATGGATTGCCCCATTTAATAATAGGTCCACCACTTGAACCATGGGGAGCACTCTTAAATAGAGGTCATGAAGGTGACTTACTTATTCCTGGTGTATTATTTATCTATATTGCAGGAATTATAGGATGGTCTGGAAGAGAGTATTTGATTGAATCCAAAAAGACTAAGAACCCAGCAGACCTTGAAATTATTATTGATTTAGACTTGGCGAGAAAATGCCTTATCAAAGGTGCTCAATGGCCCCTCTTAGCCAATAAGCAAGGAAGGAACGGTGATTTAAGAGAAAAAGATAATAATATAACACTTAATGGTCCTAGATAAAACATCATCCCACACAATTCTAAAAATCAAATGCTTAAAATCTTTAACACAAAATTTATCAGGTCAGCTCCAGTGGTTGCAGCAGTTTGGCTAAGTCTTACCGCCGGAATAATTATTGAATTTAATAGATTTTTTCCTGATTTATTATTTCATCCGATGAGCTGAGATTTCAAAAAGAACTTTCAAGACTTAATTATTTTCAAAACCTCTTTTACTGTCTCATCAACATCATGATTTGTTAATACAAAATCAAATTGATTTGAGGATGCAATTTCGTAGTTGGCTCTGCTAAGTCTTCTATCTATTGCCTCCTCTTTTTCAGTACCTCTATTTCTTATTCTTTTTTCTAATTCTTCTTTGCTAGGAGGCAGAAGAAATATTGATAAAGATTCTGGGAATTTTTCTTTAATTTGTTTTGCACCTTCAACTTCAATTTCAAGTAATACAATAAATCCCTTTTCAATCTTTTCATTAACAGTAGATAAGGGGGTTCCATAATAGTTTCCTGCGAATTGGGCCCATTCAAGAAATTCTTTTTTATCGATCATATCTTTAAACCTTTCTTCACCTATAAAGTAATAATTCAAATCATCTTTCTCTCCAACTCTAGGATTTCTTGTTGTTGCAGAAATAGAAAGCCAAATATCTTTATTTCTATCTAAAAGTTCTTTAATAACAGTACCTTTCCCAACTCCACTAGGGCCTGTGATAATTATTAGTTTTTTTAAATTTTTCATATTAAAATTTTTACAGTAAAGTAAATGTTGGTGAATAATTTTTAGAAATAATGCAAAAGGGTGTACCTCAGATAATGGATATTACATCTATAAAATCTGTATTGCATGATTTATCAGAAGAAGTTTTACCGTCAAGGTTTGAAACTGCTCAACAACCCGAACCTAATATAATTCAATTCTGTTTAAGAGGAATAAATAACCAAACTTGGATAGAAGTATCTTGGGATAGTGATTCTCCACGAATTCTTACAATAAATAGGCCTGAAAAAATAGGAACTGAAAGTACACTCTCCAAACAACTAAGATACGGATTGAAATATATGGCTTTGGTTACCATAGAACAAGATAAATTTGAGAGAGTAATTAAATTTGGATTTGCAAAAAAGCCAGGAGATGAAATAAAAAAATACTTAGTTTTTGAATTAATGGGCAAACACAGTAATATTTTTTATTTAGATAATAATCAAAAAATAATTGCAGTTGGCAAACAAATAAAATCTAATCAATCTAGCTTTCGTGTCGTTTCTACTGGATCTATCTATTCAGAGCCTCCCTCAAACATGAAAAAGGAGCCTAGTCCAAATGAATCTTATGAAGAATGGAAAGAGTCTATTTCTTCAGTTCCAGAATCACTTAAATACTGCTTAATAAATACTTATCAAGGTGTAAGTCCAATACTTACAAAGCAACTTGAGACTTTTAGTAATCTGGAAAGTGTAGAAATAATGAACAAAAATATTGATTTTATAAGTGAAACCAACTTAAAAAAGATATACCAAAGTTGGAAAATATGGATTGAAAGATTTAATAAAAACAACTTTAATTTTTCAATTTTTGGCAATTTTTTTTATTCAGTTTGGTTTTTAAAGAATGAAATAATTAACAAAGATAATATTGATCAAATTGATGGATTAGAAAATTATTATAATTTTCATTTAAAACAAAAAAAAATTGAGGCCTTAATAAAAAAAATTGATGGGATAATTTTTAAACAAACAAATCTTGAGAAAAAAAATTTTAAATTGCAATCTGATCTTTTAATTAACTCCGAAAATTATCAATTATATAAAGAAAAGGCTGACAAAATATTCATGACTCATGAGATACAAAAACAAGATATTATCAAAGGCCAAAAGCTTTATAAAAAGTCAAAAAAACTAAAAAGAGCACAAAACTTAATTAAAGAAAGGATGAATATTTATAAAAATAAACTTGATAGATTAGAAGAATTTAGTGCTCTATTAGATAACTTAAATTCTCTAAAAAATGAAAATCCGACAACTAGAGTCAATTTGCTGGAAGAAATTAAAGCTGAAATTTGTCGAGAGTTTAATTTGAGAATCAAAAATATAAGAGAACAAACAAAAGACGCATCTGGATTAGAATCATCTCCAATAGAAATAAATACCCCGAAAGGCTTAACAGTACAAATAGGAAGAAATATGAGGCAAAATGATCTAATAAGTTTTAAGTTTTCCAAAAAAGGTGATCTTTGGTTCCATGCACAAGAATCACCTGGAAGTCATGTTGTTTTAAAGTCTTCATCGCAAATCCCATCAGATGAAGATATTCAAATATCAGCAGATTTAGCAGCTTTATTTAGTAAAGCAAAAATGAATATTAAAGTACCTATTAGTCTTGTGAATATTAAAGATCTCCAAAAAATCACAAAAGGAGGTCCTGGTTGCGTTTCGTTCAATAATGTAGAAATTCTTTGGGGTAATCCTACAAGAGGAAAAGATTACATCAAAAAAAATCTTAAAAAAGCAATTTAGCCTATAATAAGAAAAATTGATTTTGTTAAATGTTAGATTTTCTACTTGGAACACACGAATATTTAGGTAATCATAGTTTCCCAGAATTTATTGTAGGGTACTTGTTCGGAGCAGCATTAATTATTGGAGCCCCAACTGTTTTTCTATTACTTGCTTTCGTAAGTGCTTTGATGAAAACAAATGGGAAAATGGGTGGTTATAGAGAATATGAAACATATGGAGAATCTTCTTTAAATGATGCTCCTCCATTTTTATTACCTGATCCGACGAATCCAAAATTAAGTAAATAGTTCTTAGCTACTAATAATCAAAATTACGCTTTTTATAAAAAAACAAATGTTTATCTATTTCAAACTATAAAATAAGCTCAATAATGAAGAGGAAAGAAGATAGTAAGAATAATAATTATGATTCGATGAGTTTTACTGATCATTTAGAGGAGTTAAGGCAAAGATTACTAAATTCTATTTATTCGATATTAATTTGCATTTTTTTTAGTTTTTTAATAATTAAGCCTTTAATTTCATTTTTAGAGATTCCTGCAAGTGATATACATTTATTACAACTTGCTCCTGGAGAATTTTTATTTGTAGCCATAAAAGTAGCAGGATATAGCGGGATAATCGTCTCTATTCCATACATTTTTTATCAATTAATATTATTTATTTCGCCAGGTTTAACTAAAAAAGAAAAAAACCTAATTTTACCGGCTGTTTTTGGATCAGGTTTATTATTTTTTCTTGGCTTGATTTTTTCTTGGTGGATATTAGTTCCCGCGGCAATAAATTTCTTTATAAATTTTGGAGCTGATATAGTTGAACCAACATGGTCCATAGAGAGATACTTTGATTTTGTTTTATTGTTAATGTCAAGTACTGCAATAGCATTTCAGTTACCAGTTTTGCAATTTATTCTTGGTTCACTTGGAATTATTACTACAGAAAAAATGCTATCAAATTGGAAAATAGTAGTAATTTCCTCTGCGATCTTATCCGCAGTAATTACACCTTCAACAGATCCTTTAACTATGTCATTGCTCTCAATTTCGATAATTTTTCTATTTTTTGTAGGAGCTGGGCTAACTTACATATCTGAAAGCCTTAAATCAAAAACTCTTTCATCCTCTCATTAATGTGTAGTTGAAGGCTTACAGCTCTTCCTAATCTTGGTTTTGAATTTACTTTTTTAAGCCATTCCCTTACTTCATCTGAATAACCGCATCTATTTAATATTTCAATTTTATCTGCTATTGATTTTTTATATTCCACTTCATTTAATGGAAAAGATTCTTGTCCTAAAAAACCCCACATCATTTGAAAATATAAATATTTTCCTCTTTTAAAAAGTCTAAAGTCATATTTTTTACCCCATCGATGAATCAAGTAATGGATAATCTCATCTACTACCAAAGGTTTCATAATTTAATAATAAACAATCTCATAAAAACTTATACTTTAAATTATTAAAAGTCCTATCTATTTGCAACAGAAATCATGCAATTTGATTCATAATAACTAATAAATAACAGTGTCAAGTATCGAATGACTCAATTAAGTTCCAATGACGTCCCATCCATGGGTCGAAGGCAATTTATGAATCTTCTTACATTTGGAACAGCAACTGGTGTCGCATTAGGAGCTTTATATCCTGTAGCAAATTATTTTATGCCACTAAGAGCTGGCGGCGGTGGCGGCGGAACTTCTGCAAAAGATGAATTAGGTAATCCAGTAACAAAGACCGGTTGGCTAGCAAGTCATCAAGCAGGAGATAGAAGTTTAGTTCAAGGTCTCAAAGGAGATCCAACTTACTTAATTGTTAACAGTGAAGGAGAGATAGGAGAATTCGGACTAAATGCTATTTGCACCCATTTAGGATGCGTTGTTCCATGGGATAGCGGTGCGAATAAATTCATATGTCCTTGTCATGGAAGTCAATATGACACAAATGGGAAAGTAGTAAGAGGACCTGCGCCTTTATCTTTGGCCTTGGCGCATGTTGATGTAGATGATGATGCTGTACTTGTAAAACAGTGGTCAGAGACAGATTTTAGAACTAATGAAAATCCCTGGTGGGCCTAAGAGAATGATTAATTTTAAAAAACAAATTATGAAAAAAACAACTTTCTTTCTTTGCAAACTGCTTTTGATTTCCAGCATTGTAATTTTCCCAAGATCCTCTTTTGCTTATCCATTTTGGGCGCAGCAAAATTACGAATCTCCCAGAGAAGCCACAGGAAAAATAGTCTGCGCAAATTGCCATTTAGCACAAATGCCAACTATTGCAGAGGTCCCTCAATCTGTTGGAGCTGATAGTGTTTTCAAAGCTGTAGTCAAAATTCCTTATAAAGATGACATAAAGGAAATAGGTGCTGACGGCTCAGCGGTTCCTTTACAAGTTGGGGCTGTAGTTATGCTTCCTGATGGCTTTAAATTAGCTCCTCAGGAAAGATGGACTGATGAAATAAAAGAAGAAACCGAGGGAGTTTATTTTACTAATTACAGCGAAGAAAAAGACAATATAATTCTTGTCGGTCCATTACCAGGAGATACTAATAAAGAAATCGTTTTTCCTGTCCTTTCCCCTAATCCAGCTACCAATAAAGAGTATCACTATGGAAAGTACTCGTTGCATATAGGAGGGAATAGAGGCAGAGGTCAAGTTTATCCAACTGGTGAAAAGAGTAACAATGTAATATTCACTTCTTCTTCTGCAGGCACTATAAATTCAATAGAAACTATTGAAGATGGTAGTTATCAAATTAATATTGAGAATGAGAACGGGGACATAGTTACCGAGGCTGTTCCTGTTGGTCCTAAACTGATTGTGAAAGAACAAGACCAAATAAGTGCAGGAGATCCTCTAACTAATGACCCTAATGTAGGAGGTTTTGGGCAACTAGATGCTGAAGTAGTGTTACAAAGCCCTTATAGAATAATAGGCTTAATTGCATTTTTTATTGGTGTAGGCCTAACCCAAATACTGTTAGTACTCAAGAAGAAGCAGGTTGAAAAAGTACAAGCTGCTGAGGGTGTTTAATTAACCTTTAAATGCTTACATATCAAGCTTTTATTCAATCCCCTGGAGACACATTTTTAAATTTAGGATTTCTAACTATCAGATGGTATGGTCTGCTAATTTCCATATCAGTAGTAATAGGACTTTTTATTTCTAAAAAGCTTGCAAAATCAAGAAATATTAATCCTCAATATATAAGTGATATTTTACCCTCTTTAATAATATCTTCAATAATTGGAGCTAGAGCGTACTATGTAATTTTCGAATGGAGACAATATAGTGGTAGTAACTTTTTTACTTCTTTTAATCTTTTTAATAACGTAATTCAAATCCCCTCTTTTATTGCAATTTGGCAAGGGGGTATAGCAATCCATGGAGGATTGATTGGAGGATTTCTATGTATTTTATATTTTTGTAAATCCAAAAATATTCATTTAAAGACCTTTATAGATATATTAATTCCATCTATTATTCTTGGGCAGTCTATTGGTAGATGGGGGAATTTCTTTAATAATGAAGCTTTTGGAATACCTACGGATTTACCTTGGAAGTTATTTGTACCAATACAAAATAGACCAATAGAATTTATAAATTACCAGTTTTTCCATCCAACATTTATCTATGAATCATTATGGAATTTTTTAATTTTTATATTATTAATTACTATTTTTTACAAACAGAACAACAAAAACTCAGTGAGGCCTGGCTTTATTAGTTGTCTTTATTTAATTGGCTATAGTTTTGGAAGATTCTGGATTGAAGGTTTAAGGACTGATCCTTTATGTATTGGGGGACTTCCACCCTTTTGTGATGGAGGATTACGCATGGCCCAGTTTATTAGTATTTTTTTATTTTCCTCTGGATTAATTGGATTATTTTTTTTAAGATTAAAATCATATAAAAACAAAACAAGAAATAATGGTTAGAAAGATCTCATTTATTGGAGTTGGTCCAGGCGATCCTGATTTATTAACAATCAAAGCGTTAAAAAAAATAGAGTCTGCAGACGTTATATTTTGGGCTGATTCTTTAATTCCTGAAAAAATTATAAATTTTTCACTTAAAGGTTCTGAAAAAATAAAAACCAGTACGCTTACTTTAGAAAAAATCACTTCAATAATGATAGAAAGATTTAATGAAGGTAAAACTGTAATTAGATTGCATGATGGAGATCCATGCCTGTATGGTGCAGTTAAAGAACAACTAGAAATATTAAGACAAGAAAATATCGAGACTGAAGTAATCCCTGGTGTAAGTGCTTTTCAGGTCGCTGCCGCCTATCATCAGGCCGAGCTTACAATTCCAGATATAACTCAAACTATAATTTTGACTAGAGCAGGAGGCCGAACTGGCATGCCTGAAAAAGAATCACTTAAAGATCTTGCCAAGCACAAATCCTCTTTATGTCTTTATTTGAGTGCTAGACACATAAAAAGTTCTCAAAAAACTTTATTAGAATTTTACCCTCCAGAAACCAAAGTAATTGTTGGTTATAGAGTATCTTGGGATGATGGTTGGACATCTTTAATTGAATTGAAGGATATGGAAAAATTTACTCTTGAGAAAGAACTTATTAGAACTACTATTTATATTGTTAGTCCTGCAATTAATACTATTGCGAATAGGTCTAATCTTTATAATCCATCTTACAAGCATCTCTTTAGGGGCAAATAATTGAATAAAGTTGATAGATAGATTTATAACACTATAATTGGGGAAAAATTAATTGCTTTGAACGAAATAAAATCTAATAATTCAGACAACAATCCCAAAATTAATTCATCTTTAAAAAGAATTGGCAATTTCATTAAAGAAGCAAGAGTAAGCAGAAACAAATCAATTGAAGAATTAGCCTCTGATTTAAAAATTGGATCTCACCAACTTCAAGCTATAGAGGAGGGTAATGAAGATCATTTACCGGAAAAAGTTTTTATAAAAGCAATGGTTCGTAGGATTTCTGAAAAGCTGAAAGTTGATACAGATTTTATAATGAGCGAATTCAAAACTGAACGGAAAGAAGTAAACATCGAAGAAATTGTTCAAGAAGTCTCAATAAAAGCGAAGAATGACAGAAGCTTGAAGAATCAGAATTCTATCAAGGTTATTATCTTTATTTTAATTTCAGGAATATTAGGCCTATTAGCTTCATCTTTGATTTTTAATATTTTTTCAGAATCATTCCAAAATCAACTTCCTAAAGAAGAACTTATGAATAAAAATTAAACAACTTTCAACTCTAAATTTTTTAATTCTTTAACCACCTTACTACATAACTCTAAGCTCCATTTTTCGAGAAGAAGATCTTTATTTGATTTTAAAGGTATCAGTTCAATTGCAAAAATATTATTTAGTAATTTAATTTTTATAGAAGACAAGACATTTTCAGGTCTTTGATCCAGAGAGGCCGCTAATCTTAAAATTAAAGACATTTCAAGTACTAATGTTTTATCTTCTTTTGAGATTAAACTTTGCCAAGATTCATGTCTTTTTTTTGGTAAAGTCTTTCTGTGATATCTAACTATTGAAGCAATAATATTTGTCTCGGATTGAGAATATCCCAATAATTCGCAGTTTTTAATTAAATACCAAGAATGTTTATGATAAGAACTTATATTTACATATTTCCCACAATCATAAAGGTTACAGGCTGCCCAAAGGAGATCTTTTGCTTTTGAATCAGTATCTCCATGAAAAATATTTTTAGTTTGATCATAGATTTGAAATGCGATATTAGTAACTTTCTCAGATCTTTCTTTATCAACACCAAACTTTCTAGCCTGATGAACTATGGTAGTTTTCCTAATATTACTTTGAATATTAAATTCATTTTTTATTATTCCTTGGCGAAGCATCCAATCAACTACTAATCCTTCCCTTAGGGCCCTCTCACTAATTGTCAACTGATCAAAATTCAACATCTCCATTGAGGTTTTTAAAATTAATGCACCTGGAATTATTATTTCCGATCTTCTTTCACTGAGTGAAGGAATTTTCTTTATTTCAGAAATTGGCATTTTAATTAATTTTTCCAAGACAATCTCTAAATTTTCTTTTTTAAATTTATAACCATGCATCTTTTGTTTTGGCTGCCCAAGGTCAGATAAAATTAAATTTCCTAGTGAAATTGCAGTTCCACTTGTAGCAATCATTGAGACCGTCTTTCCTCTTTGTAATCTCCTTTTAATTTTTTCAATAGATGGTTCTAAGGAGCCTTGAATAAAAGTTCTCAAAAAATTAGATCTTTCTCTATTGATGGGTTCACTATCAAGAAAAAAATCATTTTTGAGCCTAACAGCTCCAACTCTAGAACTTGTAAGAGCTATTGCGTCTTTTTGATCTGCAAGTATTAATTCTGTGGAACCTCCACCTATATCAATAATTACGTAAGACTTATCTTCCAAAACCATCCCAGACAAAACACCAAGATAAATTAATCTAGCCTCTTCAGATCCGCTTATAAGTTCTATTTGAATATCTAAATCACTTTGAACCCTATTTAAAAAGTCTCGACCATTTGGAGCCTCCCTAACAGCACTCGTTGCAGCAGTTACTATTTGATTAACACCATTACTTTTGCAGTACTCTTGAAAACGCTTTAGGGTCTTTAAAACTCTTTGAATTGATTCCTCAGTAAGATTTCCCTCTTCATCTCTCTCTCCTAGACGTGTTGTAGATTTATCAGTAAATTTTATTGAAAAGGATTTGAGATCTGAATTAATTTCAGCGATTAAGAGATGAGTGGAGTTGGTTCCAATATCAATTGAGGCTACGGAAATATCTTTTTCTTGCAGATTACTTAATTTTTTTTTCTGTATCATTTTTATTCTCTAAAAAATAGAGATCCTAAATACAGTAATTAATATACTTAAGATTGATTATTAAATTATAGATTTGCCTAATTTCTAGTTAGATTATTTAAAGTTATGAAATAAAGATCCTGTGATAAAGAAAGACCAAAATTCTAAAATTAATATCCTTTTTAAATTATTAAGATGGAATAAGCCGACAGGGAGACTTATTCTACTTATTCCCGCTGGATGGAGTTTATATCTTACGCCCGAATCAAATCCAAGCATTTACATGTTGTTGAAAATTTTAATCGGTGGATTATTAGTTAGTGGCTTAGGTTGTGTTGCTAATGATATTTGGGATAAAAGAATAGATCAAAAAGTCTTAAGGACCAAAAACAGACCTCTTGCTGCAAATAAAATCAGTACTAAAACGGCATACTTAATACTTATATTTTTGATTATATGTAGTTTCTTTTTAACTTTGTCGCTTCCAGAGAATGGAAGACTACTTTCTCTTTCACTTGCTTTTTTTGCTTTACCTTTAATTTTAATTTATCCTTCTGCAAAGAGATGGTTTAAATATCCGCAATTTATCTTATCTATATGCTGGGGATTTGCAGTTGTAATACCTTGGGCTGCGAACGAAGGTAATATAAATAGTATTGTTTTATTATTTTGCTGGCTCGCTACGATTTTTTGGACTTTTGGTTTTGATACTGTATATGCTTTGGCTGATAAAAAATATGATATTCAAATTGGAGTAAACAGTTCCGCAGTTAACCTTGCTTACAATACAAAAAAAACTATTCAAATTTGTTATTTTTTAACTTCCAGTTTTCTTGCAATATGTGCTTTCATCAATCAACTAAATTTTGTTTTTTGGCCAATTTGGTTAATAACAGGATTTTTAATGCAAAAAGATATTTTGAAAATATTTCCTGAAAGTAAACAATCCATTAAAAAAATTGGTGATCATTTTAAAAACCAATCTATATATGGAGGCTTAATATTATTGGGATTCATAATCGCCTCATAACTTATAAAAAGAATGCTAGTTAAATTAAAAAAAGGAGATGAGATTCAAATTTTAGCTCCAAGCTCTTTTATAGATAATGAAGAGGATTTTATAAAGGGCATAGATGTTTTAAAAACATGGGGATTGAAGATTGTTCACAATAATATCCTCTCAAGAAAGTTTGGGTATTTTGCTGGAGATGATCAAACAAGATTTGAAGAACTTGAAAAAGCTCAAAATAAGAAAGTCATCATTTTTGCTAAAGGTGGATGGGGCGCCGCAAGACTTTTAGAAAAAAATCCAAATTGGGGTAATGGGTTAATGATTGGTTTCTCTGATACATGTTCACTCTTGTTATCAAAATATTCAAAAGGATCTTTTGGCTCGATTCATGGACCTATGATTACTACTCTTTTTAAAGAACCTGAATGGAGTTTAAGAAGACTAAGAAATTTACTTTTTGAGGGGTATGTTGATGATATTAAGGGTTTACCTTTAAAAAAAGGCATCGCAAAAGGAGAAATTGTTGTTTCTAATCTAACTATTGCATCTTTTCTAATTGGTACTGATCATTTCCCTGAATTAAAAGGGAAAATAATAATATTTGAGGACATAAACGAAGACATTTATAAAATTGATCGAATGTTAACTTATTTGAGAATGACAAACAAATTGAATGGTATTTCAGGTATTGGTTTTGGAAGTTTTTCAGATGAAGTGTGTACACCTGAATGGAACGGCTTACTCAAAAAATTAATAATTGAGAGGCTTCAAGAATTTGATATTCCTATTCTTTTTGACCTTCCTATTGGACATTTATCTGGTAATGCATGCATCCCTTTAGGTTATGAAGCAACATTAAATGGGGACGATGGAAAACTTATTATTCATATCCCTTCTTATTAAAAATCTTTTAAAAATAGTTTTGCTATTTTCAGATCTAGTGGTGATGTAATTTTTATATTTGATGAATTTCCCTCAATTATTTTTACTTGCCAATTTAACATTTCAAATAGCGAGGCATCATCTGTAACCGTCCAATTTTTCTCAATTGCCATTTCATGAGCTTTTCTTAATCTCTTTACTAAAAAACCCTGAGGCGTTTGAGCTGCCCATAAATTTTGTCTATTTGGTGTTTCCTTAATATAACCTCTATTATCAACAATCTTTATTGTGTCGGTAACCTTGGTAGCTAAAATAACTGCATCATTTTGTTCTAATTCCATAGCACATTTATTTATTAAGTCGGGACCAACTAAGCATCTAGCACCATCATGAATTAAAACTTTCTCAGCAGTAGATGGAAGAGAATTTAAACCATTAAAGACAGACTTTTGCCTCGTATCTCCACCATTTATCCATTTGATTTTGTTAGAAAAATTTTTTACTGATTTTAATAATTCTTGTTTATCATACGGCTGCCCAATTATTCCTACCCAGCTGACTAAACTTGCAGATAATACAGATTTTATAGTCCAAAAAATAAGAGATTCCCCTTCTAATTCAATAAGTAATTTATTTCTTCCAGCTTTCATTCTGCTACC
Organism: Prochlorococcus marinus subsp. pastoris str. CCMP1986; assembly: GCF_000011465.1. NCBI lineage: Bacteria > Bacillati > Cyanobacteriota > Cyanophyceae > Synechococcales > Prochlorococcaceae > Prochlorococcus > Prochlorococcus marinus. The sequence goes on along the minus strand of NC_005072.1, from coordinate 433,487 downwards.
ACTGCCTGCCGCGGGTATTAGTACATGCACAATAATTTGAGTTTATATTTTCTAGATAATTATAAATAAAAGTAATATGTTTGCACAAATAGTACTACGATTTTAAATTATAAAAATTTCACAATGTCAAATACAGAATCTTTAACAGGTAAAGTTGCTTTAATTACAGGGGCTAGCAGGGGCATTGGTAAAGAAATTGCCTTAGAACTTAGTAATTTAGGTGCAAAAGTCATAATAAATTATTCTTCGTCTGATGAAAAAGCTGAAGAAGTTGTAAATCTAATTAAAGAGTCTGGAGGCAAAGTTCATAAATTAAAATTTGATGTTTCAAAAGAAGAATCTGTTAGTAAGGCTTTTGAAGAAATCATAAAGATAAATGGTGCTATAGATATTCTTGTAAATAATGCTGGCATAACAAGAGATGGGCTCTTAATGCGAATGAAATCAGAACAATGGGATGACGTTCTAAATACAAACTTAAAAGGGGTTTTTCTTTGTACAAAATATGCTTCAAAATTTATGATAAAAAAAAGAAGCGGAAAGATAATTAATATCTCATCTATTGTCGGAATAATTGGAAATCCTGGACAAGCAAATTATTCTGCCGCAAAAGCAGGTGTTATTGGCTTTACAAAAACCTGTGCAAAAGAATTTGCTTCAAGAGGGATAAATGTTAATGCTATAGCTCCAGGTTTTATAGAAACAGAAATGACTGAAAAACTAAATAACGAAGAGATTATCAAAGCCATACCATTAGGAAAGCTAGGTAGTTGTTCACAGATAGCAAACTTAGTTTCATTCTTAGTCTCGAGTAATGCTGGAAGCTATATAACAGGACAAACAATAAGTATTGATGGGGGCATGAGTATTTAATTATGTACTTTCATATGGTTGAACCAACTCATCCCTTAATCTTCTAATCTTTTGTAGAAGTTTTAATCTTCGACTTCTAGCAGTTAAAGTCAAAAAAAATCTAAGAGGAAAATATATAAGAGTCATTGCAGCTGCTAGTGTGGCAGTTAAAGTAAAAATAAGATTCCCTGTTTTATCCATAACATTAAGATACTCATAATTTGATTAATTTGGATAGCTATTTAAGAGAAATTCGGCTTTCCCCACTTAATTAAGTATCCCTTAAATATAATTCCATGGGACATTAGAATAATTATATAAAGATTTAATAAACATGCCAAAACAATTAAGCTTTTCGAACGAATCTAGAGAAGCGCTTGAAAAAGGAATAAATACTGTCGCAAATGCTGTTAAAGTTACTATTGGTCCAAAGGCAAAGAATGTCGTAATAGAAAGAAAATTCGGTTCTCCAGACATAGTAAGAGATGGATCTACTGTTGCTAAAGAAATCAACCTTGACAATCCCATCTCTAATTTAGGGGCAAAATTAATAGAACAAGTAGCATCAAAAACTAAAGAGAGTGCTGGTGATGGAACAACAACAGCAACAATCTTGACTCAAATAATGGTTCAAGAAGGTTTAAAAAATATAGCTGCGGGAGCTAGTCCTATTGAGCTAAAAAAAGGAATGGAGAAAGGATTAAATTTTGTTTTAGAAAAATTAAGATCAAAGAGTATCAAAATAAATGGCTCCGATATTAAAAAAGTTGCGACAGTAAGTGCAGGAGGAGATGAAGATATTGGTTCAATAATTTCAAAAGCAATGGATATTGTAACCTCAGATGGGGTTATAACAGTAGAAGAATCACAATCCCTAGAGACAGAGTTAGACATCACAGAAGGAATGTCTTTTGATAGAGGTTATAGTTCACCTTATTTTGTAACAGATCAAGAAAGACAAATTTGTGAACTTGAAAATCCTAAGATCCTAATCACTGACCAAAAGATATCAACATTAACCAACTTGGTCCCTATCCTCGAAGAGGTTCAAAAATCTGCTTCTCCATTTTTAATTCTAGCTGAAGATATTGAAGGGGAAGCTCTAACAACTCTTGTATTAAATAAAAATAGTGGTGTATTAAATGTTTCGGCTGTTCGAGCTCCATCATTTGGAGAAAGGAGAAAAGCTGCCCTGGAAGATATTGCAATTCTTACAGGAGCTAAATTAATTAGCGAAGATCAATCAATGAAATTAGAAGAAGTTACTCTTAATGATCTTGGAAAAGCTAAAAAAATAACAATTTCAAAGGATAAAACAACAATCGTAGCTTTCGACGATACCAAAGACCTTGTCCAAGAAAGAGTTGAGAAATTAAAAAGGGAAGTAGAAATAACTGAATCGGAATACGATAAAGATAAGATAAACGAAAGGATAGCAAAACTTGCTGGAGGAGTAGCTCTTATTAAAGTTGGGGCTGCGACAGAAACAGAGATGAAATATAAAAAATTAAGAATAGAAGATTCACTCAATGCTACAAAAGCTGCTATCGAGGAAGGAGTTGTTTCAGGGGGAGGACAAACCTTAATTGAAATATCAAATGAACTTTCTAATTCACGTAAAGAAATATCAGATGATTTGACTACAGGTATAGATATTATTACAAACGCACTTTTAGAACCTACAAAACAAATTGCAAAAAATGCTGGTTTTAATGGAGATGTTGTTATCGCTGATATAAAAAGACTTGGTAAGGGTTTTAATGCTAATAATGGGGAATATGAAAACTTAAACGAGTCAGGAATATTAGATCCTACTAAAGTTATTCGATTAGCTCTTCAAGATTCAGTATCAATCGCTGCAATGATAATTACTACGGAAGTTGCAGTTGCTGATATCCCAGAACCAGAGGCAGCACCTGGAGGACCAGGGGCAGATCCAATGGGTGGAATGGGTGGAATGGGTGGAATGGGTGGAATGGGTGGAATGGGTATGCCAGGAATGGGTGGAATGGGTATGCCAGGAATGGGCGGCATGGGTATGCCAGGAATGGGCGGCATGGGTATGCCAGGAATGATGTAAAAACTTAGCTGGCTTTTTTCTCGTTATTAATCCATTTTCTCAAGTTTTTTATATTAGGTAATGGCAATTCTTCTTTATCTTTAAATTCACTTTCATTTTTATAAGAACCATAAATATCTTTATTAATAATTTCAGTATTATTTGATTTTTTTGTTTCTTTAGGTTTAAATTCTATCTTTTCTTCGTATTGAAGATTTTTTAATAATTCCAAATTGATTTGATTCTGATTTACCTCTGACTGATGCTCTTCTATTAATTCCAAATTGGTTTGATTCTGATTTGCCTCTGACTGATGATCTTCTATTAATTCCAAATTGATTTGATTCTGACTTGCCTCTGCCTGATTCTCTTCTATCAATTTTAATTGATCTTGATCTTGATCTTTAACAAATAGTTCATTTAAAGATTCAGGTCCAAACCTATGTGCCCATATATTAATTATATTTTCTAACATCAAATGATTGTTATCAAAAGATGCTTTTTGGTAAGTATCTTTTAGATGATCTTTTAAAAACATAAATTTATTAATTTAATTTTCTATTTAACAGTGGTCTTATAATAATTAAGGAAAAAACTGTTAGAGAAAATAAAATTGAGATACAACTCTTACAAGTTAAGTCACCATATGGTGCGTGTAAAGCTACCACATCTAAATTGATAGTTTGAGTATAAGCAATCCTGATAGGTTCAATCGCAAAAGTTAATGGATTTAAGGAGGCTAGCCACCCTAACCAATTTGGCATAAAAGAAATGGGTGCTAACGCAGTACTTGCAAAAAGAAGAGGCAAATTTATTACAAATATAAGAGCAATTAATTCAATATGACCAGGTAAAATAAAAGCCAAACAGAGGCTTATTGATGTCACAAAGAGTACTAATAATATTAATGTTGTAAAAACAATTCCTAACCCATAAAAGTCAGGCCATCCATAACCCAAAACAAATGAAACAATCATTATCACAATACTTTGAACAAAACTCAGAATAGTTATGTAAAAGAATGAGGATAAAACAATAGACAATCTACTCGCTAGAGGTGCAACAAGTAACCTATTTAAAAAGCCAAACTCTCTATCAAACATTAAAGGCAAGCCTGAATTCAACGCTCCACTAAAAGCAGTAAAAACAATTAGTCCTGCTCCCAAAAAATTCCCATAAGAATCAACTCCTGGTAGAAAACCTTCAGGAGCTTTTGAGAAAAGAGCTCCAAATAAAAAGAGCCAAATTATAGGTTGCAATATGCCCGCTAAAAGAGTAGAAGGTCTTCTTTTTAATTGGATAAATAATCTTTTGGTTAAAGCAACAGTTTCTTGATATAAAAAAAATAAATTATATTGTTTTAATTCCATTATTTAAGAACTTTTAATCATTATTATAATTAATTATCAAAAAATTTATTATTTTATCTCATTGATTGCTTCGATTCTTTTTTTAGATCTCTTTTCCCAGTCATAGAAATTTCAGCATCTAATAATGTTTTGCCAGTCGCCTGTAGATATACATCATCTAAGCTAGGTTGACTTTGAGCAAGAGAAAAAATTTCAAACTTTGAAAAAGCTAATTCTACTTTTAGTTTTGTGAGCAAATCCTTTTCCTTATCTACTACAAAATTAATTGCATAACCTTGAGCCTTATTTATGATAATCTGGCTGATTCCATTGATTGAGGATAAAATTTCACTAATTTTTTTAGACTCTTCATGATTACTAAATTCTCTTACTTTTAAAGTTATTCTATCTCCTCCTAATTTATTTTTAAGTTGAGCAGGTGTTCCTTGAGCTATAACTTTACCATCATCAATTATTACCAAACTATCGGCTAATTTATCTATTTCATCAAGATAATGACTACTCAAAATAATAGTCATGCCATCATTCTTCAAATCTTTCAAAAGTTGCCAAATTATATTTCTACTTTCAATATCCAAACCTACCGTTGGTTCATCTAATATTAAAACTTTGGGCAAATGTAAAAGGCCTGCAGCCAAATCTATTCTTCTTTTCATTCCTCCTGAATATGTTCCGCATTTTCTATCAATCCAATCATTCATCTCTAATTGATTTATTAATAATTTTATTCTTTCGTATTTTTCCTTTTTATTCATATGATATAAATCCGACTGAAAATCTAATAACTCTCGCCCTGTAAGGATTTTATCGAGAGCAATATCTTGAGCCACATAACCAATTAATTCTCTAATTTTTCTTGGATTTTTAATTAAATTGATATTATTTACAAAAACCTCACCACCATCTGGTTCTACTAAAGTAGCTAGTATTTTTATGAGAGTAGACTTACCTGCACCATTTGGACCTAAGATTCCAAATAATGTACCTGCATTAATTTCCATTGATAAATTTTTTAATGCCTTAATATCAGAATATGATTTTGAAAGATCCTTAATTTGTATATAATTCATCAAACTAAAATTTATCCTCTAATACTTTACATCAATCTAATAATTAAAGTATGCCTTTAATGATAAGAACATTTGCATAGACTGATGTTCAAAATCCACAGAAAGTTGAGTTCTTGAAATCAATAGCAACAGACAAATACCAAACATATAAAGTATTGACCATCTGAATAATCCTTTAGCTTTTTCTAAATCGTCTGGTGAACTTTTCAATCTATTTATTAATTGTAAAAGTCTTCCATTAAAAGGTAAAAGCATTATTAGATAAAGGATTCCTCCCTCAGGTAAAGCAAAAACTCCAAGAATACTCATAAAAACAGTTGCCCATCCGTAGCGAGAAATAGCTTTGACGGTAAACTCTGAACCCTTAACGGAAGGGAGCATAGGTATACCTACAGACGCATAATCATCTTTTAATAAAATTGCAAGAGCCCAAAAATGAGCTGGGGTCCAAAGCATTACCAAACTAAATAACCACCAACCACTAAGTCCTACATGACCGGTGGCTGCCGAAGCTCCTACTAAAGGAGGTATGGCTCCTGCAACACCACCAAAAACAATATTTTGAGTTGTTCTTGGTTTAAGAATTATCGTATATAAAATTACATAACTACATAATCCCAACAATGTTAAACCAGCAGCTAAATAATTTACCCCACTTATCAAAAGCATTGCAGCTGCCAATGTACAAGATACTGCACCTAAAAAAACAGTATTAAATGATAATTTACCTGATGGTAAAGCTCTATCACTTGTCCTTTTCATCCTCTTATCTAGGTCCATTTCCCACAAACAATTAAGCGCTCCAGCTGCCGCAGCTGCCAAGGCACCTCCTCCTAATGTACATATAAGCTTAGGAGAGGATAAAGGCCATTCTTCCGTTAATGCCATTCCTCCTAAAGTTGTAGCCAGTAATAATGGAATCAACCTAGGCTTGGCAACTTCAAGCCACGCAGGTAGTTTTACTTTTTTTCTTGAAGGTACAACTTGTTCACGAATTGAAGTCTGGAAATTTAAGTTTTCTAAATTACTTTTCATGATTTTAAACCTACTATTACTGAATTAAATGGTTGATTGATTTTTTTATTTTGGTAAGGATTTCTAAAAATCAATGATGTTAGGGTCGCAATTAACAAAGAAGCATTAAGTTGATGACCAATAACAAAAAGAGGTTCACTTAAATTAGTTCTAAGGCTTAATACTCCTAGAACAACTTGGAAAATCAAAAGCAAAAAAAGTGAGCAAAGGTATCTCCAATTATTCTGGAACAAATCTTGTTTATATATTGAGATAGCAAAAATAAATAAAATAGAAATAGAAATTGGGATAGCAAATAATTTATGAGTATCTAAAATTAAACATTGTTTATTAAAAGATAAGCAGAGATGTGAAGACCAAGTTGATGAAAGCCTTACTCCAATAAAAGATTGAACCAAAGTGAGTATTAGGGGGAGAAATAATAATATCTTCCACCAAGTCAATGATTTATTAACCCCATTATTTTCTAGATTCTGATTGATAGTTATTGTTGTTATCAGGAGTAAAAAAGCTGTCAAAAGATGAGCAGTTACTGAGTAGGAATTAAGTAAATTAATTACTGTAAATGCCCCAATAGAGCCTTGAACAATTACTAAGAAGACTAATAATGAATAAGTTTTTGGTAACCAATTTGGAAGATCTTTTCTCCAAACTATTGAAAGTATGAATTCAGAAAGAATTAACAGCCCTACAAGGAAAGCATCCAAACGATGGAACCATTCTAGAAAAACTCTTAAATTCATATGATTAAGAGGTAGCAAAGTCCCATAACATAAAGGCCAATCAGGGCAAGCAAGACCTGCCTCCATTACCCTAGTAGCGCCTCCAATAACTATTAAGGCTATTAAGGCCCAAACGGTATGGGTTCCCAATTTCAGGAAAACTGACTTGTATTTTGATTGATATATTTCGTTTTTGAACAAATTATTCAAAGCTCTTCTTTTTGCATATTAATTTAGATTCAAATATCAAACATTAATTAAAAGTAAATGTTTTATTTTTAAAATTTATTTGTTTTTTTCATCTTTTTTTCCTGACATAAACCTATAAAAAGTTGTTAATAATACTTCTTTTTTTTTTAAAATCTTAAGAAGTTGTGAATTTCAATAATTTTCCATTAACAAACAATGCAAAATTAAAAAAATTGAATATGTTGAAAATATAAATAAGATTTATTTCCTCAATTGTTAAATAAAAACTTTTATTTAATACTTATAATTTCCGTTGTATTTGGTATATCTTTTTGGATCGGATTTAATGTTAACTTACTTCCTGTTGAAGCAAGTATAAATGCGCCTATATATGATGAGCTTTTTAAAATTCTTTTTATCATTGGATTAATAATTTTCATAGGAATGACCATAGCCGTTATATATAGTTTATTTAAATACAGAAAAAGAAAAGATCAATATGGAGATGGGATAGCTTTAGAAGGTAATTTAACACTAGAGATTGTATGGACAATTATCCCATCTATTATTGTTTTAATAATAGGTTTATATAGCTACAACATTTACGATCGAATGGGAGGTATGAAAGAACTAAATCATAGCCATGAAATGATGACCTCCAACACAGAAAAGATATGGGCTGGAATCAGCCAGGCATCAAATAATGAGGTTGCTAGCAATAATTTATCTGTTGAAGTTTCAGCTATGCAATTTGCCTTTTTATTTAATTATCCGAAAGGGGAATTTATTTCTGGGGAGCTTCATGTTCCAGTTGATCGCAAAGTTTCTATGAAGATGGAATCAAAAGATGTAATTCATGCTTTTTGGGTGCCAGAATTCAGAATAAAACAAGATATTATTCCTGGCCAACCTACGATATTAAATTTCACTCCTACTAAAGTTGGGAAATATCCAATAATATGTGCGGAATTATGTGGCCCTTATCACGGGGGGATGAGGGCTTCAATAATAGTTGAAGAAGAATCTGACTACAAAGATTGGTTTAACAAAAACACAAAAACTGAGGTTAGCTTATGACGATATCAATTGATCCACAGGATTCTAATCTCAAAAGTCTTCAACCTAAAGGATGGCTTAGATATTTTAGTTTTAGTCTCGATCATAAAGTAATTGGTATTCAATATCTTGTATGCGGGTTTCTTTTTTATTTAATTGGAGGAACTTTGGCGAGTGCAATAAGAATTGAATTAGCAAGTCCAATGTCGGACTTTATGCCTAGAGATGTATATAACCAAGTTTTAACATTACATGGAACAATAATGATTTTCTTGTGGATTGTTCCTGTAGTAAATGGTGCATTTGGGAACTATTTAATTCCTTTTTACGTTGGAGCTAGAGATATGGCATTCCCAAGATTGAATGCTGTAGCTTTTTGGCTGATACCTCCTTCCGGTTTAATGTTAGTAGCGAGTTATTTTGTTGAAGGGGCTGCACAGGCAGGATGGACGGCTTATCCACCTTTGAGTATAACCACCCCTCAATCAGGACAAATCATTTGGATAATGAGTGTTTTATTACTGGGAGGCAGCTCTATCTTTGGAGGGATAAATTTCATTGCAACAATTATCAAATTAAGGCGACCGGGATTAAAGCTGATGCAATTACCTATGTATTGTTGGGCGATGTTAGGCACAAGTTTATTAGTAGTTTTGTCAACTCCAGTTTTAGCTGGAACATTAATATTACTTAGCTTTGATATTGTTGCTCATACCGGTTTCTTTAACCCTGTTTTAGGCGGAAACGTAGTTGTTTACCAACATTTATTTTGGTTCTATTCTCATCCAGCTGTTTACATAATGGTTCTTCCTGCTTTCGGCCTAGTAAGTGAAATTCTTCCAGTGCATTCAAGAAAGCCACTTTTTGGATATACCACAATGGTTTTTTCAATAATGGGAATAGTTGTGCTTGGTCTAGTTGTGTGGGCTCATCATATGTTTACAAGTGGTACTCCTCCTTGGATGAGATTATTCTTTACTATTGCGACAGCATTTATAGCAGTTCCGACTGGAATTAAATTTTTTAATTGGGTTGCAACCTTATGGGGTGGGAAAATATCTATCAATAGTGCAATGTTATTCTCATGTGGATTTATTATAAATTTTGTATTTGGCGGTATTACAGGAGTTGCTCTTGCTCAAGTACCTTTTGATATTCACGTGCATGATACATATTTCGTTGTTGCTCACTTCCATTACATAGTTTATGGAGGGACTGTTTTTATTATCTTCTCATCTATTTATCATTGGTTCCCAAAGGTAACCGGCAAGTTAATGAGCGAAAAACTGGGGATACTACATTTTGCCATAACTTTTATTGGCTTTAATTTATGCTTCGCTCCTCAACATTGGCTTGGTCTTAATGGAATGCCTAGAAGAGTTGCGGAATACGATCCACAATTTCAATTTGTTAATCAGATTAGTAGCCTAGGAGCTCTCTTAATGGCTATAAGTACTATCCCATTCTTAGTAAATATATTCTTAAGTATTAAAAATGGGAAGGATTCTGGGGATAATCCTTGGAATGCTTTAACTCCTGAATGGTTAACATCCTCTCCCCCACCTGTTGAAAATTGGGAAGGCGAAGCACCTTTAGTTGAAGAACCTTATGGTTATGGCAAACCAATTTCTCAAGAAAATTAATCAAGAAAAAACATGACAACCCTAGACAGTTCAAAAGAAATTAAAAAAAATGATATTGAGGCGAGTGAACATCATGAAGACTTTAGGATGTTTGGATTAATAACTTTTTTGATAGCAGATGGGATGACTTTTGCTGGCTTCTTTGCTGCTTACCTCACATATAAAGCAGTTAATCCTTTACCAGATGGGGCTATTTATGAATTAGAACTTCCTATACCTACATTAAATACAATTTTATTGCTTGTAAGTAGCGCGACTTTTCATAAAGCAGGAAAAGCTCTTCTTAAAAATAAAAATTCTGATACTCAAAAATGGTTGCTAGTCACTGCTCTACTTGGGATTACTTTTTTAATATGTCAACTATTTGAATATTTTAATTTGCCGTTCGGACTAACGGATAATTTATTTGCAAGTACTTTTTATGCCTTAACAGGCTTTCATGGTTTACATGTAACTTTAGGGACATTAATGATATTAATTATTTCTTGGCAAACAAGACCAAAGGAAGGAAGAATTACTAATCAAAATATGTTCCCATTAGAAGCTGTTGAATTATATTGGCATTTCGTAGATGGAATTTGGGTTATTTTATTTATAATTTTGTATCTCTTATAATAAAGAATTTATTCTTCAAAAAATCTATTTTTTATTAACTTGTATTGCCACAATTCTCATTATTGGTAAGAATATATAATAAGAAAAAGCTCATATAATGCTTGTAGGAAAAGAACTTCTAGAAAAATCTAAATTACTCAGCAATAAATCTGAGGATGAAATAGCAAGAGGCTGCGGCTATGTAGGTCCTAGTGGAAGAGTCTTAAGAAAAAGTTTTTATAGAGCACTTATTGAAGCTAAGGGGTACAAGTTAAGTAATAGTGCCGCTGGTAGGGCTGGGAACAGATCTTCAAGGGGGAGGCGAGCAGAGTTCAAAACAAAAGTTCATGGCAACGGTAACTTATTGATAGGTCATGCCTATACAAAAAAATTAGGATTAGAGCCAGGTCAAGAATATAAAATTGATCTAAAAAAAGATTCTAAAATAATCTCCCTTACTCCATTAAATTAAGAATATTATTTATTCCAGCCATTCTCTTTAAGCCAATTTGAGGAGATTTCTTGCGGAAAGTTTTCTGAATCTATATTCTTATTAAATTTAAGTAGTTTTTCAACGTACTTTATTAATGCATCTCCTTCAAGATTTACACTATCGCCAATTGTTAAATTTTTGAGATTAGTGTTTTCCCATGTATGTGGAATAATTGCAATCGTAAAAATTTCTCCTTCATTTTCAGATTTTGCAATTGTAAGGCTAATGCCGTTGACACATATGCTTCCCTTATCTACGATATATTTTGAAAATTTTTTATTTTGCCACTTAATTGATAAAAGCCAAGATTTTTCAAGTTTTTCTATATTTTCGACTTTTCCCAAACCATCAATATGCCCACTAACTATATGGCCCCCAAGACGATCCGAGATACGGAGAGCCGGCTCTAAATTAACTATTTGGTTAATATTAGATTTTTCTCCTAAAGTAGTCTTTTTTAAAGTTTCTTCACTTACCTCTACTTTAAATTGATTATTTGAAATCTCTTTTACTGTTAAACAAATTCCATCAACGGCAATACTATCACCTATTTGCGTATCAAAAGGCTGATCTAGAATTTCAATAATTAAGAAGTTTTTTTCTTTTTTAAGTTTTCCTATTGCCTGGACTATTCCTGTAAACATAACTTTAAATAAAGATTATTTGAAAAACTATTATTAACTTTGATTTACTTTAAAACATTTTCTACTATAAATAAATTAAAAAGTTATTAAGTAGGTCTTAATCATATAAAGATGATAATTCATTCTAAGAAAAGATCATTTGGGAAAGCGTGCCATGTAAGTTTATTTACTTTAGGCACAATGAGAGCCACAGAAAATATTGATAAAATGAATTACCTTATAAAAAGTGCTCATGATGCGGGCATTAATCATTTAGAAACTGCTGCTGCTTACGGTAATGCTGAAAAACTGATCGGGGATTCATTAAAGGAATTAGAAACTTCCGAAAATATTTTTAGGAAAGAATGGATAATTACTACCAAAGTATTACCTAAAGGAGATTTTAATTATTTAAAAGAGAATTTCGAAAACTCACTCAAAAATTTAAAGCTAGAGAAAATAAATAATCTTGCAATCCATGGAATAAACTTAAAGGAGCATTTAGATTGGGTTCTAAATGGAGAGGGTGGAAAGTTTTTAAAATGGGTAATTAAAAAGGGCCTGGTTGATCAAGTTGGGTTCAGTTCACATGGCAGTTATAAACTGATTGAGAATGCAATTAACTGTGAAGTATTTAGTTTTTGCAATCTTCATTTACATTTTTTAGATCAATCAAAAATAAGCCTTGCCCAACTAGCTTTAAAAAAGCAAATGGGTGTATTGGCAATATCACCTGCTGATAAGGGTGGAAGATTATATGCTCCAAGCGAAACCTTATTAAAAGCATCTGCACCATACCATCCTTTGGAACTAGCTTATAGATTTTTACTATCGAAAGGAATCACGACTCTATCTTTAGGAGCTACAAAATTTGAAGATTTTAATATTGCAAAAAAGCTTATAAACTCAACTCAAAAACTAACATCTTCTGAAATTAGAGCATTAGAAAATATCGAAAATTTTGCAAACGAGGAGTTAAAGTCTTCAAAATGTGAGCAATGCAGATCTTGCCTACCATGTCCAAGCGAAATTCCTATTCCAGAGATACTTCGTTTGAGAAATATATCTATTGGGTATGGCCAATTAGAATTTGCTAAAGAAAGATATAATTTAATAGGGCGGGCAGGCCACTGGTGGGAAGAAAAAGATGCTTCTTTTTGCTTAGATTGCAATGAATGCATTCCAAAATGTCCTAGTAAATTAAATATTCCAGCTTTATTAAAAGAAACTCACAACTTATTAATCGAAAAGCCTAAAAAAAGATTATGGGGTTCATGATTGGTTCCACAAATTTTCTAGATTTACCTTCTCTTCATAATTTAGAGATGAAAAAGACCAACTATTTTCCCAACAATTTTCAGATGGACCATAATTACTATTTTCAGTTTTGATATTGTATTTATCCTGAGAATATTCATTTTTAAAAGGTAAATACCATCCTTGATTAGCTAACTCATCGATAGTACTCCTTTTTTCTAAAGACTTAATCCAATCAAATAACACTATGTTATTAATTTTTGATTTAGTAAGAAGAAAATTCCACATTAAAGGAACACCCTTATTTGGGAAAACCATCGAAAGTCTTGAATCAACTCTCAGATATTTTTCGCATAGTGAAAAGGGGATAATCGCAACAGAAGCGTCAGAATTAATTAACCAATTAATTGAATTTTTATCATCAAATAACATTGCTTGTTCTTTAAGTTTGCTAAGTGAATTTTTTACATTAATTCTTTTTGAAATTGAAATTAATATTCTCGGACTTTGTGGGAATATAATTTTTCCTTTCAACTTTTCATCGAGAAGAAAATCCCAATTATTACTAGCTTCATAAATTAGATCTTTATTATTTTTTATAATTACTGCATATGGAACTACACCTATCGGAAATAATTTATTACGCTGATATTCTTTAAAACTTTTTAAATAATCTCTCGATCTATTATCTAATAGATCATTTAAAAATAAATTATTTATGTTTTGAAAATTTGCAAAATTAATACTCTTTAGCCATCCATCGTTAATCAAAATAAAGTCTGATTTAGAAAATTTTATTTTATTTTTTTCTAATTTAAGCTTACTAAAATTAATATTTTCTTTCTGCCAAATCGCAGGGAACGTATCCCTGAAAGATTTTGGATAAGTCGAACTTTGAAAACCAATTTTGATTTTTTTTAAAGAATTACTACATGAATTCAGAAAGAAAAGGAGAGATAGTTTTCCAAAATTAAGGAACTGCCTTCTTGTAGGATGTTTTTTAGGCATTTAACAATCCTTATTTATGGAGATTTGACCTAAATCCTTCATTCTTTCAAGATTAACTTGACAGCTTGAAACTATTTCTTCATTACTAAAACCCTTAAGAAAAGCAAGAATTGACATCCCACCAGCACCAACCCCCTCTTTTACATAACCTATTTCATAATCACTCAATTCTTTAAATTTAGATGATTTGAAATTCAAAGGACTTGCTAATCCTAATAAGTTTACATTGTGTTTTTCAGTTATTAAGTCTAATAAATCACCCAATGAATTATCTTTAACCAACCATCCTGTAGTGGCTATAAAAACTAAATCAATGAATTCCTGTTTTTCTGTAGAGTCAATAAATTCCAACGCAAGTAAAATTACAGCTAACATTTGGCTACCTCCAGATAATACAACAGATTGCTTAGCTAATCTTGCTCCAATCAATAGTCCCAGAGAGAAAGCTTGAAATGGATCTCCCACTGAAGAAATAACATCTAAAGAATCAAAATTATTTTTTAGATTTGCTTTTAAAAGACCAGCTTTAATTACTTTTGTTTTTAAGGCCCTAGGAGCATTAATTAAACTACTTCCTATTAAATTATTTACATTTAAGCCAAAAGCTTCCATTACTGCCTGAGCAGTTGTAGTTCCTCCTGGTACAGATTCTGAAATGAATATAGGTTGTTTCGTGGATTTTCCAATTTCTAATCCTTTTTTGTAAAGACTCAAAACTCTCTCTTTATTCATAGATTTTCCCGTAGTCAAGCATTTAGCTGGACCTGCTAAATAATTTTCTACAGTTAAATGACTAAAGTAAGGTTTTTCTTTTATTCCTATAGGAACAACTATTTGACTTGCGCATATAAGTTTCTTACATACATAGCTTATTAATGCAGGAGTTACTCCAGAATTTAAAAAGGGTAACTTATATTTATGATCTTTATAGGCACCAAAAAGAAGGAACTCAGCATCTGCCAAGGCAGTTCTCCTTCTGGCTTTTGAATCAATTCCTGCTGCCGATATACCTTGAATTTGAGATGTTTCTGTTCCTGCAATCACAAGATAGAAAATAAAATTATTAATTTCTTTTTGAAGAGCATCTACTTTTTCAAAAAATAGTTTTTGATTTCCTTTACTTCCAAATAACTTTATTCCTAAATACGATTTCTGCATTATTTAACTTTATATCAAAGACCTAAATCAACAAATCCATTAATTATTTTTGGAGGATCAGGAATATTTGAATTTAATCTAGGGAAAAGAGAATATGCGAGTATATGTATGGTTAAAACATAGACCATTTCTTGAAAAATGATTAATAATATTGCAACTAATTGAATAATTCTGATCGAAGGTGATAAAGGCAAATTAAATAGTTCAATAAATTTATCTATAAGACCATAACTTGCCCTTGTAATTATTATCCAAAGATTATCCCCAACTAAGGTTGATAAGGCGAATACCCTTATAAAAAAACCGAGTGTCCCAAGAATAAAACCTCCACACCAACTAAGCCACCAATTTTTTTTCATAAACCAAGACCAGCCTAGCCAAAAAGCTAATATCCCATATGGGAATAAAAATAAAGTTCCTCTAATTGGACCCATAAGTATCAATAACAAAAGAAATTGTATTATGAGACCTTCAAATGCAGTTTTAGTTCCTCTCCTCAAATGCAACAAGATTATAGGAAGAGGTAATATTAATCTCAACAATGCACCTCCAATAGGTAAGTAATATAAAGCGATCCAAAGTAATGAAGAGAGAGAGGCTAAATATGCTGGTTCAATTATGTTAAGTGCCTCATTTTTTTGTGAAAGTTTCATTTGAAATTTTTTGTATAAATATTTAATTACTTTTTATAGTTTTATTTTTTGTATCAAAATAACGTTCAATCTTTTCTATTTCAAAATTTACATCAGAATTTCTTAAAATGGCCCTTAAATCTTCAGTGGGATCTTTTGGATCTACATCTTTTAAAATAAAAATAATTTTGTATGATTTAGGCTGAAATATTATTTTTTTAGGAGATATATTTTTATCAGAAATTTTTTTGTTATTTTTTGATTTCTTCTCAGACATTTTTAAAACCTTATTCTTTAAATTATTTTTGACATCTTCTTTTATTTTTGTCTCTTCAATATTTTTGTTTTTTTCCACAATCCCCCCAGATTTAATAACAATCTTATTCTTTAAATTATTTTTGACATCTTCTTTTATTTTTGTCTCTTCAATATTTTTGTTTTTTTCCACAATCCCCCCAGATTTAATAACAATCTTATTCTTTAAATTATTTTTGACATCTTCTTTTATTTTTGTCTCTTCAATATTTTTAAAACTAGACTCAAAAAAATTTCCAATTCTTCCTCCAGAACAAGATTGTAATAAAATTAAGATAATAAAAATAAATAATTTATTTTTTATAAAACCCATATTTATTTTTTACTTTTTTTATTCTTTAAGGTCTTTTTACTAATTACTTTATTTTTTTTGAAAACAGAGCTATTTTTATCTTTCATTTTCTCTTCTAATAAAACCAAAGCATTATCAAGTGTAAATTTTTCTAAATCAGTATCTTTAGGTAAAGAAACGTTTGTTTTTCCACACTTTATATATAGTCCATATCTTCCATTTAAAATCTGAATTTTATCTTTTAACTCTTTAGGTTTTCCGAAATCCTTTATTACTTCTTGTCCTCCTCTACCTAATTTTGGCATCGCGAGGATTTCTAATGCGCGCTTAAGATCAACCTTAAAAACATCATCTTCTTTTTTTAAAGATCTATTTTCAGACTCATCTTCATTTTTTATCCATTTAATATATGGACCAAATCTTCCCCTATCTGCCTCAACAATTCCACCTTCTGGATGTTCTCCTAACAATTTTGGTAAGCTTAATAGTTCTAGTGCTTCCAATAAAGTTAAGTCATCAGTTTTTAACTCTTTTGGTAAAGAGGCTCTTCTTGGCTTCGCTTTGTCTTCTTCAGTATTTCCTAATTGAACGTAAGGTCCATAAGGGCCGAATCTTAAAAATACTTGCTCTCCAGTTTTTGGATCAGTTCCTAGATCTGAGGGGCCACTAAGAATTTGATCAACTTTCTTTTTATCTAAATCTCCAGGAGTAATATCCATAGGGAGATTACCTTTTGCCTGTATTTCATTTCCTGATTCATCTATTTTTACCCCTTCAAGCCATGGGCCATTAGAACCAATTCTGACTACGCAAGGTAAGTCATCAAAATCAACTTGTCTGTATGCTTTTCCATCAATATCACCCTCAGTTTTCTGAACTTTTACCTCAAGACCATTTTTACCTTTATAAAAAGTTTCTAAATATGGAAGCCACTCAAGATTACCTGAAGAAATTTCGTCCAATGAAGATTCCATTTTTGCCGTAAATGTAGTATCAACAAGATCAGGAAAGTGTTCCTCTAATAATGCCGTAACAGCAAAAGCTGTGAATGTAGGCGACAAGGAATTTGAAGAAATATTTGCATAGCCCCTATCTACAATTGTTCCAATAATACTTGCATAAGTAGAAGGTCTTCCTATTCCCTCTTTTTCTAAAACTTTGACTAATGCAGCCTCAGTATATCTAGCTGGTGATTTGGTTTCATGATAAGTAGCCTCTTTGCTATCAACTTCTAGAACAGACCCTTGAGTTAAATCAGGAAGAATGACTTCTTGCTGTTCTAGTGATGCGCTTGGATCATCACTACCTTCTACATAAGCTCTAAAAAAACCTGCAAAATCAATACTTTTTCCGCTTGACTTAAATAATCCTTCCCCAACTTCTATTTCAGCATTAATCATTGTTAATTTTGCTTCCGCCATTTGACTGGCAACAGTTCTTTTCCAAATTAATTCATATAAAGAGAGATCTCTTCCTGACAAGTCTGTATCATTTGGAGTTTTAAATACTTCTCCAGCCGGCCTGATAGCTTCATGTGCTTCTTGAGCATTCCTAGCATTTGAATTAAATTGACGAGCTGAGCTTGATAAATATTCTTTCCCATATTTTGAATTTACACATTCTCTCGCCGCTCTAATCGCTTGTTCAGAAAGATGTACTGAATCAGTTCTCATATATGTAATAAAACCTTTCTCATATAAGCCTTGAGCGCATCTCATTGTTTCTCTTGCAGATAGTCGAAGTTTTCGATTAGCTTCCTGTTGCAAAGTACTAGTAGTAAAAGGTGGAACAGGCTTCCTAATTGTTGGTTTTTTTTCTACTCTTAAGACTTTCCACTTTTCCTTAGATAAAGTTTTGAGAAGACTCTTTGCTCTGTCTTCGTTCAAGATTAAAGATTTATTACCTTTTTTTAAGTTACCTGTCTTTTCATCAAAATCAGAACCGTTAGAGATTTTCTGGGCATTTAGACTAAATAACTTAGATTCAAAAGAAATATTATCTTTAAGCAAAGTGGCTTTTAATCCCCAGTAAGAGGCTTTTTTAAACGCTCTCCTTTCTCTTTCCTTGTTAACAAGCAATCTTACTGAAACAGACTGAACACGGCCAGCAGATAGTCTGGGAGCTACTTTTTTCCAAAGTAATGGAGAAAGTTCATACCCAAAAAGCCTATCAAGAATTCTTCTAGTTTCTTGAGCTTGAACTAATTCCATATCAATTTCTCTGGTCTCATCTAATGCCTTATTAATTGCCTTTTTAGTGATTTCATGAAAAACCATTCGCTTAGTTGGGATTTTCGGTTTAAGAATTTGCATTAAGTGCCAACTTATACTTTCTCCTTCCCTATCTTCATCAGTTGCCAATAGCAATTGAGTAGCATCTTTTAAAGCATTTTTTAAATCTTTAACGACCTTCTTCTTTTCCTTTGGGACGATATAAAGTGGTTCAAAATCTTCTGTAGTGTTTACACCTATTCTTGACCATTTCTCTTTTTTAACTGATGCAGGAATTTCAGCTGCTCCTTTGGGAAGATCTCTTACATGTCCCATGGAAGCAAGAACTTCATAATTAGGGGGCAAAAACCTTCTTATAGTTTTTGCCTTTGTGGGACTTTCAACAATAACAAGTGTGTGATCCAAGGTCTATTTCGATAAAATTAGTGTTTTTTTAATCAATTAGGGCATATTATGATTAATTGAAACTTCTTCAAGCAATATTGCTCGAGATTTTCAAAACTCATACCCACAAATTATAATCAAGTAAGTTTAACTCTTACATCCTTACAATCAAACATTCAATTTAATTAAGTGCCCAACGAAATCTTTACAATTAATTTAAATGCTCAAGCAATTATTCCAGAAGCTTTCATTTTGCTTGGTATTGTTGGAACTCTTCTTGTCGATCTTGCTGGCGAAAAAACTGCCTCAAGGTGGGCACCAGTAATTTGTTACATTTCATTAGGCAGTTCTCTTATAAGTCTCGCTTTACAGTGGAGTAACCCTGTAAACAGTGCATTCCTTGGCTCTTTTAATTCAGATAATTTAGCTATTGCCTTTAGATCAATCATTGCACTATCAACTCTGATTTCTTTACTAATTAGTTGGCGTTATACAGAACAGAGTGGGAGTCCAATTGGTGAATTCGCTGCAATAGTCTTATCGGCAACTTTAGGAGCCATGCTTTTGTGTGGATCTACTGACCTTGTTAGTGTATTTATATCTTTAGAGACTTTATCAGTAGCTAGTTATTGTCTTTCTGGTTATCTCAAGAGAGATCCTAGGAGTTCAGAGGCCGCTTTAAAATATCTACTTGTTGGATCAGCTGCTGCTGCTGTTTATTTATATGGATCCTCATTCCTTTATGGTCTTAGTGGTTCCACAAACTTATCAACAATTGGAGTAGAGATAATAAATAAACCATCATTTATTACATCCTTATCTCTAGTATTTGTCTTATCAACTGTTGCTTTCAAGATTGCTGCAGTTCCTTTTCATCAGTGGACACCTGATGTTTATGAAGGATCCCCCACACCTGTAGTAGCTTTTTTATCTGTTGGATCTAAGACTGCGGGATTTGCTTTTGCAATAAGAATTTTAAGCACTACTTTTTCCTCCTTCGATGAACAATGGAAACTATTATTTACAATTTTAGCAATCTTGAGTATGGCCCTAGGAAATATTGTGGCATTGGCCCAAACCTCAATGAAAAGAATGTTGGCTTACAGTTCAATTGGTCAAGCGGGATTTGTAATGATTGGCATAGTATCTGGAACACAAGATGGACTTTCATCAGCTGTTTTATATTTAGCTGCATATTTGTTTATGAATCTAGGGGCTTTTTCATGTGTAATACTTTTTTCACTCCGAACTGGATCAGATAGAATTACAGATTATTCAGGCCTTTATCAAAAAGATCCTTTAATTACTTTGGGTCTAAGCCTATGTCTTCTTTCTCTTGGTGGGCTTCCGCCTATGTTAGGTTTTTTCGGGAAAATATATTTGTTTTTTGCAGGTTGGGCTAACCATCAATACCTTTTGGTAGTAGTCGGATTAATAACTTCAGTAATTTCAATTTATTACTACATCTCGGTTATAAAAATGATGGTAGTTAAAGAACCACAAGAAGCTTCTGAAATAGTTAAATCTTATCCTGAGATCAACTGGAATATCATTGGATTACCTCCACTTAGAATTGCATTATATACTTGCATAGCTGTTACAGCTTTAGGAGGAATACTTTCTAACCCTCTTTTCAAATTAGCTAATTCAGCAGTATCAGAAACTCCTTTTTTACAGAATATATTAGCGATAACAAATAATGTTCTTTAAAGGAGTATTAATAAATGACTAAAAAAGTTGCGACCTTAGAAAAAGTATCAAAAATGTATGGCAAAGATGAACTTATCGTAAAAGCCTTAGATAATGTGAATTTAGAAATTTATAAAGGGGACTATTTGGCTGTTATGGGCGCAAGTGGTTCAGGTAAGAGTACCGCAATGAACATTATTGGCTGTCTAGACAGACCATCTCAAGGTGTTTATAAATTAAATGGAACTCCTGTTGAAAATTTATCTGATGATGAATTAGCTGAGTTAAGAAACCAAAAATTAGGATTCGTTTTCCAACAATTCCACCTTCTCTCAGACGCTACAGCACTAGAAAATGTTCTTTTACCGATGATTTATGCAGGGGTAGATCCTATAGAAAGAGAAAAACGAGCAAAAAATGCATTAGACAAAGTTGGACTTTCTGAAAGAGTAAATAATCGTCCTAATCAATTATCAGGAGGGCAACAACAACGTGTAGCTATTGCGAGAGCAATTATCAATAATCCTGCAATTTTATTAGCCGATGAACCCACTGGCGCTTTAGATTCAAAGACGACAGAAGATGTATTAGACCTTTTTGATAAACTTCATGAATCAGGTATAACTATAGTTTTAGTTACTCACGAAGATGAAGTTGCAAGTCGGGCAAAAAAAATAGCAAGATTTAAAGATGGAAAATTAATTGAATTAAAAATTAAATAAATTTAAAACCTCGTTAATATTTTTTCTTGGATTCCGTTATAAATTCTCAAATTGCCATTATTGTCTACTTCTTTTATTGCCCAATCTTTTGAGTTATAACCTCTAGGTAAATGTTTTTTTGTAAGATATCTATTTGCATTTTTAATAATATATTCTTTTTTATCATTACATTCGACTGACTCATGAATAGTTTTAAGTATTTTTGCAGTCCAATAATATTCGCATATATTTTTGGTATTAAGTATTTCAGATAAAGCAATGCCCTCTAATGGAGTTTTATTTAAAAAATTCATGCCGATACCTATCCTTAAATAGATAATTTCTTTCCCTCTTGTTATCACTCTGGGTAAAAATCCAATTAATTTTTTTGAATTAAAAAAAATATCATTTGGCCATTTTAAATCGACTTTTATAGATTCCTTATTCAACATTTCACATAACTTAATTGCGAATGAAAGACTAAATATCTCACTTGAAAATTTTGAGGTAAAAATTGGATAAGCCGCACTTAGCCATATTCCTCCTTTAGGAGAAATCCATCGTCTTGAATTCTGACCTGTTCCTAAAAATTGTTCTTTAGCTACTATTGCTCTTGGTTTATATCTTTTGATTGGAGAATCTTGGAGCCAATTTGTTAGTTCGTATTCAGTACTTTTACATTTTAATTTGTATTGAAGTTTCCAATTAGGATAAACTCCTTGGATTTTTTTGTAGTAATATGTGGTCTTAGCTACTGATCCTAAAACTTTCACAAATCCTTAATATAAAAAACAGGCAATCTTGACAAGATTAAATTATCTTAACTCCTATAACTCTAATTATATCAATTGAATAAAAGATATTTACCAATATTGAATAAAAGATATCCATCATCAATGCGAAATTGTATTGATAATTTCAAAAAATCATGGAAAGACTTAGATAAACTATCCAAACTAAATGAGAATTGGGAAAAGTTAACTGGTCTGGAATTATCTAAAGCATGTAAGCCCTTAAAAATTGAACACAAGACTCTTATTATTGCTGTAAATAATCCACAATGGAGGCAGGCACTAATTTATAACAAACATAGATTAAAGGAGAGTATTAGCGGATTTGGAATAAATTTAAATGAAATAAAGATAATTCAAAATTATGAAGTCAAAAGCTTAGATAAAAAAGAGATCAATGCAAAAACAGTCTGGGAAAATCATCCGAGCAGAATAAAGAATAATAATATGGTTATTTGCAAAATATGCAATAGTCCTGCACCAGAAGGTGAGATATCAAGATGGGGGAAATGTACTTTTTGTTGGAGAAAAAATAATTAAGATGAATTTTATTTTTCTAATATTAATATTCCCATTTGATTGAAAAAAATAGTCCTATATTCAACTTTCTTAAACCCTACTCCTTTTGCAATTAGCATAAGTTCGTTTCCCTTTGGAAAATTTTTTATACTTTTTTCAATATAAGAATATTCTTTACTTAATCTAAAAATTTTTGAAATTGGGACCACAACAAATCTTAAATATATTTTTTGAAACAAATCAGCTATAGAATTAAATTTAGAATGATTAAAGTCAAGAAACCCAGCTCTACCCGTATCACTTAAAAGATTAAAGACTTTTTTTAGTCCTTCCTCTACATTGACTAAATTTCTTAAACCATAAGACATACAAATTCCATCATAATTTTTTAAATCTTCATCTATTTCTAAGATATCTTGCATCTCCCAAGAGATAAATTTATTTTCAATCAATTTCGACTTTTCCTTTGCAATATTTAAAATTTCTTTTGCACTATCTATTCCAGTAACACTTCCATTGGGCCTAACTTTTTTAAAAATTAAAAATGATAGATCCCCAGTTCCACAACATAAATCAGCCCAATTTTCCCCATTAATTGGTTTTAATAAATCAACTAATGTCTTTTTCCAATATTTGTGTAATCCCAGACTAAGCAAACTATTTAAAAAGTCATAACTACAAGAAATATTATTAAAAATACTTTTAACCTCATTAGTTTTTTTATATCGCATATTTAAATATTTTTAATTAATGATAAATTATTTTTTTTAATTAGGTCTTATTGGTAGTTTCTTTTCAATAAGAAAAGATTTTATTTCATCTATAGTAAGTTTTTTATCATGAAGTAAAGATGCTAAAAGTGCTGCAGAGGCTTTACCTTTGGTAAAAACATCATAAATATCTTCTACTGAGCCTGCACCCCCAGAAGCAATCACAGGAATATTAACTGCATTTGCAACTGTTTGAGTCAATAATAAGTCGTATCCATTTTGTGTCCCATCACCATCCATTGAAGTTAATAAAATTTCTCCAGCACCTAATTCCTCAACTTTTTTTGCCCAACTTATTACATCTAAACCAGTATTCTCTCGTCCACCCTTAACATAAACTTCCCATTCATTATATTTAGTAATTTTTTTTCTTGCATCAATAGCAATAACTATACATTGTGTTCCAAAATTCGTAGAGCTTTTGGAAATGATGTCTGGATTTTTTACTGCAGAAGAATTTAAACTTACTTTATCTGCTCCTGCTCTTAAAAGATCATTAATTGAGTTGATCGAATTTATGCCACCACCAACAGTAAATGGAATTTTAACTGATTTCGCTGTTCTAGAGACCAGATCAACTAATGTTTTTCTATTTTCCACACTAGCTCTTATATCTAAAAATACTAATTCATCCGCTCCTGCTTCTGAGTATTTACAAGCTAATTCGACAGGGTCACCAGAGTCTCTAAGGTTTACAAAATTAACACCTTTAACTACCCTTCCATTAGCTACATCTAAACAAGGAATTAAACGAAGAGCTACCATTTTAATAAAAATTGTCCAAAGGCTGTTAATCTTGAATAATAGCTTCCATTTTACCTTTTATGGCTGAAACAAAATTATTACCCAAAATTGGTAGTAAAGTTAAAATTAACATTAACATTAACAAAGTTAAAGATAGATTACCTGCAAAGCTAATTGATCAAATATCATCAAACCCAAGAGTTGTAACAACTGGATATAAAATGACCGATGGTAGAAGTATTGGTATTACTGTTAAATTACAAAATGGAGAGGAAAATTGGTTTTTCCCTGAAGAAATTGAGAAAGGTTAAATATTAAAAGTGAATGATCCAAAACAATTATTAGGAATTAAAGGGGCTTCAGAGACTTCGAGTATTTGGAAACTACGTATACAATTAATGAAGCCAATCACATGGATCCCCTTGATATGGGGGGTAATCTGTGGAGCTGCAGCAAGCGGGAATTTTCAGTGGACAATAAGTAATGTTTTAGCCTCACTAGCATGCATGCTCATGAGCGGACCACTTTTAGCAGGTTATACCCAAACTATTAATGATTTTTTTGATAGAGAAATTGACGCTATTAATGAACCTAATAGACCAATACCTTCTGGAAAGATTTCGATTAAGGAAGTAAAAATACAAATTTGGGTATTACTTATTGCTGGTTTAGTAGTCTCTTTTTTATTAGATTTATATGCAAAACATAGTTTCCCCTCTGTCTTTCTTCTGGCTTTAGGTGGGTCTTTAGTAAGTTATATCTATTCTGCTCCTCCTTTAAAATTGAAGCAAAATGGATGGCTAGGAAATTATGCTTTAGGAGCTTCATATATAGCTCTCCCATGGTGGGCGGGACAAGCCTTATTTGGGAAATTAACTATTGTTACAGCATTACTAACTCTTGCTTATAGTCTTTCTGGACTAGGAATAGCAGTTATAAATGATTTCAAAAGTGTTGAAGGGGATTCAAAACTAGGATTAAATTCGTTACCTGTAATATTTGGAATTAAAAATGCTAGTAGAATAAGTGCTGGTCTCATTGATATTTTTCAATTAGCAATGGTTATCGTATTAATTGTTATTGGACAACATTTAGCATCAGTAATTTTAGTTTTACTAGTAATTCCTCAAATTACATTTCAAGATATGTGGTTACTAAGGGACCCGTTAAAATTTGATGTCAAATACCAGGCAAGTGCTCAGCCATTTCTTATAACTGGAATGTTAGTAACCGCTTTAGCCATAGGACATAGTTTTTTAGTAGCTTAAAGTGAATGAAATAAAATATAAATATTTTATTTTTAGCTCATCGATATTTATTTTCTTTGTCATATTTTTCCCCATATTTAATTTAATTAGGATTACTTTAAATTTTGACCCACTTAAAATCAATACTTCAAAATCAATACCCTATTCTTATGAAATATTCTCTTCTGATAATAAAACATTAAGAAAATTAAGTCGAAAATTCGATGTTCTTGATAATGCAAATTCGATACCATTTTTTCTAAAGTATTCTTTTATCTCGGGTGAGGATAAAAGATTTTTTAACCATAATGGAATTGACTTAATAGGTTTATCAAGAGCGTTTATTAGTAATATTCAGAGCGGATACTTTAAAGAGGGTGGAAGCACTATTACTCAGCAAGTAGCAAGATTAATTTTCTTAAATAATGATTTAAGTTTTCAAAGAAAAATTAAAGAAATAATAATTTCCTTAGTTTTAGACTTGAAATTCAGTAAAAATCAAATTTTAAAATTATATTTAAATAATATTTACTTAGGATCAGGAGCTTATGGTATTAATGAAGCCTCCCAAGTTTATTTTGGAAAACTTATAACTGAATTATCATTATCTGAGGTTGCCTTAGTAGCTGGATTAGCACCTGCTCCCTCGATTTATTCGCCTTATGAAAATATCGATTTAGCTATTAAAAAAAGAAATAAAATTTTAAAAGATATGTATATTGATGGCTACATATCTTTGGACGAGAGAAATGAAGCCTTAAAGGAAAAAGTTAATTTAAATTATTCAATAAATAATAAAGATTCTAAAGATAATTTATTAGTAAATTTCATACTCAAGGAAACAAATAACAAAATCAAAAATCATAAAAAGTACAAATTTTTACGGATAAAATCGAGCATCAATAAAGATTGGCAGGAAATAGGACAAAAAATTTCTAGGTCTATAGGGTCTAATAATATTGAAACAGCATTGTTATCAATAGAATCCAATAGCGGTTTAATTCGAACAATGATAACTAGTAAGAATCCAACAATAAACGAATTTAATAGAGTTACCTCAGCCATAAGGCCTTTAGGTTCAACTTTTAAAATTATTCCATATACTGCAGCATTAAAAGAAGGTATAAAATTAAGAGATAAATTCGAAGATTTACCTAAGTGCTGGGAAGACTATTGTCCCAAAAATTTTTCTGAAATTTATCGAGGTAAGATATCTTTAATAGATTCTTTTAAAACCTCTTCAAATATAGTTCCTCTAAAAATTTCTAGTAATATAGGTCTTAAAAAAATTATAAACCAAGCTAATTTATTTGGCCTAGGGTATGAACAACCGCTTGAAGAATTTCTACCATTAGCTATCGGATCTTATGGAGATAGCCTCCTAAATATTACAAATGCCTATGCAACTCTGAATAGCAATGGGAATCTATATAAGACAAGCATTCTTGAAAAAATAGAATCAAATAATAATGAATTAATTTGGGAAAATAAATTTATTCATGAGAAGATATTAGATTCCGAAGTAAACAAAAGCCTAAATAATCTACTTGAAAAATCAGTTTCGGAAGGTACTTCGATAGCAGCCTCAATTAAAGGAGAAAGAGTATATGGCAAGACAGGAACTTCAGACGGGAACAGGGATCTTTGGTTTATTGGTTCAATTAATAATCTTACTACCGGAGTTTGGATAGGTTTTGATGAAAACAAAGAAACTAAGTTATCTAGCGGTAATGCAGCTTATTTTTGGAAAAAGTTCATAAGTAAAATATATGATTTAGAGATTTAATAATAAAATACTTAATTTTTTATTTATAAGAAATTTTTGCTGCATAAAATCCATCTCCTGGTTCATCAAATTTCGGTAAGATTTGTTTTTCACTATCTAATTTAATTTCCTTATTTTTTGTCAAAAATCTTTTAATTAGAAAATTATTTTCTTCAGGACATATTGTACAAGTTGAATAAACTAAAGTTCCATTTCTTTTTAAAAGAGGTAAAACGCTTTCTAATAATCTTTCCTGTAAAAGAATTAATTGATTTATTTTATCCTTACTTAAAGACCATCTTGAATCAGGATTTCTTGCTAAGGTTCCAATCCCTGAACATGGAGCATCAATTAAGATTTTATCAAAATAAGAGATAAGATTTGGTTGAATATCAACTAAATTAGTAGCATCAGCTTTCAAAGTTTTAACACTTTTTATATTTAATCTTTCCAAATTTGATTGAAGTATTTTCAATCTTTTTTCTGATCTATCAACAGCTAAGATTTCAGCATCGTCATTAGCTAACTGAGCTAAATGAGTTGTTTTACTTCCTGGGGCAGAGCAGGCATCAAGAATCTTTTCCCCTTTCATTGGATTTAAAAGAGGAGCGACCCATTGAGAAGATCTATCTTGGACTACCCACAGCCCATCGCTGTAGCCAGGGAGTTTTTTAATAGACCTTGGATTAGAATTTAAGGCGATCCCATTTTTTAATTGACTAATTGCGGTAGCATTAATATTACATTCAGCAAGTTCATTCAAAAATTTATTTAAATCAGTTTTAAGAGAATTAATTCGCAAATCAATTGAAGGTTTTTTATTAAATGCCTTGGCGATATTTTTAGCTTCTTTTATTCCTACCCAATTAACAATTTCTTTTACAAGCCATATTGGTAATGACTCAAGAGAAGACAATCTCTCTATTTCATCTGAGGATATTTTTGGGACATGTTCTTTTTCTATATGTCTAACGGTATTTCGTAATATTGCGTTTACAGTTCCAGCCAAACCTTTTAAATCAGTTTTCTTTGCAACTTCTACAGTTGAAGAAATAGCTGCAGAAAATGGAATTTTATCCATTTTTAATAATTGATATAAACCTATATGTAAAAGCCATCTTAGTTTTGGTGGTTGCTTAGTATGAGAAAGTTTTGATGTATGGTCTATCCAAAGATCAAGGAATTTTCTATACCTAATACATCCAAAAGATAATTCCGTTATGAATGCTATATCTAATGAATTGAACTCATAATTTTTTAATACCTTTTCTAGAGCATGATCTGAATAAATTCCTGAACTTACTTTTAATAGAATTTCCCAAGATGCTTTTCTTTGAAGGTACCCTTTAATCAATGTATAAAATCTTGTTTAGTAATATATGCTAAATATACTATTAATTATGAATATTGTTCTTAGCTATTAATTGAAGTATTAAACCAAATAAAACCAAGAACACTAACTAAGGTTAAATTGAATCCCAAAAATATATAGATGTTAAGAGAATGGACTTTTTCTCTTGAAAAAAATTTATTTTTTTTATTTTTTTTCATTTGTTATTAGAACAAAAAGTTAAAGAGGTTAAAAGTGAGTCCCCATTAATTTTTTCTAAATCAATAACCTCTCTGGCTGCGAAAGGAATTAATTTTTTTAGATCACTTAATTTAAAATACAAATTAGTTATCCAATCTAAATTTCAAAAAAGTAAACAAAAGAGTAAAATTTGCACCAAGTTAAATTTATATTAGATTAATATAAGATCTATATTACTATTAATCTAACACGTGTTTTTAATATTTATTAATATCATTAGATTCTCTTAAGTTTTAAAATTGACTATAAATTTAGTGTTTAATTTAATAAAGATTACTTATAAATTCCTCAGCTATTCTTAAATGACCATTTAGCTTTTCGTCACTCATTTTATCTAAATTTCTCGTTAACATAGCAAGCCTATATTGTTTTCTAAAATAAGTTTCATTATCTTTTATAAATTTCCAAAACAAACCATCCCAGATTGAACACCAAGGACCACTTTTATAATCAGACATTTTTTTCACATAATTTGAGCTAGAAATATAAGGTTTTGTTGAAAAGATCCCTCCATCGCTAAACTGACTCATTCCATAAACATTAGGGACCATTACCCAATCATAAGAATCTATAAACATTTCCATAAACCATTTATAAACATGATCAGGATGTATACGACATAAAAGCATAAAGTTACCTATTATCATAAGCCTCTCAATATGATGGCAATAACCGTATTTAATAATATTATTTATGACGATATCGACTGGATCGATTCCTGTGCTTCCCTTATAGAAACACTCAGGCATAGGCTTATTATCAAAATTCCAAAAATTAGTAGTACGCATTTGGGTACCATATTTTTCATAAACTAAGCAAATAAATTCTCTCCATCCAACTATTTGACGAATAAAACCTTCTAGAGAGTTAATAGGAACTTTATTTTTTTCACCATAAGTTAATGCCTTATCTATAACTTCTTTTGCAGTCAATAAACCGCTATTTAAAAGAGGAGAAAGTAAACTATGCCATAAAAAGACTTTTTCCTTACTAATTGCATCTTCATAATCGCCAAATAAAGAAAATCTATCTTCGAAAAAATCATGAAGCCAACTATCAGCTTCTTCGAAAGTAGTTGGATATATAAAATAATTACTTTCACCTATAAACTCAATCTGTAAATTAGAAATTATCTTTTCAGCATGAATTACAAACTGATTTTTTTGAAATTTTGGGATTTCAGGAATGTTTATATTCTTGGGTAATTTTTTTCTATTTAATTCATCAAAACTCCATTTACCTCCTTGAGGTGAGCCATCAGGATTCAATAATATATTTTGACTTCTTCTTTGATTCTCATAGAATCTACCCATTAAGGGTTTTTTGGAATTAGATTTAAAAGACTTTCGTAAGTCTTCATTAGTTACAAACATTGGGGATTGGAAAACTTGTAATTTAAGATTGTTGGCTTCAACAAATCTATTTATCCTCTTCATAATTAAAAAATCATGAGGATTTATAATATTTACCTTTTGATATTTTCCTTGCAAATATTTTGATAAATACTCTACGGTGGAAAGATTATTTTTATTCTCAATATAAATAACTTTAAATCCTGAATTTTGCAGATATTTTTTATATGCAAGCATTGAAGCTTTATGGAAAATTAATTTATTTTTGTGGTTAATTGACTTTTGAAATTTATCATTACCAAAAAATAATGAATCTTCAATAATCAAAATTTCACAACTTAACTTCAAGAGTGAGCTTTCTCTAAAAAGTTGATTTGGAAATATGATCGATATCTGATTCATACTAATGACTTCCTATTTCTACATCTATTAGAACAGTATTTAACTTCCTTCCAACAATCTTTCCATTTTTTGCGCCAATTAAATGGCCTGTTGCAAACGGGGCATATTTTGCTTGGTAGGATTTTCAAAATTTAAAATTTTCTTTTATGAGTAGATTTAAATCTAGTTGAATCTTTAAGTTCCATATGTTTTGTTTTTCTTCCAGAAACTCTTTTTCTCCAAACTTTAAATGATTTTGGCTTAAGATTGTTTCTCATTATTTTAATAGCATCTTCTTCTTTTAAACCAAATTGATACTCTATCGCTTCAAAAGGAGTTCTATCTTCCCAACACATCTCGATTAATCTATCTATGTCAATAATTTCCATTTTTATTGCTTACATTCAGAAGTACAGAGTTTTTCAATATTTGATCTGCCAGTAATTTTAAGTCTGTATTTTGCCCAATATTTGTAAAATAACCTCAAAACCGGAGCAAAGAATTCAATTTTTAAAGGGTAGTAAACCCACCCTAACCCTATTAATTCATATGAATATGCTAATACGTCTAACCCTTTGATAATATTTCCATTTTCTAAAATCCCATGAAGATTTGACATTGCTTCTGCATATGAGATGTCCTTAAAAAGACTAGGATTATAATTAATATTGTTGATATCAACAAAGTCAATTTTATTTAACTCGTCTTTGCTTTTTAAGAAATTAGTTTCTCTAAGACATAATGGACAACCACCATCGAATAGAAAGATTAATTTATTTTGCATCTTACCTTTTTATTTAAATATAAAATTTAAATAACTTTTTTGTGGACAATTAAAAATTAAAAAATTTTTACGAACGTTACTGATAGATTTTCAAAAGAAGCTTTATAAATCCTTAATAATTTCTTTCTCTAATTCAATCAAAATTTTCCTAATGTATAAATTAATAACCATTGATTAAGGGATACATCAATGGTTTAAATTTTTAATCGTCTAAAAGATGAACTCCTTCTCCAATATCTGGAGCAAATTTACAATATTTTTCGAACACAATTCCAACTCCTCTCATCTTCTCTCCAAGCTCATCGTTGAATTGTTTCCATTCTTTTGATTCATTCTCTGGTAACGTCCAGCCTTGGGCTTCCACCATACTCGTTATAACCGTGTAATCCCATTCAATGTAAGCCATTTAATCTCGTCTAAATTACTAAAATATTATAAACCAAATAACCGATTAATTAATCTATAGATTGAATTTGAAGTAATATAAAATTAATCATTTAAAACTTTAAAAAATTTATATTTTAAATTATATTTTTTTGAACGAATATAATTTAATTAACTTTAAACATTTTTAAGATGTCAATTTTGCCAAGAAGATTTGAGCGAATAAAAAATGTTTTAAATTGCAGAATGAGAAACTTAACGGTTCTGGTAGAGGCAGTAAATAAGCCACACAATTTATCTGCGATATTAAGAACATGTGATGCGGCGGGAGTTTTTGAAGCAAATTTTATTAGTGAAAAAGATAAAGTTAAAACTTTTAACAGTACAGCTCAAGGCAGTCAAAAATGGGTCAAATTAAATAATCATGAGACAACAATTTCTGCAGTATCTGAACTAAAAAAGAAAGGTTTTAAATTATATGGAACAACACTAAATGAGAGATCAACTGATTACAGGAATTTTGACTATTCAGAAAATACTTGTTTTGTTTTAGGAGCAGAAAAGTGGGGTTTAAGTGATCAACTAATTTCAAAAGTTGATGAATCAATCTTCATTCCAATGTCAGGAATGGTTCAATCTTTGAATGTTTCAGTAGCAACTTCTATTTTACTTTTTGAAGCTATTCGACAAAGAAAAAGTAAGAGTTTACTTCCTCTTAAAGGAGAAGGTTTAAGTGCAGAGGAATACGAAAAAACATTATTTGAATGGAGTTATCCTGACTTAGCTTCTATATACAGAAAGTCTGGAAATAAATATCCAAAGATGAATCAGTATGGAGAAATTAATGAAGTTGTTAATAACTAAAAAATATTAAAATTAACTTTCAATTCTCAAAAATATTTTCTAGTTCTTCTCCTATAAAAGAAAGACCTAAGACTAAAAAAAACATTGCTAATCCAGGGAATAATGCAGTCCACCAAATCCCAGTTGGTATAGCAGCAAGCGCAAGATTAAGATCACTTCCCCATTCTGGAACATTTGCAGGAACTCCTAACCCTAAAAAGCCCAAACTTCCTAATACCAAAACAGCATCAGCAGCATTTAAAGTAAGGAGAATAGGTAAAGGGGTTATTACATTTGGAAGTATATATTTAAAAATTATAGTTTTAACATCAGCCCCCGAAACTCTTGCAGCTTCAACATATGTCTCTGATTTTATTAACATTGTTTGATTTCTGATTAATCTAAAATATTGAGGAGAATAAACTATACATAAGGCTATAGAGGCATTAATAATCCCTTTACCAAGTACAAAAGCTACTACTACTGCGAGCAAAATAACAGGAATTGAAAAAATAGTATCCATTACAAGTGATAAGCATTTATCAAGGATCCCTCCAAAATATCCACTCAATAACCCTAAAGGAAGGCCTAAAATTAAAGCAAAGAAAATTGCAAGGAATACAACTTCAATAGCTATAGATGACCCTTGTAAAGTTCTTAAACAAACATCCCTTCCTAATCTATCTGTACCACATAAATGTTTTAAGGAAGGTGGTGCAAAAATATCATTACTAAATGATGATAAAGAATAACCAAAAAAGTTATTAGCCTCTAATACTTTCATAATTAATACTATTAATAGATATGAAAGTACAATTAAAAATCCAGTCCTTCTAATATTTTTACCAACTTGATTTGATGAGTTTGAATTCACAAATTTATGATTATTCGAATCAACTAAAATATACCTATTGTTTCATAGATTAAATAGCTTTTAGTTTTTAATTTGAAATTAATTACTGATTTAATTTCAGAACTGCCATAAAAGCTTCTTGAGGTACATCAACTTTACCCATTGCCTTCATCCTCTTTTTCCCTTTAGCTTGCTTCTTCAAAAGTTTCTTTTTTCTAGAGATATCTCCCCCGTAGCACTTAGAAAGGACATCTTTTCTTAATGCGCTAATACTTTCGCTTGCAATAATACGGCTGCCTATTGAAGCCTGAATTGGTATTTTAAATTGTTGTTTTGGTATTAGCTCCTTTAATTTCTCTACTAAGCCCCTACCAATTCCATAGGCCTTATCTTTATGAACAATAGAAGTTAAAGGATCAGCTCTTTCAGAATTTATAAGAACATCTAACCTAACAAGATCATTTTTTCTATATCCAATTAAATGGTATTCCATTGATGCATATCCTTGAGTTCTACTTTTCATTTGATCAAAAAAATCAGTAACGACTTCTGCTAATGGTATTTCGTAAATCAAAGTCACTCTATCTGTAGTGATATATTTCATATCAATAAAAACACCTCGTCTTTCTTGGCATAAACCCATTAGTGTCCCGTTAAATTCATTGGGAGAATAAATTTCCATTTTTACATAAGGTTCTTCTATTGATTCTCTTGATTGAGGATCTGGAATTGTAGAAGGATTATCAATTAATATGTCTTCCTGATCGTTCAAATTAACTTTATATATTACTGAAGGCGCTGTTACTATCAAATCCAAATCATATTCCCTCTCCAATCTTTCCTGAACAATTTCCATATGAAGAAGTCCTAAAAATCCACATCTAAAGCCGAATCCCATAGCACTACTTGTCTCGGGTTCGTATTTAAGCGCCGCATCAGATAATTGCAGTTTTTCTAAAGATTCTCTTAAATCTGGATATTGATCAGCATCAGTTGGAAACAATCCACAAAACACCATAGGATTGGCTGTTTTATATCCAGGAAGAGGATCTTTTGCAGGAGAATTAAATAGTGTGATTGTATCTCCCACTCTTGCATCAGCGACTGACTTAATAGATGCAGCCAGATAACCAACTTCTCCCGCATGTAGTTCATTAACTTGCTTCTCATCAGGAGCCATTATTCCAATTTCATCTAACTCATAGTTTTTCTTACTTGCCATAAGTAAGATCTTGTCCTTTTTATTGATTGACCCAGCTATCACTCTGAAGTAAACAATTACACCTCTATAGGGGTCATAATAAGAGTCAAAGATTAGCGCCTTAGTAAGAGATTTAACTTCATTTTGAGGATGAGGAATTCTACTCACAACTGCTTCTAATATATCTTCTATTCCTTCTCCAGTTTTAGCAGAACAATTTATTGCATTAGATGTGTCTAATCCAATAATCTCTTCAATTTCTTGCTTTATTTTTTCAGCATCAGCACCAGGTAAATCAACTTTATTTAAGACAGGAATTATTTCTAAATTATTTTCAAGGGCAAGATAAACATTGGCTAATGTTTGAGCCTCTACACCTTGACTTGCATCAACAACTAATAAAGCACCTTCACAAGCCTGCAAAGATCTACTTACTTCATAAGAAAAATCAACATGTCCTGGTGTGTCAATTAAATTTAAAATATATTCTTGCGAATCTTTTGCTTTATATTTCATTCTTGCAGCCTGTAATTTGATTGTTATACCCCTTTCTCTTTCAAGATCCATACTATCCAAAAACTGATCTTGCATATCTCTTTGCTTCACAGTACCAGTGTCTTGAAGCAACCTATCTGCGAGAGTAGATTTACCATGATCAATATGAGCTATTATGCAAAAATTTCTTATTTTTGAAACAGATATATCAGTCATATATTGAAGAACGATTCCTATATTTTTTTCACTTAATTCATAATAGCTAATTAAGATTATGGATGGAAACCTAAAATAGAATTATTTCTTTTTTTAATAATTTCTAAAAAATTATTATCACTTTCATTTTTTATTTCAGATTCATAAAGAAGATTACTTAATTTCTTCTCAAGCTCAAATTTATCAGCATTAAAAAGGCAAGATTTTTTTAAAACCTCAATCATTATTGAAACTGCTGTACTAGCTCCAGGAGAAGCACCTAATAAAGCAGAAAGTGAACCATCTCCCGAGTTGACAATTTCCGTGCCAAATTGCAAAGAACCTCCATCTTTAGTTTTTTTGATTATTTGAACTCTTTGCCCAGCATTCTCTAAATACCAATTCGAAGGCTCAGCTGATGGCATCATATTCCTTAAATTTTCAACTCTAGAATTATGACTCTTAAAAGATTGTGAAAAAAGATAATTAATTAATTCGTTATTCTTAATCCCAACATCAAGCATAGAAAATAAATTACTTTTTTTAATTGAACTAAATAAATCTAAATAAGAGCCCTTTTTTAAGAATTTAGTCGTGAAACCAGCAAAAGGGCCATAGAGAAGAAATTTTTTGCCTTCAATCCATCTTGTATCTAAATGCGGCACTGACATTGGAGGTGATCCTATATCTGCTTTCCCATAAACTTTTGCATTATGTTTTTCCGTTAAAGACTTTTCCTCACATATAAGCCATTTTCCACTAACAGGAAAACCACCATATATTTTAGCTTCAGGAATTTTAGATTTTTGCAAAAAGTTTATTGTTTTGCCACCAGCTCCAAGGAAAACGTATGAAGTGTTCAGGGAAACGATTTTGCCTAGTGAACGAACTTTTAATTTCCATTGTTTTTTGTCTGTTTTCTTTAAATCTATTAATTCTGTGTTATAAAAAATTTCAACATTCTTATTCTTAGAAATGTAAGTTAGATATTCTCTTGTTAAAGCTTGAAAATTGATATCAGTTCCTCTTTTTATTCGAGTAGCTGCAACTTTATCTAATGGATCTCTACAAGTAGTAATAAGTGGTGCCCATGATTTTATTTGATTAAAAGATGATGAAAATTCCATGTCTGCAAACTCTGGATATTTAGACATTGCTTTAAATCTTTTTTTTAAAAAAGAAATATTTTCAGTCCCTGTGACAAAGCTTATATGAGGAATAAATTTTAAAAATTTTTTAATATCTATCTTCCCCTTTGAGTACAATGAGGCCCATAAAGACATTGAATTTTCAAAGGAACGATTTATAAAAAGGGCTTTATCTATTTGTAAATCTCCATTTTCATCTACGGGGGTGTAATTTAATTCGCAATTTGCAGCGTGACCAGTTCCTGCATTGTTAAATGCACCCGTACTTTCACTACCTGGTTTATTTAACTTTTCTATAATTAATATTTTTATTGTAGGTAAAATCTCTGTAATCAATAACGCAAGTGTTCCGCTCATTATTCCTGCCCCTACCAATATCGCATCATAACAATTATTTTTATTTAAGATGTTTTTAGAAGTCACAACAGAAAATTATTTTTTTTTGCAATTAATCGCATTTCTTTCTACGCTTATTATAAAGTTAATTCAAAATTATGAGTACTGAAACATTACCACTTACAAATGAAAATGTAGAAACGGTTTTAGATGAACTAAGACCTTTCTTAATATCAGATGGAGGTAATGTAGAAATAGCAGAAATTGATGGTCCCATTGTTAAAGTAAGACTTCAAGGAGCATGTGGAAGCTGCCCAAGCAGTACCATGACATTAAAAATGGGAATAGAAAGAAAGCTAAAAGAAATGATTCCTGAAATAAGTGAAGTAGTCCAAGTTTTGTAAGCTATTTTTTAAAAAATCTTTTTACGACTCTTGGCTTAATTCCTTAGTTAATGATGATTTAAAATCTAAGCAATTTACAGGAAGACCTTGACCTATAGCTATTAAAAGAGGAGCTAGAATTCCTAATGTAAAAACTAAATTTGACTGATTAACTTCATTCTTACTTAATGTATAAGTTATCAAATAAATAATAGTAAAGTATGCATGTAAAGAAAAAAATTCTTTTGGTTTTAAAGCGGGCCATCTCAAAGTATTTCCCAAAAAATATAAAAACCCTGTCATAAATTTAAATTAATTAGTAAAGAGGAAATTAAATATAAACCTAATCCCTTTTAGATATAAATCACACCAAAATTTACTTAAGATAATAATTAAAAAAAAATTAAAAAATTATTTCTATCCGTAATATCTGGACAGCAATACAAAAATACGTCTATAATTAAAAAGTAGCTATTGCTACATTTCGTTCACCTTCTTTAGAAGGCGCAGTTCGAGTCATACCAGGGAACGGGGGATGGCCGTTTTGTCACATCGAAACATGACTACTTTAACTTACAGAGGTAAAAACTACGTTCAAAACAAAAAGGCTGCTAAAAAGCAACCTGTTGAACTTACCTACCGAAGAAACGTATACACCAATAGAATGGATGACGCTTCTTCAAGTAATGAAAAGGCAGAATTAAATTACAGAGGTGCTAAATACACTAAATAATTTAATTCAAAAAAGAAAAAACCCCTAAGTAGGGGTTTTTTTTTGGCTATATTAATTAAGAATCAGAATAATTTCAATGTCTAACGATTGCTGCAATACTGATGAGTCAAATAAAAATTTGAAAGGTCTTGATCATAAAGATGCTATTCAAGAAAGGTATGGTTCTGCTGCATTAGAAAAAGAGAGTTGTCTTTGCACACCTGTTGGTTTTAATCCTGTTTTACTTGAAGCAATTCCTGAAGAAGTTATTGAGAGAGATTATGGATGTGGTAATCCAACAAAATATGTAAAGAAGAATGATATTGTTTTAGATCTTGGCAGTGGGAGTGGCAAAAATGCATTTATTTGCTCTCAAATTGTTGGGGAAGAGGGGAAAGTAATTGGGGTTGATCAAAATCCTGATATGCTTAAATTATCAAGATATGCTTCCAAAAAGTTTTCAGAAAAGATAGGTTTCATCAACACAGAATTTCTTAGTGGATCAATTGAAAATCTCGATGTATTAGATAAAGATTTAAATCCATTAATCGCAAACAAATCAGTTGATATCATTTTAAGTAATTGTGTTTTAAATTTAGTAAATCCTGAATCTAGAAAAAATCTTTTAAGAAATATAAAAAGAGTTCTTAAAGATAATGGAAGAATAGCCATAAGCGATATTGTCTCAAGTAAAAGAGTTCCTTTAAGGTTGCAAAATGATCATGATCTATGGACAGGATGTATTAGTGGAGCGTGGTATGAGCCAGAATTACTAAATGATTTTAAAGATCTAGGTTTTAAAAACTTAGAATTCGCGGAGAGAAGTAATGAACCTTGGAAAGTTATTGAAGATATTGAATTTAGAACAGTTACTTTAGTAGGGAATATTTAGTCCTTCTCAAGAAATTTAATTTTAAAATTTGAATGATAATTAATTTAAGAGATCAAATACCCGCATTAAAAAATAAATATTACTTCAATTATGGAGGTCAAGGACCATTACCAAAATCTTCTCTAGAAGCAATAGTCAAAACTTGGGAAATCATTCAAGATTTAGGACCATTTACAAATGATATGTGGCCTTTTATTTATAAAGAAATATTGACCACAAAAAAAATTATTGCGCAAAAATTAGGTGTTAATTCAAAAAATGTAGCTTTAACTGAGAATATCTCTTCTGGAATGATTTTGCCTTTTTGGGGTATAAAAGTAGAAGGGGGAGAAGAATTGTTAATAAGTGACTGTGAACATCCTGGTGTAGTAGCTGCAAGTAGAGAATTTTGTAGGAGAAATAAATTAATATTCAAAATTTTACCAATCCAAAAAATTAAAAATCTAAACGATGAAAATATAATTTTAGAGATTTCAAAAAATCTAAATAGTAAGACTAAGATCCTAATTATTTCTCATATTTTGTGGAACTTTGGATATAAAATTCCTTTAAAACAAATTTCTATCGAATTAAAAAATAATCGAGAAAATTCTTATCTACTTGTTGATGGTGCTCAAACCTTTGGTCATATAAAAATTGAAGATGAAGTTTTTTATTCTGATCTATATTCCATAACTTCTCATAAATGGGCATGTGGTCCTGAAGGACTTGGAGCTATTTATGTCTCAGATAGATTTATTCATGAAACAGATCCAACAATAATTGGTTGGAAATCATTAAAAAAAGAACAAGGAATTTATGAACCTTCAGATAATCTTTTTCATGAAGATGCAAGAAAGTTTGAAGTAGCTACCTCTTGTATTCCTTTACTTGCAGGTCTTCGGAATTCTTTAGATCTTTTGGATAAAGACTGTACTGAAAAAGAAAAAAGCAAACATATCAAAAGATTAAGTGGGAAACTTTGGGATAGTTTAAGTCAATTTAAAGAAATTGAATTAGTTTTAGAAAAAAAATACTTAAATGGGATAGTTAGTTTTAATATCGAAAATATTGAAGATAAGTACAAATTTGTGAAGAAACTTGGAGAAAAGAAAATTTGGATTAGAGTTTTAGAAGACCCAAAATGGTTTAGAGCATGCGTACATCAGATGACAACAAACGATGAAATTGATTTACTTTCTGAAGAAATAAAAAAATTACCAGGGAATTTCTGAGCTATCCCATGCAATAAATTTTCCGGTAGATGCTGGTGATTGATTTTTAATAATACTGATCAAGAATTGGGATGATTTTTCTGTACTAAATAATTTATGTTCTGGAACAAATTTATGAAAAGGTCTAGATAAATCAGTATCTACTGTACCTGGATGAAGCAATGTAATTGTAGCTTTTGGAAAACGTCTAGCCCACTCAATACTTAAAGATTTAAAAAACTGATTTTGCGCAGATTTTGCAGCTCTATATGAATACCAACCTCCAGTTTGATTATCTCCAATGCTTCCTACTCTTGCACTTATACTTGCAAAATTAAACTCACAATCTTTTGGTATAAATTCTTCAATAGCTTTAGCTAATAAAATAGGAGAAAAGGCATTTATTGAAAAACTTTCCATCATATTTTTTTTATCAAGATGTTGTAATCTTTTTTCTGGCTTAAGATTTTCACTATGAAGTTTTCCAGTAGCATTAACTACCAATCTTAATTTTGAAGAATGATTCGAAATTTTACTTTTAAACTGCAAAAGTGATTGAGAATCCTCTATGTCTAATTCCCAAAAAGAATTAAATTGACTTTTTCTTCCACACAAAACAACATCTAATTCTTTTTCACTTTCATTCAAATCTTTAGCTATTTGCGTTCCAATTCCACCTGCGCCTACGATTAAGGCTAACCCCTTCATCTTATTAAAAATTACTTAATCTATCTTAAGACACTTTTCTTGAGATTTGTGTAAAGATCTTTCTGATTTAGTTAGCAAATTTTATTTAGATTTACTTTTTTCTTGTAATAATTTTTGAGCTATTTTTCTATCATCAAAATTAATCACTTTATCATTGAGAATTTGATAGTCTTCATGTCCTTTTCCAGCTATTAAAACAATATCTTCTTTATTAGCAAATTTGATAGATTCATTTATTGCTTTAAATCTATCAATATCAAATGTTATTTTTTCTCTTTTTTCTATACCCATTAAAATATCATTTACTATCTGTTGCGGTTCCTCTGATCTTGGATTATCTGAAGTTATAAATACATGATCAGAAAACTCTTCAGCTATTGATCCCATTAAAGGCCTTTTACTACGATCTCGATCTCCTCCACAGCCAAAAACAGTAATGAGTTTCCCTTTACAAAGTTTTTTAATTGATTGCAAAACTTTTTTTAATCCATCAGGAGTATGGGCATAATCAATAATTACTATTGGAAGTGATCTTGAAACGTCATTATTATCAATTTCTATCTTCTCCATTCTCCCAGGAGCACCAGGGAAAGATTGTATTAACTTTGATAAATCTTTTAAAGAGAAATTAAGTTTATACAAAATTGTTATTGCTTGAATCGCATTCATTAAATTAAATTCACCCACAAGTGGAACAAAAAGTTTAATTTTTTCCTTAGGTGTATGAAAAATACAGGTGGAGCCACTTTCAGTAAATTGTTTATCTGTTACGTAAAAAAAACCATCATTTTTAAATTCACTCTTAGTAATCTTTGTAGAGACTAATGACGATCTCTTTTCAAGATCAGATGATAATTTAGATATCCAAAGGTCATCATGATTTAATACGGAAATTCCATCTTTATCTTTTAAATAAGGTGGGAAAAATAATTTTCTTTTTGTTTGAAAATAAGATTCCATATCTGAGTGATAATCAAGATGATCTTGAGTTAAATTAGTAAAAATAGCCGCTTCAAATTCGCAGCCAGATATCCTGTTTTGAGCAATAGAATGAGAACTTACTTCTAATATCGCGAATTCAGATTCTGCATCAACAGCAGCATTTAATTTTTTTTGAAGTTTATCAGCGAAATCAGTTGTATGAGAAGCCACTTCAGAGAAGCCAGGCCATCTATTAAATAAGGTCCCAAATAATGCAGTCTTTTTTCCTAATTTTTTTAAAAGATATTCCAGTAAAAAAGTAATTGTCGTTTTTCCATTTGTACCCGTAACACCAATAAGTTTTAGTTTTCTTGAAGGCCTATTCCAAAACTCAGAGACTATTTGACCAAAAATATAATCTAAATTATCCTCTATAACCAAAATCCTTTCTCGATCAATAGATCCAATTTTCTGTTTTGCAGCAGATCCAATAATGGCAGCCTCTGCACCATTTTCAATTGCCTCAATACAATATTTTCCTCCATCAACATTTAAACCAGGCATACCTAAAAATAAAGTTCCTTTTTGTACTTCTTTAGAGTTAAAAGAAATATTATTGATTTCTTTATCAATTAGATCTAATGAGGGGATAATTCCTACCAAATCTAAAAGTCTATGTAATTTTATAGATCTCATATAACAAAAATTATTTCTTCAGAATGGTATTAATATTTTTTTGAAACCAATTCTTTAATTGATCATCTTTTAATCTTGGAGAAATACGAGGTAATTCTATAATTTCCTCATACCTATTTCCTTCAACAGCAATTACAGGTACTTCATAATCATATTTTTTATATTTATCTTTATATAAATCGATCCTATCAATATCAATTTCTTTAAGCTCCTCTAGATTAGGGAATAACTCATTAAGATTTATTTTTGCCAGTTTGTTTTTTAATGAATCACAAAGGCAACATCCCTGCCTAACAAAAATAAATATTTTCATTCATTCAATCAGGCACAGGGTCACATCCACAGGGAGTTAAAGGATGACATCTACTTAATCTTCTTAAAGTTAACCACCCTCCCTTCCAAGGTCCATGTCTAGTAATTGCCTCGTATCCATAGGAGCTGCAGCTTGGTATAAATCTACATCTTGGTCCAAAAAAAGGAGAAAACCACTTTTGATAACAGGAAATCATAAATAGAAGTATAGAAGTAATTGATTTATTAATAGTTTTGAACACTTTAATGATGTAAAATAACAGTTCAGTAGTATTTAGTTTAGTTGAATTTAATCAATTATCCAATTTATTGCAAATCTCAATTTTAATTTAAACTTATGTCAAGATACCGCGGCCCAAGATTAAGGGTTACGCGTCGCTTGGGAGAACTACCAGGTCTCACTAGGAAAGCTTCAAAGAAGTCTAATCCTCCAGGTCAGCACGGTCAAGCCCGTCGCAAGCGATCAGAATACGCAATTCGTCTAGAAGAAAAGCAGAAACTTAGATTCAACTATGGAGTTTCTGAAAGGCAACTAGTTCGTTACGTTAAAAAAGCTAGGGCTCAAGAAGGCTCTACAGGAACCAATCTCCTTAGACTTTTAGAAAACAGATTAGATAATGTTTGTTTTAGATTAGGTTTTGGTGGAACAATACCAGGTTCAAGACAATTAGTAAATCATGGGCATGTAACCATTAACGGAAAAGTTCTTGATATTGCAGGTTACCAATGTAAACCAGGAGATGTAATTAGCATTAAAGAAAACAAAGCGAGTAAAAAACTTGTTGAAGGTAATATTGAATTTCCTGGTTTAGCTAATGTTCCTCCTCATA
Organism: Prochlorococcus marinus subsp. pastoris str. CCMP1986; assembly: GCF_000011465.1. Classification (NCBI taxonomy): domain Bacteria; kingdom Bacillati; phylum Cyanobacteriota; class Cyanophyceae; order Synechococcales; family Prochlorococcaceae; genus Prochlorococcus; species Prochlorococcus marinus. Next base: position 390,068 of record NC_005072.1, on the reverse strand, counting down.
TAGAGTTAGACAAACCTAAGTTAACAGGCAAAATCAACGGAAAGTGTGATAGAGAATGGGTCGCGCTTGAAATAAACGAGTTATTAGTTGTTGAATACTATTCAAGAAAAGTATAAAAATCCTTTTCTTCAAATTATTAAATCTCTCACCTTGTTGGTGAGAGGTTTAATTAATTCTTATTTTGAAAACAATGGGAAATAAGAAAAATATTATCAAAAAGCCAGGTGTTAAAACCTTATCAATTCATCATGGAGAAACATTTTCTGAAGAAACTGGATGTGTCATGCCACCAATTTTTTCTACCTCAACATTTAAACATGGTAATAAGGGCAATTTCGATTACACCAGATCAGGTAATCCAAACTTTAAAATTCTAGAAAATATACTTAAATCCATAGAAGAATCCAAATATTGTACAATTTTTGGGTCTGGCATAAGTGCAGTAACTGCAATTACATCTTCATTAAAATCAGGCGATAAAATACTATGCGAGTCAAATCTATATGGTTGTACTGTAAGAATGTTCGATAAAATATTCAAAAAATTTGGAATACAAGTTTTATATACAGATTTAGCAAATAAAGAAAATTTAAAAAAAATTAAAGACTTTCAGCCAACTTTAATCTGGCTCGAAAGTCCAACAAATCCTCTTTTGAAAGTACTTGATATTAAACTTATTTGTGATGAAGCTAATAAGTACAAAATACCTGTTGTTCTAGATAATACCTTTTCTACAGCTCTTATTCAAAAACCTCTAGAACTAGGCGCAACACTATCTCTTATAAGTACAACAAAATTTATAAATGGCCATAGTGATGCACTTGGTGGAGCAGTCCTAACAAACAATGAGGAATGGAATAGTAAGATGCTTTTCTCTCAAAAAGCTTTAGGACTTCAACCCTCGCCTTTTGATACATGGTTAATTACAAGAGGGGTAAAAACTCTCCCTCTAAGAATCGAACAACAAACAAAAAGTGCAGAGATAATTTCTAAGGAAATTGCAAATCATAGAATAATTAGTAAAGTTTTTTATCCCTTTAATCAAAAACATCCACAATTTAATTTAGCAAAATCACAAATGAAATCTGGTGGTTCAATGATCACCCTTAAATTAAATTTAAACAAATCGGACACTTTTAAATTTTGTAAATCACTCAGATATTTCTCATTAGCAGAGAGTCTTGGTGGTGTTGAAAGTTTAATTTGCCACCCAGCAACAATGACTCATGCATCTGTTGATGACAAAACAAAAAACCTCCTAGGTATTGATGATTCACTTATAAGATTGTCGGTAGGTTGTGAAGATACAAATGATTTAATTTCAGATATCTTATTTGCCTTAAATAGATTCTAAAAAGTGAGGAATTTACTAAAAAATCCAATATGGAGAAGTTTAGAGTTGGGGTATTCGATTCCTGATAATGAACATGCTGTTTCTGTAGCTTTACCAACTTGGAAAGATGTAATTAATTATGAGGAAAAAAATCCAAAATGCATGGAATTGTTAAAGTCAATCTATCCTCGTTTTGGACTCAATCCTTTAGTAAAAAGATTATGTGAAAAGGTAAAAAAAGAAAGTCACTTAAATGATGTAGGTATCTGGCCTTATCCAAATGAAAGAATAGCTTTAAAAGCAAAAAAATACTGTGATAGAAATTCTTCTAAAGGATCTACATATATTGAAAGAAGGCATAATTTAGCTTTTTTAATTACTAGAGAATCAGCGAGCAAATATGCAAGATATTTTTGGCAACATACCGGTCTCGGTATATCTTCAAGAGCGGCTGCAATTGAATTGGGCCTAGAGGATTGCCCTTCGAAATCTTTAGCGATAGAAAGTTGTCAAAGAATAAAAGATAGAATTTCTAAGTTTACAAAAACAAACTCTAATGATGTTCACTTGACCTCATCTGGCATGTCAGCGTTATACACATCATTAGAAATAATATATAAATTATTTCCAGATAGACCTACACTTCAAATTGGTTTTCCATATGTAGATGTACTTAAATTACCAATGAATATCTTTCATGGAGCCAAGTTAATAACAGAAGAAAATTGCAAGGATATTGAATTAGAAATGATAAAAATAAATCCAGCAGCCTTGATAATTGAATTACCAAGTAATCCAATGCTCAAATGTGTGAACATAAAAAAAATTTCAGAAATAGCTAATAAATTAAATATACCTGTGATAGTTGACGATACTATTGGTTCAAATTTAAATATAAATTCTTTAGAACATGCAGATATCGTTTTCACTTCACTAACAAAAATCTTTTCCGGTAGCGGGGATATTCTTGCTGGGTCACTAATACTAAATCCAAAAAGCAGATGGATTGATCAGTTTAGAAATGCCGTAAATGAAGTCAACCTTCCAATGCTTTCAGATGGCGATATGGTTTCACTCGAAAAAGCTAGTAGAGATGTAAAACAAAGAGTTTTTGAGCAAAATAAAGCATGTTTAGAATTAAAAAAAAGATTAGAAAACCGTAAAGAGATCAAAAATATTTTCCATCCCGAAAATTGTCCTAATTTCAATTCCATACTTACTTCTGATGGGGGATATGGTTGCTTATTATCGTTTGAATTAAAAGGAGGTCTTGAGAAAGCTAAAAAGTTTTATGATTCTCTTCAAATATCAAAAGGACCTAGTTTAGGTACAAAATTTACCCTTGTATGTCCTTATGTTTTATTAGCTCATTATGACGAATTAGATTGGGTTGAAAGTTTTAACATTCCTTCGCACCTTATTAGAGTATCTGTTGGACTAGAAGATAAAGATCACTTATGGAGAGCCTTTTCTGAAGCATTAAATAATTTTTAAATACCTAGTATTTACCGTATAAAAACTTATGTACTCTTTTTATTAAATAATAGTTAGTATTAATATATATTTTTCAACATATAAATGGCAAAAATTTATGAGGACAACAGCTTTGCTATTGGAAACACTCCATTAGTAAAATTAAAATCAGTTACTAAAAACGCTAAAGCTACTGTATTAGCAAAAATTGAAGGTAGAAATCCTGCATATAGTGTTAAATGCAGGATTGGTGCAAACATGATATGGGATGCGGAGAAAAGCGGAAAACTTACAAAAGACAAAACTATCGTTGAACCTACCTCTGGAAATACTGGAATTGCCTTAGCTTTTACAGCTTCAGCAAGAGGTTACAAACTAGTCCTTACAATGCCAGAATCTATGTCTATTGAGAGGAGAAGGGTGATGGCAGTATTGGGCGCCGAAATTGTTTTAACAGAGGCTTCTAAAGGTATGCCAGGAGCAATTGCCAAAGCTAAAGAGATCGCAGAAAGTAATCCCTCTAAATATTTCATGCCAGGTCAATTTGATAATCCAGCAAACCCAGAAATTCATTTCAAAACAACTGGGCCTGAAATTTGGGATGATTGCGATGGTGAGATTGATGTTTTTGTTGCAGGGGTTGGAACAGGTGGAACAATTACAGGAGTTTCAAGATACATCAAACAAGAGAAGGGCAAGAATATTGTTTCTGTAGCAGTAGAACCATCACATAGCCCTGTTATTACACAGACAATGAATGGCGAAGAAGTTAAATCTGGACCACACAAAATACAAGGAATAGGCGCAGGATTTATTCCTAAAAACCTTGATTTATCAATTGTTGATAAAGTTGAGCAGGTTACTAATGATGAATCAATCGAGATGGCTCTTAGATTGGCAAAAGAAGAGGGGCTTCTCGTGGGAATATCTTGTGGAGCTGCTGCTGCTGCTGCTGTTAGATTAGCTGAGCAAGATGAATATGCAGGAAAAACTATAGTGGTTGTTTTACCAGATTTAGCTGAGAGGTATTTATCATCAATTATGTTTACCGAAGTTCCAAATGGAATAATTGAGGAGCCAGTTAAAGCTTAAATTTATTTTTTCACCAGAAATGAATCTGGTGAAATATACATAGCATCGCCATAAGAGAAGAATCTAAATTTTTCTCTTATGGCTTTTTTATAAAGATTTAGTAATCTTTCTCTACCAATCATTGCGCTTACTAGTAGTAATAATGAACTCTTTGGAAGATGAAAATTAGTTAATAATCCATCAACTACTTTGAATTTATAACCTGGCTTAATTACTAAATCAACATACTTATCTATAGGAATTAAGTCTCCCATTTCATACGAATAGCAACTTTCAAGAGCTCTTACACTTGTAGTTCCAATAGCTATTACTCTTCTGTCCGTTTTTTTTACTCTTTTTATTTCTTCTACGACTTCACTACTAACCCTGACCCACTCTTTATGAAGTTTTAAATTAGATAAATCTTCTTGATCAATTGGCTTAAATGTTCCATAACCTACATGCAAAGTAATTGGCATAACTAATATGCCTTTTTTTTTTAAATTTGAAATAAGACTTTTACTTAAATGTAATCCTGCTGTTGGAGCAGCAACTGCTCCAGGATTACTTGCATACTCAGTTTGATAACTATTTTCATGAAAAGATTCTTCTTCGGCGCTTTTTATATATGGAGGGAGGGGAGTTTCTCCATATATATCAAGGAGATTATTCATTGAAATTAGATCATTTATATTTTCTGGAAACTTGATAAATCTTCCTCCAGTTTCTTTATCAGTCCCAGAAATATGCAATTTTATATCTTTTGCCAAGGATGATTTTAAATTTAATTGACTGTTTATTTTTAACTTTTTAGCAGGCCTTGCTAAACATAGCCAAGTAGATTGATCTGCTTTCTCCAAAACTAATAATTCGACTAATTTCCCATTTTCTAATTCAACCTTTAACCTTGCTTTCATCACCTTCGTATCATTTACAACGACCAAATCACCCTTTCTAAGTTCGTCCAAGAGATTCTTTGTATATTTATTTGTTGTAAAGTCTTCTTCTAATGAACTATCTCTAACTATCATTAATCTAGATTCGTGCCTTACTTTAGAAGGTTTATTAGCAATTAATGTTTCATCAAGAATATAATCATAAGCTTCTAGCTTATGATCTATTTCTTCATTATGAATTTCAAAATTCAATTATATTTAGGCTACAAGTGTTTCTGGCTCGTTTTCAATGAGAGAAGACAAGTCTTTTAAGAATGATGCACCATCAGCACCATAAATTACTCTATGATCAGCGGTTAAGTTTACTTGCATTATTTTTTTAACAGATATTGAGCCATCATTATTAGCAACAACTGTTGGCTTCGATGATGCTATGGCTAAAATCGCACCTGTACCTGGTGGAAGTATTGCATCAAACCTGTCAACACCAAACATTCCTAAATTTGACAAAGTAAATGTTCCTGTTGAGTATTCATCTGGTTCTAATTGTTTTGCTCTAGATCTTTTCACAAGATCTTTCCACTCTCTAGATAATTCAAATAAATCAGTGTTACAAGGTTCTTTTAATACTGGAGTTATCAACCCTCCATCTTCCATAGCAACAGCCACAGCAATATTTATATTTTCTGGATAAGAAATTCCGTTTTCTGAAAAGCTTGAATTAACTTGGGGATGTTTTTTAAGTGTCTTTGCAACTGCCTTGACTAACAACGCAGTCATAGTAACTCCATTTTGCTTTACTTTCTTGTAAAAATTATCCAATTTATCAGTATTAATTGAATACCCAACTCTAAAACATGGAACATTTAAACTTGATTCCATATTCTTATTTACAGCTTTTTGAAGAGTATTAAATTGTACAGTTTCCCCGGGGTTTCCAAAACTATTCCCTAATGTCTCTGACTTGCTTTCGGCTTGAACATGAGGACTAGAAATACTGGCGGGAGAACTTCCCTCTCCTATCCATGGAATAGACACAGGTTGGCCATTTGCCTTCAATACATCATCAGCCTGAATCCTTCCATGAGGTCCTGATCCATGCACTTTTGCTAATTCGACTCCCATTGTAGAAGCAAGTTTTTTTGCCCTTGGAGATGCTATTACTCTTGAAGAATTATTACTAGTAGAGGCGTTAAATTGAATCTCATTAGAGGTAATTAGCACTTTTTCCCTTTTAATCTCGACTTCCTGCTCATTATTTTGAGGCACCTCTTTTTGCTTTTCTTCTTTTATTTCAGGTTTATTATTTGGTAATTCGAGTTGACCATCACTTGATACTTCAGTCTGTTTACCTTTATTTTGTTCTTGTATAGAAGCTATCTCATCCTGATTCTCTACAATAAGTCCAATGGTTTCACCAACTGGAGCAGTACTACCAGCTGGCATTAGTACTGCAGCAAGATATCCATCTTGAAAAGATTCAACATCCATATCAGCTTTATCTGATTCAACAACTAAAACAGATTCTCCTCTTTCAACTTTATCTCCAGGATTCTTTAACCATTCAACAATTTTGCCTTCAGTCATAGTAGAACTAAGAGCTGGCATAAATATTTCGTGAGACATACAAGATCAGTTATAGTAAGGGATCTGGTGGTGGTGTCTACAAAAGTGTCTACACTTTTCTACGTCAGACTCACTAAATCCGTGTTATTCATATTATACAAAAACAGGTTCTATAGGGAACCATAGAAGATTAAGAAAGTAATAAAAAGGATATCGAGTTACAGGTGGATTAGAGATCATTTGCACAAAAAAAGACCCCTATTTCTAGAGGTCTTTTTCTGGTTTTACCGAATCAAGTGTTTCCTTGTTTCCACTGTTTCAGTAAAAACTCTCCTACACACAACAATAAACTATTACATATATTTCTTTTTCGTGGAAGGGGGTGAGTAATATTACTTAATTGTCACATATGACAGTTATACCTCTTCAGACTTAATTGCATTAAAAAAACACCCAATTCTTAAGAATCGGAGTGTTTAGTGATCAGAAATTTGTATATGAGGAGTTTCTGATGTTATTAATCGAATGGAAAAGATTTCAATTCAATGTAGTGTTTACACACTATTTCTTTTCCCAGAATAAATAAAGGTTTGAAAATTGATTTTTAGTATCCACAATTGCGGTACATGTTGAGATTAATTTCCACCCTCCAGAATTCCTATTATTGATTATTGCTGCAATTTCACTTTCTTGTCTTTGAGTATTCGCATTACCTACTGCATAATAGATATCAAGATCATTTTCTGCTCGTGCCATGTTGAAATGTACTGCTTTATTTTAATTTAATATTACTAAATCTTTCATCGATACTTGAATGGATTAGATAGGGTGAATGCAAATAAGTTTTATATGGTTTTACCTTCAGCTCAAATTGCGATTGGATTATTGCTAATAAGCATTGGAATAGTGGTTACTTTTGATATCAAAGTTGATTTATTTAAAGGTAAAGAGTAAAGGACAAAATTTTAATTTCTGGCAAAATGATTAAAACAAATCTCAAATTTTGATGTGACCTAGTGATAATCCAATGAGCAGAATTTCCATAAAAACAAAACTATCCATTTATTATCAAATATAAGTGTGAATCAATGAGAAGAAAAATTATCCTTGATATTTAATGTTGCGACTTCTTCCACTACCGATTTTTATAGGCATTTATCTATTCTCTTACTGGAGATGTAAAAAAAATATTGCTGCTAGTGATAAGCAACTAAAACCATGCATTGATTGGGCATATTTAAAAAATTTACCTCTCCCACCAAAACCTTCATTTGTCGAGTTTTATATTGTTTATGTTTCTTCTTTTTTTAAATTCCCCTTTGGAATAATTATTCAACAACTACCTTTCTCAAAGAAAGTAAGATTCTACGAAAGAGAAATGAAACTAATATTTGATAAATGGAATTTAGAAAAAATTAAAATTCAATAACCTTATAGGCGATTCTGAAAGAGTAAAAGCGATCGAAAATTTAGTGAAGGCATGACAAAATTTGCCCCAAAGAAACTATGATTTACATTCAAAAAGGAATTTAAACTTTTAAATTTATTCGTTGTTATTAATCGATTGAATTATCCCATCTTTAACTGTTATTGAAACTTGCATCTTCTTAATAAGATTATCTCCAACCGAAACATCACAAAAGCTATCAACCTGACCTTGATCAACAATTTCATCCATTTTTAAATCACGAACTTGGCTTTGTTGTTGCAATAGATTTCTTTTTTGCTCTTCAAGTTCGTTTCTTTTCGCACCAACTTGTTGCTGAACTTGGCCAACTTGCTCTTGAACTCTTGGATCTAATGGATTTACTGACTGGGATCTTATATTACTAACTATTTGTTGACCTTCTTGTTCAAGTTGTGATAATTGTTGGTCAACTGCAGAAATCGCATTACTTAATTCCTTCTCAGCATCTTCTTTCCAAGTAGGGGTAACAATAGCTTTTATTGCTATTGAACGTTTGATGGATATAGAGTTTTTAGTTTCCATAAAAAATTAATTTACCCTTTCAATATAGAGATATCAAAGAGGATTTTCTTTTTTAATTTATTTTTTATACATTTCTTCTATATGTGTTGAATATAAATCAACTATTTCTCTTCTTTTCTGCTTAAGAGTTTGAGTCAATAAACCATTTTCTAAAGTAAAAGCATCAACAAAATAGCATTCTAATATCTGTTCCTCAAATCTTGCTCCTAATCTATTTTTTAGCAAATTATTTATCTGCGACTTAAAAAACAAACCAATTTTTTTATTCGAATTTAATTTGGAAATATCATTTTCAAAGAATTTATTTTCTACTAATTCTATGTTTGGAGCGACAAGTGCTGTTAAACATTTTTTATCTTGACCTACTAATTGAACTTGATTAATAAATTCAGAACTAAGAATCTCAGTTTCAAGGGGATTTGGCTCTATATTTTCTCCACTAGAAAGAACTATCGTATCCTTCGCTCGCCCTGTTATAACCAAAGATCCATTTGGAATAAGAAAACCTAAATCTCCAGTATCAAACCAACCATCTTTTGATAAAACATCTTTAGTAGCTGAAATATTATTCAAATAACCTTTCATTACTTGAGGTCCTTTAACAAGAATCTTGCCTATCTCTTTAAATTTCAAAATCTTATCTTTTTCTTCATTCATTATTTTAATTTCAGTAAATGCCAATGGTTGTCCAGAAGATCCCCTAACATTAAGTTCTCTTCTTCTACAAGTGAGTACTGGACTGGTTTCTGTTAATCCATAACCGACTAGAACATCTATACCTAAAGATTCAAAAAACAAATCTACGTGCTCAGGTAAAGCACCCCCACCATTGATTGGAAATTTTAGTTTTTCTCCACATAATTGTTTCAAAATACTTGGCCATAAAAAAGTAGAAGATATCTTATGTATAAAAAATCTTCCTATTACAGATATTGTCAAAGATATTTTTGCTAAGGAACTTACTTGATTAATTTCTAAATTTCTGATCTTTCTTAAATTTCTTTTAAAAATAGAACTATTCTTTATCAAGATCTTTATAATTTTCTGTTTTTTAGGAGGCATTTTTTTTAAAGCCAAGAAAAAGCCATCGTGAATGGCCTCCCATAGCCTAGGGACAGTAGCCATAACAACTGGCTTAACTTGTTTAATATCATCTTTCAGGAATTTTGGATTTGTATAAAATTGAGTACACCCGCATGAAAAAAAGAAATATTCTGCACTTCTTTCATACGAATGCCAGATAGGTAATACACTCAAGACAGAAGTTCCCGGTTCTGGATCGGCGATATTGGCCAGATTAATGATTTGATGTAAAAAGTTTGCATGTGTTAAGGGAACACCTTTTGGTTTACCTGTTGTCCCTGATGTATAGAGAATGCTGGCAATATCGTTAATCTGATGATTATATTTTTCGAAACTATTATTTTTTAAAAGATTTTCCTCTCCAGCTTTTATAAATTCAGGCCAATTTATTAGATCTTCAAATTGTTCATCTTCCAGATTAATTATAAATTTGAATCTTTTTTTTAATTCATTTTTTTTATTTAATTTTAACCAGACTTCTTTAGATTGAACAATTAGACCAACAGAATTAGAATGCTCAATTATGTACTCTAATTCTACTGAAGGTGAATTAATACCTCTTACAGCATTAATAGCTCCTAATCGCATCAACCCTTGGTCAGCTATTAACCATCTTGGTGAGTTTTCAGATATTAAGGTGACAACATCACCTTTAACTAATCCATAATTTTTAAAAGAATTAGAGACTTTAGTGATTAAATCAGCTAACTCAGAATAGGAAATTTTTTCTTTATTTTTTCCTCTCAAATCATTAATAGCTATTGTATTCCCACATCTTAATTTTAAGTATTCCCATATTTGATCAACATGATCAAGATTATTTATATCTTTCCTTGTACTTGTAAATTTTTCATTTTTTGAAAGAGATTTTGCTGCAGGCCAATATGCTAATTCTTTCATATTTATGAAATTTCCAAATCTTTTAAGTTTCTATTCTGATACAAAATTAAAATTAAACTCTTCATGAATGATTTTTTTAACAATTTTCTTAACTTCTTTTATATCTACATTTTTATTGTAATCAGACATATTTACCATTTGGCAGCCCTTAATACCGCAAGGAACAATCTTATTAAAATTTTCTAATTTGCAGTTAACGTTTATTGAGAAGCCATGAATTGTTACCCACCGTTTGCATCCAATACCGATTGAAGCAATTTTCCTTTCTCCTATCCACACACCTGTAAATCCATCTTTAGTAGAGCAATTAATATTAAAACTCCTTAGAGTTTTAATAATTATTTTTTCAATTTTTCTTAAATACCAATTTAAATCTTTATTTAAATTACTCAAATCTAAAACTAAATAAGTGACTAACTGTCCTGGCATATGGCATGTAACCTCACCACCTCTATCAATTTTAAATACATCTTGTTCATCTGCTGAGAAAAGCAAGTTATCCATATTCGAACCTCTTCCGACTGTATAGCAAAGTTGATGCTCGCCTAACCAAATAAAATTCATATTTGATTTACCTGAAATTAATGAGTCTTGATATTCTTTTTGTAATTTATATACGTCATAAAAAAATGAAATTTTATCAGGTTGTTTAATTATTGATGTTCTATTAATCATAGTTATGTAGATTTAGGAAATATGAAAATATTTTTAGATTTATTATGAAAATTTTAATCCATGGAAAGAATCTCGAACTTACAGGACCTTTAAAAGAATATACTGAGGCAAAAATAGAAAAAGCAACGCATCACTATAAGGATATCGTTAAAGAAGCAGATATACACCTTTCAATCGAAAAGAATCCAAGAGTTTCATTCCAAACAGCTGAAGTTACAATTTTTGCTAATGGAACTATTATCAGAGCTGAAGAAAAAACAGAGAATCTATATTCAAGTATTGATTTGGTTTCAAATAAACTTTGTAGAAAACTACGGAAATATAAAGAGAGGCATAATAAAAAATTACATAATAATCTTGTAAAGAATAAAAATTCTTATTCCAATGCAATTGAAGAATCAGATTCTATAGATAAAGATATATTCAACGAGGAAAGAGAGGTGAGATTACCTGAACCATCTATTAAAAAAAAATATTTTGAAATGATTCCTATCTCTTTGGAAGAGGCTAGAAAACAATTAGATTTTATTGATCATGATTTTTATTTATTTAGAAATAAATTAAATAATGAACTACAAGTTATTTATAAAAGGAATCATGGTGGTTATGGATTAATCCAGTCTAAATAATACTAAAAATGTTTAATATCGATTATGAATTAAATGAAAAGATACATGCAATAATAATTAATCCGTATTTATCTTTGGAAGAATTAAATGCCAACTGCGATTTAATTCAAAAATATAATATTAGAAATGTTTCTACATCTCTTAACTTTTTAAGTCCTATAAAAGATGCATTAAACAATCATAAAGTAAATATAAATACTCTAATTTCTTATCCATTAGCTGATTTACCACTTGATTTTATTGATGAATTTGTTTGCTATGCAAAAGATAATGGTGCAAGCGGAATAGAATACATCCCTAATTTTCTAAAACTATCTAAAAATGATTTAAATAGTTTTGCTAGTGAAATTGAGAGTATTAATGCTTCAGAATTACCAGTCACTATAATCATAAACAAAACAAAATTAGATAAAGAACTTTTTGAAAAAGCCATAGAAATTTCTCTTGAATTAGGAATAACAAATTTTCAATTTGGAGATGGTTTTGGAGCTGCTATTTCTAAAGTTGATATAGTTGAAATATTAAAATTTATTGGCAACCAGAATTCTATAAAAGTGGTAGGAAGCATAAAAACACTAACCCAAGTTGTTGATTTATTTGATTCAGGTATAGATTGTATTGGAACATCAAATTTTAATGAGATTTTTAAAGAAATTAGACTTATTTAAATGTCAGGCGAAAGTAGAATAAAAGGTCTCTGTATTAAAGCTAGTCCGCTAGGTGAGAGTGGAAGATTAATTACTGTTTTAACAGATGAACAAGGTATTATTAGGCTTGCAGCTCCAGGTGCCAGGCGTCCAAAAAGTAGTCTTGCTGCAGCTACTCCGTTAACATATTTAAGTTTTCAGATCTTTGGAAAAAGAAGTCTCAAGTCTGTTCGTCAGATTAAAATTCTCAAAAGCTACAACGGGTTGGGGAAAAATATTGAATGTCTTGCTGCAGCTCAAGCAATAACTGAATTAACCTTTTTATTAGTTGGAAACAACGACAAGCAAAAAGATTACTTATCTAGCGTACTTATTCATTTAGATCGAATTTATGAATATAACCTTGAAAGTGAAGAGGACTTCAAAATGCTTTCAATGAGTATTCAATCTTTAATTCATTTATTAGCAATTGGAGGGATAAATATTCCCGTAAATTTTTGCTGTAAAACGGGCGAGGCTATCATCCCCCCCTTAGGTAACTGGGATTGGCAATGTTCCTATTTACCAAATGAGGGATTTTCTACAGTAGAAGATGAACGTAGTATTTTAAAAGTTAATGCTTCTGAAATTGCTCTTTTACAAAGACTTCTTTTTGCAGAATTACCCATCAAATCAAATGGAGAATTATTAGGACCTAAAAAAGTTTGGCTTAAGATATTATCAATTGTTGAAAATTGGATCTCTGCCCAATTAGAAAAAGAATTATCTTCACTAAAAATGTTAAGAGAATTTTATAGATAATTAAGGGTTAAATTGTTATTAAATTAAAAGATCTCGATGATTGTAACTTTGACTGTTAACTTTATAAATAGTTGATTAATTTGATGTGGTTCATGTTGCCTGGTTAGGTAAAAAATCTCCCTTTTGTGGAAATGTAAGTTATGGAAATTTAACTACTGAACAATTAAAAGTGAGAGGCCATAAAGTAAGTTTTATACATTTTGATAAACCCTCTAATACAAACGAATCTAAACCCTTATTTTTAGCCAACGATCCTGAGGTCAGTCTTCCTTACTTAATTAAATCACAAGTTTATACGATCCCTTCTCCAAGAGCAGAAAAAGAACTAAGACATTCATTAGAGAGATTAAAGCCAGATATAGTTCATGCAAGTCTAACTTTATCTCCTCTCGACTTTAGATTGCCTGAACTTTGCAAACAAATAAACCTCCCACTTGTAGGGACATTTCATCCCGCATTTGATAAAAATAATAGGAACTTAACTGCAAGTACTCAACAACTAACTTATCAACTTTATGCGCCCTCTCTTGCTAAATTTCATAAAATAATTGTTTTTTCAGAACCTCAAAAAACACTTTTAGAAAACCTAGGCGTTAGTAAAGAAAAGCAAATAATTATTCCAAATGGAGTTGATGAAAGTATTTGGCAACCTGTTAAAGTAAAAAGTAAAAAATATAATTTAGTTAAAAGTAAACTAGGGGAAGGAAGAATATTTATATATATGGGAAGGATTGCTAACGAAAAAAATATTGAGGCTCTTTTAAAATCCTGGCGTCAAACAAAAACTAATAATTGCAAACTAGTAATTGTTGGAGACGGACCAATGAAGCCTACACTGGAAAATAGTTTTTCTAACCTAGGAAAAGATAAATTAATTTGGTGGGGATCAGAAACTGATTTAGAAACCAGAGTAGCAATTATGCAAATCGCAGAGGTGTTTTTTTTACCAAGTTTAATAGAGGGACTATCTTTATCACTTTTAGAGGCAATGTCCACTGGTACGGCATGTGTTGCAACTGATGCTGGAGCTGATGGTGAAGTTTTAGATAATGGAGCAGGCATTGTGATCTCTACTGAAAATGTTGTCACTCAATTAAAAACTATAATTCCAATTTTGGTAGATCATCCTTCATTCACAAAGGCTCTGGGGGAAAAAGGACGTGAAAGAGTAATTGAAAGATATACAATTAAAAAAAATATTGAAGCCCTGGAAAAACTTTACTTAAATACTATAAAAATATCTAACCCTTAACGAAATTCTTTACTACGATTACTGGCCGAAACTACTGCTTCTATAAGAGCAGACCTTAAACTCCTATTTTCTAAAACCCTTAGTGCTGATATGGTGGTGCCCCCAGGAGAAGTTACCATATTCTTAAGCTCAGCAGTTGTTAAATTAGTTTCTTTTATTAAACTAACAGTGCCTAAAATCATCTCTACAACAAGTTCTTCAGAAAGTCTTTTTTGCAATCCGCCGCTTAAACCTCCGTCACTTAAAGCTTCAATAATCAGGGCAACTATAGCTGGCCCGGAAGAAGTTAATGATAAAAAAATATCGAGTAAATCTTCAGGAAATTCATAAATTTTACTAGAATTTTCAAATAATCTTTTTATGAATTGCTTCTGAGCTTCCTTTATTTCATCTCCCCATGAAATTCCAGTTAAACCTTTACCAATTGTTATTGGAATATTAGTCACTACCCTAACACATTTATGATTTGGAAATTTTTTTATAAGTTTTTCTAAAGATACACCAGCTAAAATAGAAACCAATAAATAATTTTTATTTTTTTCTAATTCAATTATATTTTTAAGTTGCTGAGGCTTTACAGAGAGAAATTTAACTTCGCAATCCCATATAATTTCCGAACCTTTGGAGTTTGCCTGAAAAATATTAATATCATATTTATAGTTTTTTCTAATATTTTCTAAACTTTTTTTTGTATTTACTAAACAATAAACATCCTTTGGTTTTAGTAATTTTTTATCAAATAGCGGAGTTATAATAGCTTTTGCAATATTTCCAAACCCAATTACTGCAATTTTACTTGTCACAGATTAGTTAATTGTAAGCCGATAGTTTAGATTCTCCCCAAGCTGGCTCTGGAGTTGTGTTAGTTTCAAATTTATATTGAGATGTTTTTTTGCTTGAAACATTAGAGGGAGAAGCCTCCTCTGGGAAAGAACTAGTTACATTTACACAACTAGGAGCAAAAAGAAAAATGCTTTCACCGACTCTTTCTTGATGACCATCTATTGCATATGTACCTCCTGCAACAAAATCAACAGCTCTTTGTGCTTGATCAGGATCCATCATAGTCAAATTTAAAATTACAGTCTTTCTTTCTCTTAATGCCTGTATTGCTTGAGGCATTTCATCAAAACTTCTAGGCTCCATCAAGTTTACCTCTGAAGATGAATTAGCAATACCTGGCATTCCTACCACATTTGATGTCCTATTATTGTTCATAAATTCAAATGGATTTGAATTTGAAAGTGCATTCGATTTTTTATAATTTTGTTTTAAATCATCATTACCATTAAATTCATCCTCTGATGCATAATCCAACTCATCAAAATCATCATCCAGAAAATCATCCCCTGCAACAACTGCCTTTAATCGAGAAATAAGTGACACTTTTAAATCCTCTTGAAATTGATAACTAAGGCCAAAAAACCTTTAGTAAGGTATCCATCTTTTATGAATGAATAAACTACCTATACTTAAATAACGTTACTTATAGTTTACTGCAAGTTTAAAAACAAGATTTTTATAAAATATAATTAATTGCTGACTAATATGTTCTGTTACCAAAAATTGTTGATCCTAACCTTAGCCAAGTAGATCCTGCTTTAACCGCTTCCTCCCAGTCTCCAGACATTCCCATTGAACAATCCTGAAGTTTGAGGGAATCTGCTAGGTACCTGCATTTTTTAAATAGTTTAATATTTTCTATTGAACTCAAACCCTTTGGGTTGATAGTCATTAGGCCTTTAATTTTGATACTTTTAAATTCCTTAATCTGATCCCATTTTTCTAGCAATACTTTAGGATTAAATCCTCCTTTATTTGGATCATCACTTAATTTAACTTGCAACATTACTATTGGATTTCTCTTCTCTTCAAATGAAACATTGGAAATCTTTAACAATTTTTCATATGAGTCTACAGAATGAATATATTCAAAATTTTGGACTATTTTTCTTATTTTATTAGTCTGCACTCTTCCGATGAAATGCCATTTTATATTTTTTAAATCATCTAATAAGATTTTCTTCTCAATAGCTTCTTGAAATCTACTTTCCCCAAAATCATTTTGTCCTAAATTATTTATAATTTTGATTTCTTTACTACTAAACCCTTTACTCACAGCCAGTAAATTTACATTAAGAGGTAATTGTTTTTTAATTTGCAAGTAATTTGAAATTTCCAAATTTTATAAAAAAGTTTGTCTAAATAAATTATCCCATTTTGAGAAATCTTCTGATCCTTGTCTTCTTGCTCTTTGCAAGTTTAATTCAGACTGATTTCGAGCATCTAAATAGGGTATAACTTCAAAAAAGACTTCTCGTTGTTTAACTTCTACTAAAAAAAACATTTTTTGTGCATACAAAGTCGCATAAATATCTTTTCCCTCAATCCCTAGAGAGACTTGATATAACATTCCAAATGTTGGGTGATTTAAATAACGCTCTGAACTCAAACTAAAAAATTATTTATTTACAATGCACCATACTGTTTTCTAAGAAAAATTGCTATGCATATAAAACAAATCGATAATGAATTAAAAATAAAAGTTAGGGAATTTTTTTTATCAAAAGCTTTATATCTATAAGTTTTTATAGTTATTTTTTTTTTAGAAAGTAACGAATCTGCCCCTTGATCAATTCTTAAGAATATATTTAAAAAAAGTCTTTCAATTATTGTTAATAAAACATTAATAGATTTCTTAAAACCCAAACTTCTAAGATTTATTGATCTAACTGATACTGATTTAATTATGTTTTGTAATTCTTCTTGAACTAAAGGAATAAAACGCAATGCTAAAAGTAATTGGAAAAGCCATTTATCAATAGGCAACCCAACTTTTCTAAAAGGAATCATAAACCAACTTAAGGCCCAGACTATATCCTCCTGTAATGTTGTTAACAGCATCAAATTCACACTATGAATAACAGTAAATATTAATGTTGAAGTTTTTATTCCTAACTCGAAAGCTTTCCAAGATAAGTTATAAGACCCAAGAGTTATAAATCCTATTTTCTTAGATGGAATTTCTAAAATATTCCAAGTTTTCTGACTTTCTAAAATCAAGTTCAATTCATTCGGATCTCTTAAAGAGCTATCAAGAGATTGAATATCAGAAAATGCTATTGTTGATATTAATCCAATTATCATTGATAATCCTAAAAGGAAGAGAAGTGATCGCCACCAAACTCTAAAGGGTAACAAACTGATAAAAGTAATAAATAGCAAACAAATAACTAAACTTAGTCTCCACAATGGGCCTGCCCAGATTGGAGTAATTAGAAAAATAAATACTGCAATTATCTTTAATCTACTGTCGACAATTCTTAACCAACTTCTATTACCATCAACATATTGTCCAATAGGAAATTTAGTGAGAATATTCATTAATCTTTTTGAATAATATTAATATTCTTTTTTGATGTCTCTTTTTCTAGGTCTCTTTGCTGTTTTCCTCTCCAAAGTAAAATTATTGGAGACCCTTCAAACCCAAGATTTAATCTTATTTGTTTTTCAATATATCTTCTATATGTAATTCCAAATAATTTAGGGTCATTTACAAAAAGAGTAAAAGTTGGAGGCTGGTTTTTTACTTGAGTCCCATAGTAAAGTCTTCCTTGTTTTCCGCTTCTCTTTGTTGGTGGACTTTTCCATCCAAGAGCCTCCTTAAGAACTTCATTAACGACTGAAGTTGTAACTCTCCTTCTATGTTGCGTTACAGCACTAAGAGCATGCTCAAAAATATTTTGAACTCTTTGACCAGTCAAAGCTGAAATGAAAATCATTTTTGACCAATGCAAAAAATATAATTTTGATCTAAGTTCTTTTTCAACTTGATAGATTGTGGAATTATTCTTCTCTACAAGATCCCATTTATTCACTACAATTACACATGCTCTACCTTGTTCTTCTATTCGCCCTGCCAATTTCTGATCTTGATCAGTCACTCCATCTATAGCATCTATAACTAGGACACAAACATCACTTCTATCAATAGATTTAAAAGCTCTATTAATTCCGAAAAATTCAGTTCCATATTTTACATTTTTTTTTCTTCTTATTCCTGCTGTATCCACTATTTTCCATAGATGGGAATCTTTCTTAATAAGAGTATCTATTGAATCAGTTGTAGTCCCACTTATATCACTAACTATTGCTCTTTTTTCTCCGCAAATAGCATTTAACAAACTCGATTTACCAACATTTGGTCTCCCAATAATTGACATCATTATTTTATCCTCTTTATCTTCAACATTTAAATCTTTAGGGAATCCATCAATAACAAGGTCTAATAGATCCCCCGTTCCAGAGCCATGAATAGCAGAGACAGGATAAGGTTCACCTAAACCCAATTTCCAGAACTCAGAGGCCAAAGAAACTCCTAAGGATGTAGATTCACATTTATTTACTGCAACAATTGTCTTACAAGCTGAATTTCTCAGCCATTTTGCTATGGATAAGTCACCGTCAGTTACACCTTGATTTCCATCAACTACAAACAAAGCAAGAGAAGCCTCTTCTAATGCTAAAAATACTTGAGTGCGAATCTCGGGGAGGAATTCACTATCATCTTCAAAAACTAATCCTCCCGTATCAACAACTTGAAATTCCCTCCCAGCCCAAGAAGCATTTTGATAAGTTCTATCTCTAGTAACTCCTGGTTTATCGAATACAATTGCGTCATTACTTTGGCATAACCTATTAACCAAAGTAGACTTCCCAACATTAGGTCTTCCGATTATTGCTATTGATGGAAGAGTCAATTATTCCCCTAAAAAAATTAGATCTATTACAACTATAACCTCAATACTATCTTTTACTCTATCCAGGAGTATTTATTTGATTTCAGGATCTCCAAAATGACCTTTTGCTGGATTAGGAGATGGGGGAGATATTTTAGGTAACTTAGGAAAATCATCTAAAGAAGAACTCGAGTCAATAGACCAATAGATAAGCCAATTGACAGCAGTTGCTCTTCTTGTTCTTCTAGGATAGAGTTCGTTAATTTTATAACCTTTAAAATTTAGAACTTTTTTTAAATTTTGTTTGTGATCTTTCGGTATAGATCGTGTCAAATGAACAGAAGCTGATCGTTCTGAAATAATTTGAGGGGCTTTTGAAAATTTTTCTGACCAATATGATGGAGTTAAGGAACTTGAAGTCCATCCATCAATAGAAGGTTCATTGATATAAAAAAGTCTTTCCCATACTAATTCACATACAAAAATATCACTTACTTTATCTTCAAGTATTAGAGACAATATTTGCCTACTTATGGACCATTTAAAATCATTTCTTAGAAATTTGTCCTTATTCATTAATTAGGTCTTATCAAAATTAAAGAAAAATAAGGCATTGTCTCCACATTATATTTTGAAGCATGTTGGATAATTTGATCAGGCATCCCTACATTTAAAGCGATTAAAGCTTTATTAATGATTTTCTCTTTTTTTAAAATTTCTTTAACTGACCCCCATCTTTTCCCAACTTTCATAAGTACTAAAACTGTTTTATTTGCTTTAGTCTGAATTATTAGAGTTATTAATTCGGATTTAGAAGAAGGACATTCTTTTACTATCAAAGCCTCGCCTTTCTTTACTAAATCAAAATTACTTAAAGCTGCTGCTGCTGAGATAGATGATATCCCTGGTATTGTCTTTGTGATTATTTCAGGATAATTATTATTTATTATTCTCAGAATATTTGAGGAACTTGCATAAAGTGAAGGATCTCCAAGACAAAGTAAAGCAACAGATTTATTGTTTCTAACAGATTTAACAATTATATCCACAGCACTAGACCAGATTTGATCTGGATCAAATTCTTGTCTTGCCATTGGAAAAATAATGGGTATTTTTTTCTTGAATTTGATATATTTTTTGACTATTTCCGCAGATGCACTCTTTCTATTATCACTTGAAATTGGGAAAACTATAAGTTTTGCTTTTTTAATTGCTTCTACTGCAGCAAAAGTTAGTAAAGAACTATCTCCAGGACCTACACCAACTACTGTTAATGATGCAAGATCACTTTTAAAACCAAGCAGATTTTTTAGAGTATTTCTAATTCCCATAAATTAATAACAAAATTCAATTAACTATGAATTCTTGGCAAAGCAAACGTTTGGGATAAGATCTCCGATTCAATATTAGATAATTCCTCTAATCTTTTGTTAGTTTCATTTTTAGAGAATTTAGTCTGTGCTAGTTTCCAATAAATTCCAAAATGTCTTGCTTCACTTTCAAGTAAAGACACATAAAGCAACTTGAAAGATTTGTGCTCAGAATTCAATGCTAGTAAACTTAATCTTTCATGACTTCTTGCTTCAATAAGTCCTGCTATTAAGAAACTATCTAACATTCTATATGGTTCCTCTTTCCTGACACATTTCGCCAATTCAGCTCCATATGGGGGAGGCTTAAGAGCTTTAAGCGAATGACCAAGATCCTTTAGTAAAACCAGTATTTTTTCAAAATGCTCCAACTCTTCCCTTGCTATGGGGCTCAAAACTTCTGCCAGGTCAGGTTCAGATGGATATCTAAACATTAATTGAATTGCAACTCCAGCAGCTTTTCTTTCACAATGAGCATGATCAATAAGTATCTCTATTGGATTCGATAAAGCTTGCTCTAGCCAACTTTCTGAGGATAATGAGGATAAATATTTAATATTAGAAGAGGGCCTTTTAAAATCTACTAGCATTTAATTATTAATACTTAAAAATTCAATTATTCCCTCAAGAGCAAGAAAATAACTTGTAATACCAAATCCACTAATTATTCCTATTGCTTTGTCTGTAAGAAAAGATTCTTTTCGAAATTCTTCCCTGCTAAAGATATTTGATATGTGTAGTTCTACAAATGGGATTTTTGATCCAATTAAAGCATCTCTTATAGAAATTGAAGTATGAGTAAAAGCACCGGCATTAATAAGGATTCCACTGATACTACTTACCGAGGATTGTATTTTATCAACGATTTCACCTTCATGATTACTTTGAAAGCATTCAAGATTAATACTTTTTTCCTTAGCAACTTTGTTTAAATCTTTTTCAATATCATTCAAGGTTTTATTTCCATATATTTCAGGTTCTCTAGTACCCAACAAATTAAGGTTTGGCCCATTTATCAATAAAATATTCATCAGCAATTAAGTCTTTTCTTTTAAATGCTATCTAGAAAGAAACAAAAAAACCAAAACATTTTCACACAAAGTGACCATTAACTGATAAGTTCAAATAGTGGGGGTCGGTGCCCGAGTGGTTAAAGGGGGCGGACTGTAAATCCGCTGGCTCTGCCTACGTTGGTTCAAATCCAACCCGGCCCACTTTTTTTCAGCCCTTGTAGCTCAGCGGTAGAGCACTCCCTTGGTAAGGGAGAGGTCTCGGGTTCAAGTCCCGACGAGGGCATACCTCGAAACCTCTCTATCACTAGCTTTTAAGAAATTCAAGAAGAATCTATAAACACCAAATATATCTAGATATATCGACAATATAGCAATTCTGCACTTATATTTGCACTAATTACATTTTTATAATGACTAGTGCTAACAGCACTTCTTGGGAAAAAGAATTAAGAAAAAATATCTGCACTAATTTTGGTCGTGGATTTAGAGTGAATGGCGAAAATAGCGGTAGGACCAAACTTTTATATGTTTATAACGAAGGACTAGGTTCTGCAAACAAAAGAACCTCTCAAACCTTACCCATCGAAAGGAAATTTCGGGATACGATGATGCAAAATTACAACAATTAAAAATAGTGTTAATGGTTATCAAAAAAAAATAGAGATTCCATTTTTTTTGGGATTATGATGGAAACGTATTTCATCATAATTATCTAAAAAAAGTGAGTCTAAGGAAGCTTTTTTATAACTTGGATTTCTAGAGTCAGGGCTAAAGGATTGGAACCTGCGACCTAGTGCTCCCAAAGCAACCGTGCAAAATAAGCTATAACTAGAATTATTAGTCATAACCTTATTAGTAGCGATATGCTAGTGTTTTGTATTGTTCGTAAATGTTCACTAGAGGTTGACTTTTGCCCACGTTTTTCCCACATTTTAAATTTTTATAGTATGTAGATAAAGGTAATATTTTTAAAAACTTAGTTGTATAAATTTTTCGAAATTTTAGAATTACGGAATGATTAAGAATATTAAAACAAAAATTGAAAAATATGGAGAAGTTTTCACTTCATCAAACGAAGTTAATGGAATGCTGGATATTGTTGATGAAGAAACAAGAAGATTAGATTCTACTTTTTTAGAGCCTGCATGTGGCGATGGCAATTTTTTAATAGAAGTACTTGATAGAAAGCTTAAGTCAATTTCATTGTTAAATAAATCAATAAAATTAAATTATCAAATAGATATATTTCTTGCTGTCTCATCCCTTTATGGTATTGATATCCAGAAGGAAAATGTTTCTAAATGTCAATTAAGACTTTTTAAAAAAATAAAAAAATTTTACGAGAATAAATACAAAGAAGATACTGATTTCTTTGGAGTAATTAAATTTCTTTTATCAAAAAATATTACTTGGGGGGATGCATTGACTTTAAAGCTCCCTTCAAGTGATACACCTATTATTTTTTCAAAATGGAGTTTAATATCCAAATATAAAGTGAAACGACTTGACTATTCTTTCAAATCAATCATTAATAATGAAGAACTAAATGCATTGCCATTGTTTTCAGATCTTGGTGAATTAGCTTTTATACCAGAGCCTATTGCTGAGTTTGATTTAATTCATTTCCTGAAGATTAATAAAAATGAAAAAGAGACATAATCCTGATGTACTAAATTGTTTAGCTAATTTGAGTAGCGATGAAGTCTTTACCACTCCATCATTAGCCAATGAAATCTTGGACAGTTTGCCAAAAGAAATTTTTGAGGATAAAACTTCTACGTTTATAGACCCATGCTTGAAATCAGGAATATTTTTAAGGGAAATAGCTAAAAGATTAGATAAGCAATTAGTAAATACATTACCTGAGAAGACGAAACGTATTGAGAATATTTTTAAAAATCAAGTTTTTGGAATCGCGACAACTGAACTAACAAGCCTCATGGGTAGGAGGACTTTGTACTGTTCCAAAAAAGCTGATAGCAAATATTCTCTTTTTGATGCATCAGTAAATGAGAGTGGAAATATTTTTTATAGTCGATCAAATCATTTATGGGTAAATTCACGATGTAAATATTGTGGAGCCCCGCAGGATGCCTACAATAGGAATGATGAGTTAGAAACATATGCTTACCCATTCATTCATAAAGATAATCCTAATTTATTTTTTGATATGAAATTTGATGTAGTTATTGGCAATCCCCCTTATCAAATATCTGATAGTGGTTTTGGTAAGAGTGCTAAACCAATTTACAATAGGTTTATTGAACAGGCGAAGAAATTAAATCCTAGACATTTATTAATGATTATTCCATCAAGGTGGTATGCAGGGGGTAAAGGATTAGACGAATTCAGAAATGAAATGTTGAATGATAAAAGAATAAAAAAAATTGTTGATTATCCTGAAGCAAAAGATTGTTTTCCAGGAGTTGATATAGCAGGTGGGGTTTGCTATTTTCATTGGCAAAGAGATTATGAAGGCTTAACTGAAGTAATAAATAACTGGAGAGATGAGAAACAAATTTCTTATAGAAAATTAAATGAATTCGACACCTTTATAAGGTTTGGAATAGCTTCAAACATAATTAAAAAAATCAGAACCAAAAATGAATTAACTTTGGATTCTGTCGTTAGTAGTCGAGCAGCATTTGGTTTGACAACAACAGTGAAAGCAAAAGAGACGGGAGACTTAAATCTCATAACAAGTAAAGGTGAGGGCAAAATATCTTCAGGTGAGGTGCTTAACAATAAAGAATTAATACCAAAATGGAAAGTCTTAACCTCTAACATTTCCTATGATCATGCTGGACAACCAAATAAAAATGGGGAGAGAAAGGTTTTAGCAAAATTATTTTTAGCACCTCCAAATACAGTATGTACTGAAACTTATTTAGTTATAGATACTTTTGATAACCAAGAAATGGCTGAGAATTTAGAAGCATTTCTAAAACTTAAATTTACTAGATTTCTAATTGCTCAGATGACTGTTTCTCAACATATAACAAAAGGAAGATTTGCATTTGTACCAAAACTTAATTGGAATAAAAAGTACTCTGATAACGAGCTTTATTCAAAGTATGAACTAGATAGTGAGGAAATAAATTTTATTGAAAAGACCATTATGAAAATGGAATAATATGGCTAAAGACTTTTTCTATAAAAGGTATGAAGGGAATCCCAAGATATATGCTTATTCTGATTCACATCCGCAATATCAAGGTTTATTAAAAGTAGGATTCACATCTAAAAATACTGTTAAGCAAAGAGTTGAAGCACAGTATCCCATAATTACTCCCGGAGAAGAAACATATACTATTCATTTAGATAGAAGTGCTATTAGGAAAGATGGGACTTCTTTTATTGATAAAGATGTTCATAAAATTTTAAGAGCTAAAGGTTTTCCTAATCCAGCCGGTGAGTGGTTCCGCTGCAAAGTAACTGATGTGAATGCTGCTATAGATCTAGTTGCTTTTGGAGATATTGGAGTAGAGGGCAGGCCAAATAATTTTGGACTTCGTCCAGAACAAAAAGAAGCGATAGAGAAAACAAAAAATTATATAAATGGTTTCATAAAGGAAAAATCTAATAAAGTTCCCCATTTCTTATGGAACGCAAAAATGAGATTTGGTAAAACTTTTGCAGCTTATAAGTTGGCTTTAGAAATGAAATGGACGAAAGTGCTTGTCTTAACTTTTAAACCAGCAGTTCAAAGTGCGTGGGAAGAGGATTTACTTACACATATTGATTTTGAAGGTTGGCAATTTATAAACAGAAATGGGATGTCATTTGGAGAAGCTGATAAAAGTAAACCTTTTGTTTGTTTTGGATCATTTCAAGATTTTCTTGGAAAAAACAATGCAGGGGGAATTAAACCAAAAAATGAATGGGTTCACACCATAAAATGGGATTGCGTAATACTAGATGAATATCATTATGGGGCGTGGAGAGAAAGAGCGAAAGAGCTATTTGAGGGGGAAGAAAATAAAGAAATAAAGCTGCAAGAGGGTGAAGGTATATCTTTTTTTAAAGAGGAAAATATGCCAATCTCAACAAATTTTTATTTATATCTTTCAGGAACGCCTTTCAGAGCAATATCAACTGGAGAATTCATTGAAGAACAAATTTTTAATTGGACCTATTCAGATGAACAAAATGCAAAAAATAATTGGGTAGGTGATAAAAATCCATATTCATCATTACCAAGAATGATTTTAATGACTTATAAAGTGCCGGATTATATTTTAGAAGTTGCAAATGAGGGGGAATTTGATGAATTTGATCTCAATACCTTCTTCTCTGCAAAATATGAGGACGATGCTTCTGAATTTATTTATAAAGATGAAGTACAAAAATGGTTAGATCTTATTAGAGGTCAAAATTTAGAAGAAATTAAAACAACTTTAAAATTAAAAGATAAGAAACCACCCTATCCTTTTAGTGATAGTAGATTATTATCACTACTTAGCCATACTTTTTGGTACCTACCAAATGTTTCATCGTGTTTTGCGATGAGAAATTTACTTCAAGAGAGACAAAATACTTTTTTTCATAGTTATAAAATTATTGTTGCTGCAGGTAATAAAGCAGGTCTTGGTCTGAAAGCCTTATGGCCTGTAAGGGATGCTATGGATAATCCACTTGAGTCAAAATCAATAACACTTTCTTGCGGAAAATTAACAACTGGTGTCTCTGTTAAACCCTGGAGTGGGATATTCATGCTTAGAAATATATCAAGTCCCGAAACATATTTTCAATCTGCCTTCAGAGTTCAAACACCATGGGAAATAGAAAATCCAGATAGTAAATCGCCTAATGAGAAAGACGTCCTAAAGCATAATTGTTATGTATTTGATTTTGCTCCTAACAGAGCTCTAACTCAGATTTCAGACTATAGTTGTAACTTGAATTATCAAGAAAATGATCCTGAAAAAAAAGTTGGTGAGTTTATAAAATTCTTACCAGTTTTATCTTATGACGGTAGCTCAATGATTGAGGTAGATGCTACATCAATTTTGGACATGACAATAAGCGGAACAACCGCTACTCTTTTAGCTCGTCGTTGGGAAAGTGCGCTTCTAGTTAACGTAGATAATTCAACTTTAGAAAGGCTTATGGGTAACGATGAAGCAATGAAAGCCTTACAAGCTATTGAAGGATTTAGGAGTCTAAATGAGGATATAACTTCGATAATCAATTCCTCAGAATCAATAAAAAATTTAAAAACAAAAGCTAATGAGGAGGAATTAAATAAAAAAGAAAAAAAACAACTAACAGAACAGGAAAAAGAATTTATCAATCTAAGAAAAAAAATTCAAAAGCAACTTATCAAGTTTGCTACCAGAATTCCAATATTCATGTATTTAACTGATTACAGAGAAAGGTCTTTAAAAGATGTAATTACACAATTAGAGCCAGGACTTTTTAAAAAGGTTACTGGTCTTAGTCTCAAAGATTTTGATTTACTTATTAGCCTAAATGTCTTTAATAGTAGTTTGATGAATGATGCTATTTATAATTTCAAAAGATATGAGGACTCGAGCCTTAGTTATATCGGTCTAACAAAAAATACTCATGATGAAGTTGGACTTTTCGACACTGTAATTTCAAGAGAAGAATTTGAAATTTAGATAAATTTTAGAGACTAAATCTATTAACTCTTCATCAGTAAAAATATTATTTATGTAATTAATTCTAATTACCTTTATTCATAATACAAATATACTTCTTGCGTATCATTATTTCATTTGGCAATATTAGTAACCGACTCCAAAATTGGCACATCAACTTAAGATGTTTCCCTTAATGGCCAAATAGAACTGAAGGATTTGAGATCAGGGTTTTTAAAAATATTTTCCTTTCGGTTCAGCTGTTAAAAAGTTCCTACACACATACTTATAAAAATGAAAATCATTAAATATCTCAGGTCGCTTCCAGGCGATTCTCTGAGTATTATTCGCCGTACCCCGCCACTCGTATTTGCAATGGCAGTTTTGTCTCTTGGGGGTTTTATAGGTGCATCCACTGTTCTTGTCAGAGGGTTCAGGACTGTGGAGAATACGATTACTGTTACTGGTGCTAGTACTGAGAGTTTTGAAAGTGATATAGCAAAATGGTCTGTCCAGGTAAAGACCTCAGGTAAAACTCAGATTGACTCATTTACCAAGCATAAACAGTCTATAAACAAGACAATGGAATTTCTTAACGCCAATGGAATTAAGGACAGCGTGAAGCAAGACGTTTATCTTGGTCCTGCAAGTATTAGTGAATATAAAACTAAGCATCCAAAGACTAATGAAATCATTAGAACTGAATGGATCACTTATCAGAATATTGAGATTGAGAGTAGGGATGTTTATAACATCCAGAAGACTCATAGTCAGATAACAGAATTGCTTGGTAAAGGTGTAAGAGTAAAACCAAGTCGTCCTGAATTTACCTATT
Source organism: Prochlorococcus marinus subsp. pastoris str. CCMP1986 (assembly GCF_000011465.1). Taxonomy (NCBI): domain Bacteria; kingdom Bacillati; phylum Cyanobacteriota; class Cyanophyceae; order Synechococcales; family Prochlorococcaceae; genus Prochlorococcus; species Prochlorococcus marinus. Next base: position 362,192 of record NC_005072.1, on the reverse strand, counting down.
CAAAACTTGCTGATAAAAGAGTTGATATGCTCGCTAAGGCAGCGAAAGATGCAAGAGTAAGAGCCGAGGCAATTGCTTTACAGGCAGGTTCTGAAGTAGGTGGTTTGAAAAGAGTTAATACTGGAGTTTTTCAGATAACAGTTCCTAATTCCACAAGTGTAAGCAGCTGGGGATCTTATGACACGTCTACTATAAAGAAAGATATTACTGCCGTAATGGGAGTAACTTTCGCTGTTAAATAATTGAATTAGGGAGTCCTCTTTTTGCCTTTGAGGATCATCAGTAAAGGAAATCCAATAAGCATAAGACTCCCATCAATTAATAAAAAAGTATTCAGATTCATTTATCCATTCCATCTGGGATATCCCATGTAAGTGGGATACCTTTTTTAACCACATCCTTCTTCATTTCATCCATTTCTTTCCTTAATTTCTTGTAGTATGCAACTTCCTCAGGATCATCAGAACCGAGGCCATAGCCCATGGTCGCTGCCAGATAAATTCTATGCATTCTGTAAGAACTTAAAGTCATACTGAGATCATAAACAATTAAATGTTAAATCAGAAAACAAATTATTTTTAAATCCTTCTACCAAATGAAAAAATTATTTCTTCTATCACTATTAATAAGTTTAATTTCTCCAATTAAAACTTCTGCTGGTTTTCCAGAGGGAGAAAAAGGTTATGACTTAAAGAAAATTGAGGATTCATTCAAATTGCCTTGTGATGAAATAGGTAATGATGAATGTATTGCAAGAGCTTTTGGAGTAGGTGCTTGCACATGGGTATTTGGGATTAAAAATGGAAAAGATTCAAAAGAAGCACTTAGGATTGCTGATGGCGTATTGATTGCTCTCTTGAAGGGAAACAATCTCGATATAAATTCTATTTTTGAAAAAGATGGGTCAATTAAAGAGACCATTCAAAAAGAGTCAGTATATAGAATCAATTTTTGTAAAGATGCTACAAAATTGGCTATTCCAAAATTAATAAAAAAACTGCCCGAAGGGGTTGAGTTAGATGATGAAAGGATTGAAAACTTAGCGGATGTATTTCCTCTTCAATACCTAACAATGTTTGAACAAATGAGGAAACGTAATTAACTTTAAAACAGTCATTTAAAACAAACCAAAATTTTTATTAGTGGAAAATGATGAAATAAAATATAAAAAAGATATACCTATTGAATGGCTAAAGATGCCTTCAAGTGCAAAGGAAGCTGAAAAGTTAAATATAAAAAAATATTTTATAGGAGATAAAAGATTTATGAGAGAGCTTGAAGATAGGGATGAATATAATGCGGCTTAAAAATAACTAATTTTTTATGCTGCTAGTTTTTGTCTAGCTTGTCGTATTTTTAAAATTGAATAAGTTTTTGAAGCCCATTTTTGAGAATTATTAGATTCAGTAACTAATATCTTTCTAGTTAATTTGCCTATTTTAAATACTTCTACTAAGCCAAAATAAATTATTGCCAGAACCTTAGTTATGTTTACTGTGACTGCTGCTATCTTTTCAATTCTTTGATCTTGCATTTGAGTTATCCAAGTCAACTAAAATTACCAGTTGTAAGAAATTATGCAAATATTTTTTTCAAATTAAAAATAACTTATAAAGAAAAAAGTTTCTTAAATTTTCAATATAAAAATAGGGGCGATTGATGTTTTTTCTAAATATTATTAAGTAAGTAAATTTATTAAATATTAAATGTCAATAAAACCACCTATTCCTCCGTTCAATTTTGAAACAGCTATTAAAAAAGTAAGATTAGCTGAAAATGCATGGAATACAAAAGATCCTGTAACAGTATCACATGCTTATACAGAAGATAGTTTTTGGCGAAATAGAAGCGAATTTATTAAAGGAAGAGAAGAAATTATAGAGTTTTTAAAACGCAAATGGATCAAGGAAATTGACTATAAACTTATCAAAGAATTATGGGCTTATGATAAAAATAGAATTTCTGTACGTTTTCAATATGAATGGCACGATCCAGAATTTAATTATTTTCGTGCATATGGTAATGAAAATTGGGAATTTTCTGAAACAGGTTTAATGAGTAGAAGAGAGGCGAGCATAAATGATATTTCTATAGATAAAAAAGATTGTCTTTTTACATGGGGAGATGGACCCCGTCCAAAAGATTTTCCTGGACTCACAGAGCTAGGGATTTGATATTGACAGTCGATCTAAAATAAGGGCAAATTAGCTCATTTTCATTAATGCTTTTTCTAATTTCTTATAAATTTTCTGACGCAAACGCCCAAGAGAAAGGGGCGAAAATGCTAACTGAATGGTACGACAAAGGAGGTCCACAAAATAGACCAGAGGGATATAACGTTAAATCTTGGATTTTCTTACCTCAACATGGAAACGGTTACTCTGTGGTAAATACGGATTCTCTAGAAACTATTTGGCGTCAATGGCGACCTTGGAGAGAATTAATGGAGATTACTATTGAACCTTGCGCAGATTTAGATGAAACAGTAGCTCTATATCGTTAATGAAACACTAACTACTTGAACCATTAAGTTACTTATTGACAGTCGATCTAAAGTAGAAGGTACAGAAGCCCCTTTTTTCATGTCCTCTTCAATGAAAGATTTCTTAGATAAATTTTTTGATTTATGTAGAGAATATCAAGAAGAAATTCCACCCCAAAAGATGGCTGAAGTTTTAAGAGATTACGCAGATAGGTTAGATGGATAATGTTAAATACAGATGAAGCAAGTGCATTAGCCAATTGGATACAAAACTGGAAAAAAACTTATAAGGAAAATCCAAAGTTAAATGAATGTATTACATGGTTTGAATGGAAATATCAAGATAGAGAACTTACCTCAAGTGACAAGAGTTCAATTGCAACTATTTTGAGATATAACTCGGAAGAATAATTATGTATGGAATAGCAATTACTTATGGAGTTATTAGTCTGTTATTACTTGGTGGCTTTGCGTATTTAACTTTTAAAATGATAAAAAAATGAAAAAGTGTGATTTATGCAATAAGGAAGATGTGATCCATTACAGAGTAAAATCTATAAATTATAAAAGGTGGATTTTTTGCTGTAAAAAGTGTTGGCATATTGTTTCAAAAGAAAGCCAATATTCTTATGGTGGAACAAGAAAATTAAAATAAATGGAATTTTTTAATCAACTTTGGAATAATCAACCAGCTACAGTTATTGGTGTAGGTACAGCAACATTAGTATTGTTGGGATTTTATATATTTTTACTCAATACATATAAGTAATGATTGAAGAAGGAGAAATAATTGAAATTCCAGTAGAAAATCCTACTTATTTCACAAATGCAAAGCAACCAGACATTGGGATTATTGTTTTAAGTTTTACTGTAGTTTTATTAGTATTGGCTTTCTATATTAAAAATCGGCATTAATACCGATATACAGAAAATATTATCCATAGTAATTTCTAGTTAATCAAATGGAGGGATCAGAAATGATTGATAGTCCACCAGAGAATTTAATGAGATTGGTTTAAACAGCCAAATCCTATTAAATAAAAATAAGCTAAGTATTCCTAAAGAGGTTGTTTTCATTTAAAGGCTGAGTTCAACCTCTTTTTTGATACAAACTTTTATCATTGACAGTCGATCTAAAAAAATGGGCAATTAGTAATATTTATTTTCAGGAATTATTTATTTTGCTAGTAATAGAAAGCCAATAAAAATTAAAAAATAAAATGCTTTATGTTCAGCATTGGTCATTTAAGGCCGGATATCATCAAAAAGGTGCAGAAAAATTTCTTGGTGGTGGGGGAGATTATCCTGGAGTTGAGATGATTGGAAGATATCACGCACCTGGTTCTTTAGAGGGTTGGATAGTTTTAAAGACTGATGATCCAAAAGCAATATATCAACATGCCGCTGAATGGGGTGAATTTCTAAATTGGGAAACCACACCTGTATTTACTGATGAGGAAGCTGGTCCATTAGTTGCCAAAGTCTACTCATAGAAAGTGATTGACAGTCGATCTAAAATAAGGAGCAACTAGCTCCTTTTTCTATGCCTAATACTTTAGTTGTCTCGACATTTGGTTGCCCTTTCTCTGAATTTGAAGCAATGGTTAAAAAAGTAGATAAAGAACAAGGATACGTTTTTTGTTCTGAGCTGGAGATAATCAAAGTTAATGAACATAAAGCAATGATTCTTATGAGCTGTTCTGATTTGGAAAAGTTTGGTTCCATGCTTGAACAACCAGAATTAAAACAATGGGATATTGATAACAACTGTGTTGATACTGTTTATAATCTTGAACTTATTGAGTGAATGAAACTCTCACTACTTTCAGCAGTGCTATTTCTTTTCACTGAAATTTCATTTGCACAAGAGAAACTGAATTACACGGTTACATCTGATTCTCAAATACAAAGTATTAAAGGCAATTTTGAAGCTATTGGAAATGTAATTATCAAAAGTACTAACAATAATTTTGAAGCCTCCTCAAATAAGCTTACTTACGACAAAGATGCGAAAACTTTAAAACTAGTTGGAAATGTATTTGTTAAAAATTTAGAATCTGAAGGTTTATCTATCCAGAAATCATATGGCGATGAATTGACTATATTTACTGATTCGGGACTTTTTAAATTTAATTCTGAAAATAAAAATAGAGTAAAAACAAAACTTAAATTTTAATCTTTAAGAATCAACTTAGATTATTTTTATGGAGGACTCCTTTACCCATTTAATATCAATTGATAGAAGATTGTAAGAATCAAGTTTCCATTTTTCTATATTCAAATTGTCTTTAAATTTTTTATCATTTAAAAATATTGGCAAATCGTGAACTATCTTTATCACACCATTTACAACGCAAAACTGACCAGGATTAAGAACAAATTGATTGATTTCATTTTGCTCTAGATAACCTAAATCAAGAATTTCTTTTTGAAATTCTTTATGTAAAAATATTTCAAAAAGATTAAAATCAAATTCTTTAAAATACTTATAATAAGGATCCCAACTTCGTTCCATATTAAAAAATTCGGATTAAATAAAAATTATCATTTGTTACTTTGATTACTTTATAAAAATTGAAATTTTTCTAACATAATAATCAATTATAAATTTCTAATGAATATATTTGGAATTGGTTTACCAGAAATAATTGTAATTTTAATTCTAGGTTTACTTATCTTTGGTCCTAAACGTCTGCCTCAACTTGGTAAGACTATAGGTAAAACTTTAAAAGGAATACAAACTGCTTCTAAAGAATTTGAGAGTGAAATCAATAAAACCTTACAGTTAAATGAGAATGATGATTAATTAAAAAATTTATTGATAATAAAGATTCTAATTTACAAAGTATTTTATATATTCTTGAATTAAGAAATCATTAAATCAATTCAACTACCATTTTTTATAGGGTAAGAATTTCCCACACATTTTAACTAGAACCCTATCTCCCTTTGGGTCTTCGACCTTGTCAACTTCAATAGAAAAGTCAATTGCACTCATAATGCCATCTCCAAATTTTTCTTGAATAACATCTTTCATTGGGAGTCCATAAACTTGCATTATTTCATAAAATCTATAGATAAGAGGATCCGTAGGAATAACAGGGTCTAAACATCCTTTAACTGGAGGAGTTGATAAATCTTCTTTTAAATCTGAGGTCAAGTCTAGTGCGGCTATCAAAGAAGTAGCTTCCTCTTCTGAAGCAGTGGCTTGACCGTAGAAAAGACTTGCTACCCAAACTTCATCTCGATTAATTAAATTTCCTAAATCTTCAAATGATAGATTTTTTTCCTTTTTTGCTTTTAATAATAATTTAGTTAATGATGGTAAAGTCATGATAAATTTTAATTTTTTTTTAGTAGGAGAAGCTAAGTCACCTCTTCTACTGCTCTTGTTTCTCTTAATAAATGCTTCTCAAGACGCATTTTTATTTTTAAATATTTAGGGTCTTGTTCTATATTTTGCCTATCACGTGGTCTGTCCAAATCAACTGAAATTTCCTCAGAAATTGTTGCAGATGGTCCACTTGACATCAAGATAATTTTGTCTGACAAGAGTAAAGCTTCTTCAATACTATGAGTAATTAAAACGACTGTTACTTTATTTTTTCGCCAAATAGACAATAATTCTTCTTGTAAATAGGATCTAGTTAATGCATCAAGAGCACCAAATGGTTCATCCATCAATAACATATTTGGATTTATAGAAAGAGCTCTTGCTATTGCAACTCTTTGTTTCATCCCTCCTGACAACTCCTTTGGGAATTTATTTGAAGCTTTTTCTAAACCCACCATTCTGAGATAATTTATAGCTCTTTCTTTAATATCAGGTTTTGTTTTTTCTGGGAAAACAGTATTAAGTGCAAACTCAATATTCTGAATAGTTGTCAACCATGGCATTAGAGCATAATTTTGAAAAATAACACCTCTATCTGGACCCGGCCCTTTTATTGCCAACCCATCAATAATAATTTTTCCTGATGTTGGAGCTTGTAAGCCCGCTATTAAATTTAATAAAGTTGATTTACCACAACCAGAAGGGCCAATTATCGAAACAAATGTATTTTTTTCTATTTTTAAATTAATATTCTTAATTGCCTCAAATGAACTCTTTTTATGTTTTGAATAGAAATCAAAAAATTTTTTTTCTTTGAAAAAAATTTTTCCTAGTTTAGCCAGTTCTAGATGAGTTGAATTTTTTTTTGAATTTGAATTTTTTTGCATAATAAAAGTTATCGAACTAAATACTGTAATCGAACTTATCTTGAAGAAAACCAAAAAATTGATCTAAAATAAAACCGGTAAATCCAATGATAATGATTGCTACAAATATATTTTCGAGAGATAAATTATTCCATTCGTTCCAAATAAAATAACCAATTCCAGTTCCCAACAACATTTCAGCAGCTACAATCACAAGCCATGCCGTTCCCATAGAAATTCTCATGCCTGCCAAAATATTTGGCATAATTGCTGGCAAAATAACTCTTCTAATAGTTATTGATTTACTTGCGCCTAAGGATTTAGATACTCTTAAATAATCAGGATTAATGCTTGCAACACCAAAAGCAGTATTTATTAAAGTAGGCCAAATACTAGTAATAAAAATAACAAAAATACCGGTGATTTCTGAATTTCTAAAAACAAATAGTCCTACAGGTAGCCAAGCTAATGGAGAAACTGGTTTAAGTAGTTGAACATATGGATTGAGAGATGATTGAGCCAATTTAGACATCCCCATTAATACACCTAATGGAATAGCTACTAAAACGGCAAGACTATAGCCAATTAAAACTCTTCTCAAACTTATGAGTAAATTAAATCCAATCCCTAAATCATTTGGGCCATTATCAAAAAACGGATCAGATACCCACCAAATCAAAGCATTTATAGTTTTAAATGAGCCTGGAAAATTTTTAACTAACAAACCCTGTTGAGCAATTATTTGCCAGATAATTATGAAAATTAAAAGACTGAAAATAGTAACTACAAAAGTAAGTCTTTTGGAAATAACCTTATTCATTTAAGTTATTTTTTTATTAAAATTTTTAAATTAGAAACCGTCTCTTTTTATTTGATCTTTGACATATTTGATTGGATTACTTGGATCAAATTCATCATAAGCCAAAACTTCTTTTCTAAACCTAGCGGTAGGTGGATTACCTCCCATTTCTCTTTCTAATGCCTGAGCTTCATCAGTTAGAAAAATAGAGGCACTATTTGGGTTAAAATCACCAGCCTGAATAGCCGCTACAGCCCCTCCTAGATCCCATCTTATAAGCTGAGATTGTATCCAATGAGAAAAACTCTGCCAAGGATAAGGTTTAAAATCAATTCGGTCAGGCACGTTTTGAGTTTTACCTAATCCGTCTTCAAATTTACCTGTAAGAACTGCTTCAACAACTTCAGTAGGTTGATTTAAAAAACCTCTTCCCGAAATAGCCTTAGCTACCTCCTTTCTATTTGAAGGTGTTGAAACATAGGCTGCCGCATCGATAATTGATTTATTGAGCGCTCTAAAAGTTTCAGGGTGCTCATTTATCCAAGGCTCTCCTGCTGCAAATGCACAGCATGGATGACCAGGCCATAATTCTTTTGTAAGAAGATGAATGAATCCTGCATCTTCATAAACGGCTCTTTGGTTAAATGGATCAGGCATTAAGTAAGCATCAATATCACCTGCAACTAATTGAGCAATACTATCTGGGGGTGGAACAGGACGAATTTGAACGTCTTTATCTGGATCAACACCACCTTTTGCAAGATAATATCTCAAAAGAAGATTATGCATTGAATAAGGGAAAGGGACTCCAAAAATGAAGCCTTTCATATCCGCAGGTCCTTTTACTTTGCCTTTATGACGATTAGCAACAGTAATTGCTTGACCATTAATATTTTCAATACTTGCTAGTTTTACGCTAAATGGTGAAGTTCCTAGACCAAGAGTCATAGAAATTGGCATCGGAGCTAGCATATGGTAAGCATCTAATTCACCTGCTATGGCAGAATCTCTTACAGCTCCCCAGCTTGGCATTTTAACAACTTTGACATCCATTCCAAACTTGTTATAAAAGCCCATTGGTTCTGCCATAATGATTGGCGAAGCACATGTTATTGGGATAAAACCAACTCGTAAAGTTTGTTTTTCTAAGTTATTAATATTTATCGGTGTATCATCAATAGGTTGTTTTGTAGGTTTATTTTGATTAGAACAAGCTACTGTAATTAAAGCTGCACCTGCTGCAAGACTCGATAAAAAAGCTCTCCTACCCATAGGAGATGAAGCCCTTGTATTTGCAAAAAACTTACCTGCTTGAGGTCCAAAGGCAGCTCTAAATGCTTGATCTAATCCACCAGCCTCTTTAGCTAATTCTCTTAATAATTTCTCTTTATAAGGATCACCATTAGATGCATTTTTGTAGAATAAAAGATCTCGCATTTCTGCAGTAGAAATGGCATCAGCTACTTCGTAAGCCTGATTTTTGATAAGACCCATGCGAGAAAAATCAGATATTATCTCTACTGGATCGTCCGGCATATCTGACATGAAGTTTTCATGATCATTACCTATTGGTCTGCATTCAACGCATGCACACAAATATCCATGATTATTAGCTGGATTTAAAAGATTATTTAATGAATTTTGAGAATTATCTTGGAACTGATCTGAATTATCTGCAGATGAGGGACCACATTTAAAATTATACTTTTTAGTAGAATTATTTACTGGATTAAGCATCAATTAAATATTTAATAACAGCTCCAGTATTTATTTTAAATTTCACTTGTGTTGTATTAACAAATACATTTTTCTTAGATTTAATAATTTAGTTTTCAAAATAAATTAGCTTTAAAAATAATAATCATTTTCATTTATAATTTTGTGAAATATTTTTTTAATCTAAATAAGACCTAGAAATATAGTTTTCAACTGGACAAGAAGAGATTATTTCTTTAATTAAATAAATTTATATTTAGTATAAATTATTAATTGAATGCATATTAATTATTAAATTATAAATATTTAATTTGAATTAATTTAAGAATCTAATTATTATCAATATTTTTTTATGTTGAAAAAAAATTATTAATCATTAGTAAAAGAAAAATAAAAAAATAATTATAAATTTATTGTTAAAACATTTAACAAAATCTCATAGTATCCCATTTAAGAAATACAAAATAACTATTCAAGCCTAATAAGCCTCATCAATACTCTCGCATTTGTAGCAACTGCAGAATATTGCTTTTCCTTCATCGCTAAGTGCATTGTATTCTCAAGTAAACAAACTAATTTAGATGTCATCTCTTTTCTATCTAAATCACTTTCCTCGATATCAGTTCTAATAACTTTATACGCATCAACAGCTATCCTTCTAGCCTGTCTTCTGCTAATGGTATATTTTTTGGACATATAGGACGTAATTGAACTAAAAGCTAGACCTTCAATGACAAGATCAGCAGCTTCTCTAATCCTGAAATCCGTTTCTAATTTTGATGCTCTTTTTTGCATAAGCACAACAGATTAACCTTATTATGCACTAGTTTTTGCACTATTTTAGTAATATCTAATATATTTTTCGCTATAAATAACTGCTATAACTATCTTATATCTAGCAACTACTCCCCTTGGTAAGGGAGATACATATAACGTACAAAGAAGTTAGATATGATTTAGTAATTAAGGTCGTCTATGGCATTATCTTCATATCGAAAGCACAGAATATATCTTGCTGCAACATTGAAATATGGACTCGGTTCTAAGGATCCTGAAGAGCTAGCCTTTTACAACAAAATCATGGAAGAGATGGACGATATGAAAAAAGACACCGTAAAAAAAGGAATACCACTTAGATGAAATAAATAAATGAGTTTGAATACTTTTTTAATGATAGATGGGGGTCTGATGATTTTAGGTTTGCCTTTATTGATGATTCTTAAAGGGAAAAGGTCTCATAAAATTGAATCATGAGACCCAAGTGATCGACCGATAATAATTAAAGTGTTACTTTGGGCTAAATAATTCCATAACGATTACATAGGGGTAACGATTATGATTAACTTTCCCTTATTTGTAGAGGGTTTATTATTTCCTTTATTAGGATTAGGTCTTTTTGTTATTTACAAGAGATCAAAAAGAAAAAAGAGAAAATTTCATGCACCACCTACACACCAACTTCCTAGCTAATTGGAACATAAAGGTTTTAATGTAACTCAAGGAATGGTTTTACTACTTTAAAGCCTTTAGATTTACCTCCAAATTTTGTTTTAAATTTGATTACTTACATAACAAACTCAAAAAAAATATTGTTTACGAATGAAAAATATTGCTAAGAAGTGAATCCCAATTATGATTAAACCTGCGAATTAATACTTATTTAGGTACCTCGTAAATAGTAAATATTTTATCTTATTCTATTTAAACCTTGCCAATTTTAACCATTTTGAAATTTAATTGTTGATCCTCTATCCGTATATTGGAGTACCTCAAACCGAACATCTTTATTAATCGTATTACTTATCTATTTAGTTAGAACATATGAGTAGTTGTCATAACAAAATGTCTACCACACCAACAAAAAAAGAAGTTTATGACTCCGAGATTCAAAAAAGATCAGAAGAAGAACTTCTAGAGGAAGAAACCAGAAATCAGCAAACTATAGATATTTTTATTGAATCTGATAAAAACTGGTGTTAATTCAAAATTATTTTAAAGGAGCTATTAATGAACTTAAAAACCTCACCATTCTCAATTTTAAATAAAGAAAGAAGAGAACTGGATTACATAAAAGGAGTTTATAAGAGAAGAGTTCAAGCTGAAATCGATTCTTATAAAGATTCTGAGGATGAAAATAAGAGAGATACAATACAAACCCAAGATGTATTGATGATCGACAGGATTTCTATCTAATTATTTATTTAATTATTGATGCTGATTAATTCACTAATCACATAAAAAAATTTAGAAAAGGAAAAATTTTATGAGCGGAGATTTCGAGACACATGAAATGAATCAACCAAAAATTTCATATTTAAAAGAAAGATCAGAAAATAATACAAAATGGTTAGATGAATTAATTAATAAAATTGAAGATATGAAGAACAAATTAACCGAATCTGCTTAATCTCCGAATATTGAATTTAACTAAATATATTGACAATTGAGTACAAATACTCTATAAATAAAGTGTAGCTACAGCTACCAAATCGTCCGATCTACCACTAGATAGACCGCAGTACGACTCAAGCCAAAGGACGGGGACTTGAGCAAGTTCAGGAGCTGCATCATGGTAAACATGTATTTTAATGGCAAGTCATTTGTATATTGCAAGAGCCAAGAAGAGAAGACAATAAAGCTTACTTATAGAGGATCTAGTTATTCGAGATAAAAGATCTCATATCTAATAGATATTTAATAAACAATTATTTTAGGATTTACTATGAAATTTACTAATTCTCCTTTTGCCATACTCGACAAGAATATGAACGCATTAGATTATCAAAAAAGAAACCTTATATATGAAGATTATTGGAGAAGAGAAGGTTTCTTTCAGAGACTTCATAAAGAATCTGAATAAGTAGTCTAAGTATTTTAGTGATTCTTTCTTGATTCATATACCAATATTCTTGCTATTAATTAAGTAGATACTTTTTTTTATTTAATGCCATTAGATGTTTTTCTAATAAATATGTGTGTTGTAGTTTTAGGTTTACTTGTCAGAAGAGAAATCAAACTTAGGAAAGCCAGATAGATTATGAAGACACAAATTTTTAAAGAGCGGTACATTCCAAATGTCCATGCTATTTCTTTATTACTTATGCTTCTTCTATGTTTGTGGTTGCCACTAGGACTAAGATTCTTTTTGATCCTTTAGTCATGCAAATTAGAGATAAAATTTAATTCTCAAACTTTAGGCTTGCTGTTAAACATAGCTGTCTGTATTTTGGTATTCGTTATTTAACTTTCAATTTTCTTTTAAAAAATTTTGTTCATAATTAGTTAACTAATCAATAAAAACTTTATGCAAACATACATAGTTCAATGGCAGTTCCCATCAATGGAAGCTTCAATGAAAGCAACCAAAACATTTACTGATTATGTAAAAGAGGGATCTCCCTATGACAGTTTCGAAGGATTCAAAGTTTTAAATAGAGTTTTAAATCCTCAGGGAGCTAATGGTTGGGCAATAGTTCAAGCTTCTGACCATTCAAAAATTTGGCAGTGGTGTCAGCCTTGGAGTGCTGGCTTTGGAAATGAAATAGAAGTAACACCTGTTCTTACTGATGAAGAGTTCGTTGCAGTTACAGATCAGATAGAAACAGCGGCGTAATAAATAATTAGCTATTTCACTAACCTTAAAACCTGCTATAACCGAATTGTGTTTTGAAGACTTTAAAAGGAACCCCAGTTCCTTTCATAGCTTCAATCACTTTATCTCCCACAGTCCCGTAAAATTCAACAGAAAAATCAGTCCCTAACTCAGCATGAGCTTCAAGATATTCACCTACTGCTGGATTAGCTAAATGTGCAAGTAAAGCATCATCGTTTTTATAAACTTCTGACCATACAAAACAAAGTGGATCGTCTGGATCTTGATCAAAAGTATGATGAAGCATTCCTGGTTCGTCTGCTTCAACAGCCTTATCTGTCTTATCAGCAATTTCTAAATATTCGGCAACTTTATCTTCCTTAATCTTTAATTTTGCAAGAAGCATAAATGGAGTGTCTGATCCAAAACTAGGCATAAAAAAAAGACCCTTGCGAGTCTAGGTGATGGGGATTTCTATCATGGCAAATAAAATAGAAATAAACAACCCCACCTAAAGCAAGAAATATTACAGTCAAACACCATATGTAGTGCTATGATTTTATAAAGGCTGGGTGATGGGGATGATCTAGCTTTTAAAAAGGGCGTTCTTAACGCCCTTTTTTTATGGATATAACTTATTAATAGCTTCTTTTTGTTCTTGTTTTTTTATTTCTTCAGCATCATAAACAGGACAAGTATTCTGATTAAGTGATGAGAAAAAAGCACTCTTTTTAAAACATTTAAATATAGGAGTAAGTAGTAAGCGTTTCATTTATTTATTCAACAATAATTGTCCCGCCCATTCCAAAAGATGCATGCGGAGAACAAACATAAAAGTATTTACCTGCTGATACGCCCGTGGTATTCCATGATAGTTTTCCATTTTGCGTTCCAGGAGTTCCAGAAATTGTCCCTGTGATTACCTGATCACCACCTCCACGAGAAAATTCAGTCTTTATATAGAACGGATGACGAGATGCATCAACATCAAAAATAATTGTGTCTCCTTTATTCAGTGTAACGGTAGGATCTTCCCCACTTACAGATCCATTCCTATCAGTTCCACTAAGAATATAGTTTCGATAACTCTCTGCTGATACATCTATTTTAAATACTTCTGAATCTGCAATAGCTGGTCCTGAGAAACCAAAAAGTAAAGGTAAGAATAAAAGAGATCTCATAAATTTGAATACTTTTTAATTCAATATTAAGAAAAAAAGAAGCTAATTGCCCTTCAATTCAGATTGAATCTCAATTACTAATAATTAGCTTTGCCAGTGGTAAGGGTTTCATAAAAAATGCAGCTAATAAAGATAGAATTTTTTAAGATTAAATAACTGAATTCTAGGGAGATTTAAATGTCTATCATTACCGACAATACAGTGCTAGTGCATATTTATAGCGGTTTAGAATCCCAAAATAAAATAACTTTAGGTTTACTTGTTGCACTTACTGCAGAAAAAAACGATCATAAAGTAACTCTTTTTCTGGCAGGAGACGGAGTAGACATATTAAATTGCAAACAAGCTGGAGAAATAGTTGGTCAAGGTACTGGAGATTTATACGAACATCTTGAAAATTTAAAAAATTCAAAAGTTACCATATATGTCTCAGGAATGTCAGCCAAATCTAGAGGTTACGATGAGAAGCTTCTAAATGGATATAAAGCAGAGTTTGCTATGCCTGATTTACTAATTGAAGAATCAATTAAAGCTGATAGTGTTCTTTGCTATTAAAAAAAAGAGGGTTATAACCCTCTAATATAGATCGACTGTCAATCAATTAAATTATCCCATCGCAGCAACAGCATCTGCAACCTGCTTATTTCTTTGAATGACTTCTTCATCATTTAAAACAGCAGTGATATTCCATTCGAGGCCAAATTTTGCTCTCCATACTCCGAAATGTTCAGATATTGCTAAGTGATTATCAGCTTTGAAAGTCACAAAGACTTCTCCGGTTTCAGGGGCATGAAGTCTACTTATTAATTCAAATCCTTCAAAGTTATCCATTGGTGAACCGGAAGCAATATATTGCTCAAACATTTTGTAACCTTCAGATTGAGAGATTCCATCAGGAATTAATCCATGAACATGATAATGAGCCATATAAAAAATAGTTGTGTAATTACTAATTTAAAACCAATAATTAAGGAAGCACTTAATTTGTCTCTGAATTTAGATTTTTCAATTTCCTTTCTATTAATTAATCTTTAATTTTGTATAGCATGTACCGTTTACATATTTTTTGATAGCTAATAATTAAATATGACTTATTTTGCTGAACCTAATAATATTGAATATGACGAATGGTTCGACGAAAATATTGAACCGCTGGACCTAATGAATTATTCAAATGAAAAGGAATTTAGTGATTCAGTACATGAGAAGTTCTATAAGATTTCAACTCAGAATTTAACCATTGGCTCCTCTAATAATTTTCACCAATAAAATAATTTAATATTCAATCTATTTTGAAGCATAAAAAAAAAGACCCCTAATAGAGGTCTTTCCTTGGTTTAACTAAATCAAGTGTTTCCTTGTTTCCACTGTTTCAGTAAAACCTCTCCTACACACCTTTTTAATATGCCATACATTCTCCTAAACCGGAAGGGGATGAGAAAAGTAATTTAATTGTCACATGTGCCAGTTATGACTTTATGTTTTTATGTCAATAAAAAACACCCTAATTTAGAGATAAGGGTGCCTGATTATCAGAAATTAGTGTGTGAGGAGTTTCTGATATTATTACATTACTTGGGGAAGGTATTAAATATCTAGAGTATTAATTACTAAAAATAATTTTGTTAATAATTTCTAATATAGATAATCTACAAATAAAAAGATTATCGGAGAAAAGTAAATTGCCTCTTTATTCTTATTGGACTGTTAATTAATTATTTCTTGACGATTTTGAGGTCTTTAAGGACTTGCTTATATTTAGCGATTTGGTTCTATATAAATAAGTTTATTTTTATTATGCAAATTTCAATTTTTGCAAAAGCAGTTTTCTTTTTAACTCTCTATGCGATTTCTGACCTTTCCATAAAAAATCATATTTTAAAAAAAACAATCCGCAGAGCTAATAGAGCTAAATCAATTTTTTAATATTTAAGATTTTTATTTGACTAAATGCTTCAATTATCTTCGTTTAGATAAGAAATAATTCAAAAAAATACCTCCAAAAACTAATAAACTACCAACTGCAGCAAAAGAGAGTAAATCTAATATTGATTTATCAGTATTTACTTTTAAAAATGTAAGACCAAAAGCAACTACAGGAAATAATAATATCGCCTTAGGAATAAGTGATTAATACCATTTTTTTAAAAGGGGATCTTCTTCTTCATTTAATTGTTGGTAAATCTTTTCTAACTTTTCTCTATATTCCTCAATTGCTGTTTTTGCTGGTGATAATGAATTAATGAATTATTAAATTCTAACTTCTAAGAAAGTCTATGGAGTAACTACTAAGTTGTTATTTTCTATTAAGAAAAAGGATAACCTGTTATTTGTGTTTCAGAGCAAGTTTAAATGTTTTAAAAGTTTCCAATAGCTAAGGAATCAAAAGAGCTGCAAGTATTTATTCTTCAAATTCAGCTTCAAAACTTTTCATATCCTCATAGAGAGTATTAAAAGACTTTTCAATTAGATCTTTACCTTTCCTTGTAAGTTTCAAAAGTGTTCTTCTTTTATCTTTTGGATCTTGTTCTTTAGAAACTAGACCTAAGCCTGCCTTACCTAGCCTATGATATCGACTTATATAGTCCGTCATCCTTGAAGCACTAGCTTTACTCATATCGAAGTATTTTTCAATATCCTTCTTAGTACAATTTTGATAGGTTGCTACGTACCAAAATACTGCCATTGCCTGAAGAGGAACGTCCTGAGAATTATCTAACTTCATGAACATTGTGAGGACTCGTAAAAGGTTATATGATTCGTTATCTATTTTTAATAAACCCTCCAATTTTGCTTGGGTCATATCTTTTTCATACCTATATATATTATTCAATTCTAATATTAAAAGTGACTATATGTGATTATAGATCCATAAGTGGAATGATTTGATTATATCACCAATTCAAAATAATAATTAATGAATAAAAAAAATAAGAAATATAACTCAGTCTAAATCTTTAAAGAGAATTAATATAGGGGACAAGATTATTTTTCATTAATGTCGCCACCAAAACAAATAATGAAAATATAAATAGCTGAACCATTAGCCAGGCAAACAATTTATAGTTTGGATCTTTTGTAAAAAGATAAATATTTTTTGTAATAAGTGAATTAAGATGAAGAACTTTTGGAGTTGCCTCTTTAAATTCATCTTTTTTTTCAAATAAATCTTTATTTGTAGCTTTATCTATAGGCTCTACAAATTCTTTTTGTTTTAAAGAAAGATCATCATCAAAATTATCCATAATCTTCATAAAGTCTATGAACTAATAGCTTAGTTTCACTTATTAATCTTAGAAAGGTAAATTTTTAACAACTCTATGCTGAATATGTACCATCACTTTCTCTTCTAGCTTCAGCTAATGTAATTTCATGGAAAACCTTTTCGATCATATAAGCACTTTTTATCCCGTAACATTTTTTATTTGAACTTTTTACTAAGTCTCTTTGACTTATGTAATTGTATTCACAACAATTACATTTAATATCAATTTTCTTACCTTTATAAATATCCATAGCTCTCTCAAAAATCCATTGCTGAACTCGTATATTTTCCCAACAATCAAAATCAGACCATTCAGAAATATCCTTATCAAGAGTATCAATTAATCCTTGAACATCACTCACCTGGTAAAGATGGGCTTCTTCTCTTGCTATCTGCTTTATGCCGATTGTATTAATAAGATCATGATTCATTTCAATCATATTATAAAAAAATTTTAAAAATTAAATTAGTTCTTTAATAGCCTTGGCTGGTCTTAGAGAAGGATCTATATTTCTTAGCATTTGAAAATCATTAAAATCAAACCCTGGGCCAACACAACAACTTGTGAGTGTAAATTCTCCTGTACTGCTAGCAGCCTGCCAATATCCAGAGGGGATCATTTCAATAGGATTATTTAAATCTAATCTAATATTTCTTAATTCTTTATTATCATCGAGAAAATATAAATTAAGGGGTGCCCCTTGAAGATAAATCCATATCTCATCGGAAGAATTTACTCGATGCCATTTACTTCTCTCACTTTTACAAAGTAGATAGTAAATGCTAGTAATATTATTTCTTTTTTGACCATCATTTCTGGTTACATGATTTTTACTTCGTATGATTTCTCTAAACCATCCTCCCTCAGGGTGAGGAGATAATTTAAATTTATTTATGATTTCAGAACTACTTTTATCTAAATGCACTTTGAGAGTTTTTTAAGATTACTTCAATATTTTATAGTCAAAAAGAAATGCTTAAAAATTTCCAAGAAAAAAAAAAAGATTAATTAGAAATCATTAAATAATATGTAAAACTATCACTTGCAATAGTTTTTCCGATATTTGCTCCAAAATATAGAGCTGAAAAGTAAAGAAGTAATCTATTCATTTTTTGGAAGCTTTAACTAATTTCTTATAAAGTTTCTCTGAGATAGGCCGCATAGAAGGAAGGATTTTTTAATAAATTAATTATTTTGAAATATATTTATTGTCACGAGATATACCGATAAAAAGTCATAACCATATGCCTTTCAAATAACTTATATAAGTTTATCTAATAAAAAAAGGCCTTAAATAGGCCTTAAGCGATTGACTTTCAATAATTTAATTTATGCGCACAAAACTGATAGATCCACAAAATTCTTACTTTCATCTGCAAGTTCAGTCATTATCCTATTAAGCCACTCAGAAGTGCTCTCACAATAACCGACATTAACAACTGTTTTTGAAGTTGTTTTTTCTTGGTTTTTCATAAAAAATTTCTGATTTATTTTTTAAAATACCTAGAAATACAATCTTTGAGAATAAGTCTTAATTACTATCACTACAAAATAGTTGCATTTAATACAAATTACATATTTAAAAATATAAAAAAAGAATAATTTCATTGACATTAACAATCAATCAAGTTTATTTAGATAAAAATTATCTGTTTTAATTGTGAATAACATCAAAATCGAAGAGTTAATGAAAGTAAGATTTGATGGAATTGCAAATAGACTAGGTCATTTAACAAAAGGAGAAAGCGAATCTTTATTGCTAGAACATCTTGAGTGGTTAGAAGGTGGGTGGGAAACAGAAGAAATTTTATTTTTAAAAAATAAAAATAAAAAATGGTGGTTTTAATAAGATTTTCAAATAAAAGATTTTAATAATTTATTCTTTTCTTAAATTTTTTTAAAATCAATTATTTCAGAGTGATTGGTAATGTCCAAGAGGTCCTGGGCCTGATCCGATTTGATAAGAGTTCTTCAAGGATCTTTCAATAAAAATTTTTGATTTTTGAATTGACTCGATAAGATCAAATCCTAATGCTTGATAGCCACAAATTGCAGCACTTAAAGTACATCCACTACAATGCGTATTTTGAGTATTAATAAATTTATTTATGAACCACTTTTTCCCTCCATTGACATCAAGATAAAAGTCCCTCCCTTTCATATCCTTCAATCCACCACCTTTGATTAAAACTGCTTTAGCACCGAGTTTAATAATACTTTTTGCAGATTGCTCTATATCTACCTGATTTTTAATATCCAAATTTGACAGAAGATTTGCTTCAAAAATATTTGGAGTTACTAAATCAGCAATTGGTAAAAGTAACTTTTTATAAGCATTAATTGCAGAATCCTCAAGTAATTTAGAACCAGTTCTACTTACCATTACTGGGTCAATAATCTTTGGAATAGAAAAAGATTTCAGTTTTAGGGCTGTTGCATTAATAATACTATCGTTTAGCAACATTCCAGTTTTTAAAGATTTGATATCAAAATCTGAAAATAAGGTATCAATCTGGCTTGTCAAAGTATCCTTCTTTAGAGGTTCTACACATTTTACCTGTACACTATTTTGAGCAGTAACACATGTGATCACAGAACATCCATGGACTTTAAGCGCCATAAAAGTTCTTAAATCAGCTTGAATCCCTGCACCTCCTCCTGAATCACTACCACCTATTGAAAGAGCAATATTAGAATACATAATTTTTTAAATTAAAAACTTTCTTAGATTTATTAGAAATTTGAATAGGCATTAAAAAAATCTAATTCCAGTTCCATGGCTTTTTTATATAAATTCTGAGCCTGATTAATGTCATATGGTTCTTGGTAATTATCAATTATTTTTTCAAGAGATTTTGCTAAATTATCAAAACTTTCATCGGAGTAAGTAAGAATCCATTCTTTATAAGGATTATTTATAATCATATCCGATAAATTTTTTCCTATCCAAGAATATAAACGCATGCAAGGAGTCATTGCAAACATTATTTCAACTGAACTTAGTTTTGAGGAAACATCATAAAGGAAATCCGTGTAGTTCTTTGTAGCAGGTCTTATATAGTTAGTAGACAAATCAATCTCCCATTCTTTTGCATACGTCTCATGAAGAATTAATTCCTCTGATACCCCAACTAAAAGTTGACTTAAAACCTTTATTGAATTTTTAACTTTAGATTTAGAAACTGCTAAACCATATGCTCTAGAAAAACTTTCTAAGAAGTAATAATCTTGAGCTACATATTCTTGAAATATATTTTTTGGTAAGTTTCCAGTTTTGAGACCTTGAACAAATTTTGATTTTAAGCTTAATAAGGCAAGCTCATAATTACTTTCCCATAAAGTATTTGATAAAAGCATTTATTTTATTTTTGCTTAGATAAATAATTAGTTTATTTATTTTAAATAAAAAAAGATTTAATCAAAAGTCATAGGTAATAAAAAGTTTTTTTATAATAAAATAAATTAAATTTTAGCAATAATGTCTGATAGATTTGAATGGGACGATACTAATAGTTCAGGAATTTGGTGGAGTACTAATGTAAGCATTAGAGATGAATGTATTCTGCTTAAAGAGGATACAGAATGTGATGACTCTGATATCGTTGAGCTACTAAGAAGTATTGCTAAAAATATTGAAGATAATGGCCTATAACGCTATATAAATATATTTTTAATAAAATTTGCCTAAAAACTTTCTAATCTTTCAACTGAATCTAATAATTTTAATGTGATGCCTTTTTCGCTCATTGAATGACCAGCATCATCTACGATTATTAACTCTGAATTTATTAATTTTCTACTAAGGTCCCAAGCACTCCTTACAGGACAAACTACGTCATATCTACCCTGAATTATTTTAGTTGGTATGGATTCTATAATCTTTGCATTTTTCAAAATAAAATTTTCTTCTAGGAAGATCTTATTTATAAAATAATGACACTCTATTCTTGCAAAAGCATCTGAAAAGGAATTAATTTTACTTTTACCAACATCAATATCTCTTTTTATAAGATGGCTTGTGGAAAGTTCCCAATTTGTCCAGGCAGCAGCAGCTTTTGATCTAAGTTCAATATCTGGGGAGGTTAGATATTTGTAAAAAGAAACTATCAAGTCAACCCTTTCATCCTTAGGAATTACTGCAATATATTTTTCAAACTCTTCAGGAAATATCTCACTTGCGCCATATTGATAAAACCATAAGAGTTCAAATTTTCTACATAAAAATATTCCTCTTAAGGTCATACTTAAGACTCTTGATGGATTTTTAATTGCATAAATTAAAGCTAGAGTAGAACCCCATGAACCCCCAAACAAATGCCAATAATCTATTTTCAAATTTACTCTTAATTTTTCAATATCATTTACTAAGTCGCCTGTTGTATTTTCTCTTAATTCTGAAAAAGGTCTTGAATAACCGCAGCCTCTTTGATCAAATTGAACAATATCAAATTTTTCAGGATTAAAATATCGCCTATATCTTGGCTGACTTCCTCCTCCAGGGCCACCATGAATTACTAATATCTTTTTACCTTTTGGATTTCCAGATCTTTCCCAATAAATAGAATGAATCTTACTTACTTGTAAAAAACCCTTTTCTCTTGGTTCGATGGATGGGAATAAATTTTCTTTCATTTTACAAATATAATTTATTTCAAATTGAAAATTAATATTAACTAATAATAAACATTTAAAATTATATAAATCAGTAAAAAAAGAGGCCTGAAATAACAGTCCTCTTTTAAATTTTTTATTTCCCACTTTCAGGATTTATAATACATATATAAAGTTTATTTACACATAAGCTTTAAATACGTGGGTTAGGGGATTCTTGTCGCTAAGTTTAGTCCCTTTTGTCGCTGGTAATTATAGAGCGAAGTCTTATCAGACTAATTGATTGAACTTTACTTTTCGAGAAATCCCATTGTCAGGAATACGCTTCCTATATTTGTAAATTTGCTAAATTTCAGGCGGACTATCAATCATTTAGATTGCCTCCTAACTCAACATTTATAAATTAATACTTTTTAGATTTTTAGTAAATCGGTAAATATGCCGATTTACTTTTTTATGGATACATACGAGAATTAAAATGCTTAATTTTTTATAAAATATTTAGAAAGTTTTAAGATACTTTTAATAATAAAAATTTTATGAAAAATGAGATTGATAAAAGTTTTAAGTTTCTTCAGTTTCATAAAGTAAAATACTCTCAATTATCATTCGATCACTATCTGTTAATTCATAATTTTCTATTTTCCATTCTGTAAACTTTATACAATCATCAAGAGATGGATTTTCTTTTCTACATTTTCGCCATTCTCTAATCCAATCTGATAGGGCATAAGTAATTTTTGTTGTAAGCATTTTTTACCAATCTGGATAAATTAAATCTTCTCCAATTTGCTCCTCATAAAATTCTCCTTTTTTTTAAACCTCTTTCGTATTGATCAATAATTTCCTTATAGGAGTTTATAGAGGGTATTAAATCTCCAACATAGCTTTGTTCCATTAATTTCTTGTAAATATTCTCTTATTAATCACTATATATAGAAATCACAGAAATTATGAATAACAAATTATTTCCCCATCGCTCTTCTTAATTTTGCAGCTTCATCTAAACCTTCCATTATTGTAAAGGTAGAATTCTCAGTTGCTTTTCTTCTCAACTTTGAAAGTTCTCTATATTCTTCAGATTCAAAAGCT
The DNA here is from genome assembly GCF_000011465.1 of Prochlorococcus marinus subsp. pastoris str. CCMP1986. NCBI lineage: Bacteria > Bacillati > Cyanobacteriota > Cyanophyceae > Synechococcales > Prochlorococcaceae > Prochlorococcus > Prochlorococcus marinus. The sequence goes on along the minus strand of NC_005072.1, from coordinate 339,253 downwards.
TCAACTGCTACCCTCATGGAAGGAAATTCACAAATAACAGCTAAATTAGAATCCTCAGTTCGTTCCTTTCCTAATGGTTCTATATCTTTTGCAAATACTTCCCCACCAACTTCTTTTAGCCATGGAGCAACTTTATTTACATACTCATCAAATAATTCCTGATTAATTATTTTTGCTGTTGATATCCAATAGCCTTTTGCTCCTTTTTTATCCATAAAATTAAAATAATCTTTAAACTAAATTTAAATGTAATTTACAATTTAGTATCATTATTTATGAAAATTTTCATTAATGTAATTTGTTTTTTTAAATAATTGAATATAAAACCAAATAAGCTTAACTTTAGAAAGAGCACTAGTTACTAATTATCTATATCTAACATGGATTTCATCAATAAGAACAAGATCCTTACAGTTATGGCTGTAATAGCAATTTTATCCTTTCTTTTAGAAAAAACTGGGATTATTCACCCTTGAAAATTATTTAAATTAGAAATTTCTAGATAACAAAATTGAACTTAATGAAATAAATAAACCACAAGAATTGCAGCAACAATGAGTATTGGAGATAATGCTGTAAACATTAAAGTCTTGAAATTAAGTTCCATTTACATTTAAATAAATATACAAACTCAATAAAGAATACTTTTAAGTATTGGCAATAAGTAGAATTTACATTGTTTAGATATGCAAAAAAAATGAATAAAAAAAGATACCATGAAGAATATGAAGAAGGTTCCAATTTACTTTGGCCTAGCGAAGAAGAAGATAAAATTACCAGAAAATTTTATAGAGATTTATCTCATCTAACGCAAAAAATATCGGAGGTAATAGAGTTAGCAAAAAGTTAAATTTTATAAAACAAATTATTCATAAAGTACTAGTTCGGAAAAGTTAAAATAATATAAATAACTAATTAAAAATTCTCCTATTATATCTTTTTTTTTGCCTTATCTCTTTTGCTGATAATATTTGCTCTTTTCTTCTTATCTTATGATCGCTTATGGGATTTTTATCGTTGTAACAATAGAGAATTTCACTTATAAACTCTTGTCTATTTCCCGCCATTTCTAGCATTGGGAACATTATTGCTAAATCCGATGCCACAGAAAAGTATTCTCGATTCTTATTAAGAAAATCTTGAGGATTAATAGATAACCATAAATCATGTCTAAATGTTTTTAAATGGGAAGCGTACCAAAAGTATTTTCTAAATAAATTAAATTCCCTAATGAATCTAGGATATTTTTTCCCTTGAACACCTTTGGATGATACATGAGAACCATAAGTAATTAAGCAATTTGTTTTAAAATACTTTTCCTCAATAACATTAAGTACATCACTGCTATATAAATAATCATCTCCATCAATTATCACATCTATAGTTTTTGAAGGTTCTTTTACCTTTGTATGAAGTAAGTTGAATATATTGTTTAATGCACCAATTCTTCTATTATTCCTAAAAAGTTTGAAATTTTTATTCTGTTCGCATATAGAGTATGCAATCTCATAAGAAGAATCACTAGAACAATCATCAACCACTTGTACTTGAAATTTTTTATATGATTGTTTTACTATTGAATTAAGGCATCTTTCTATATATTTCTCTGAATTAAAGACAGGAACAACAATATTAAATAGAAGGGTTGTTCTTTTTTGATCTATTATTTTTTTCAATTACTGATATTATATTCTTTAATTACTTTATATTAGATTTAGTAATTAAAAATCTCAAATAATATTTTCTTTTTAAGAAGTTAAATTCATTATTCTTCTCGAAAAATGCTTTTTTCACGAATAGTAGGTGGACTGGGCAACCAACTGTTCCAGATAGCTGCTTGCTTGAAATATAGAAATCGAAGAGAAAAAGTAATTATTTCTTTCTTAGGAGATATTCATGTTCCTAAAAGAATTAATTGTTTAGATTATATTTTTGTAAGACCTAATTGGCTATGTTTTGATAATTCACATAATTTAAATTTAACAACGCAAATTATTGCTAAAACATCCGCCTCCATAAGATTGGGGAGCTATATACCATTTATAAGTATTAATGATAGAAATTTCAGTTTAAGAAATAATCGTTCTTCTATAAAAAAAATATTATTTTTAGATGGATATTTCAACCAAAACTGGACATACAATAGTTTAAAAGATGCATTTATGCCGTTAAAGTTAAAGCCAATAGAACTTAATAAAGAATGTCTTCAAGTTTGCAAAAACGATGTAGTCATTCATTTAAGGGGTGGTGACTTCCTCAAAATACCAAACTTGAATATTTGTAATTTTGAGTACTATAAAAAATCAATAAGTTACGCCATATCAAAGGGATATTATTCTTTCAAATTAATTTCTGAAGATCAAATATATGGAAAAGCAATTTTAAAAGAAATCAAAAAATGTTTTGTTGGTTTAAAAATACAACTGTTAGATTCTTATTCCATTAAAAATGATTTTAATCTCATCAGATCTTCAAAATTAGCAATCCTAAGTAACAGTACTTTTTCATGGTGGGCGTCTTTTCTATCAACTTCAAAAAAAGAATTTATAGTTCCAAAAAATTTCTCAATAAAAGAAAAACGAATAATTCTTCCAAATGAAACTATAGTAAATTAAATCATTACAAATAAACTGAAAACTAGTTTTATTTTATTCTTTTTTATTGATTTATAAAATTATCATTCTTAAGATGTCCTATATCTTCAAAACAATAAAAATAATAATTAAAAATTTCTTAATTTTTAGACCAAGAATAATATTAACAATTTTATTTATACCTCTTCTTTATCTATTGGGTTGGATTCTGGCAAAGCCATTAATTTTTATTGGGATAGGGAAAGAAAATATATCTTTAATTGGCACCATCTTTACATTCTCATTATTTGTTATTTCAATACCTAAATGGTTTGAAATTCGCTGGGGATGTAATAATCCATGGGTAAAATTAGGTATAAACAAAATTGATAAGAAAGAAAATAGATTTTTTTATTTTATAAAGGGTTTATTGTATTCAATTATTTTGTTATCACTAATCTTAATTCCAATTGTTAGAAATCAATGGGGTAATTGGTTAGGGACAGTATCTCCTAATATATTTTTAAATTCTCTACTTTTAATAATTGGAATAGGTTTTGTAGAAGAGCTCATTTTTAGAGGTTGGCTTTTAGAAGAATTAAAAAATCAAGTTGGTTTTAAAAAAGGCCTAATTTTTCAAGCATTAGTTTTTAGTTTTGTACATATTGGATTTGATATGCCTTTTTGGCAAATGATTAGCATTCTTTTCGGACTATTTCTACTTGGTATTGTGTTATCAATTATAAGAATAAAGGATGAGAATTCTTTATGGGGTTGCGCTGGCCTTCATGGAGGGCTCGTAGGTATATGGTTTCTAATGAATAATGGTTTAATAGAAATATCAAAAGATGCTCCAATTTGGTTAGTAGGCCCAGGGAATATAAATACGAATCCTCTAGGCGGATTTTATGGAATAACATTATTAATAATGATGTTTTTTTATAATTTATTTAAGTACAAAAACAAGATTATTAATTTGAATAATGACAAATAATTCAAATTAAAAGCTAAATTTTATATCAATTTCGCAAGAGTAAGTAAGGCTTCAAGACCCTCTAATCTTTTTTGAGCTTGAATTATCATCCTTTTGGAATCTGGAACGCAATCAGCCTGCAATGATAATGCATAAGAATATTCTTCATTAGTGATAGCTATGCATTTTTCAATTTTTGATTTTGAATCTGAATCAATCATATTAAGACTATCTATTAATTTTTTACCCGCAATTTGCAAAAGGAGTTGATTAAAAGCCTGTTCTGATAAATTATTATACAAATTTGTTTTTTTTTAATGCTAAGCATTGTCCAAACAAATTGCTATTGAAAATTAATAAATTAACTTATATATCCCATTAAAAAAATTCTTTAATTTTATAAAGATATTAATATTTCCTTTAAATAGATATAAATACTGATGGCTTTTTATAAAAAAGTTGTCAAATTTATATAAAGTTTAAATTTAAAATTATGAACTTAGAGGCAGGATTTCAATTCATTATTTTTTTGTTTTTGTTTGGATCTACTAATTATTTGATGATGTTAAATAGATATGAAAAAGACCTTAAGAAAAGACAAATTATACAAAAGAATAGAATTACAGAGTTATATCCTAAAGGAACTTTTATAAGCGTATAAATTTATAAATAAAATATATTCATAATTTAGTTTTTTAAAATTTAGTGACTTATATTGGAAAACATTTTAAAGTTAAAAAAATTCGTTTTTGAGAAATAAATTTATTTTTCTAAATTTGAAATTATTTTAAAAGGAAAATTTATTTACCATTTAGGATTGGTTTTTTCCCATCCTTCATTTATTAATTTTTTCCAAAATAATCTTGCATCTTGGATCTTCATTTCTTTTCTTGTTTTCATTAAAGGTGGATTTTCTCCATGAATACCCATGACGAGGCCCTCTTCAATAAACATAAATTCGATCAAATCCTCTTTATTTTCGTTTTTTTTATAAAAACGAATTACTCCAACTGAGTTAGAATCAATTAACCAAAAATCATATTCTTTTTTCATTTATTTGGAATTTAATTAAAAGAAGTCAAATCAAAGATATCCATAAAATAATCCAATTTAGACATTGAAAGTTAGAAAATATTTTCATCAAAATTAATTTAAATAATTAATATTTTATTTGTCGATTCTTTTTTAGTTCTCCCCGTTTTTTTTTGGAGTCAAGCCTTCTATTTTGAGAAGCTTTAGATGGTTTTGTAGCTTTTCTAATTTTGGATGAATTTTTTAAGGAATTTCTAATTACTGAGCTAATTCTTTTTATAGCTATTTGTCTATTAAGTAATTGATTCCTTTCTTCCTGGACGGCTAGACATATACAGTTATTGACTAATTTGGTTTTCAATTTTTTCGTTAAAACTTTCTTTTGATAATCATTTAAGACTTTTGATTCTTCGATATTAAAAATAATTTCTACTCTAGTATTAGTTTTATTTACTTTTTGACCTCCCGGGCCAGATGATCTAGAAAAACGCCATTTTAATTCTTTTGAAGGAATTACTAATCTGGAAGTAATAATTAAATCCATTTTTATTTCTAAAACATCCTCAGCTCATATCCGAATATACTTGTACATTACATTACCAATAAAAAATAGATCGGTAAATACTGGCCGGTTTAGTTAGGTAAACCGAAATTCGGTGTATTTGCCGTATAATTTCTTTCGGTTTGTATCCTTACAAGATTCAAATATTTGTAAGATATTTGATTTGTACTTAATTCAAAGGTCACTATGTATTCAATGTTTGATCTTCTTTTTGAAACTCCTTCATATCGTCCAGTATATGTTATTTCTGATACCGAGATGAAAGAACTCAAGAAAAACCATCATCAAGAAGAACTTGATGAAATCACAACCCAAAGAAAAAGACTTGAAGATGCTTTTAAATCACAATTAAAACATCTTGAAGAAAGGGAAAAAGAAGTAAAGAATGAGCTTAAATTACTTTCCGGAACTAAAGGAAAAGCATAGTTTTTTTTTCAAAAAAATTATTACTAAAAAGACGGTTACTTTTAACCGTCTTTTTTCATAATTAATTTATAAATTTTTTTAACCACGAATTCATAAAATCTTTTCCATAATAAAGTTATGAAAGATAAGCAAGAAAAAATTAGAATGTTTTTGCCTTTTAGTTGGGTAATTTGTGCAGTCATATCTTTTGCTTACATAAATTCTCATTTAATTAACACTTAGTTAAATGGATAAATTATCAAAAGAACAAGTATTAGCTTCTTCAAGCGGATGGGTCGCATCCCTACTAAATTTCTTACCAGGAGTTGGAACTGGTTATCTATATCAGAGAAGATGGTTACCATATTTCATTACTACTGGAGTAGTAACTGCATGGTTTGTTATAGGAATAATTTTGCAAGGTGATAAAGAACCAAGTCAAACAGAACAATTAATAGGGATATCAGGCTTATTTCTTATATCAACAATAACAGTAGTAGAAGCTAACTTGGCTTTTAAAAAAGCTGTAAAAATAACTTCTATTAAAAAAGAAGAAGAAAAGACTCCGATTAAAAAAGGATGGTTTAGGTAGATTCTACTAACTGTAGAAGAATAAAATTTCTTTTTCTTTGAGGCCTTCCCAACCAGAATCAATTAATAATTGATCTAAAGTTTCTTTATCAAAATGCTTAGAGCCTGTTTTAACACATCTATTTCTCATTGACTTTTTGACTCCGCTTCTTTCTCTTTTGTTTTCTTCGCTCATAATCCTGTTGTAAAGCTCAAGCATTTTTGAGGGGATTGGAGTACCATCTAGGTCAATACCATTTTCAATTGCTTCATCAACTGCTTGCATCCCTATTTTTTTCATAAAGTTTGATTTATTAATAGAAAACATCCTATAAGAAAAGATATTAATTTCTAAGGGTTTGAATAATTAATTTACTGATTTTGAATTTCCTTTAACACTCTTATTGCCTCTTTTATATGTTCTGGGCCATTCAACAAATCTCTAAAGATATGTTTAACAAACCCATTTCTATCAATAACATAGGTAACTCTTCCATCTAATAAGCCGAGTACTTTTGGTACTTTGAAAGCCTTTCTTAGTGAATCATTTTTATCACATAGCAAAGGATATTGTAATTTATTTTTGTTGGCAAATGCCAAGTGGCTTGAAGAACTACCATTACTTACCCCCCAAACTTGAGCACCAAGGACTTTAAAAAGGTCATACTTGTCTCTAAATCCGCAAACCTCTATAGTGCATCCCGGGGTGTCGTCCTTTGGATAGAAAAACAAAACTAAAGGAGTTTTTAATCCATTATTTGACCTTTTAGTGCCATTCTGATCTAGTAAAGAAAATTGTGGTACTTTATCTCCTATCTGCAAAATAGTTTATATAAAACTCTATCTTAGAAGCAATAATTATTTTTCTGTGACCAAAAACAACAAAGTTTTGGATAAATTTTTCAAACATTGTTCTAAAAGATACTAAAAGATTCCTCTAATTTACTAATGTTGTTTAATATATCTATTCTTATGGAATTTGCCATATATAGTTTTTTATTTCTCATTCTTTTTTTGGGAATACTTTTTAATTTAAAAATTACTAACAATAAGAGAGTAAATGAAATAAAAGAAAAATTAAAAAATTATAATTGGAATAAAAAAATTTAAGATCTCTAAAAATAATTTTTAGAATTTTATATTTTCATTTGGGGTAAATACAGAACAGTAATTACTTACAATATTTTTTAAGTCAATTTCGGAAGAATTCACAGATTTTAATTTTAGTTTTTCTATAGCTTGTTTAGCGTCAATCTCTCCAAGACGGTATCTAGCACAAGTATCCAATACTTTAAACATTTTTGTAGTAACTCCCTTTGATGGAGGTATAAAGGCAAATAAGAAAAAAACTGATAATAAGATTTTCATTATAAAAAAAAAGTTAATTACATTTTTGTAATTTAGTTTGATTTATGCAAAGCTAATTTTTAAAAGAATAAGAAAGCCAAAAATAATTTGGATTTAATGTGATTACTTATTTAAAAAATTTGTACTTACTGATAACCAAAATTTATTAATTTATCATTTCCATCCTATACAGTTTTGATATAAAGTTAGTCTTATCTAAAAAATAGATTTTGAAATTAATAAAAAGAATAATTAAAGGACACAAAATACTCATTAAGTGGTACCAAGAAAAATTAAAATTAAGTGATTACCAACTACTTTGGTTAGTTTTTTTTAAGGGAGTAATAATTACAATTATTTTTTATAAACTTCTTTGAAGAGTAACAAAGCGAGTTTATAAAATGATATTTTCAAATCATTAGATTATATTAATAATAGATTTTAATAATGAATTAGATAGACTTTTATCATGAATATCTTTGGGGTAGGTTTACCAGAAGTAACAGTAATTTTAATTCTAGCTCTATTAATTTTTGGTCCCAAGAAATTACCAGAATTAGGAAAACAACTTGGCAAAACATTAAAAAGCTTAAAAAAAGCATCGAATGAATTTCAAAACGAGATAGATCAAGTAATTAATGAGCCAGAGAGCGAAAATTTACCAAAATCTCCTCAGAAAAAATTTACCAATGATCTCGATCAAGTTACTAAAGAATCAGAGGAAAAGGATTTATCAGAATCAGATAATAATGAAAAATGAGATAATTAAAAGGCCAATTACCCCTGTAGAAGAATTTGAAATAGCATTGAATAAAGCAGAACTTTCAGATGAAGATTATGAATTAATTGACTACATCAGATACACCAGTGTATTTACACAACCAAGTCTTGTTAAAGATTTAAAAAGGCCATCCAAACCGCCCCTTCTTACAAATCTTTGCCAAATATGCAGGAAAATTGGATCTGAGATGCCTGAGCACTTTAAAAAAGTAATTGATTGGTCAATCCGAATGAGTGAACATAATACAAGATGGGATGGCCATCTAATTTGTGCAGAGGCATTAAATGTAGATAATATTCCAATAAGTCCTTCCCATGGAACATCTTTATTTGATGTTCTTGTAGTACACAAAGAATTATTTCTGGGATTTGACTAGCTTAAAATATTAATCATCTAGAGGAATTGAATCGGTATCAATTACGTCTTTGGATTCTTCATATTTGCTTCTTTTAGTATCAATCCAGTTATTAATAGATGCCACGACTGGAAGGGAACCCCTATAAATAAAAATTGAAGTTGGTAAAGCACTGAATAATCCAACTAAAGGATTTTTGAAAAGTAATCTTCCTGCTTTGATATTAAATAAAATTATAAGAATTGAAGGAACTAAAACTTTAATTACTGTTTTCAAAGCCTCAACCCAACCGACACGATATATCCACCATATCAAGACCATCCCAACTACATATAAAAATAAGTAAGTCATACATTTAATATAGTGTTTATTTAGTTTTATTGGTCTTTGCAAAAAAGAATTTAATTTTTTTCTAAGGCTTTAATATAAAATTATGCATAAAAGTTAAAATGAGTTTCTCTGAAATTAGAAAATTTTTAAAACAAATGCAGTCAGAGGATAATTTAAGAAAAGAGGTTACTTCTTCTGCAACTGCAGATGATGTAGCACTTATTGCTCAAAGACTTGGATATAGTTTCTCCGGTGATGACCTTTTAAGATTTAATGGCCAAAAAGTGGATAAAGTTACCGTCAGAAAAGTTGATCACCCTGGTGAATATCACTAAAAGATCAAGACTTAATCCAAATTGCGAGTCCTCCTCCTCTTCCTCTAGCACACATCCAATTTTTTTCTTTACTGATAGCTATTAGAGAGAAAAAAGGCATTTGCTTTTCTTCTGGTTTTTTTAAATGTTTATTAACTAAGGTAAAATTTCCAATATTTATTATTAAGTTCTCGAAGAAAAAGGGCAATAGAGGCCTCGTACCTTTTAATGATGCTTGCCCACAGAAAATAATCGATAATATCCCAAAGCGAACTGAATTTTTTATCTGGTAATCAACTATATTATTTTGAGAATTAGTTTTCTTTAATTCTAATTTTGCTGATAATACTTGAAGAATGGGACTAGAAATATTATCTATTTCTTTTGAGCCTTTCTTCCATACGGAATTAAATTTCCAAGTTCCTATTAAATCTTCATATCCAATACCACTTCCATCTTTTTTAGAAATACTCTCTAAATTTTTTATTTCTGTGTATTGTGGTAATTTTTTTGCTTCAAGAGTCATTTTAAATATTATTTTTTATTCATCATAAAAAGGTTTTAAAAAAAAATAAAATAAAATTCCTTCTTTATTTCAAAATATTTCTAAGAAAGTAGAGCACAGACACACATTCGTAACAAATTTCAACTATTATCTTTACATAAGTTAATTTGAAAAATGGATTTCATTTCTAAAAGACCAGGCCATATTCCACTTAAGGCTGTTCCTTATATATTTTTCCTTGCTGTTGTTCTTAGTATCACAACAACAACAATCACTTTTGTTTAAGCTTTAAGATTTATTCTTAGGGTTTAATTTTTGATGAATAAATACGACGTAATAATCATAGGTAGTGGAATTGGGGGTTTATGTTGCGGTTCTTTATTAGCCCTAGCAGGTAAAAAAGTTCTAATAGCTGAAGCTCATTCTCAACCAGGAGGTGTAGCGCATAGCTTTAATATGAGAGGTTATAAGTTTGAATCTGGTCCTTCATTATGGAGTGGTATCGGAAAATGGCCTACGACCAATCCTTTAGGGCAAATACTTAGATTACTTGACGAAAAGGTTGAACTTATTAAATATCAAGGATGGCATGTCAATGTTCCTGAAGGCGAATTCAATTTGGAAGTAGGACAAGAACCATTTAAAGAAAGAATAAGATTATTAAGAGGTGAAAAGTCTGTTAAAGAGTGGGATTCATTCGTATCAGGAATAAGACCTCTTAGTCAAATAGTAAGCGAAATCCCGCTCCTCTCTAGTTCACCTGAAACAATTAATTTTTTAGAGATTATAAAATTAGCATCTAAATTCTTGCCTAATATAAAATCATTACCAAAGCTAAACGGGGGTTTTGGTGATATTGTCGACAGTCACCTAAATGATCCTTTTCTTAGAAACTGGGTTGATTTGCTTAGTTTTTTAATAAGTGGGATGCCAATGCATGATACAAATTCTGCTGCGATGGCTACATTATTTGATGAATGGTTTAAACCTGCATCGTATTTAGAATATCCAAAGGGAGGAAGTGAAAGTATAGTAAAGGCGCTAGTTGATTCTTTCAAAAAAAATGGCGGTGAACTAATTCTTTCTTCTAAAGTAGAAGCTGTAAATTTTAGTAAAAATATTGCCTCAGGTGTAACTTTAGAAAATGGTTCCAATTTTATTTCGAACTTTGTCGTAATGAATACTGATGCTTGGACTTCCAGAAAATTAATTCCACAAGAATTCCAAAAAAAATGGAGCCCAAAGGCTAAAGATATTAATAAATGCGGTTCTTTTCTTCATATTCATTTAGGTTTTGATGCCTCTGGTCTACAAAATTTACCAATTCATGCAATACACGTTGATAACTGGGAGAGAGGAATTACTGCAGAAAGAAATGTAGCAGTTTTCTCAATTCCTTCTGTATTAGATAAGAGTATGGCACCAAAAGGTAAACACGTCCTGCATGGGTATACTCCTGCCAATGAACCATGGGAAATTTGGAAGAATTTAAAATCTAATGAGTTAGCATACAAAGAACTTAAAGAGGAAAGATGTTCAATATTTCTCAAATCTTTGAGAAAAATAATACCTGATATAGATAATAGAATTGAGATCAAATTGCTTGGCACTCCTTTAACGCATAAAAAGTATACCAATACTTATTGTGGTAGTTACGGCCCAGCATTATCGGCTGCTCAAGGACTATTCCCTGGATGTAAAACATCTGTTAGAAATTTGCTTACTTGTGGAGCAAGTACTTTTCCCGGAATTGGTATACCTGCCGTCTCAGCAAGTGGAGCATATGCGGCTGAAAAAATCATGGGGAAGAAGGAATATAAAAAGCTTCTTAAAACTATAGATCTTTAAAGCATTCGACAAAGTCGAAAAAATATCTTTAGTTAAGAAATAAGAAGAAAAAAAAGTAATTTTTTTTACGGATGATATTCTTTATTTGAATATAACTTTTACTTATAGTTTTTATATGTTTTTCTTATCTATTCCCCAGGCTTGGCACCTAGCTGGTACTTGGTCAGAGCAGCTACCAAACGATTCAAATCTAATTGGGATGAGTCAAACAGAGTTGATGATGACTTTGCATTCTATCTTTGTACCACTTTTACTAGTAATTTCATATTTTCTATTTCTAAAAATCTCTAAAAACGAATCAAAAAAAGTTAAAGGCTAATTTCTTTTAGAAGAAGCTTTTATTTTGCAGAACTTCTTCTAAAAACTTTTCTTCCAGTAGAAGTATCAACGGAAGTGGAATTACTCTCTTCTTTAGTATTGGAATTACCATCAGCATTTTCAAAATCGCTTTTATCCATTTCGGCACAAACCCCTACCACCATTGCTGCTTGCAGTTGATCTGGTAAATCCCCAATAGTTAATAAAGCTTTTAAAACTAGCTGAAGGCGAGTTTCCCTATCTATTTCTGGCCTTAGCTTTTTAACCGTATTCCAAAGTTCTTGAGTAACTTCTTTTAAAAGTTCGCGATCTACAGACAAATTTAAAACCTTTTTGTATTTCTATTAATCTAACAAAGAATAGGGATTCTTAAAATATTTTTCGTAAAACTGAATATTAGTTGAAATTTTTTATTACTAGAAGGCAAGTTGTATTTGTTTTGGAAGCTTATTATTTTCTTGTATGTTTTTAGTAGATTTTACATTTTTAAAGTTACTAAAAAACTTTTTTTTAATTTTTATTGGAGTACTAGAGAATCTACAATTAGCTCTTGAAAGTGAGTTCCACTCTTTTGGATTAAATGTAGCGTAGGGGGAAGAAGATAAAATTTTCATTTCTAATAATACATCTGTACTAATAATAGTACAAAAATACCGTTGCGCAACTAATTAATTCTGTAAGTCTTTATTTTGATAAAATAATATTAAAATTGTTTATCTTTATTAATTATCTCATAAGATTTTTATATATTTCTTAGTATCATCAAAGACAAATTAATCCTTAATTTAAGCAATTCATAACCAATACCCTTAAAAACCCTTTTAGATAGAGAAATTTCTTGAAATTAATATTGACAAGTTATTTTGCCATAAAGCTCCTATAAAAAGTTAAGTTATTTATTATCTAATGCTTTTAAGTACTCAAAAAAGATTAAAAATCCAGGAAATAGTTAGAAGAATATCCTTTGATAAAGAAGTTTCGTTAAAAGAAAGAATATACGTTGAAAAATATGCAAAACACAGCTCGACAATATCTCTTTGGTTAAAAAAAGCAAATAGCATCAGAAGACATGGAAGACAAAGCGAAGATAGTATTAATGGACTAGTTCAATCGCTAGGAATTGATGGATTAGAAAGAGAGAATCACTTCAATCCAAATAAAGATGATATTTCTGACTGGTTTGGAGGTTCACCTGACTGGATTAAAAGGAGCTAGAAAATCATTTAATCTCTAACTTATCCATGCATTAGAGAATAAATAAACACTAACAACTGATATGATTCCCCAGAAAATCCAAGGGAGTAACTTTATTGGGAACAAGTATTTGTTAGTAAATGTATTCATAAAATAATCTAATATTCAAATAGATTATTTGTAATTTTGAATTTTGAAAATAGGTTTAAATGCTCTAATCACTCAAAATGAATGATATGAATATTAAACAAGTAAATAATGTACTAAATATATAGGAAAACTAACGTAGTTTATTTCAAGCTCATAAATTAAGCAGCTATCTTTTCATTATTAACTTCAAAATCAATTTTCTTGATATTTTGTTCATTTGAATTATCCCAATATTTAATTAGTCTTTCTAACTCATTAATTCTTTTTTTAGCATTAGCAATCCTTTCAGTTGAAGTCATTTAAAAAATTTAGCTATTTAAAATATGCATTAAAAAAAATTTTTTTCAATACTTAATTTTGATTTGCTTAAACTTTAAAAATATTAATTATTAGTTAAAAGTTTAAACACCTAGTATTTAAGTAATTATACTTATTAATAGAGATCGAGGTTTTTATGAAAAATTTGAATTCATTTATTCTAAACAATACGGTTAAGATCCTTGATTTTGTTTATTCAGATAGGCATTTGCAGAGATTTTGGGTATTAGAAGTTATTGCAAGGTCTCCTTATTTTGCTTTTCTTTCTGTTCTTCATTTCAAAGAATCACTTGGATTAAAAAATGACATCACAATGTTTTTGATGAAAGAACATTTTTACCAAGCCATTAATGAGACGGAGCATCTAAAAGAAATGGAGAAAAGAGGAGGAGATAAGTTTTGGATTGACAGGTTTTTAGCAAGGCACCTTGTACTTGTCTATTACTGGATCATGGTTTTTTATTATTTTTGTTCTCCAAGAAATGCTTATGACGTAAATATCAAAATTGAAGAGCATGCATTTAATACCTATACAAAGTACCTAAAAGATCACCCTGAAGATCAAAAGATAAAAGAAATTGCGCAAGACGAACTAAATCACGTTGAAGAACTTAATGAAGCCTTAGCGATGATAACTCAATCCTAAATTAAGAATGAAAAATCAAGAAAAAATACTGCAAACATTATCGAGGAAGAAATCAAGCTAATTCCGATAATCAATGAGACATAGCCTTTTCGCCTAGGCAATTTATAAAAGAGCACTCCAATTACAATTGCGATTATTACGGCAAAAAATATTACGATTTTTTCAGTTAAAGAATTTAGGTGGAGTATTAAATTTGTACTTCCAAAGAGTTTTAGATAATCAGATAAAAATATTTCGCCTTCAATTTTTTTAAAATATAAGAATGCACTTATCAGAGCAGAACTTAATAAAGAAAAGACTGCGAGAGCGCTAACTGGCTTAGTAAGTCTATTTATTGTTCTATTGAAACTTACTAGCAGACTTAATATGAGTAAAGCCATACCCATTGGTATCAAGGGGATCAAGATAGAAATGTTTATGGAATTTTCCACGAAAGAATTTTAAATTTATTTTAATTTTATAATATTCAAAGAACTAATTTAACCACTTAAGATTTACATAAATATTTTTATGTATATAGTACCTATTGATTTCTGTGTCAGTTGATACGAAAATTGAAATACTAACGATAAAGCCATGCTTACAATTTCTGAAATTCTTCTTGCAAGTGCAATTTTTCTTGGAATAGTATATTGGGAGGTTCAATTTCTATACTCCAAAACTACTGCTGTTAAATGATTTCTCAGCAAATAAAAGGCAAAACATCAGATTAAAATAAATTTAAATAAAATTTAAGAATTCAAACAAAAAAAAAAGCTTTAAATATGAGAGAATAAACACAATTATTTTTAATGGGCAAATGAGCGAAGTAAAAACTCAAAAAACCGATTCTACTCAGCAACAACAACAACAACAACAGCAGCAGCAATCATATCAAGACAGTAATATTTATTCTGGGGAAACAGAACAACTTTATTTAAAAATGAAAGAAGGGTGGCTTTAATCTCCTCCACTATTGAAATAAATTTCTAACGAAAGCTAATATACCTTGGTTGATCAAATAAAATAATTTTTAGAAACAACCGCTACTTTTTTTTTAATATAAGCGATTAAATTCTATAAAGAATAAAAAAAAAATTGTTTAAGAAACTCAAACAGTTAGAAAAACTAAATGGAAGAATTGCTATGGGAGGTTTAGTTTATTTATTATTTACAAAATTATTCTCTAGTCGTACTGATGTCCTTGATCAATTGAAATCTATTTTAATTTAAAGATCAGTTACATTTTTTTACAGTCATATTTCTTTTAATCTAATCATCATTCAAAGATATAAAAATTTGAATAGCTTCATAATTATTTCTAATTTAAATAGTTTGACTTTTTTATTAAAAATTTATATTTTTCACATGATTAGGAGAATAAATACTACTCATAAAGCAAAACCAAGAATACAGGCTTTATAGTATATTTGTACTATCAAGAATATTATACTATGGCCTCTTCGGAAACTTATGAATTTCTTTTCGTTAAGCCTGGCGATCATGTAGTAATTAAAAATGAAAAGCCTCCAGGGAATACGCAAAACGGTCGTCAGGAATATTGGATTGGGCAAATTATTAGCTGTATAGGAGGAGCAAGAAATCCAAATTCATGGACGTTGTTTCAAGTGGCAGACATTGATAATGGAGAGATCATAATAATCAATGCAGATACTGTAGAAAGGATATTAAAAACAGCTGAGAATTAACCTTCTCAAAATCTAATAAAGCAATAACTCTATAAAGTTTCTAGTTATGAAAGATAAATAGAAGTAAGAAAAAATATTACGTATTAGAAAAATGACTAGCCCAACTCTAAACAAGCAAGGCCGTATACCTGATTCATTGGGCATGAAGGTTGAATTCCTTTATACATTCTATAAGTTTGTGAAATTTCTTTAAAACCCATACTAGATAAAAGATAATTTGCATAAGGATTGAGATTCGAACAGTCCAATAAGATTTGAGCTTCTAGATTCTTAACTAATTTTCTAATAAGCAATTCTGCCAAAGGAGGAGTATCAGCCAGAAGAGGGCCAATTCGCCAACCTTTATTATTATCTTGAAGCATGCAAGGCCTTATCCTCCCAAAACCATGGCACATGCCATTATTATCAACAAGCGCACTAACATTTCCAAAAGAATTCTTCAGCCAATCGTTCAAGAAGTGAGGCCTAGGACTAGGTTCTCGTTGAGAATCATATATTAAAACAGCTTCAGGGGGGATTTGGTTACCTGGAACAACACTAAACGTATTATCATCTTTATAAAAATTCCCATTTGGTAAATCTTGAATGCCTTCTAATTTCCATCTATTTGTTATGGATGATTTTGTAAAACCCCACGTTTGATAATCATCTAATCTGTTTGGAGCTGCTTCTAAACCAATACAACCAACATTTTTCAAATAATCTAATGCATGTTTCCATAATCTCACTCCATAACCCATATTTCGGAATTCTTTTTTTACGATGAATAATCCTATAAATCCATAAGAAGAATTATATTTAACACAAGCTATAGAGCCTATAGGATCGTTATCAAGACATCCAACCCATATCCCTTTTTTATCGGTATTTTTATAAATTGAGATGTCATCAAAGCCAGGAGCAAATCCCTCTAACCTGGCCCAATCAGTAACTTTCTGAATCTCATCATTGGATATTAGTCTGATTGAAAAATTTTTCTTCATTAATGATATCTTAACTACATAAAATAAGATTTTTAAGATTTAGAGGCTGTTAATTTAATCAATACTAAAGAAAAATATATTCTCACTTCAAAGAATAAAAATAATAAAGCCACTCAATATTCCTGCGATATGTCCTGATAAGCTTATGGTTGGTAACAAAGAATAAACAATCCCTAAAGACAAAAAAACGGTCATTAATTTATAAATTTCATTGTTCTTTTTCAAGCCAATAAAAATATTCAAAATATATTCTTTCCCATAAAGAGAGGAAAGCAATATAAAGGAAAATGTACCGAATATAATTCCACTAAAACCAACCAACAAATGATTAGGATTATAAAATATGAAATTATCTACTATAAATAAAAAAAAAGTCTGAATTGGTATTAATAAAATAATTAGATAAAGGAAAAGAAATATATTCTTCAAATTCAAATTTATAAAACAATATCTAACTACAATTATTCCAAAGAAATTAGATAATAAATGATTAAAATCTTTATGAACGAAACTATAGCTTAATATCCGATAAGGTTGAGTAATAATATAACTCGACCAATAGGAAAGTTCTGGAACCAAGAAAAAGCGCTTAAAATTGATAATTACAAATAATAAAAAACATAAAAAAGAAGGAATAATAAATTGTGCTTCTTTTTTTATAATTTTCAAAATAAGATTCAATATTAATATTATTTTTAAAAATAATAAAGCCTTATTTGTTTAAATAATTTATCGATATTTAATATTATTAATCTGATATATTAACTATCATATAAAAAATTTTCTGGATGAATATTTTAGATAAATCGTATAAATCAAACATTGAGGAATTAAAAAATAAAGTAATTACCGGTCAAACAGAGAGTATAAGTTGGAGGATCCAGCAGATTAGGAAGGTTTCTCAACTTTTAGATGAGAATAAAAAAGAAATAATCAAAGCTCTTTTCCTTGATCTAGGTAAATCAGAACTTGAAGCTCTTTCAGAAATACTCTTAATTAAAGAAGAAATTTCCCTAATAAAGAAGAATCTTAGATTATGGATGCGACCAAAAAAGGTAAAAACGCCAATATATCTTTTCCCTTCATTCTCAAAAGTAATCTACGAACCTCTAGGTTGTGTACTGATTTTAGGGCCATATAATTATCCTTTATTGTATCTCTTAAAACCCCTCGTAAATATTTTTTCTTCGGGAAATACTGCTGTAATAAAACCATCAGAAAAATGTTCTTCTACATCTAAACTAATCAAAAAATTAACTGATAAATATTTCCAAAAAGATATTTTGTTTACGATTGAGGGAGATTATAAAGAGTCAATAAAACTGGTAGAACAAAATTTCGATCATATTTTTTTTACAGGAAGTACTGAAACGGGAAAATCTATTATGAAATCAGCTTCAACTAACTTAACTCCATTAACGTTGGAACTTAGTGGAACAAATCCAGTAATTATTTTCAAAAATGCAAATTTAGAAATTGCAGCAAAAAGAATTGTATGGGGCAAATTTTTCAATTCAGGCCAATCATGTATGGCGCCTAATCATATATTTGTAGAGAAAGAAATTGAAAATCAATTAGTTAAAGAGTTAAAGAAATTTATAAATATTTTTTATGGAGAAGATCCAATAATCTCAAAAAACTTATCTAAATTAGAAAAAAAACAATTTTCCATAACTTCAGAACTTCTCAAAAAATATAAAAAGGAGAAACGTATTTTGTTTGGAGGAACTTGTAGTAAAAAAAGAATGAAGATATCACCCACAATTTTAAAAGTAAAATTACACGATAACAATATTATTCAAAAAGAATTATTTAGCTCACTTCTTCCAGTTATTGGTATTGACAATAAAGATTTGGCATTAAAAAAAATTAATCAAGCTTCAAAGCCCTTAGCAATATATATTTTTGGAGGAAACAAAAAAATCCATGATCATATTTCTAAAGTCACAAGCTCTGGCACCGTTTGTATTAACGATGTTATGTTGCCTGTACTTATTCCAAATTTGCCATTTGGAGGGGTTGGAGAAAGTGGAATGGGTAAATTTCATGGAGAGGAAGGATTTAAGAACTTTTCAAATCAAAAATCCATAACTTATAAAGGCTTTTTATTTGATTTAGATTTTAGATACCCTCCTTATAATAAAGTAATGAAAATTATAAAATTTATTTTTAAGATTTAAATTAATTAATTTGGTTTCAAAAGTCTGGCGATTTTAAATACAGAGATTATCTTTAAGAAAATAGATAAATTAATGAAATTAACGTTTATTTTATTTGCCTTCATTATTAATTTTTTCAATCCTAATTTTATAAAGGCTGAAGAAAGAATTGATTCATCAAATAATCAAATTGAAAATACTACGAAGGTAAAATCAACTAAAAATGAAATATCAGACATTAAAAAAATTCATATAGTACAAGTGGGCGATACGATTACAAGTATCTCAAATCTTTATTCAATAAAAAAAGATTTCATTATTAAATTAAATAATTTAAAAGATGAAAATTATATATATGTAGGACAGAATCTAAAAATTTATGATTCTAGCCAAGAAAGTAAACCTAATAAGGATATAAATAATAAATATCATCTTGTCAAAAAAGGGGAGAGCCTCACAGAAATCTCTACAAAATATGCTTTAAACTTTAAAGAACTTATTGAAATTAACAATCTCAAGAATCCAGATTCATTAGAAGTTGGTTCGAAATTATTTTTAAGTGAAAAGAATCTCAATAATCAAGAAGTTAATACTTCACTTAAAGAAGAAAAGATTAATCAATTCATAATTAAAGAGAGTAAAAAATATGGTCCTTTAACAACTCAACAAACTGAATTAGAAGAAGGAAGTGGCAGAAAATTTCTGAACGCTCTAAATCAAAATAATAAAAAAGTTATTATCTCTGTAAAATGTTCAACTAAAGATTTAGATGTAAGAATTCCTGGAAGAAAATGGAGAGGGTGGATTCCGGCTAAAGAAGAATTTGAAAAAAATCTAATAAATGATTTCTGCTAATTGCTTTGATTAATATCTGTGAATAATTTTTCTTTAGATATCCCTTTTAGGGTATTGTTTTATAAGTTAAATTTAAATTAATGGCAATTTCAAGAGGAGATCTTGTAAGAGTAAAAAGACCAGAGTCATACTGGTACAACGAAATTGGCAAAGTTGCTTCAGTCGATACAACCGGAATCAAGTATAACTGTGTGGTCAGGTTTGAAAAGGTGAATTATGCGGGAATAAGTGGAACTGAAGGAGGAGCAAATACTAATAATTTTGCAGAAAGTGAATTAGAGAAAGCTTAAAAATTTGCCTGAGTTACCTGAAGTTGAAACTGTTAGAAGAGGTTTAGAACAAAAACTCAAAAATTTTATTATCAAAAGAGTTGAAATCTGTAGAGAGTCAACTGTTGCTTATCCCATTGATAAAATAGACTTTATTGAGGGTCTTCAAAATTCACTCCTGTATAAATGGAATAGAAGAGGAAAATATTTAATCGCGGAATTAAAGAAAACTGTTAGTAATAATAATGATGCAAATGAAATATCATTTGTAGAAAATGGTGTTCTAGTCGTTCATTTAAGGATGACTGGTTATTTCACTTTTAATAATACTCTTACTAATCCTTGTAAACATACCAGAATAAGGCTGTTTGATAACAATAATAATGAACTTAGATATATTGATGTAAGGAGTTTTGGTCAAATGTGGTGGGTTAGAGATGGATTATCGCCTAATAATATTATTAAGGGATTAGGAACATTGGGGCCTGAACCCTTTTCTGAAAGTTTTAATGTCAATTATCTAAAAAAAGTAATTTCAAACAAAACAAGATCTATAAAATCTATTTTATTAGATCAAACAATTATTGCTGGGATAGGGAATATATATGCAGACGAGAGTCTATACTCCGCAGGTATATCACCTTTTAGAGAGGCTAGAACAATTAATAAAAATGAAATAAAAAGACTTAGAAGAGCTGTCGTCGACGTTTTAAAAAAAAGTATTGGTGCAGGGGGAACAACCTTTAGTGACTTTAGAGACTTAGAAGGTGAAAATGGCAATTTTGGATTACAAACTAATGTTTATCGAAGAACTGGTAAAAAATGTCGTCAATGCAAAAATTTAATTGAGAGACAGAAAATCTCAGGAAGAAGTACGCATTGGTGTCGTAAATGTCAGAAGTAAAAAAGGGTTTACTTTTTTCAAAGTAAACCCTTTAAAAATATTTTACCTGGCATTGAGCTATTTTCTCAAGGGGCTACCCCCTAAATATTTTCGCCGCTGATGCGTTTCACAACCGAGTTCGAGATGGATCGGAGTGGTTCCACATCGCCATGAACACCAGGATAGTGTGAACCTTGAGAACTGCATAGAAAATTATATAAATTAAAGAAAATAAATTAAGTTTATTTGGTCAAGCCCTCGGTCTATTAGTACTCCTCCGCTGCACTTGTTACCAAGCTTCCACGTAGAGCCTATCAACGGGTGTTCTTCCCGTGACCTTACTGGCTTAAGCCATGGCAATACTCATCTTGAGGTGGGCTTCCCACTTAGATGCTTTCAGCGGTTATCCACTCCGCACATGGCTACCCAGCGTTTACCGTTGGCACGATAACTGGCACACCAGAGGTGCGTTCCTCCCGGTCCTCTCGTACTAGGGAGAAATCCTCTCAATATTCCTGCGCATACACCGGATATGGACCGAACTGTCTCACGACGTTCTGAACCCAGCTCGCGTACCGCTTTAATGGGCGAACAGCCCAACCCTTGGGACCGACTTCAGCCCCAGGTTGCGATGAGCCGACATCGAGGTGCCAAACCTCCCCGTCGATGTGAACTCTTGGGGGAGATCAGCCTGTTATCCCTAGAGTAACTTTTATCCGTTGAGCGACGGCCCTTCCACGCAGAACCGTCGGATCACTAAAACCGACTTTCGTCCCTGTTCGACTTGTAGGTCTCACAGTCAAGCTCCCTTCTGCTTTTGCACTCAACGACTGATTTCCAACCAGCCTGAGGGAACCTTTGTGCGCCTCCGTTACCTTTTAGGAGGCGACCGCCCCAGTCAAACTGCCCATCAGATACTGTCCGCTTCCCGGATAACGGGTAAGCGTTAGAACCCTAGCTCTAATAGAGTGGTATCTCACCGATGACTCAATAATGCCCACAAGCACTATTTCAACGTCTCCCACCTATTCTGCGCAATTAGAGCCCGAGCACAATATCAAACTACAGTAAAGCTTCATAGGGTCTTTCTGTCCGGGTGTATGTAGTCCGCATCTTCACAGACAATTCTATTTCGCCGAGCCTCTCTCCGAGACAGCGCGCAAATCGTTACACCTTTCGTGCGGGTCGGAACTTACCCGACAAGGAATTTCGCTACCTTAGGACCGTTATAGTTACGGCCGCCGTTCACCGGGGCTTCAGTCGCTAGCTTTGCTAAAAGCTAACCAGCTTCCTTAACCTTCCGGCACTGGGCAGGTGTCAGCCCCCATACATCGTCTTGCGACTTAGCGGAGACCTGTGTTTTTGGTAAACAGTCGCTTGCGCCTCTTCACTGCGACCAGCTCTCGCTGGCACCCCTTCTCCCGAAGTTACGGGGCCATTTTGCCGAGTTCCTTAGAGAGAGTTATCTCGCGCCCCTCGGTATTCTCTACCACCCCACCTGTGTCGGTTTCGGGTACTGGCATTTATGTCTTAACGGGTATAGGGCTTTTCTTGGAAGCATGACATCACCAACTTCGCTGCCGTAGCAGCTCGTACTCACGCCTCAGCTCGAGATGTTTTCTCCATCTCTCAAAGCCTTGAACGCTTGAACCAGTAACCAACATCTGGCCTGGCTAGCCTTCTCCGTCCCCCTTCCCAAAACATAACTGGTACAGGAATATTGACCTGTTATCCATCGACTACGCCTTTCGGCCTCGCCTTAGGTCCAGACTAACCCTCCGCGGACGAGCCTGCCGGAGGAACCCTTAGGGTTTCGGGGCATGGGATTCTCACCCATGTTTTCGCTACTCAAGCCGACATTCTCACTTCTATGCCGTCCACGTCCGCTTACGCTAACGCTTCACCCAACATAGAACGCTCCCCTACCATAAATAAATTTATCCGCAGCTTCGGTATAACGCTTAGCCCCATTCATTTTCGGCGCAGGATCGCTCGACCAGTGAGCTATTACGCACTCCTTTGAGGATGGCTGCTTCTAGGCAAACCTCCTGGTTGTCTGGGCAATCCCACCTCCTTTATCACTTAGCGTTAATTTTGGGACCTTAGCTGGCGGTCTGGGCTGTTTCCCTCTTGACTATGGAGCTTATCCCCCACAGTCTGACTGCCTAGTTACACACAGGGTATTCAGAGTTCATATCGATTTGGTACCGCTTTCGCAGCCCGCACCGAAATGGTTGCTTTACCCCCCTGCTGGAGCACTAGACGCTACGCCTCAACGTATTTCGGGGAGAACCAGCTAGCTCCTGGTTCGATTGGCATTTCACCCCTAACCACAGCTCATCCGCTGAATTTTCAACTTCAGTCGGTTCGGACCTCCACTTGGTATCACCCAAGCTTCATCCTGGCCATGGTTAGATCACCAGGGTTCGGGTCTATAAACACTGACAAACGCCCTATTAAGACTCGCTTTCGCTGTGGCTCCACCATTTCCGGTTTAACCCGCCAGTGCCTATAAGTCGCCGGCTCATTCTTCAACAGGCACACGGTCACCCGATTAGTCGGGCTCCCATTGCTTGTAAGCTCACGGTTTCATGTTCTATTTCACTCCCCTCCCGGGGTTCTTTTCACCTTTCCCTCGCGGTACTGTTTCACTATCGGTCACACAGTAGTACTTAGCCTTACGAGGTGGTCCTCGCAGATTCACACGGAATTCCACGTGCTCCGTGCTACTCGGGATACAGCTAGGTCAACTCATCTTTCAATTACGGGGCTTTCACCCTCTATGGCACGCCATTCAAACGTTTCTTCTAGAATTGTTGATCCATATTGCTGTCCCACAACCCCGATAGTCAAGACTATCGGTTTGGGCTATTCCCCGTTCGCTCGCCGCTACTGAGGGAGTCGTTATTTACTTTCTCTTCCTCCAGCTACTAAGATGTTTCAGTTCGCTGGGTTAGCTCGCACCAACCTATATATTCAGTTGGTCGTTCAAGGGGTTGCCCCATTCGGAAATTCCCGGATCAAAGTGTGCTTCCAACTCCCCGAGACTTATCGCAGGTAACCACGTCCTTCATCGCCTCTGTGTGCCTAGGTATCCTCCGTGAGCCCTTTGTAGCTTGACCAATAACTTCAATAATTGAAGCATCAGCTTAATAGAATTGCTATTTAATGCATTCGCACAAATAATAAATCTGCATCATTAAAGATGCTTATTGTCTTCAAAAATAATCTATGCAGTTGTCAAGGTTCTCTGAAAACAATGAAAAAAAATTCAATGAGTCCAGCATCTTATTTATTGAATAAAATAGGAAGCTAGATTCGCTCAGAGCAAATTAGGACACGACTCAAAACAATTTCCCTCTTTAAATATGTAAGAGGTGGTATTCAGTGGAGGTAAGCGGACTCGAACCGCTGACATCCTGCTTGCAAAGCAGGCGCTCTACCAACTGAGCTATACCCCCAACATAGAGATATGGGCCATCCTGGACTTGAACCAGGGACCTCACCCTTATCAGGGGTGCGCTCTAACCACCTGAGCTAATGGCCCAGGAAAAAGTGATGGGTGTGACCTAGAAAAAACTTAGAAACTGAAATTCTTAAAAAATAAGAATCTGAGATACCGATCGACCTAAGGTGACAAAATTAATATTTACATTTTGTTGTCTCCCTGTTAGGAGGTGATCCAGCCGCACCTTCCGGTACGGCTACCTTGTTACGACTTCACCCCAGTCATTAGCCCCACCTTCGGCGTCCTCCTCCACAAGGGTTGGAGTAACGACTTCGGGCATGGCCAACTTCCATGGTGTGACGGGCGGTGTGTACAAGGCCCGGGAACGTATTCACCGCAGTATGCTGACCTGCGATTACTAGCGATTCCTACTTCACGTAGGCGAGTTGCAGCCTACGATCTGAACTGAGCCACGGTTTATGGGATTTGCTAGCTCTCGCGAGTTTGCTGCCCTTTGTCCGTAGCATTGTAGTACGTGTGTAGCCCAGGGTGTAAGGGGCATGATGACTTGACGTCATCCACACCTTCCTCCGGTTTATCACCGGCGGTCTTTCTAGAGTGCCCAACTAAATGCTGGCAACTAAAAACGTGGGTTGCGCTCGTTGCGGGACTTAACCCAACATCTCACGACACGAGCTGACGACAGCCATGCACCACCTGTCACTGAATTCCCGAAGGCACCCTCTAATTTCTAAGAGGTTCTCAGGATGTCAAACCCTGGTAAGGTTCTTCGCGTTGCATCGAATTAAACCACATACTCCACCGCTTGTGCGGGCCCCCGTCAATTCCTTTGAGTTTCACACTTGCGTGCGTACTCCCCAGGCGGAACACTTAACGCGTTAGCTACGACACCGAAGGGGTCGATTCCCCCGACACCTAGTGTTCATCGTTTACGGCCAGGACTACAGGGGTATCTAATCCCTTTCGCTCCCCTGGCTTTCGTCCATGAGCGTCAGTAATGGCCCAGCAGAGCGCCTTCGCCACTGGTGTTCTTCCCGATATCTACGCATTTCACCGCTACACCGGGAATTCCCTCTGCCCCTACCATACTCAAGCCGATCAGTTTCCACTGCCATAATGGAGTTAAGCTCCACGCTTTAACAGCAGACTTGAAAGGCCGCCTGCGGACGCTTTACGCCCAATAATTCCGGATAACGCTTGCCACTCCCGTATTACCGCGGCTGCTGGCACGGAATTAGCCGTGGCTTATTCCTCAAGTACCGTCATATCTTCTTCCTTGAGAAAAGAGGTTTACAGCCCAGAGGCCTTCGTCCCTCACGCGGCGTTGCTCCGTCAGGCTTTCGCCCATTGCGGAAAATTCCCCACTGCTGCCTCCCGTAGGAGTCTGGGCCGTGTCTCAGTCCCAGTGTGGCTGATCATCCTCTCAGACCAGCTACTGATCGAAGCCTTGGTGAGCCATTACCTCACCAACAAGCTAATCAGACGCGAGCTCATCCTCAGGCGAAATTCATTTCACCTATCGGCATATGGGGTATTAGCGGTCGTTTCCAACCGTTATCCCCCTCCTGAGGGCAGATTCTCACGCGTTACTCACCCGTCCGCCACTAACCCGAAGGTTCGTTCGACTTGCATGTGTTAAGCACGCCGCCAGCGTTCATCCTGAGCCAGGATCAAACTCTCCGTTGTGTTCAAATCCTTTTGTAGACAAAATCTACTCAATATGAATTGCGTTCTCCAAATAAAAATAAGATTGACTTAAGTTATTTAGGTTCAGCCTCCTTAGATAATTAAGGATTACTTTGAGTGCACATTAAAAATATTTCAAAGTGACTTTCCAAGATCTCAGATCCGTTGGTTTTCAAAAAACTAAAAAGTTAGCAATTGAAAACAATTTATATATTCTTGACGGGACCTCACACCTTTATTGCAAAAACATCTCAAAAATATCAAACCTAAATTTAATAAATTCTCGACGCAATAAAAGCATCAGTTCCTAAGTTTTAAATTTTCTAGGTGCAGAGTTAAACAACAAGTGAATAACCCATTTAGAAGGAAAACCCTTCTACTGGCTTAAGATATTGATCGAAATCAAATCTCTAAAAAATTCATTCATTTACCAAAAATTAAATTTAAGATAATTGTTTGAATAATACAAAAAAAATATTTTTGCCCAGAAGGAAATACTAAACCATCCGACTGTAATTTTGCAACCTTTTATACAAAATTTTTTTATTAATTTTTATTTTGTTCAAAGTCCACTTAAAGAACTAGGCTTAATTAAAGGGATTCAACTGAAATGGCAGAAAGATTTAGTCAAAAAAATTTAAGAGTTCGTCCAAGTTCAGATGAAGACAAAATTGTAACAAATGCAAAAAAACACTTTGAGAAGACCTTGGTTGAAATTTCAGGGGAGTTGGTTGGCAGTGTTGCGGCACTAGAACACCCTACAAAAAACCTCAAGCTAAATTATGGTGAAATTTTTCTAAGAGATAATGTTCCAGTAATGATTTATCTCATTACCCAAAAAAGGTACGATATTGTAAAAAAGTTCTTAAAGGTATGTCTTGAGCTGCAAAGCACTAATTATCAAACAAGGGGGGTATTTCCTACAAGTTTTGTCGAAGAGGAAGGAAAGTTAATTGGCGACTATGGACAAAGATCTATAGGAAGAATTACTTCTGCTGATGCAAGTTTATGGTGGCCAATATTATGCTGGTTTTATGTCAACAAGAGTGGTGATCATTCATTTGGTAAAAGCCAAAGTGTGCAGAGAGGGATTCAACTTTTACTAGATTTAGTTTTACATCCAACATTTGAGGGGACACCTGTCCTTTTCGTTCCAGACTGTGCATTCATGATTGATCGACCAATGGATGTCTGGGGCGCACCTTTGGAAGTCGAGGTATTACTTCATGGATGTTTAAAAAGTTGTATAAATCTAATGGAATTAAGTCGCGAAGATCACGTTAGTAGATTATTAGACCAGCGACTTATTCTAACCAGTCAATGGGTTGAGGATTTAAGAAGTTTTCTTTTAAAGCATTACTGGGTTACAAGCCAAACAATGCAAATTCTAAGAAGAAGGCCAACAGAACAATACGGAGATGATCAACATTTTAATGAATTTAATGTTCAACCTCAGGTGGTCCCTTCATGGCTACAAGACTGGTTAGAGAACAGAGGTGGGTATTTAATAGGAAACATTAGGACTGGGAGACCTGACTTTAGATTTTATAGCTTAGGGAATTCTTTAGCATGCATGTTTGGAGTTCTCCCTTCTGAAGAACAAAGAGCACTTTTTAGACTAGTGCTTCACAATAGACAACATCTTATGGCACAAATGCCTATGAGAATATGTCACCCTCACATGGATGTTGAGGAATGGCAGAATAAAACAGGTTCAGATCCTAAAAACTGGCCTTGGAGTTATCATAACGGAGGTCATTGGCCAAGTTTACTTTGGTATTTTGGAGCTTCTGTTCTTTTACATCAAAAAAAATTTCCTACTGAAGATGTGATATTAATGGAAGAGATGAGATCTTTAATAGAAGAATCTTATTGGTGTCAACTTAATCAATTACCAAAACAAGAGTGGGCAGAATATTTTGACGGACCGACTGGCACATGGGTTGGGCAGCAGTCAAGAACTTATCAGACTTGGACAATAGTTGGATTTTTATTAATGCATCACTTTCTAAGAGAAGAAAATGACTTAGACATGTTTAATCTTTAAAGACCTTTAAAATAATCCCAAAGTAAGAGATTTATCTATAGGTAAGCAAGCACCAATTCCTAAATAAATAGTTAAAAAAGTTCCAAAAAGAAAGACCGACATCGCAACTGGTCTTCTAAAAGGATTAGAGAATTTATTTACATTTTCAATAAAGGGCAGAATCATTAACCCAAGAGGAATTAATGTTTGAAGAGCGATTCCAAGTAGCTTATTAGGAACAACTCTCAGAATTTGAAATACAGGATAGAGATACCACTCAGGCAAAATTTCTAGAGGGGTAGCAAATGGATTAGCTTTGTCTCCCAACATCGCAGGATCTAAAACAGCAAGACCAACTACGCAAGCAATAGTTCCAAGTATTACAACTGGGAAAATATATAAAAGATCATTAGGCCATGCAGGCTCCCCATAATAATTATGGCCCATACCTTTAGCCAACTTAGCTCTTAATTTAGGATCAGATAAATCAGGTTTTTTTAAAGTAGACATATAAAATAATTCAGAATGTTTAGTTTTTTAAATTATAAGGGTTTATAACGGACCTGAAATACCTTGTTTACGAATCATTAGAAAATGCATCAACATAAATACTGCTAAAGACCAAGGTAGAACAAAAGTATGGAGGCTATAAAATCTAGTCAAAGTAGATTGACCAACACTTTCTCCTCCTCGAAGAAGTTCAACCATAAAATCACCAATGATAGGTATTGCTGCAGGAACACCTGAAACTATTTTAACTGCCCAGTATCCAACCTGGTCCCATGGAAGTGAATAACCTGTAACTCCGAAAGCAACTGTTATAACTGCCATAACAACCCCCGTTACCCATGTTAATTCTCTTGGTCTTTTAAATCCTCCAGTAAGATATACCCTAAATACATGAAGAATTAACATTAATACCATCATAGAAGCACTCCATCTATGGACAGATCTAATTAACCAACCAAAACTTACATCAGTCATTAAGTAGCTAACAGAATTATAAGCTTGGGTAACAGTCGGCTTATAATAAAAAGTCATTGCAAAACCTGTTGCAAATTGAATTAAGAAGCATACTAAAGTTATGCCTCCTAAACAGTAAAATATATTTACGTGAGGGGGTACGTACTTGGAAGTTACGTCGTCAGTTATGTCTTGAATTTCAAGTCTCTCTTGAAACCAGTCATAAACAGAAGAGGAATCAGACATCCAAAAAAAAATAGCTTTTATATGGAAAGCTTACTTAAAATTCACTTACTTGGTGTTAACACTTAACCCAATGAATTCATCTTTTAACAAATTTTTAATATTCAAAAAATGGATCATAATCATAATGATCTGTATTTTTTCTACCAATTTTTTTTATATTCCAAGCGCCGATGCGCTTAGTGATAGCAAGCAATTTGTGCTTGACGCTTGGACGTTAGTAAATGAGGGATATTATGATCCAGAAAGGCTTGATGAACTCCAGTGGAAAAGGATTAGACAAAAAACATTACAGAAACAAATTGAAACAAGTGAAGAGGCTTATTCCGCAATTGAAGATATGTTGAAACCTCTTGAAGATCCTTTTACAAGAATATTAAAGCCAAAAGATTATGAACTTCTCAAAACAAGCAATTTTGGAAGCGAAATAAATGGAGTAGGACTTCAATTAGGAGAAGATGAAATAACTAAAGAAATCAACGTTATTTCGACATTAGCGGGATCTCCAGCCGAAGAAGCAGGGATAATTAGTGGAGATCAAATAGTTAAGGTTGATGGAATATCTTGTTCCGAGTTAGGTTTGGCAAATACTGCATCAAAACTTAGAGGAGAATCTGGAACAAAGGTTCTTGTTCAAATTAAATCTATCTCTGATGAGACTAAAGAAATTGATTTAGAAAGAAGATCAGTTGATCTTAGACCAGTAAGAACAAAGAGATTGAGAGATGACTCTCATACAATTGGATATTTAAGAATAACTCAGTTTAGTGAAAGTGTTCCAAAAAAAATTGAAGAGGCTCTGCAGGAACTCAAAGATAAGGAAGTTGAGGGGGTAATACTTGATTTAAGGAATAACTCTGGCGGGTTAGTAAGTTCTGGAATTGCAGTTGCAGACTCATTTCTAAGCGAAAAACCAATTGTAGAAACAAAAGATAGAAATGGCATTAAGGATGCAATAATTTCTCAGAAAAATACTTCTTTTGAGGGTCCGATGGTGACTTTAGTAAACAAAGGTACTGCAAGCGCAAGTGAAATCCTGGCAGGATCCCTGCAAGATAATAATAGATCAACTTTAATGGGTGAACAAACTTATGGGAAAGGACTTATTCAGTCTTTGAAAAGTTTAGGTGAAGACAGTGGTATCGCTATTACTGTTGCCAGTTATTTAACACCTCAGGGTAATAATATTCAGGGTAAGGGTATAACTCCTGATAAAATTTTAGGCCTACCCGAGGCTAGGGAATACGGCAATTCTGAGGATAAATGGGTAAAAAATGCAGAGATATTCCTAAACGCTTTATTTGATGAAAATGATGTCGAAGATAAAGTAAATGAACTAGAAAACAAAGACATTGAAAATTAAAAAAAGATTTTTTTAATAGATAATTTTTTATTTTATGAACAATAAAAGAATTTTTCATGATCCAATTCATAAAGAAATAATCATTGATTCAGACAAACCAGAAGAATTAATGATTATGCAGCTAATTGATACTTTGGCATTTCAGAGATTGAGAAGGATAAAACAATTAGGTGCAGCCTCTCTTCTTTTTCACGGAGCAGAATCAAGCAGATTCACACACTCAATTGGTGTATTTTGCGTCGCGAGAAAGATTTATAGAAAACTAGTAGAAATAAATCCTGATTTTAGCCAAAATAAATTCATACTTTTTGGTGCTGCTCTTTTGCATGATTTAGGCCATGGTCCCTTAAGTCATACAAGTGAGGTTATATTTGCTCATGATCATGAGTTATGGTCTAAAAATTTAGTTAAGAATTATTCACCTATATCTTCAATTCTTAAGAATTTCGGAACCGAATTACCTAATCAAATTGGAGACTTATTTAAAACTAAAAACCTATTCTCAAGACCTTTAAAAACATTAATTAGTAGTGAAATAGATTGTGATCGACTTGATTATTTGCTTCGTGATAGTTATAACACTGGAACAAAATATGGATTAGTAGACTTAGAAAGAATTATTTCAGCTCTTACTTTTTCTCCTGATGGGAATATCGCAATCAAACCAAAAGGAGTAATAGCTATAGAACATTTTTTAGTTCTAAGGAACATGATGTATAGAACTATTTATAACCACAGAATCAATGAAATTTCTACTTGGATTTTAGAAAAAATTATTCAAATTATCAAAAAAGATTCCGTAAAAAAGGACTTATGGATAGATGAAAGCATGCGCAGATGGATATTTTTTCCTAACCAACTTGAGGTTAAGGACTTCCTTGCGAATGATGATATTGTATTTTATTTCCATTTAATGAAATGGAAAGAAGAATCTTTTGAACCTTTAAAGACTCTTTGTAAGATGTTTATTGATAGAAAATTACTAAAAGCATCAGATATAAGTTTTCTCACAAAATTAAAAAGATTAGAAATCTTAGCTTTTGCCAGAAAAAAATGTAAATTAAATAATTATGATTCAGAGATATTTTGCGGAATTAAAGAAAGATCTTTTAAAGGTTTTAAGTCTGATAATTCTCTAAAAATATGGGATGGTACATATCAGAACCTATTGGAAAATCAATCAGATTTAATAAATACACTAATGTCTTCAAAGGATACTTCACTAATTATTTATCCAGGAGAGTTTAGAAAAGAGATAGAGGATCAGATTGCAATAGAAAGAGCTAACGTATAAATGAAATTAATTTTAAGAGGTATTGCTAATGAATTTATAAAATCATTTTCTTTCAAAAATTTTGAGATTGATCAAAATTTTTTCGACAAATTAATTACTAAAGAAGCCCCAGCTGCAGCAAATCTAATTACAGAAAATGAAAAAATTAATTCATACGAATTAGCAAAATTAAAACTTATCC
Organism: Prochlorococcus marinus subsp. pastoris str. CCMP1986; assembly: GCF_000011465.1. Lineage (NCBI taxonomy): Bacteria > Bacillati > Cyanobacteriota > Cyanophyceae > Synechococcales > Prochlorococcaceae > Prochlorococcus > Prochlorococcus marinus. Next base: position 306,970 of record NC_005072.1, on the reverse strand, counting down.
TTGAAAAACATTTTATTAAGCTTTCAAATATTTATTCAAATAATAGAGAAACAGTCTTAAGTGGAAAGTCTTTAAAAATCAACTCAACGTTTTTAAAAATCAAAGACCTTGAAAATCAATTACCACTAGATCCTTCATATCTAAAAAAGGACATACTTCACAAAGGCACGGTTAGATCAGGGGATCGAATATCTTCAAATGGTGATCTTTTTATTATTGGTGACGTAAATCCAGGAGCTATTATTTCCGCAAATAATAACGTTTATGTATGGGGAAAATTATTTGGTATTGCTTTCGCCGGAAAAAATGGAAATAAAAATGCTTCTGTTGCCTCGCTTTATCTAAACCCTCTACAACTAAGAATCTGCGAAATTGTAGCTATAGGCCCAAAAGAGAAGCCTAAGGGTCAACATCCCGAAATTGCAATTTTGGAAGACAATAAAATAATTATCAAACCTTATTTTTTAAATCAAAACTTGTAGTAAATAAATATTTTGAAATAAATTTATTTATAAGTAATAAATTTAAGAATTACTTAACTTTTACAAAATTTCAATTTTTTAAAACTAGCTTATTATTTATGAAATTATTCATTTTCTGTGTCGAAAAATACTCGCACTATTTTGATCTGTTCCGGTAAAGGTGGGGTTGGTAAAACCACCCTAACGGCAAACCTTGGTATTGCCCTAGCAAATAGTGGAGCTACAACAGCCGTGTTAGATGCTGATTTTGGATTGAGGAATTTAGATCTTCTTTTAGGTTTGGAGAATCGTATTATTTATACAGCTCAAGATGTTTTAGACAAGAATTGTCGTCTTGATCAAGCATTAGTTAAACACAAAAAGGAGCCGAATTTAGCTCTATTACCAGCTGGTGATCCTAGGATGCTTGACTGGATGAAACCTGAAGATATGAAACAAATCAGTAAATTACTTAGTGAAAAGTTTGATTACGTTTTAGTAGATTGTCCTGCAGGAGTTGAAGATGGTTTTAAAAATGCTCTTTCAGCATGCAAAGAAGCCATAGTGGTTACAAATCCTGAATTATCTGCAGTTCGTGATGCAGATAGAGTTATAGGAATTTTAAATACTTCTGATATAAAGCCAATACAGTTAGTAATTAATAGAGTTCGCCCTAATATGATGGCTAATCAAGAAATGCTTTCGATAGAAGATGTTCAAAGTATCCTTTCATTACCATTGCTGGGTATTGTTTTAGAGGATGAACAAGTAATAATAAGTACAAACAGAGGGGAACCCCTTACTCTTTCTGATAGTAAATCTCCTGCTAAAAAATGCTATTTAAATGTATCTCAAAGGCTTACAGGAAAAGATATTCCAATTATCGATCCAAAGAATGAAGGGAAAAGCCTTAAAGATAAATTCATGAGATTAATGCAAACAAAGATTTTTTAAAAATGATGACTCTCAGAGACCTAATAAACAAATTACTAGGCAGAGAAACGGCTAGTGCCAATACTGCTAGAGAAAGATTGCAATTAGTATTAGCTCATGACAGAGTTGACATGAGTTCATTGACAACTGATCTTTTGGATAAAATGAGAAAAGAAATACTTGATGTGGTTGCTAAATATGTTGAGATTGATTTTGAGGAAGTAGCTGTAAGTCTAGAAACCGAAGATAGAATGACAGCATTAGTTGCGAATCTTCCTATAAAAAGAACCCTTACTGGAGAAATTGAATTTAAAAAAAATGAAGACACACAGAAAAAGAAATAAACGTTTTAAAATCAAAATTAATAAATTATCAAATACCACCTAGTTGTATGTAAAATGAAATTTATGCCGGCTTAGCTCAGCGGTAGAGCAGCGCTTTTGTAAAGCGAAGGTCATCAGTTCAAATCTGTTAGCCGGCATTTTCAAAGTTCTATATTTGATTCCTCTTTTTTTGTCCAAAATAGAAAAGTAAAAAGGGATAAAAGAAAAATTGGTAAAAACTTTATCTGAAATAAATCAGTTAAAAAAAATGTTAAAGGTTCAAAAATCCAGTAAGAAAAAATTTGTATTAGAGAAATAAAAAACATAAGAAGAATCATAATTTTATACCTGGGATTGAAACTTCTCCTTCTCTTATTATTTTCCATTTACCATGATTCACCCAAGTAATTATTGTACTCGCCTTACCACTACATTTTTCCCAGGGAATTGGTCCTAAAATATTTACATTAGGCAAATTAACTGAAATTTCTTTTGCGCTTGTAGCAGTAGGCAAGCCTGATAGATTTGCACTTGATGTTAGTAGTGGTCCACTTTCCTTTAAGAGTAATTTAGCCATTTTTGAATTTGGTATTCGCAAACCTAATGTAAAATTACTGGTGGATGAAAATGATCTTCTTTTTTCAGAGCACGGAATAATGATTGTTAAGGGTCCTGGCCAATAACAAGAAGCAATATATTTGAAATCCCCTAATGCCGATTCATGAACAAAATCATCAAATTCAAAATTTTCAGCTCCCATTAAAATTAAAGGTTTTTTAATATCTCTTTTCTTTATCTTATAAATCATTTCTGAAAACTTTGGTAAGCATCCAATCGCAGGTAAAGTATCTGTCTGAAAAACTATAGGGGATCCACTATTTAGTTTTTCTAAAGCTAATTTTTGATCTATGACATTCATTAATTTTATTAACTAATAATTTATTTATATCTTCCTATTGTAAATCTTCCAATCCCAGAAAAATCTTTTAAAACTTTTACAGAAGTAAATCTATTTTCAAGAAATAATTTTTTAACTTTCTCACCTTGATCAAAATGATTCTCAATCAATAACCACCCTTTATTTTTTAAATATAGGGGCGCATTTTGAACTATTTGATTGATATGATCTAGACCTTCTTGCCCTCCCAAAAGAGCAAGTTTAGGTTCAAAATTCTTTACCTCTATTGGTAAGACTTCATAAGTATCTTGCGGAATATATGGAGGATTTGATACCGCAAAATCAATTTCACCTTTGAAATTTTTAAGAGGATCCCACCAATTTCCATTATAAAATTTCAAATTTGATTGATTAGAATAAGTTGCAAAATTCCTCGATGCAATTTTAATAGCATTTTTATCTATATCAGTTGCAATTCCATTCCAGTTTGGATTCTCAAGTGCTAAAGCTATGCTAATCGCACCCGAACCAGTTCCTAGATCTACAAAGGTTATTTTTTCTTCCTTATTTTTGAATATGCCCGAAATAATATCAATAATAAGTTCTGTCTCAGGTCGCGGGATAAGAACTCTATTTGAAACTTCTAATTTTAGATTCCTCCAAAAAGAGATTCCACTTAAATATTGTATAGGTATAGAGGTATTAAGGTGTTTATCCCAAAAAGACTCAATCAAATCTAAATTTACTTTAAAATTTAAATTTTTTTCTAAATTTATTTTAAGTAAATTTAATTCTATATTTGATAATCCACCTAATGATTCAAGCAAAAGATTAAGAGAATGGTTATCCCCTCCTTTTGATAATTGTTTTTTTTTCCACAATGAAAATTTTTCAGCAGAAATAAGAAACATTAAACGGTTAATTTAGCGTTTTGGGCCAAGTTTCCCTTTGCTAGAATCTGAATAAAAGCTTGATTTTTCTCCATCTTGGGTTGAAATAAATAATCCAATAAGGAAAATAGTTGGTATTCCTACAAATAGAAGACTTGCTACGAAACCAAAATTTGTTGTTTCCATTTAAAAAGACAAATTTAATAATAATAATAAGACTATAGACATTCAAATAGGATTTAAGTGAAAAAAACCAAAAAGTCGACTAACTCATTAACAGTCTTAAACAATTTATCTAGGTAATTTTTTGCTTTCAGCAGATTCTTTCAAATCTTTCAAATTTGATGGAGGAGATTGAGGCTTAGTAAGTATTACCGCTGATGAATTGATGAGAGTTTGACAGGCAAGTCTCCAGTTATCAGGTCTGTTATTGAGTTTTTCTTCCTCGACAGAAGTTAGAGGACTTAGCGAGTTTTTCGCTCCCCCTTCAACAGAAACAAAACAAGTACTGCATTGCCCAACACCGCCGCAATTTCCAAGTATGCCCTTTAATCCATAAAGTTGTAATTTCTCTCTGATTACTAACTCTCTCAAATTTTCTCCAGGTTTGCATTCGATATCTATTCCTTCACGGATGAATCTGATAATTGCCATTTTTTTTTGTTATTTTTATCTATTTTGGCGCTTTACTTTGAGAATTGTGACCAAAATATTAACATATTTTTGCTAAAAATTCCCTCAAACTAAAGTGATACAAGTTAATCTGACCAGTTTTACTAAGGAAATTAATTTATTTACAAAACTCTCTCAACGCCCAAAAAACCCTTACTATCATGATGTTTAGCTGTTCATTCAGCATTGTCACAAGAATTTAACCGATGGGATTGCCTTGGTATAGAGTTCACACAGTAGTTATCAACGACCCCGGTCGACTACTTGCTGTGCATCTCATGCATACTGCATTATTAGCCGGCTGGGCCGGTTCTATGGCTTTATATGAATTAGCCATTTTTGATCCTTCAGACGCTGTTCTCAATCCAATGTGGAGACAGGGAATGTATGTCATGCCATTCATGGCGAGATTAGGGATCACAAGTAGTTGGAACGGATGGGATATAACTGGTGCTACAGGGGTTGATCCAGGATTCTGGAGCTTCGAAGGTGTTGCAGCCGCTCACATTGTTTTTAGTGGACTTTTAATGCTTGCTTCAATCTGGCATTGGACATATTGGGATTTAGATCTATGGGAAGATGAAAGAACTGGAGAACCTGCTCTTGATCTCCCAAGGATATTTGGGATTCATCTTCTCTTATCAGGTATTACTTGCTTTGGATTTGGAGCTTTTCATTGCGCGAATGTCGGCATTTGGATTTCAGATCCATATGGTTTAACTGGTCATGTCGAACAGGTAGCACCATCTTGGGGAGCAGATGGATTTAATCCCTTTAATCCTGGTGGAATAGTTGCAAATCATATTGCAGCTGGCCTTTTGGGTATTATTGGTGGAATATTTCACATCACAAATAGACCTGGAGAAAGGCTTTATAGAGCCCTTAAGCTTGGAAGTTTGGAAGGAGTATTAGCTAGTGCTCTTGCCGCTGTTCTATTTGTATCTTTTGTTGTCGCAGGAACAATGTGGTACGGCTCTGCCACCACTCCTATTGAATTGTTTGGACCAACAAGATATCAATGGGACTCAGGTTACTTCAAAACTGAAATAAACAGGAGAGTTCAAACAGCTATTGATAATGGAGCAACTAAGGAAGAAGCATATGCTTCAATTCCAGAAAAGCTTGCATTCTACGATTATGTAGGGAACAGCCCTGCTAAAGGAGGATTGTTTAGGGTTGGTGCTCTTGTAAATGGAGATGGTTTACCAACAGGCTGGCAAGGTCATATTGCCTTTACTGATAAAGAGGGCAATGATTTAGAAGTTAGAAGAATTCCAAACTTCTTTGAAAACTTCCCTGTTATTTTGGAAGACAAGGAAGGGAATGTGAGAGCTGACATCCCATTTAGAAGGGCTGAAGCAAAGTATTCATTTGAACAAACTGGCATCACAGCGACTATTTATGGAGGTGATCTTAATGGTCAAACATTCACAGATCCTGCTGTAGTTAAAAGATTAGCTAGGAAAGCACAACTTGGCGAAGCATTCAAGTTTGATAGAGAAACTTATAAATCTGATGGTGTATTCCGAAGTTCCCCTAGAGCTTGGTTTACTTATGCACATTTATGTTTCGGCTTATTATTCTTATTTGGTCATTGGTGGCATGCTTCGAGAACACTTTACAAAGACTCCTTTGCTGGTATTGACTCTGAGATAGGTGATCAAGTTGAATTTGGTCTCTTTAAGAAACTTGGAGACGAAACCACTAGACGAATCCCAGGAAGGGTTTAATTTAAACTTTATTATTTTTTTCTCATGGAAGCTTTTGCTTACGTTCTTATCTTAACTCTCGCAGTTGTTACTCTATTTTTTGCAGTCGCTTTTAGAGATCCACCTAAATTTGACAGAAAATAAAGTAAAAAAAAACCCTCCTATAAATAGGGGGGTTTTTTTTACCACTTTTCATAATCGTGATATTAATCTACTATTAGAGTTGAAGATAGTATTAATTCACTATATGCAGTGTCCCACCTGTCAAAATACAGATAGCAGAGTTTTAGAGTCAAGATCTGCTGATACTGGGAAAAGTGTCAGAAGAAGAAGAGAGTGTTTAAATTGCAGCTTTAGATTTACCACATATGAAAGAGTTGAAACAATGCCAATTTCTGTTATTAAAAAAGATGGGAGCAGAGAATTATTTAATAAAGATAAATTAGTTACTGGAATATCTAGAGCATGCGAAAAAACAACATTTTCGAGAGAATCGATTATTAATTTTGTTGACTCAATTGAATCGCAAATCGTACAAGACTCAAATAAAGATATTAAATCTTCTCAAATTGGAGAATTAATTCTTAAAGGCTTAAGGAAAGAAAACGAAGTTGCATATATAAGATATGCATCAGTCTATAGGAAATTTAATGGGGTAAAAGACTTTGTCTCCACTCTTGAGTCCCTAAAAGGTAGTTCAAAAAATGAATTAGCTTCAATTTTATAAATTTAGCCTTCTAAAGTGTAGAATATAACGTACAAATAATTTGCTCTTTAGTTTGCAGGCTAAAAGCATTTCTTTCTAACCATCTTAGGTGGTCTGCGTTTTAACAAATGATCGAAAATCCTTCCCAAATCGTAAAAGAAATTTCAGACGAAAAAGAAATTGAAAATTCAACCATAGAAGAAAATACTTCAGATACTCCAAAAGAGGAAGATTTATCATTTGACCATAAAGATATTCCCTCTGCAGATTCTTCTTCAAGCAGACGAAATAATGATTTGGATACAGCAGGATTTACTCAAGAAGAGTTTGCATCATTATTAGGAAAGTATGATTATAATTTCAAACCAGGAGATCTTGTAAAAGGTACAGTTTTTGCTTTAGAGCCTAAAGGAGCAATGATAGATATAGGAGCTAAAACTGCAGCTTTTATGCCTATGCAAGAAGTTTCTATAAATAGAGTTGAAGGACTAAGTGATGTTTTACAACCTTCAGAAAGTAGAGAATTTTTTATAATGAGTGAGGAGAATGAAGATGGGCAATTAGCTTTATCTATTAGAAGGATAGAATATCAAAGAGCATGGGAAAGAGTAAGACAATTACAAAAAGAAGATGCAACTATATATTCCGAGGTTTTTGCCACAAACAGGGGAGGGGCTTTAGTCAGAGTTGAAGGACTGAGAGGCTTTATCCCTGGATCTCATATTAGTGCTAGAAAAATAAAAGAAGATTTGGAAGGAGAATATTTACCTTTAAAATTTCTTGAGGTGGATGAAGAAAGAAATAGATTAGTTTTAAGTCATAGAAGAGCTTTAGTTGAGAAAAAAATGAATAGACTTGAAGTCGGAGAAGTTGTTATAGGTTCTGTAAAGGGAATAAAACCTTATGGAGCTTTTATTGATATAGGTGGTGTGAGTGGTCTTCTACATATTTCTGAAATTAGTCATGAACATATTGAAACACCTCATAATGTTTTAAATGTTAATGATCAGATGAAAGTAATGATAATAGACTTAGATTCCGAGAGAGGTAGAATCTCTTTATCAACCAAAGCTCTAGAACCAGAACCAGGCGATATGCTAACTGACCCACAAAAAGTTTTTAATAAAGCTGAAGAAATGGCTGCAAAGTATAAGCAAATGTTACTTGAGCAAACTGATGAGAATGAAGAGCAGACAGTAGAGATTGCAGAAAGCGTATAAACTCTTATTTTTAATTTATTAAAAACTAATAAACAAATTTTAGATTAGAAAAATTATTGTAATTTCAAGTTAATAACTATTGATTAATATTTACGATTTAATTTAGGATTAGTTTATTCCTAAATTATTAATAAATGAGTGATTTTATTTTTACTTCTGAATCTGTTACGGAGGGTCATCCAGACAAGATATGTGATCAAATCAGTGACGCTGTTTTAGATGCTTTATTGAGTGAAGACCCAGAAAGTAGAGTTGCTTGCGAAACAGTAGTCAATACAGGTCTTTGCTTACTTACAGGTGAAATAACTTCTAGAGCAAAGCTAGATTATATAAAACTTGTCAGAAAAGTAATTAAAGAAATTGGATATGAAGGTTCAAAAGCTGGAGGTTTTGACTCAAATAGCTGCGCCGTTTTAGTAGCTCTTGACGAGCAATCACCTGATATTTCCCAAGGAGTAAATGAAGCAGATGATATTAATGAGGACTTGGAAAATAATACTGGGGCTGGTGATCAGGGGATAATGTTTGGCTATGCATGTGATGAAACACCTGAATTAATGCCATTACCAATAAGCTTGGCACACAGATTAGCAATACAACTTGCAAAAGTAAGACATGAGAAAGTTCTTGATTATCTTCTACCTGATGGAAAAACTCAAGTAAGTATTGATTATAAAAAAGGTGTCCCAGTTTCAATAAACACCATTTTAATTTCAACTCAACATACTGCTGAGATTGATGGAATTACAAATGAAGAAGAAATTCGTCAAAAGATAAAAGAAGATTTATGGATCAATGTTGTATTGCCAGCAACAGAAGATTTAGAAATCAAACCATCAAATCAAAAGACCAGATTCCTGGTAAACCCCACAGGTAAATTTGTAGTAGGGGGACCTCAAGGAGATGCGGGACTTACTGGTAGAAAAATTATTGTAGATACTTATGGAGGATATGCAAGGCATGGAGGGGGGGCATTCTCTGGTAAAGATCCTACTAAAGTTGATAGGTCAGCTGCATATGCTGCACGTTATGTCGCTAAAAGTATCGTGAAAGCAAAATTAGCAAAAAAAGCAGAAGTACAATTAAGTTATGCCATTGGAGTTGCCAAACCAATTTCAATTCTTGTTGAAACATTTGGTACTGGTATTATTTCTCAAGATAATTTGAAAGAACTAATTAAAAACAACTTTGATTTAAGGCCTGCAGCAATAATAAAAGAGTTTGATCTAAGAAATCTTCCCAAAAAAATGGGTGGGGAATTTTTCAGAAAAACTGCATCTTATGGACACTTTGGTAGAAATGATCTAAATCTTCCTTGGGAACGTGTTGAAGAAAAATCAGCCCAATTAGTAGAGGCCTCAAAAATACTTTTATAATTATTTATGCCAGATGATTTTTTTGGAGGCTTAGATTTTGGGACTAGTGGCGCAAGAATATCCATAATTAATTTTAAAAAGGAATTAAAATATACGAATTCAGTTTCATATCAATATGGCTTTAAAAATCCCAACTCTTGGATTAATTCTTGTGAAAAACTTCTAGATAATTTACCTCTAGATATTAAAAAAAATATTGTTAATTTAGCAATCTCCGGTACTTCTGGAACTTTAACGGCTTGTACTTTAAGAGGGGATCCGATAGGGGAAGCTATACCTTACGACCAAGCATGCAATGAAAACAAAATACTTATTGAATCCATAACGGTTGGAGAAGATCATTTACAAACCCCATACAGTAGTTTGGCTAAAGCATTAAAACTAATAGATAAATTTGGGGAAAATATTATTTTAAGACATCAATCTGACTTGATAACAGGCTGGTTTTTGAAAGATTGGACCTATGGAGAAGAAGGCAATAATATTAAACTTGGTTGGAGTCTAATAAAAGAATCTTGGCCAAAAAGCTATCTCAAAACTTCATGGCAAAAATGCTTACCTTTAATAATTAAAAGTGGAAAAATCTTGGGTCAAATCGATACTGACTTAGCGGAAAGATTCAAATTAAATAAGAAAATATTATTAGTCTCGGGTACAACTGATTCCAATGCAGCTTTTTTAGCTGCAGGATTGGGAGATGAAGAAGGTCTAACAGTTTTAGGAACCACAATCGTAGTTAAAAAAATTAATAAGACCCCGATCAAAGAAAAGGGAATTACAACCCATCGAGTAAGTAATAAATGGATATGTGGAGGGGCATCAAACGCTGGCTGTGGAATTTTATCTCAATTTTTTTCTGATTTAGAAATAAAAGAACTTAGCAGACAAATAAATCCCTCAAAAAACACTTCCCTAAATCTTTTGCCACTTAATAGTAGGGGTGAGAGATTTCCTGTTAATAATCCTTTTTTGGAGCCAATTCTTAGCCCTAGGCCAGTAAGCGACTCACTTTTTTTACATGCATTGTTCGAGGGGTTAGCAAGAATTGAATTAAAAGGTTGGGAAAAACTATATGAGCTGACAGGTTCACTTCCAAAAAGAATTGTTACTACTGGTGGGGGCTCAAAAAATCCTCAATGGAGAGCAATAAGAGAACGGATTATTAATATCCCAATAATTTCATGTAAAAAAACGACTTCATTTGGGACTGCTTTATTAGCAATTAATGCAAAATAATACTTTTCAATCATTAAATCTTTAATCAAGATATAAAAATTTAATAAATGGGTTTCACAAACTACACATCTTAATTTAGAGTATAAAAGTTAGAGCCGGGATAGCTCAGTTGGTAGAGCAGGCGACTGAAAATCGCCGTGTCCCCAGTTCAAATCTGGGTCCTGGCACCTTTATAAACCTGTCTTTGACGGGTTTTTTTTATGAATAGTTAAAAATTTAAATTTTTAGTTATCAACTCTACATACTTGAGCAATCACACCCAAGATTAGTTGGTCTCCATTTGGATCTTGCCAATCAGCAAGCTTATTTAAACGACTATTTTTCTCATCTGCAAAAACATTAACATCTCTAAAAGATTTCTCAAAACAGTTTATGTCCATTGTATATAAGATATCTTGTGTTATTTCACTTTTATTTTTTGGAATAAATTTGCTCAAGACTCTAACAGAACCATCTTCATTCCTTTTAATACTCTTTCTATCCCATAATTGTTCACCGTATTCACTAATTGGGACTCCAACCCATTCATGAGAAAAAGCATATGATTGTTTTATTGAAATGCAAAAAGAGAAAATTATATAAACAACCAAAGAAAAAATATTGACAACAACTATTGATGAAAATTTATTATTGGCTTGAATCATAAAATAATCAAATATAAGAAATAAATAAATTGAATTTTAAAATTAACAACTATATCTTATTAATTTTCAATTTTGATTCAGAATTTACTAATGAAGTTTGCCTAAAATCTATATTGAAAAAAATAAGAATAAAAACTTTGTAAAAATTTTTGTTGATTAGTGTTTTTATTATAGAATCAAATATTAATTTAAAAAAGTTAGCTCTTAAGGAATTTTCTGAAAATAATGAATAAAATTCAAAAATTCTTCTCGGTAGTTTTTTTTATAGCAATATTTATTGTATTAATTTATTTCATACAAAACTATGGCATCGAACCTCTAAGGAACAAGGTAGAGAGTATGGGAATATGGGCACCTTTTGGAATATTTGTTCTTAGAGGAGTAAGTATAATTTTACCTGCTCTACCAAGTTCGGCCTATTCACTTTTGGCTGGCTCCTTATTAGGATTCCAAAAGGGTTATTTAACAATTGTCTTTTCTGATATAGTTTTTTGCCAAGCAGCTTTCTTCATAGCAAGATATTTTGGTCGTGGCCCTGTACGTGGTTTAGTAGGCTCAAAAGCAATGAAAAGAATTGAAAGTTTTAATCAAAACCAATTAGAAGAAAATTTCTTCCTAATGACAGGTCTTCTTATGACTGGACTTTTTGATTTTCTCAGCTATGCAATCGGCATTGGAGGGACTCGGTGGAAAATATTCACCCCAGCTTTACTAATAAGTCTTCTAATCAGTGATTCAATTCTTGTTGCTGTTGGAGCTGGGGTCAGTCAGGGAGCAGGTTTATTCCTGGGAATAGCTCTTTTAGGCATGTTTGCTTTAGCAACTGTTTCAGGTTTAGCAAAAAGAAAAATCCCAAAATAAGGCGAGAATAAATAACCCTAAAACCATTCATAAAAGATATAACATTTTCGCAAACAACAACATTAAAATGACTATTCATGTAAGAATAAAGTCTGTTGATTTTAAAAATTTTTAGATGACTCCATTTAGACCCACATCATACGATCGTCCTGGAGAACAAATATCAACTACACCTTCCGGATTAAAAGTGACTTCTGCAAAAAGATTAATGGTAGATTCTATGGTAAGGATGATTCAAAAAGCTACCAATCATTCAGTAGAAGATAAACTTGACGAAGAATCTAATAACAATTAATCAATTTATTCAAAAAAGTTTAGGAGAGTGGAAATCCATAAGAAGCACTCACTCTTTGGCTTTTCAGGAAGTTGAAAATTCAACTAGCAAAATAGAAATAAAAGAGTTAGAAAGCAATAATAAAAATGTTTTAGGACTTTTAGAAAAATATAATTACACCTCTAAACCTTCTTTTATTGCATTATCAATAAGTTGGAAGGCAATAAGTGATTGGGAGATTGATCAAAAAATTGAACAAGATAAAACTATATTATTATTTTTACCAAAGGATAAAAATAAGGGGATTGTTCTACGTAATAAGGGATATACTGAATCCGTGATTTCATCATCAGAATATTTGATTGATGAAAATGAGAACTTAAATATTAAAACTATTTATAGTTCAACAGCTTCTGAAGAGAGAATTTGTTTTTTATCAAATCATATTAGATCCAGATATTCAGTAATTAGAAATAATGAAAACAATACCGTAATACAAACCTCACACACATCAGAGATAAGAAATATGTCTATCTTAAAAGATTAATTATTCTCTCAAATTGAAACTCTGTATTAGAAATTAAATCAGAAAGAAATTCTTTTTCTCCTTTCATAGAATTTACAGTAGACTTTAAATCAGAAATCGTTGCATCTCTCATCAATTCAAAAACTCGGATAGCATTTTTCAGAGGTACACCAAGGGCCAAATAAGTATTTTTAAGATCCTTTAAACAGTTTTTAGATAAAACTGATTCGTCATCAGAAATCAAAAGGTAAGAAACAATCCTTAAAATTATTTCTCCATCTCTTAGACAAACAGACATCTTATTGGTGGTATCTAAAGATATTTTTGTATTAACTGAATCTTGATTTTCACAAATCATTGCAGTCACAGCATCAGCGGCAATTGCGTGAGAATTATTTGTTATTGAATCTATTGCATCTAATCTTGAGTTTGCAGTATTAATAAATTCTTTTATGTCTTCAATATTTTTATTACTTATATTTTCTAAATCTCTATCATTTGATAAAATTTGATTACTCTTTGAAACTGTCATTCTTAAATTTAAAAACTTGAAATTTCTACTTATTTATATTAGATCAGAGCAAATTAAAATAATTAACTCTTAAAACAAACGAAATGGTTCTTAATCAAAAACTACATTTTGAAGTGATATTCCAAATACTGTAAATAAAAAAAATTTTTAGCTAAGATAGAATTATTATTCTTTAAAACTTTGGATAAACAAGAATTAAAATTATCAAAAAAACTTGTTTCTTCTTATAAAAAAAGATTAGAAAAAGAAATTCTTAAGAGAAGTGTTAAATTAAAAATGCCTCAGAATAAGTTCGAAGAAATTATCAATAATAATAATGAACTAATAAACCTAAAAAAAGCATTACAAGAATTAGAGACTAACCCTCAATCTTCAAATTAAAGTAAGGTAAAAATTTTTAATAATACAACCTATAAAAAGTGCATCAAACTAACAACTTCCTTTTTAAATCCTTAAATAATGCACAACTAAACGCTGTAAAACATATCAATGGGCCACTGCTAGTTGTAGCAGGTGCAGGTAGTGGGAAAACCAAGGCTCTTACTCATAGAATTGCTAATTTAATTGAGAATAACTCTGTAGATCCCCATAACATTCTCGCAGTAACTTTTACAAATAAAGCTGCTAAAGAAATGAAAGCAAGACTTCAAGTACTACTTGCGCAAGAAATAGCTTTAAATCAATTTGGGCAGCCTTGGTCAACCCTCAAGGAATTTGACCAGAATCAATTAAGAACAAATATTGATCAAGAGAGACTGAGGGACCTATGGATAGGAACTTTTCATGCATTATTTTCGAGACTTTTAAGATACGATATAGAAAAATATCAAGATCCTGAAGGCCTAACCTGGACACGACAATTTTCTATTTATGACGAGACAGATTCTCAGACCCTAGTAAAAGAAATTGTTGGTCAAGATATGAGTCTTGATCCAAAAAGATTTGATCCTAAGAAAATTAAGAGGGCTATTAGTAACGCAAAAAATCAATGTTTTACAGCTAATGACCTTGAAGAAAAAGCTGATAATCATTTTGATAAAGTAATTGCAGATGCTTACAGAAGATATAGGATATCTCTCTCAAAAAATAATGCTTTAGACTTTGATGATCTTCTACTACTTCCTGTGTTTTTATTAAGGCAAAATGATTTAGTTAGGGATTACTGGCATAAAAGATTCCAGCATGTATTAGTTGATGAATATCAAGATACAAATAGGACACAATATGAACTGATTAAATTAATTACGGCTGGGAATACTGAACCAAACAAATTTTGCGAATGGAATGATAGATCAATTTTTGTTGTCGGAGATGCGGATCAAAGTATTTATAGTTTTAGGGCAGCAGATTTCAGAATATTAATTGGATTTCAGGAAGACTTTAAAAATTCATCTAATAATAATCAGAAAGCCTCTCTGGTTAAATTAGAAGAAAACTATAGATCTTCATCAAATATTCTTACCGCTGCAAACTCTTTGATTGAAAATAATACTGAAAGAATTGATAAAGTTTTAAGGTCTACAAGGGAGGAAGGAGAACTTTTAAAGTTGCTTAGCTGTGATGATGAGATATCTGAAGCTGAGGCAATAACAACAAAATTAAGGTCTCTAAATAATTACAATAATCAACCAATCTGGAAAAATTTTGCAATCCTCTATAGAACTAGGGCTCAGTCGAGAGTATTAGAAGAATCTCTTGTAAGGTGGAGAATTCCATATACAATCTTTGGCGGATTACGTTTTTATGACAGAAGAGAAGTAAAAGATGCTGTTGCTTATTTAAAAGTCTTAGTAAATTCTTCAGATAATATAAGCCTTTTAAGAATAATAAATGTCCCAAGAAGGGGAATAGGAAAAACAACTATTCAAAAGCTTAATGAGCTATCAAATAAGTTGAACATTCCTTTATGGGAGGTCATAAATGACAAACAAAGCTTAGATGAGACTATAGGCAGATCATCAAAGGGCATTAATAAATTCACAGAGCTTATGAATGACCTTCTTTGCTATATAGAAAACTCGGGGCCTGCTCAAATTCTTCAATTAATTCTAGAAAAAAGCGGTTACTTAAGTGATTTATTAACAAGTGGTTCAGAGGAATCTGAGGATAGAAGAAATAATCTTCAGGAATTAATAAATGCTGCTACTCAATTTGAAGAAGAGACCGAGAACCCAGATGTAGAGGGATTCTTGTCAACAGCAGCTTTAACAACAGACAATGATACAAAAAAAAATCATCCTAATTCTGTCACTTTAATGACTCTCCATAACAGTAAAGGATTAGAATTTCAAAATGTATTTATAACTGGACTAGAACAAGGTTTATTTCCAAGCCACAGGTCAATTGATACTCCTTCTCTTCTAGAAGAAGAAAGAAGATTATGCTATGTAGGCATAACAAGAGCTAAAGAGAGAGTTTTCTTATCACATGCGAGAGAGAGAAGATTGTGGGGAGGCATGCGAGAAGCAACAATTCCTTCAATATTTCTCTCAGAAATACCAGAGGAACTAATTGACGGGGAATTACCTCAATCAGGTGGTGCTTCTATCAGAAGGGATCGTCATCTTGACCGTTTAACAAGAGTGGATAGAAAAGATTTAAATGAATCTATTAATAGACCTATAAATGCAGTAAGAAAACTATATTCAGGACCCAGTAAAGGAAAAAGTTGGTTGATTGGAGATAAAGTAATTCACTCTAAATTTGGCAAAGGTGAAATTATACATATTTTTGGCAGTGGCGAAAAAATATCCTTAGCAGTAAAGTTTGGTGATAAAGGGAGCAAAATTTTAGACCCAAGATTAGCTCCAATAAGAGCAATAAACTGAAATTTGCATGAATGATATTTCTGCTTATATAAATTCAGCAATATTAAAAATTCCTTTTAATTTATTTAATATAATTTCTCAGTATATTGAATTGAATAGTAGCGTTAAAGTTGCAATTGTGGGTGGCTATATAAGAGATTTATTAATCACTAAAATTCATAAAAAGACTTTTTTCAATCCACTTGATATTGATATAGTTACAGAAGGATCTTCTGTTGATTTAGCAAAATTCATAAAAAAAAATATCTCAAATGTTGAACTTTGTTTGATAAAAGAATTTGAAATATACGACACTGTAGAACTAAATATTAATGATTTAAAAATTGATATAGCTTCTGCAAGAAAAGAGAAGTATGAGGCTCCAGGATTAAATCCAATCGTAAAACATGCAAATATTAAAGAGGATTTAAAAAGGAGAGATTTTAGTATAAATGCAATAGCTTTTGAATTCTCAAAGCAAGAAATTTATGATTTCTTTGATGGTATAAAACATATACAAGAAAAAGAATTGCATTTGCTGCATGAAAATAGTATTCAAGATGACCCTAGTAGATTAATAAGATGCGCAAGATATGCTTCAAGATTAGATTTTAAAATTTCAAGTAAATCACTTCAACAATCGCAAAAAACTATCCAAAGATGGCCCTGGGATATGATGAAGGATGATGTTAAATCTAAATTTCCGCCTGGTATAAGTATAAGAATCAGAATGGAATTGGCAGAAATATACAAATACGATAATCTCGCAAAAATAGTTTCTTTATTAAATGATTGGGAAATTATTTCTATTCTAAATAAAAATATTAGTATAAATAATAAATTTTTAAGAGGTTTAAAGTGGATTAAAAAACTAAAAGGTAATTATATTCTATACCTATTAAAAAATTCAGAAAATTTAGAGCTTACTTGTCAAAGATTTTTTATTAATAGCAAGGAAAAGAAGATTCTCAAAGATTACTTAAATATCACAAATCAATTAGATAATGAAAAAGAAAAATTTCTCTATTTAACTCCCTCGCAATGGACTGAATTTATTGAAACAAAAAATTTAGATGACGAGACAGTGAAATTATTAATTTGCAATGAGGGTTTATTTTGGAAATCTTTTTTTAAATGGCTATTTGTTTATAAATTTATTAAGTCAAAAAAAAGTGGAGAATTTTTAAAAAGTGAAGGATGGCAACCGGGGAAAGAAATGGGGGATGAAATTAAAAGGTTGAGATATTTAGAGATCGATAAGACCAAAAAGAAATAACTATCAATTTATTACTTCTCCAACCTTATACCATTCATCCTTTAAAAATTTTTCATACTTAGGAGCACAACATATCAAAAGAGGGCCACAAGTTTGTGGATCTAATAATAATGAGATTTTTTCTTTAAAGCTTTCACTATTAACTTTATTTTTTTTTGAAAATGCGATAATTCTATCATTACGTTTTTCTGCAATAATTTGATCAAATATTTCTTTATTCGATTCGAATAGAGAACTTTTGATTCCTTTGTGTATTAAATCAAATACTCCTGGATAAGCTTTAAATGCAAATAAATCTAATAAAACCCTAATAGGTTTTAGCTTATTATCTTTCCTTAATAAATTAGATGAATCGATCATCTCTTTAAGGTGACCTATAAATCCATAGCCAGTTACATCAGTAGCTGCATTTATAAATGTTTCTCCAAACTTATCTTGAAGCAAATAAATTTTATCAATTAATGGTTGCTGACTTGTAACTAAATTTCTCATTATCTCCTCTGAACTATCTTTCAAATTAATATTTTGCATTTGAGCAGCAAAAAAAATTCCCACGCCTAGAGGTCTTGACATTAGTATAATATCTCCTTTTTTCATACCGGATTTTAACCATGGTTTTGCTCCATTTTTCAAAACTCCCTGAACAGTTAAAGAAATATCTATTCCTAAAGAATAAGGTTGATCAACTAAACTTCTTGACTCAAAAGTATGCCCTCCAATTAACTTACCCCCTTGTTCTTCAACTGTTGTTTTTATCCCTTTTAGACAATGAGAAAAAAGGAAGCTTTGAAAATCTTTTCCTACTTTTGGAAGAGATATTAAGGCCTGTGCAGATGAAAGTTTTACTCCGCAAGCCCATAAATCTGAGCAAGCATGTAACACGGTAATTTTTGCATTTAGCCAAGGATCGCTTATCAACGCCGGAAATCCATCAACACTTTGAAGAATAATATCTTGATTATTTTTATAAATTTCAACAGAATCCTCAGGAGAAGTTGCAAAATTTTCAAGTTGAGCACTTCTTAAGGATTTATTTAAAATGCTTTGAGGAATTTTAGCGGCACACCCTCTACATTCTTCCATCCCACCTTCGTTGACTTTTTGACTCATATTCGAATCTAAAATACGAAATTTCTTTATGAAGCCTTCATCAATTTTATTTTTAAGATACCAAATCAGAAAAGAAGGCCCAATAACAAAATCACCATAAAAAGCAAAAGCTTTCGGAAGCTTTCTAGGATAAGAATTTACTATTTGCAATCCAAATTTTTGAGGAGACCATTTTTTTAATGATTCACCTTTTATTTCCTTCTGAATATTAGTTGCCAATATATTTAACACTTTTACTGCAAATATTCCAGAAGAAGGTCTCTTAGAGGTTTTTATGACTGCGCAATCACCAGTTGCAAAAGTTCCGAAAAAATTTTTCAACCTTAATTTCTGATCTGTAAAAAATCGTCCTTTTGAATCCAATTCTGAATTATATTTTTGTACCCAATATGGTGATGAGTTTCCTGTACATAAGAGAATCTTTCCATAGTCAACAGGAAGTTTGCCAACTACTTCTATATTCGATTTGTAAAAAGTTTTTAAGATTTTATCATTTACTTTATTTAATTTGCATAAAATTTTTAAAGATCTTTTTTTCCATCTTTTTCTCAAGGCAAAAACAATTTCAATTGCTGCAAGTCCACTTCCTACAATTACAAAAGATTGTTCAGTTTCAGAATCATGCTCATCTTCGTTTTTAATTAACTCATAAGCCTTGAAAAAAGGTTTAATTGGGAAAGCAGTTTGATTATTGACTAAATCTTCAAATTCTCCTGAAATTTTGGTTTGACTTCCATAATTAAGGACTAATTTTGAGTAACAAATTGATGGTCTATTTTTTAAAAAAATTTTTTTTAACTTAAAATCAATATTAATTACCTCTCCTTTTATGAAAGCTACTCTTGACTTTTTAGCTAAGGATCTAATATCGATTAGGCTTTCATCTAAAGAAATTGCTTTAGAAATAACAGAAGGGAACATAGCCGAATAAACTAACTGAGTATCTCTGGATATAATTGAGATAGGGATTTCTGGCATTAATTTCGGATACATCAACCATTTTCTCATCAAAAGAACATTTGTATGTCCGCCTCCAATTAGTACTAGATGATTAATAGTCATTTCATTACAATGAATAAACAGCATTTATTACCCATTAAAGAATCAAGATTAGGAGTAATTGGTGGGAGTGGTTTCTATTCAATTAACAAAATAGATTGTCATGAAGAAATCGAGGTCAATACACCTTATGGTAAACCTTCTGATTCAATTAGGCTCTTTAAAACTGGTAATTTAGAAATAGCTTTTATAGCAAGGCACGGTAGAACACATAAACTGAATCCGACAGAAATACCATACAAAGCTAACATTTGGGCTCTCCGATCAATTGGTGTGAGGTGGATAATAGCTCCATCAGCAGTTGGCTCCCTTCAAGAACAAATCAGGCCCCTTGATATTGTTATCCCAGATCAATTTATTGATCGAACACATAAAAGACCAGCAACATTTTTTAATGAAGGAGCAGTAGCTCATGTAACTATGGGGGATCCTTTCTGTATGAACTTGTCGGGAATTTTATGCAATGTTAGCGAAGAAAATATCCCGGGAGGAAGACAATTACATAGAGGAGGAACATATTTAGCAATGGAGGGGCCCGCCTTCTCTACCAGAGCAGAATCTAATTTATATAGAAGTTGGGGTTGTTCAATTATAGGTATGACTAATCACACTGAAGCAAGATTAGCTAAAGAAGCTGAGATAGCTTATTCTTCTCTTTCTATGGTTACTGATTATGATTGCTGGCATCAAACTCATCAGGAAGTATCGGTAGAGATGGTTTTGGAAAATCTTAGAGCAAATACTGAAGTTGCCAACAAAATTGTCTTTGAAATCGCTAAAGTTATCGATAAAAAGAGACCTCAAAGCAAATCCCATAGTTCTTTAAAGGATGGTTTAATAACTCAAAAAGAAAATATCCCTAGTTTTACAAAAGAAAAACTAAAGATATTTACAGATTCTTATTGGGGATAATTAATACTCATTTGAAAAAGAGTAATGATAGACTTAGCCAGCACCTACTCCTTGGTATGAACCGTAGAAAAATATACCTAAGACAAAAATAACTGCTATTCCTCCTGCCGTAGCAACTAACCAAAGAGGAAGGGTTCCTTCAGTCCATCTTCTTTCCCATGCAACAGCGGGTCTACCATCGGGTAATCTATCAGGGATTCTGCCATCAGGGCCTTTTAATTTACTCATAATTTTAATTTAGTTGAAAAAGTAACTGGAAAATAAAATTCCTAAGACTAATACTGATAATAAGCCTAAATATAGACTTGTACGATTAAGTTCAACTGGAACTTTATTCGGATTTTCGTTTACTTGCATGATTAATAAAGTTATCTTAAAAATTGCATAGCTGCTATAGCACCTAAGAAAAATACTGAAGGAATCGCAAGAGCATGAACTGCTAGCCAACGAATAGTAAAGATCGGATAAACGCGGACTTCAACAGCCTGCATTGGAGCTTGAGAATTTGACATAATTATTTTGTTCTTAAATCTAATTGAGATTTAGCGTCATATCTTTGCGTTACAACAGGTGCTTTTGATTCAGAAGCCTGGAAATAACTATCTGGACGTGGAGTCCCAAAAGCATCATAGGCTAAACCTGTATATACAAATAGGAAACCTGCTATAAAAATAGCTGGAAGTGTTACTGCATGAATAATCCAGTATCTGATACTGGTGATTATTTCAAAGAATGGGCGTTCACCCGTTGAACCTGCGGCCATAATCACAATTATTTACTCCTTGATCTTACAAGGAAAAATCCTAAGTTTGTGAAGAAATTTACAGCTTGGTTACAGACAGTTGTTAAATTACAAGAAATTTAAGGATTTTTTTACTTTTTAATTTGCTTGAACTTAACCGTTCCACCTGAGGATGTAACCCCTTTCTCCAAGAATAAAGCCTTTTTTAGCATCTAATTCATCTTTTTCCAAGAATTGAATCTTGATAAAGTTAGTTGGCAAATTTGAAGCAACAGGATCAGAATCCCATGTCTTACCATCATCTTTACTAACTATCAAAGTCCCATTACCACCGCCGGCCCAGATATTTCCTTCAGGGTCCCATCCCATATCTAAATAGTTGTAGCCGTTTAGAATCGGAACTATTGGTTTAGTCCAACTTTCCAAATCATTACTATCATCATTAAATCTTATCTCAGCACCTCGAGACAACATCCATAAATTTCCGTCTGGATTAAATCCTATACCTTGTACTCTCTTACTACTCGCTCTTTGATGAGCTATCCAAGTATCACTTCCACTTTCGAGAGTAGAGAAAAAATTACCAAGACTACTTACACTTACATAATCTCCATTAGATGTTCTTCTTAAATCTCTAATACCTCCCTGCTCGGAAGGGTCTGAAACCTTAGCCTCCCATGTTTCACCACTATTTGAAGTTGTATAAATAGCAGCTGAGGTTGTTGCCAATTCAGCAACCCCATCATCAACAGTTGAGACTAAAAATGGCTGGCCAGGCAGCTTACCAAGAGATAACCTTGTCCAATTCTTACCTTCATCAATCGTATGCATAACTAAAGAGGGTTGTCCTATCAACCAACCTTCAGAACCCTTAAAATCTATATCAAGTAAACGAAAATTCTCCTCTGCAGCAATATCTAAAGATCTTTTTTCCCACGATTTTCCTCCATCATTAGATTCCATAATAAGCCTATTTGATCCAACTAAAAATCCATGATTATTATCTATGAAATCTATATCTAATGCATTTGACTGATCTTCAAATTGAATTGTTTCCCAGGGACTACTCTCGCTCATTTTTACACCTGTTGAAGAACAACTACTTAAAACAAAGCAAAGTGTAAATGTTAGGAGAAGGTTTGGAATGCTAGTTACAAATTTTTTCATGGATATATTTTAGTGCAAAGAGTACAAAGAAAGGAAACATGCAGCTGCAAATGCTAAACCACCAAATATTAAAATATTTTTCTGACCAGGTGGCAAACTATTGAATCCAAAGCCATAAGTTAAATTTTCTTCAAAACCACTAGGTTTTTCTCTTGGTCCTATATCTTTATATAAATTTTTACCTGCTCTACATACTGGACAAGCAAAAGTATTTCCATCTATTGCCGAGAAAGGAGTATTTTTAGGAATGTTAAGTTTCTTGTTTCCTTCTATAGGATCATAAATGTATCCACAACTTCTACATTCGAATCTATTTTGTTCTAAATTGGTAATGAGCTCTTTATCTTTAAATTCTGGAAGTTTTTCAGGAGATTCTTTATTTGTTAAATCCTCAACTATTTGGTTTTCCTCAGAAGATGGTTGAATGTTTTCACTCACGATTTAGTATTTAACTTTAGAGACTCTAAAAGATTTTGCTGAATTAAGCGAATTTTCCAACAATTTTTTTAAATGTTTTCATTACCCGGCTACGAATATTTTTTAGGTTTTTTAATAATTGCTGCGGCAGTCCCAATTTTAGCTTTAGTTACTAACCTAATAGTCTCTCCCAAAGGAAGAACTGGAGAGAGAAAACTCACCTACGAATCAGGGATGGAGCCTATAGGGGGGGCTTGGATTCAATTCAATATCAGATATTACATGTTTGCATTAGTATTCGTTATATTTGATGTAGAAACTGTATTTCTTTATCCTTGGGCGGTTGCATTCAATAGACTAGGCCTACTAGCATTTATTGAGGCTCTAATATTTATTACAATATTAGTAATTGCTCTTGCTTACGCTTGGAGAAAAGGAGCTTTAGAATGGAGTTAAAAAGTTGAACAATTCACTTTCACCAAAAGCAATAAGAGAGCTTAGAGAAGAAACTTGTAATCCTCTGGGTGCCCCCCAAGTCACAACTGACTTGAGCGAAAATATCATAATGACAAGTTTAGATGATCTTCATAACTGGGCTAGATTAAGTAGTCTATGGCCACTTTTATACGGAACTGCATGCTGTTTTATAGAATTTGCAGCACTCATAGGGTCTAGGTTTGATTTTGATAGATTTGGCTTAGTACCTAGAAGCTCCCCAAGACAAGCAGACTTACTAATTGTTGCTGGTACAGTCACAATGAAAATGGCACCAGCATTAGTAAGGTTGTATGAACAAATGCCAGAACCAAAATATGTCATTGCCATGGGAGCTTGTACCATAACTGGTGGAATGTTTAGTGCAGATTCAACAACAGCAGTAAGAGGAGTTGATAAATTAATCCCAGTTGATTTGTACCTTCCTGGATGCCCCCCTAGACCAGAAGCTATTTTTGATGCTGTTATAAAATTAAGAAAGAAAGTTGCTAATGAGAGTATTCTTGAGAGGAATAAATCTGAACAAACTCATAGATATTTAACTGTAGATCATGAGATGAATCTTGTTTTTTCAGAAAATACTGGTGAATATTTAAATAAAAAATCTGAAAAGTCAATTGAATCTTCTAAACTTAATCCGGTAGAAGAAAGTAGTGAAAATATATATGAAACAAATTCTATAGATGAAGTAATAAAATAATGGAAAATAATAGTTCACCTGAATCTTCAGAAGAAATTGTAAAACAAAATGGAATAGTAAGTAATCAGCTTTCTCAAGATGGGATTACAAACGAATCTTTAGGGAATGATCATATAGGTGTTGAGATACTTTCAGTAAAACCAGAAAAGTTGTACGAAGCAATATCTACTTTAAGAGGCTATGGCTTTAACTACCTTCAGTGTCAAGGAGGTTACGATGAAGGACCAGGAAAATGTCTCGTAAGTTTTTACCATCTAATCTCACTTGGAGATATTCAAGATATAAAAGAGATTAAAGAAATTAGAGTAAAAGTTTTTTTAAATAGAGACTCAGATTTATCTGTACCTAGCCTTTATAAAATTTTCAAGGGAAGTGATTGGCAAGAAAGGGAAACCTATGACATGTTTGGAATCAATTTTGCTGATCATCCAAATCCCACAAGACTTTTAATGCCAGAAGACTGGAGAGGATGGCCATTAAGAAAAGATTATATACAACCTGACTTCTATGAATTACAAGATGCTTATTAAAAAATTTATTAATTTAATTTCTTCATTTTTTTATTAATAAACATTACTGCCCTTGCAAGTCTTCGGGGGTCATGTCTAAGTGTTGGAGTTATCTTTCTTGAATAAAGGGGAGCTTGCAAGACATAATATCCTTCTGAAATTAATTCTTCTTTGTTACAAATCACTGGCATGGCACCTCTACTTTGGTAGTAATCAACAAGTGGTGACTTTTCAAATTTAATTTGAGAAAGTATTGCATTAAATATTCGATTTTTTACACCAAAATTTGATAATTGCTTTTCTATTGCTTTGATGTGTTGATATACGTCAAGATTATCCGTTTCCCCTGGTTGAGTCATCAAATTACTTATGTAGATTTTGGGAGCATTACTTTTCAGAAGAGCATCTACAATTTCAGGGACCAGTAAATTAGGTAGCAAAGAAGTATAAAGACTTCCTGGACCTAGTATTATTAGGTCTGCTTCTTTAATAGCTTCAAGAGCACTAGGAAGAGCCGGTGGATTTTCGGGCAGATAACCAATCCTGGAAATCACCTTTTTTGATTGACTTATTTTACTTTCACCAAATATTTTCTCACCGTCTTCAAGTTCTGCCCAAAGCATTACATCTGTATTTGTTGCTGGCAAAACTTGCCCTTGTACTGCCAACACTTTACTGGAAGCCTGAACCGCCTTTTCTAAACTTCCCGTAATTGTTGTTAAAGCAGATAAGAATAAATTGCCAAAACTATGTCCCTCTAATCCACTACCTCCAGAAAATCTGTATTGAAACAATCTTGTTAATATTGGTTCTTCATTTGATAAGGCTGCCAAACAATTTCTGATATCTCCTGGAGGTTGAACTCCAAATTGTTTTCTTAAAACTCCACTACTACCTCCATCATCTGAAACTGTAACTATTGCAGTTATATTACTGCTGTAGTTTTTTAGGCCTTTCAATAATGTTGACAAGCCTGTTCCTCCTCCAATAGCAACAATATTCGGGCCTCTATTTAATTTACTTTTAACTCTTAGTGCATCTACTAAAAATGTATTTTTTTCTGGGACAAGAGCTTTTTGTATAGAATTAATACTTCTATTTTGCCCAATACAAATCAAAAGAAGACCAAACAAAAGGATTAATGGTCCCAAAACTGAAATAGGTAAAATTTTTGTTAAAATATTCATTATCGAGAAAAAGACTTCTATTAACCAATAAAGAGGTCTTAAATTAGTCCAGATTGCAATCCCTAATAAAGAAGTTAATAAACCAATAGCAGAAGTTATCATCCATCTTTTGATTACTAACCCTGGCAATAACCAACTTAGAATTCTTATAATTTTATTTATCAAACCTAAATTTGACTTTTTAAAATAAGATAAAGTTCTCATTATTCTTTTTTTCTTCTTCTGCATCAAAATCCTCTTAAATTTCTTAAAATTTAAATATTTACATTGATTATAAATCAAATACATACATCCTTTTTTATTTTTAAAAAGTAGGCAATATGTATTTAAAGACAAATTGCTTTATATTCATTTTGAAAAAAACAAACCATGTCGTAGAAACCAATAATCTCTCAATTAGTTGGGGAGAACTTAATGTACTAAATAAAATCAATTTAAAACTTTATGAGGGAGAAAAATTAGCTATTGTTGGCCCCTCAGGTTCTGGGAAATCAACTATATTAAAAATCTTGGCAGGTTTGCTTTTACCCACTGCGGGTGAATTAAGCATATTTGGACAAAAACAAACCTACTTAAGATTAGATCAAACTAACCCTCCAGATGTAAGATTAGTTTTTCAAAATCCTGCTTTATTAGGATCTTTAACTATTGAAGAAAATGTAGGATTCCTACTCCAAAAGAATAAAAATTTATCCAAGAAATTTATTCATGAAATTGTAAGAGAATGTTTGGAAGAAGTAGGATTATTTAATGTTGAGAAAAAACTGCCAAATGAATTAAGTGGCGGTATGCAAAAAAGAGTAAGTTTTGCAAGAGCATTGATTACAGATCAAGATTTAGATAAAAATAGTCACCCTTTATTACTTTTTGATGAACCTACTGCTGGTCTTGACCCTATTGCTTCATCAAGAATTGAAGACTTGATTAATAATACAAACAATAAAGCCAATGGATCATCTATTGTCGTGAGTCATGTTCTTAGTACTATAGAAAGGACTTCAGAAAAAGTTGTTATGCTTTATGGAGGTAAATTCAGATGGGCTGGTTCGATTGATGAATTTAAAGAGAGTAATGATCCTTATGTTTTTCAATTTAGAAATGGGAACCTTGCAGGGCCAATGCAACCAAAAGACATTTAAAAATTATGCGTAGAAGCTTAAGAGATTCGATAGTAGGATTTTCCTTATTAGGAGGTTTATTAGTATTTACATTTTTTTCTTTCTGGTTAAGAGGTGTAAAGCTGTCTTCAAAAAATTGGTATCTTTTTGCAGAATTTAACAACGCAAGTGGTTTATCAAAAAAATCTCCAGTAACCTACAGAGGGATATTAGTAGGTTCAATTGAGGATATTCTTTTTACTAATGAATCAATCAAAGCAAAAATTGTTTTAAATAATCCAGAAATTATTCTTCCCAAACCTGCATTCGCAAGAGTTGTTACGAATTCATTTTTAGGGGGAGATGTTCAAGTTGCATTAGAAACCAGTGAAAAAACAATTCCAAAGAATACTCCAAAAGCCATATCAGACAAATGTGATAGTAAATTAATAATTTGCCAAGGAGACACTATTACTGGAAAACAACTATCGAGCCTTTCAAATATCACTAACAGGATAAATCAACTACTTAAAGAATCAAATCAAGAAAATTTAATTGAAAATGTAGTTAATTCAATAGACCAATTTGATAAAACACAAGAAAATCTTGATGAACTAATTTATTTGTCAAAGCAAGAAATTATTAGAGTTAAACCTCTTATAAAAGAGGTAACCATTGCAGCAGGTCATTTAAACAATATTTTGTCTACTATAAATGACGAAGAAACCCTTAAAGATATTAAATTAACAATAGAAGCAGCCGAATCAATATCAGGCAAATTTGATAATATGAGTGATGATTTTGAACAATTAATGAAAGATAAAGAATTAACTAAATCTATAAGAGATTTAACAATTGGACTATCAAAATTCCTTAATGAGATTTACCCATAAAAAATTTAAAATTCATTAATTGCATTTAAGGCCATCGCGGCAATTGTCTTATCAGTAGCTTTAGGCAATTGAACATATTTCCCTTGTGCAGCTTCTGCAAGTTCTTTTCCAAAACCACTAGCTATAAATTTCCTTTCTGTATCTATAATTAATAACTTTATTCCTAACATGGGGTATTTAGCGGCAATATCTAAAACTTCTTGTTTTAAATCCACATTTTCATTTTCATTAACTTCTGCTTGACCTAATGATGTACCTAAAGGGACATTACCCCTCCCATCAGTTATTCCAACAACAATGACCTGACCTATATCTCCTGTGGAAAGAGCATTTTTTGCTACTTTTGCTGATTGAGTTAACCCATGAGCTAAAGGTGATCCACCTCCACATGGCATAGTCTCTAGCCTTCTTTTTGCTGCCGTAATAGATCTTGTTGGAGGCAAAAGAACCTCTGCTTGATTTCCTCTAAATGGTATTAGAGCTACTTCATCTCTATTTTCATAAGCCTCAGTCAAAAGTCTTATGACAGCACCTTTAGCGCTTTGCATTCTATTAAGTGCCATAGAACCACTAGCATCAACTAAAAAAATAACCAAAGCTCCTGCTTGTTTTTGAAGGAGCTTTGCCCTAAAGTCATTTTCTTCAATAATTATTGTTTTATTCGGATTCTTTAATCTTCTAGATTTCTGATATGGAGCAGCGGCTCTGAGAGTTGCATCAACAGCAATTCTTTTTACTTTGCCTCTTGGAATTAAAGGTCTGACATATCGACCTCTGCTTTGACTTAGAATTACTGATCTACTTCCACTATTCCCTGCTTTAGATTTTGCTGATGAAAAAAGCAATAAATCAGGATCTACCATGCATGATTCAGGATCAAGAATAAATTCTTCTGGAATATCGGGAGTAGAATCTTCTTCCCCATCAGAATTATCTTGTTCTTCTTCTTGATTATCCTCTTTTTCGTTAGATTCAGGTTCAGAATCTTCATTATTTGACTGAGGTGGGGGTGGGCTTTGATCCTGAGGGGGTGGTGGTTGAATATCATCATCCTGAGGTGGTATTTGCGTAGCTCTTGGAAGAATTACTAACCTTACTGCAACCTTTAAATCATCAGAATTAACATTCTCATCACCTCGAAGGGCCGCATTTGCTTTAGCAACTTTTACTGCAAACAACTCAGATCTATGTCCTTCGACTCCACCTCTAAGGGCTTCATTTACTAAATAAGTTATTTGTTCTTTAGTAATTTTTACATCCTTTAACCATTGCCTAGCCAAAATTAACTGGGTGGATAAATTATCAGATTCTTCAGACCATTTTTCTGAAAACTTGATATTGTTTTCAGCATGAGATAACACAGATTTTGTTATTTCAACTCTTTGGTTATTATCTATCGATTGATCCGCAGAGAGCACAATTGCAAATCTATCTAACACATGATCTCTTAAAGCTCCTTCTTCAGGATTATAAGTTGCTATCAAAAGTGATCTGCAAGGATGAGAAAGACTTAATCCATCTCTTTCAATATTATTTTGTTCTCTACCAGTAGCTTCAAGAATTAAATTTACAATCCCGTCATCCAATAAATTAATATCATCAACATACAAAACACCCCTATGAGCCTCTGCTAAAACTCCTGGCTGAAAAACTTGTTCCCCCGAACTTAATGATGCAGCGACGTCAATTGATCCAACAAGCCTATCTTCAGTTATGCCAATGGGAACTTGAATAAATGGGGCCTCTCTTACTTTTTTCGGAATTTCTTCAATTTGATTCAAATAATCACTTCCAATTACCTCCTCCAACAATTTATTAGTACTAATATCCCATTCCTCTGCTTTATCTGGATCTAGGTTCCTCCCAATAGGTCTTAATGAAGTATTACTATTACTCATAGTTAGCTTTTCCAGTATTGATTCATTATCTAATACCTCTATAGGAGGGAGTAAAGTATGCAAACCCCTAGCTAATATTGACTTACCAGTGCCTCTTCCTCCAGCGATAATCACTCCTCCTAAACTGGGATCAACTGCTGCCAAAAGTAAAGATAACTTCAATAAACTATGACCTGTAATTGCCGCCAATGGGAAAGCTCTAAAAGAACCCCTTGACTTCATTAAATCTTTTATTTCTCCTTTTTCTTGTAACTCGGGGTTCAAAATCACTTTAAAAATGCCTGATATAGAATTTATCCAATAACTTTGTTTTTTTTAGTGGAATTATCAAATCTTAATATCAAAAATGGACTATGTATATCCCTGGGAGCAAATATTGATAGTAAATTCGGAAGCCCTCTTGAGTCACTATTAATTTGCAAACCAAAAATAGAAGAAATAATAAATGAGTGGGGAGATCTTTACAACAACAAAAAAGAAGAGAAAAGAAAATTTCATGCAAACTTTTTTTGGTCATCAATTTATGAGACATTACCTCATGGAGTTGAAAATGAGCAGCCAAATTATTTAAATACTCTATTGCTTATAAAAAGTAATTCTTTCCCTAAAACATCAAATAAAAACGCGAAATTACTTTTAAAAGAGCTAAAAAAGTTAGAGAGGTTTTTCGGACGAAAAGAGACGCCAAAGGGTAAGAAATGGCTATCAAGATGTCTCGATTTAGATATTCTTTGGTGGGAAGATTTTTATACGGTTGACGAGAAATTAACATTACCTCACCCTAGATTCATGAATCGGAATTTCGTTATTACACCACTATCTGAAATCTTAAGTAGAAGCCAAAAAATCAAAAAGTTTGATGCCCCAAAATGGACTATATAAATGATTTACAAAACCAAAAAATAACTGTTAGGCTGTCTTTATTTAAAAATTATGGGCAACAAAAACTTTATAAAAAGATCGATTTTTAAAGAAAAAATATCTGAGTTAAAGTCAAAAAAATTTAGTTTCGAAATAAATAGAATTGAGCTTCCAAATGGACATGAAGGTGAATATGGATACATTAAGCATCCTGGCGCAGCATTAGCAGTACCTATTACAAAAGACAATAAAGTTATCATTCTTCGGCAATATAGATTTGCTGTTTCAAGGTATTTATTAGAATTTCCAGCAGGTACATTAGAAATAGGTGAAACACCTATTAATTCAATTCAAAGAGAAATACAAGAAGAGACTGGATTCAGTGCAAACAAATGGGATGAACTAGGAACTCTTGTCCCTGCTCCTGGTTATGCAGATGAAGAAATTTATTTATTTTTAGCTCGTGATTTAAACAAACTCAATTCCGAGGTTAAAGGAGATTTAGATGAAGATATAGAAGTATTAATTCTAGAACCCGACGAACTAGATAATCTTATTTCTAGTGGGGATGAAATTCTTGACGCAAAAACCGTTACGGCTTGGTTTAGAGCTAAACAATTGTTAGATAAATTATGAATAAACCTAGAATACTTTTTTGGCATAGAAAGGATTTAAGAATATTTGATAATCAAGCTTTAATCAAAGCATTTTCATTATCAGATGCTATTACTTCAACTTATATATTTGATAAAAATTACTCACACGATTTCAATGCAAGTTCAAGAGCTTGGTTTCTAGGAAATTCGCTTCAAGAATTAGGAAATAATTGGAAAAAAATGGGTAGTAGATTAGTTTTGGAAGAAGGAGATCCGGTATTAATAATTCCTCAATTAGCAAAGAAAATAGATGCTAAATTTGTTTTTTGGAATAGATCAATTGAACCTTATGAGATTAATCGAGATTTAGAAATAAAAAATAATTTAAAAGAACAAAATATTCAAGTTATTGAAACTTGGGATCACTTATTAATAGAACCTTTAAAAATATTTTCAGGGAATAATAATCCTTATTCAGTTTATGGACCTTTTTATAAAAACCTTAAATCAAAAATTAATTTATTAGGTTCATTTGAACAAGATAAAGTTGTTTTCCAGTTTAAAGATATAGATAATAAATTCAAAGAAAATAAGGCAATAAATTCATCTGATTCGGTTCTAGAGAAATTTATCAAAAATATCAAATTTCCTGGTTCGAATATTTGTCCATGTAGACCTGGAGAGAATGCTGCGCAAACATTATTAGAAAACTTCATTAACGAAAAAAAAATATATTCTTATAATTCTGCAAGAGATTTTCCTTCACATAATGGGACATCATTTCTAAGTGCATCTCTCAGATTCGGCACCATCAGCATTAGAAAAGTTTGGAACGCTACATTAAATTTAAATTCAGATTTTGCAAATCAAGAAAATTACCTATCAATTGAAACATGGCAAAAAGAACTTGTTTGGCGTGAATTTTATCAACATTGCTTATTCCATTTCCCAGAGCTAGAGAAAGGTCCATATAGAAAAAAATGGGATCACTTTCCATGGCAAAACAATAATGAATTGTTTCAACATTGGAGCAACGGAGAGACCGGAGTACCTATAGTTGATGCTGCAATGCGTCAACTTAATAGTACTGGCTGGATGCATAATAGATGTAGGATGATAGTCGCTTCATTTCTGGTAAAAGATCTTATATGCAGTTGGCAAATGGGCGAGAAAAAATTTATGGAGACGTTGGTTGATGGAGACTTAGCTGCAAATAATGGGGGATGGCAGTGGAGCGCCAGTAGCGGTATGGATCCAAAACCACTTAGAATTTTTAATCCATATACCCAAGCAAAAAAATTTGATCCTATTTGCGAATATATAAAATATTGGATTCCTGAATTATCTAGAGTGTCAAATTCAGAATTATTAAATGGGGAGATATCTAATTTAGAAAAAAATAATTATTCAAGCCCTATCGTCAATCACAACATACAACAAAGATTATTTAAATCACTTTATGCTGAAATTTGAATTTCATCTATACAATACTTTAAAACTTTATTTAAATTTTCTGCTATATAAACTTGCTCTTCATAAGAAATTTCAGGAAACATTGGGAGACTTAGAACCTCTGTACAAATTCTCTCTGTATTTATAAGTTTTATTCTAGAAAAATTTTTATTTTTGTAAGCTATTTGTGCATGTATTGGAATTGGATAATAAATAATTGAATTAATACCTTTTTCAAAAAGTTGTTGTTTGACCAAATTCCTTAAGGAATAGTATTTTTTGCAATCAGTATCAAATAAATTTGAAAAATCTTCATTTAAAAAATATTTATCGTTTCTTAATTTGATGACAAATTGATTCCAAGAATGGGAAATTAAATCAGAGCTAATTTTTGGAAAACTAATAAATGGATTTTTTCCTAATAAATCAAGGTAATTATTAGCAATTATTTGGCGATTATTAATCCACTTAGAAATATATTTAATTTTAATGTTTAATATGGCAGCTTGAATGGTATCAAGTCTGCTGTTATATCCAATTTGGGTATGGTGATATCTTATTGGGCTGCCATGAACAGCCAGTTCTCTAATTTTATTGGCAATATTCTGATCTGAAGTTGTTACTGCTCCACCATCTCCAGCAGCTCCTAAATTTTTAGTAGGAAAAAAGCTAAAACAACCTATATCACCGATACTACCAACTTTAGAATTATCCCACATTGTGCATGTTGCCTGGGCACAATCTTCGATTACTTTTAAGTCATATTTGTTGGCCAAAGATTTTATTAAGGTCATATTCACTGCATTCCCAAATAAATGAACTGGCATAATTGCCTTGGTATTAGAATTTATTTCTTGTTCTATTAGTTCAGTATTAATGAGATAAGTTTCTGGATCTATATCTACCAAAACAGGATTAGCACCAACTGCACTAATAGCCTCTGCAGTCGCAAAAAAGCTAAAAGATGAGGTAATAACTTCATCACCCACACCAATATCTAATGCGCGCAAAGCTAATACTAAAGCATCAGTTCCACTATTACATCCAATAGTATTTTCAACACCAATCAGACTAGAAAAACTCTCCTCAAATTTGGCAATTTCTTGTCCTCCAATATACTGCCCCCCTTTTAAAACTTTAGAAACCTCGCTCTCAATTTCTGAGCCAATTTCTTGGTACTGCCTATTTAAAGTAAATGGAGGTATCTGCATAATGAATATATTAACCCTAAACCATATTTCTATGGGTAAAAAAATTTTTTAATTCATTTAAACCAACTCGGTTCTTTACCAGGAGTCCATTTTATATTGCAACCTAAAGAAGGAATCTGATTTGAAGGATAAGAATTATCTTGATTCAAATCTTTTACAGCAGAGCGCAAATCTTTTCCAGACAGGGGAATATTATTACCTGGTCTACTATCATCTAATTGGCCATGATAAAACAATAAAAAATCACCATCTCCTTCATTTGAAAAAAGATAAAAATCCGGGGTGCAAGCCGCTTTTAATTCCTTAGCAAAATTTTGATTTTCATCATATAGATAAGGGAAACTCCATCCCTGTGA
Organism: Prochlorococcus marinus subsp. pastoris str. CCMP1986; assembly: GCF_000011465.1. Taxonomy (NCBI): domain Bacteria; kingdom Bacillati; phylum Cyanobacteriota; class Cyanophyceae; order Synechococcales; family Prochlorococcaceae; genus Prochlorococcus; species Prochlorococcus marinus. Next base: position 272,964 of record NC_005072.1, on the reverse strand, counting down.
TTGTGCTTGTAATCTCAAATAATCAGGAGAATCTGAAGGATGAGTGACAATATCATTACTAGAAATTGCAACTGTTTGAACTGTATTTTCAATTTCTTTACTTAAGGTGAAAATTTGATTCTCAATATATTTAACAAATGGACAATGGGCACAAATAAACATTAAAAGTAAATGCCGATTATCTAGATTATGAGAATTAAAATATTGATTATTAGAAGAATTAGCATTTAACATTTTGAAATTAGGTAATTGAAAACCTAATTCCAAAACCATAGAATTTGTTTTGACCATTTTTAAGTTGAATATTCTTTGATATTTGAAAATTATTGTATATTTTGCAGTAATCCGTAAAGATAGGTACTTTGATATAGGAGAATATATAGAAATAATAAACAAAATGCTTCTAAATCTATCTGGCAAAAAAATTCTGGTTACGGGAATTGCCAATAACCGTTCAATAGCATGGGGTATTGCTCAACAACTTTCAAAAGCTGGCGCAGAACTTGGAATCACATATTTGCCTGATGATAAGGGAAGATTCGAATCTAAAGTTAGAGAACTAACTCAACCGTTAAACCCATCCTTATTTTTGCCTCTTGATGTTCAAAATCCAGCTCAAATTGAAGAAATCTTTAAAAATATAAAAGACAATTGGGGTCAAATTGACGGATTAGTTCACTGCCTAGCATTTGCAGGACGCGATGAATTGATTGGAGATTATAGTGCCACGACTTCAGAGGGTTTTGATAGGGCTCTTAATATAAGTGCGTATTCGTTAGCACCTTTATGTAAAGCAGCAAAACCACTTTTTAGTGATGGTGCTGGCGTTGTCTCATTAACTTATTTAGGTTCAGAGAGGGCGATCCCTAACTACAACGTGATGGGAGTTGCAAAAGCAGCTTTAGAAGCTTCAGTAAGATATCTTTCTGCAGAACTTGGGCCCGAAAAACAAGTCAGAGTTAATGCAATAAGTGCTGGACCTATAAGAACACTTGCTAGTTCTGCTATAGGTGGCATTTTAGATATGATTCACAATGTTGAAGAAAAGGCTCCTTTACGCAGAACAGTCACTCAAACGGAAGTAGGTAATACTGCTGCTTTTTTATTAAGTGATCTCTCTAGCGGCATTTCAGGCCAAACAATTTATGTTGATGCGGGTTACTGCATTAATGGAATGTAAACTAAATTTTTTGCATAAAAATGTCATCTCTAAGGCAATCTGAAATAAAAAGAAAAACGAATGAAACAGATATTTCTGTATTTATAAACTTAGATGGGAATGGGATTTCCGAAATTGAAACCGGGATACCTTTCTTAGATCATATGCTTCATCAAATATCCAGTCATGGTTTATTCGATTTAAAAATAAAAGCAATTGGAGATACCCATATTGATGATCATCATACAAATGAAGATGTAGGAATCGCGTTAGGCAAAGCATTTTCAAAAGCCTTGGGAGAAAGAAAAGGAATCAGTAGATTTGGACATTTCTTTGCCCCATTAGATGAAGCATTAGTTCAAGTTACTTTGGACTGTTCCGGCAGACCACATCTATCTTATGATCTTCAATTAAAAGCTCCTAGAATTGGCAATTATGATACTGAACTAGTAAAAGAGTTTTTTATCGCCTTTGTAAATAACAGTGGTATTACTCTGCATATTAATCAAATAAGAGGTAGCAATTCACATCATATAGTTGAGGCTTGCTTTAAAGCTTTTTCACGAGCAATGAGAATGGCTACCGAAATAGATCTAAGAAGATCTGATTCAATTCCAAGCAGTAAAGGAATGCTTGAAAATCAATAAAATAGGAATTTTTTCGAATCAGCCACAATTCAGTTGATTTTTGGCGAAGATAGACAAAGTTATTATTTTGTTGTGACTAATTTACAAGATAAAAAAATTGATAAACCTAAAAGTTTTAATAAAGAAGATTGGTCAAGTGCGTATCAAAATGTAGAAAAGGAGCTTACCAATGAGCCTCTAAAAATCAGCAAAGGTAATAATATTAATAATTTAAATGGAACATTATTAAGAAATGGACCAGGAATATTAGAGAGAGGTGGACAATGGGTTCATCATCCATTTGATGGAGATGGAATGATAACATCCATAAAATTCGAAAATGGTCAGCCGTTCTTAACAAATAGATTTGTTAAAACTAAAGGCTATTTGGAGGAAGAAAAAATAAATAAATTTATTTATAGAGGTGTTTTTGGTACACAAAAAAATGGAGGAATTTTAAATAATGCATTAGATCTAAAATTCAAGAATATCGCTAATACTCATGTCGTTAAATTAGGAGATGAAATTCTTGCATTATGGGAAGCAGCCGGTCCACATGCAATAGATCCTGATAGTCTGGACACTATTGGTTTAACAACATTAAAAGGGGTACTCAAGCCTAACGAAGCATTCAGTGCACATCCAAAAAAAGACCTAAACTCAAAAGCATCTTCAGAACTTTTAGTCACGTTTGGAGTACAAACCGGGCCAAAAAGTACCATTAGATTAATGGAATTTAATAATACTGGTTTAAATTCTGGAGAGCTCATTTTCGACAGAAAAGATACCTTTAATGGCTTTGCATTCCTTCATGATTTCGCAATTACAACTAATTGGGCAATATTTTTGCAGAATGCTATTGATTTCAATCCTCTTCCATTTGTAATGGGTCAAAGAGGAGCAGCACAATGTCTAAAGTCAAACCCAAATAAAAAGGCAAAGTTTTTTATCATCCCCAGAGAAAGTGGATTATTTAGAGGTCAGCCACCGTTAACAATAGATGCTCCAGAAGGATTCGTTTTTCATCATGTAAATGCATTTGAAAAAGATTCCAAAATCGTATTAGATAGTATTTTTTATGATGATTTTCCATCAGTTGGTCCAGACGAGAATTTTAGGGATATTGACTTTGATAAATATCCAGAAGGAAAACTGAAAAGATCATTTATCGATCTAAAGAAAAAAACTTGTGAACTTGAAACTTTAAGTGAACAATGTTGTGAATTTGCTGTTGTTAATCCTAAAAACTTAGGACTAACAGCAACTTTTAGTTGGATGGCAAGCACATCTCAAAAACTTGGGAACGCTCCACTTCAAGCAATAAAAAAAATAAATTTAACTTCTAAGGAAGAGATTTCTTGGTCAGCAGGTCCAAGTGGATTCGTTAGTGAACCAATTATGGTTCCATCAGAAAACTCTTCAAAAGAAGATGAGGGATTTTTATTTATACTTCTATGGAACGGAGAAAGAAGAGGAAGCGATTTAGTGATCTTAGACGCAAATGACTTAAAAGAATTAGCTGTTTATGAATTACCTATTTCGATTCCACATGGCCTTCATGGATCTTGGGTTAATTGAAGTCAAGAAAAAATTTCAAGCAAGCCTGGAATAATTTTTTTTAGTGCTCTACCTCTATGACTACAAGAGTCTTTAATAACATTATTCATTTCTGCGAAAGTTAATCTGGTAGATCTCTCCTCGAAAATTGGGTCATACCCAAAACCCCCTTTTCCTCTAGGGCTTAGAATAATGTTTCCAAAACATTTAGCCTCTGATTCTAATATCACATCTCTAGAAGGAGAACAAACACAAACATTTGCAATAAAGAAAGCACCTCTATTTTTTTCTCCATCAAGTTCATGTAAAACTCTTTCTATTCTTTTTTGATCATTTTCTGCATATCTTGATGAGTAAATTCCTGGCCTACCGTCCAAAGCATCAATACATATTCCTGAATCATCTGCAATAGCATAATTCCTCGTTTTTTTAGAAACTTCACTTGCTTTTTTGATTGCATTCTCCCTAAATGTTATCCCATTCTCCTCAACTTCTATTGATTCTGGTTGAAGCAATAATTGGCAATTTACATTTAATAGTAATTTTTTATATTCTTCAATTTTACCTTGGTTTTTGCTTGCTAAATATAATTTTTTCATTTTATATTTTTTACTTTATTTATGTATTTTTGACTCCATTCCAAAACCTCATTTAAATCATTTTCAGATTTTGCCTCACAATACAATCTTAAAAGAGGCTCTGTTCCTGAGAACCTAAATAATAGCCAAAAATTATTATCCATTCTCAATTTTATGCCGTCGATATTTGATACACTTTTTATACTATAGCCACATATTTTTGAAGGAATATTATTTTTAATATATTTTTCAAGAATTTCTTTTTCTGATTGATTTGGAAATTTAACATCAATTCTTCTATAAAAACTTGGACCAAAATTTTCTTGAATTTGATCTAAAGTTTCATATAAATATTTTGATTTTTCTGCGATTCCATTTAGTAAAATCATAGCTGCATATAAAGCATCTCTCTCCGGCATAAAGTCTCCAAAACCTACCCCTCCTGATTCCTCTCCTCCAATAAATATTTTTTCTTTAATCATTTTTTTTGCGATATATTTAAAACCAACCGGTAGTTCGAAAACCTCTCTATCTTGATTTTTTGCGATATTACTAATTATGTCTGAACCACTAACAGTTTTAAGTACTGGATATAAATTCTTATTCTTTTCTCCCAAATAACTAATAAAGAAAGGTAATAAAACTTGAGTACTACAAAATCTTCCTTTTTCATCAATTACAGCAATCCTATCGCCATCCCCATCAAAAATTATGCCTAGCGTTTTAATACCATTTTTAGAAGTTTTTGTTAATGTTTTAGTTAAATTATCTAAATATTTTAGCAGTGGCTCTGGAGGATTTCCTCCAAATAAAGGATCATAATCTGCTCTAATTTCAGTAAAAATTTTTGAATCATAACCTTCAAAGATCTGACTAAGGCAATTGGCTGCTGAACCATGCATAGAGTCAACAAAAATATGCAAATTCATTTTCTTTAAATTATTAGCAATAAAATCAATATTAAAATTAGATTTAATTTGATCTAAATGAAACTTCTTAATATCAACTTTTTCATATGCACCTTCCAATCTTTCAATTGAGTTTCCCAGAAGTAACCTTTTTTCAACTTCCTTTGTAAAAGATTCATCCACAGAACATCCTTTAAAACTTTTAATCTTTAAACCCAGCCAATTATAAGGATTATGACTTGCAGTAATAACTAAACAACCTAAAAACATAAATTTTTTGGCGTATAAGCTGCAGGAAGGGGTGGGCACATAACTAGTAGAAAGAATGGGTTCAAAACCACACCCTTTAACAAAAGATGCTATCTCTTTTGCGAACTCATTTGCCATAAATCTACGATCGTACCCTATAAGAATTTTTTTAGAATTTGTTTCTTCGAAGTATTGATAATATAATTCCTGACAAGAAGCGACTACAACTCTTGAGAGATTTGATAGATTGAAATCAAAACCAATTATTCCTCGCCAGCCATCAGTTCCGAATTTTATTTCATCTAGTTCATTTGAAGACAAAGTAAAATAGTTCCTTAATTTCCAATAATTATCTATATTAATTTATATAAGTAAAAATTTAAACTGCCTTTGCAAAAAAATTTGAATAATCTTTATTTAAAAAGTTTTATAAGATGCAAAAGAAAAGCTTGGCTCGATTATCAGGGCAATAAGTCTCAAAGAATTTGGTCACCACATCAATCTATAGAAATAATTAAACGATACAAAACCTTTTACAAACTAAGTGATGGAGATTTATATTCTGGGGAAAAAGCCTGTAAGAGGGGTTCAAGTGGAGTAATCGGATTAAAGGCAAGATCTAAAGTAATCAATAATATAAATACAGAAATGCAACCTCAATTACTTAAAAAAGTAGGTGGTCATAGCAAATGGGGCGAATATAAATATATACCTGTTGTATATAAGTTAGGCCATAGAACAACAAAAGAGCATCTATTCGATTTAGCTTTTTCTTCGATGTTATTAGAACCCTTTCAAGAAGCAAAAATTGAAAAAGGATTGGTAATTTCAAATTTTTCAAATCGAATTAATATTGAAAAAATTGATTTAAATCCACGCTTAAGAAAAAAAGTAATACATACCTTTTTAAATTTAAATGAATATCTAAAAAGATCTATTCCAGATATTACTGAAGACAGGAAAAAATGTACGATATGTTCATGGCAAAAGTTTTGCGATACAGAAGCAAAAGATAATGGATATCTAACTGATATAGATGGTATTGGTTCTAAAACAGCCTTGTTTCTCCAAAAAAATGGGATATCTAATATTAAAGAACTAGCTGCTACCAAGAAAATCGATTTAGGAAAAAAACTTTTTCAATTTAAGGAGCAAAGATTTGAAAAAGCTTCAAAGTTTATAAAGCAATCAAAAGCATATTTATCAGGAATACCAATTCGAATTTTGGAAAATAAAAACTTATCTTATCTTTTAAAAAATAAAGATTCGGGATTCTTTATTTTTGATATTGAGTCAAATCCAGATGATAAACATGATTTTTTATATGGATTTTTAAAAGTAAATAGTTTGTTTGAAAATATTGAAGATGATTTTTATGATCCAATATTAAACCTTAAAAACAATACTAAAAAATCTAATCAAGAAATTATTCAAAAACTTTTTTCTCAAAAATACTGGCCAGTTTTACATTATGGAGAGACTGAGAAAATTGCAATTTTAAATTTAGCTAGGCAATCAGATCTCGATTTAAAAGAAATTGAAATCCTAAATTCCAGATTTATAGACTTACACTTAATTGTAAGAGGATCGTGGATATTACCTATTAGAAACTATAGTTTAAAAACAGTTGCTAATTGGATTGGATTCAAATGGGAGCAAGAAAATGTAAGTGGATCAAAAGCTTTATATTGGTGGATACAATATAAAAGCACCTTAAATGATATTTTCCTAAAAAAAATAATTAAATATAATCGAGATGACTGTTTGGCTACACTTCAAATCGCGAAGTGGTTAATCAAAAAACATTAAAAGGTTAATTAAAGAAAAGTTGAACCTACAGATTTCTCTAATGAAATTTGGCCAAAATTATCAGAGAAAAATGGATTTCCCTTATCTAAATATTTTCTCTTTATCATTGCTAGGCCTTTTATTATTCGAGACTCTAATACATAAATGCTGGTAATATAACCAACCGATTTTTCTTTATTCTGATTATTAAAAAGAATTTTATTCACAGATTCTAAATTCACATCTTTATCTTTAGCCGTCCATACTCTGATCTCCTGCTTTAAAGAAGAAACATTCTTGATTTTTGACATTGTTTCTTGACCCAAATAACAACCTTTATTGAAGTCTATAAGATCTGTTAATCCTAATTCAAGTGGATTATTTTTTCCATTAATTTCACTATTTAAAGATGGTATAGCCTGATTAATCTTCCACAATTGCAAGTCATTAGTATTCATTGAATTTGGATTATTTTTATAAAAATCATATTTTTTATCTTCATTTTTTAAAAAAATAGGTTGAGTGATTCTCCAAGAATTCATATCATCAACTTGCTGAAGTCTATTTATTGAAAAAGAATCACTTAATGAAACATCGTCAGACGGAAAAATAATGTCATTAAAGTATTTTCTAATCTCACTAGTATTTCCTACTAAGACAATTACTTTTAATTCTTTTTCTGAGCAATTAATTTCAAGTAATGACTTTAAAATTCCATTTGGGGATAACCAGCAAGATTTTAAAACCTTGTTATTTAAATCAACAATATTTCCTGTAGTTATTCCATTTAAGAATCTTTTACTATCTTTTCCAGTAACAGAAAAGCAATCAAATTTTTCAAGCCAAAATTGTTCTTTATTTTCTTTAATTTTTGACATTATTTATAGAAAGTCTTCTATTGAAAATAAGCTTTTTAATTGTATATTTTGTTCTTTCAAGGCCTCATATCCTCCTTCTCTTCTATCGACAATAGACAAAACTTCTTTAACTAAAAGATTATTTTCGCGTAACTTATTAATTGCTTTAATAGCTGATCCAGCAGTAGTCACAACATCTTCTAAGACAGTTACTTCAGTTCCTTCTTTTAATATAGGCCCCTCTAACCCAGCCTTTGTTCCATATTCTTTTATTTCTTTTCTGATGATTAAAGCATCTATTAATAACCCTTGAGAAGCAGCTGTTACGATTAAACCACTAACTAAAGGATCGGCTCCTAAAGTCAACCCAGCCACAGCTTTTGAACTTGGATCCATTAACTCCAAAAACAAATTGCTAATTAATTTCAACCCTGTGCCATTTAAAGATACAGGTTTACAATTTAGATAATGAGCACTTTTTTTGCCAGATGCCAAAGTAAAGTTTCCTTTCTTATAAGACTTTTCAATTAAAAGTTTTAACAAATTCTCCTTATTTAATTTATTCTTCTGCGAGAAATTGTTCATTAATAGAGGTTAAGCTTATATTTCAAGATTAGGAGAAAAAAAAGAAATCTCACAAAAACTTACTAAGTTGGTGCTTTTTGAAATATTATTTTTATATTGTATGTAAATCGAATGTAATTAATCATTACTGCAGAAAATCTGGGGGTGTAGCAATCTGGTGAATGCACCAAACTCATAATTTGGCTTAGGCGAGTTCGATCCTCGCCACCCCCATCACTAATTTGTTATTGAATGAAAATAACTTTACTATTTTTACTTTTGATATTTCCAGCTTTTTTTGCTGCGAGTGAACTTTCGTTTTTATTAATAAGGCCAAGTAAAGTTTTAAGACTGATAGAAGAGAAAAGAAAAGGAGCATTTTCCATTTTAAAAATTCAAAAAAGATTCAGATCTTCTTTAATAGCATCTCAATTTGGTGTGACAATTTCTCTTGTAGCTGTTGGTTGGTTAAGTAAAGGTTTGGCTAATGATTTTTGGAACGTAAATAAATTTTCAAATCGAATATATGATCTCTTATTATTTTTATTTATTGTACTTATAGTCACCCTCATATCAGGTCTTATTCCTAAAGCATTAGTAATTAATAATCCAGAGTCAGCCGCTTTGAGATTAACTACAATTTTTGATGCAGTTCGAAAAGGAATGCAACCTATTGTCTCTGTAATTGAATTTTTTGCAAGTGCTTGTTTAAGGTTATTTAATCTAAACAACAAATGGGATTCATTAAATTCAGTATTATCGGCAGGTGAATTAGAAACATTAATAGAAACAGATAATGTCACGGGATTAAAGCCTGATGAGAAAAACATCTTAGAAGGTGTTTTTGCTTTAAAAGATACTCAAGTCAAAGAAGTAATGATTCCAAGATCTGAGATGGTAACTTTGCCAAAAAATATTACGTTTGCTGAACTTATGAAACAGGTTGATAAAACAAGGCATGCTCGTTTTTTTGTAATTGGTGAGTCTCTTGATGATGTTTTAGGAGTTTTAGATTTACGTTACTTAGCAAAACCAATTTCTAAAAGCGAAATGGGAGCAAATACATTATTAGAGCCTTTCCTTTTGCCAGTAACAAAAGTAATAGAGACATGCTCACTAGCAGAAATATTACCTATCGTTAGAGATTATAATCCATTTTTACTGGTTGTTGATGAACATGGTGGGACTGAGGGACTTATCACTGCAGCTGATCTTACTGGCGAAATTGTTGGGGAAGAAATGCTAAACACCAGAGTATATTCTGATATGAAAATGTTGGATAATTTCTCTAAGAAGTGGTCAATTGCTGGTAAAGCAGAAATAATAGAAATCAACAAAAAGTTGGGATGTTTTCTTCCAGAAGGAGCTGATTATCATACACTCGCTGGATTTCTTCTTGAAAAATTTCAAATGGTCCCAAAAATCGGAGATAGTTTAGAATTTAAAAATATTAAATTTGAAATAATTTCAATGTCAGGTCCCAAAATAGATCGTGTAAAAATATTTCTACCAAAAAGTTAAAATTGACATCCAATGAAGGATAATAACTAAATATACATGGACTATTAGATATGAAACCAACCTCATCCTCAGTAAAGGTTGGAGTAATCGGTATAGGAAATATGGGATGGCATCATGCTCGAGTGCTTAGTTTGCTAAGAGATGCAGATTTAGTTGGAGTTGCCGATCCAGACGAAAGCAGAGGTAAATTAGCAGTAGAGCAATTTCAATGTGAGTGGTTTAAAGATTATCATGATCTTATTTCTAAAGTGGATGCAATTTGTATTGCTGTCCCTACACTTCTCCATCACAAAGTAGGCCTAGATTGTCTTAAGGCAGGTGTTAATGTTCTTATTGAAAAACCTATTGCAGCTACTGAGCTAGAGGCTAAATCTTTAATAAATGCCTCTAAAATTAATAACTGTCTTCTACAAGTTGGACATATTGAAAGATTTAACCCTGCTTTTAGGGAGTTAAATAAAATAATTCAAAATGAAGATATTGTTGTTTTAGAAGCAAGAAGGCACAGTCCTCATGCTGACAGAGCAAATGATGTGTCAGTAGTTATGGATTTAATGATTCATGATATTGATCTAGTGCTTGAATTAGTTAATTCAAAGATACAGAAATTAGCCGCCGTCGGAGGAAGAAATAGTGATGGCTTAATAGATTATGTAAATGCTACTTTGGTTTTCAAGAATAATATTATTGCAAGCTTAACTGCCAGCAAAATGAGTCATAAAAAAATTAGGAATTTAAGTGCACATTGCCAAAATGGTCTAGTTGAAACAGACTTCTTAAATCATTCTCTACAAATCCATAGAAAAGCGCATGAATCCTATACAGCAGAGCATGGAGAATTAGTTTATCGAAATGATGGTTATGTTGAAGAAGTAAGCACAACCTCTATCGAACCTTTATATGCAGAATTAGAACATTTTCTTAAGTGCGTACAAGGTAAAGAGTTACCAGAAGTGGACGGAGAACAAGCATCAAGAGCGTTAAAAATTGCAGATTTTATTGAATGTGCAGTAGAAAACTCTGGTGATGCAATATCCCTTGAAATACCCTTCTGAATCATAAATAGATTTTATTTAAACCCTACTGCAGCTTGCCAAACAAAAACTAATAAAAAGAAAAATAAAGGTATTAAAGGAAGAACGTCAACGGTTGGAGCGAAAGCCTTATATGCTTCAGGCAATTCAGCGAATGTATTTAAAAGAGTGAGCACCTTCTTAATAAATTAATTAATTATGTTAAGACGTTACCACGTATGGTGAGCAATAGAGGATCTTTTCCATGGAGCGAAATCTATTGTAAAACAATTATCTTTAATTGCAGCAGAAATTGCATTTGTAAATCGAATTAGATGAGAAATATTATGTAGGCTTATAAGCGTTAGACCTAATATTTCATCATTTCTAACCAAATGATGTAAGTAAGCACGAGAGTACGATTTACAAGTTTCACATTTACAAGTTTTATCTATTGGAGAAAAATCATTTTTAAAGCGGGCATTACGTATATTCCATCTTTCATCATTAAAAAATGCAGTCCCATGTCTTCCCAGTCTTGTAGGCAAAACACAGTCAAATATATCGAATCCTTTTGCAACAGCTAAAGAAATTTCTCTTAGAGAGCCAATTCCCATTAAATATCTTGGTTTATTTATTGGTAAGAATTTCGGGACGTTATTAATTACACTGTGTATTTCTTCGACTGCCTCTCCAACACTGACACCTCCTACCGCTATTCCAGGTAGATCAAAAGAACTTGTAAATTTTGCGCTATGTTCTCTTAATCTTGGATACTTACCACCTTGAACTATTCCAAATAATGCTTGATTTGATTTCTGATGAGTCTCAACACATTTTTGCAACCATGAATGAGTTCTTTCTAAAGAGTCCTCAATATCATTTTCGTTAGCTGTGTGCGGAGGACAATGATCAAAAGCCATGGCAACATCAGAACCAAGATCCATTTGAATCTGCATTACTTTTTCAGGTGATAAAAATACATGACTACCATCTCTTGGATTTCTAAATTCCACACCTTTATCAGAAATATTATTTAATTTGGCCAAACTAAAAACTTGATATCCACCTGAATCAGTAAGAATAGGCTTATCCCAATTCATAAACTTATGAATTCCACCAGATTCTTTAACTAGTTTTTCTCCAGGTTGCAGATGAAGATGGAAGGTATTCGAAAGAATCATTTCCGATCCTGTAGAGATTAACTGCTCAGATGAAATCCCTTTAACCGTTGCCAAAGTACCCACAGGCATAAATCTTGGAGTGTTTACCTGACCATTTGGGGTATGAAATATACCAGTTCTTGCCTCTGTATTACTACAATTCGATTTAATTTCAAATTCAAACACGATAATTTATAAGATTTTTTGATCCTTTTTTAATAATCTACCCTATTATTTAATATTGAATCTATTTTTATCTCATCAAAAAATATTTAATAAAAAATTTGGCTGGATCTTGGATTTTCTATACGACATTTCCAAAGATACCTTTAATTAATCCCGAATTTAAAAATATTGCACAATTTGCGCCGCCTTTGGGATTTTTTATTGGAACAATACAGAGTTATATTTTTATTTTTCTAAGCGTAAACTCTTGGTCTATTTATGCATCTACTTTAATCTGTTTAGCTTCAGGATATTTAATTACAGGAGGTCTACACCTCGATGGTTTAATGGATACTTTCGATGGCATTTTCGCGGGTAAAAAGAAACGTTTAAAAGCCATGAAAGACAGTAAAGTTGGATCCTTTGGTGTTCAATCTTTATTTTTTATAACTTTAATTCAGATTGCTTGCATACTCAAAATTCAAAACCAAATAATTATTGTTTTGCCAATATGCTTATTTTGGGGAAGATTTTCAAATTTATTTTTTATAGAAAAGTTTAAATATATGAGTTACAAGAAAAAATCTATTAGTCATAAAAAGTTTTGGAATGGATTTAAAAAAGAATCTTTGATTTCCATCGTTTTTCTTTTAATTTTCATCGCATACCAATTTGTTTCAATTACATCCCAAGCTATATTAATTAAATTTTTATTTTTAATTTTAATTGGTATTTTTTTAAGTTATTCTATTCCAAACATACTTGGGAATAAAATTGGAGGCTTCAATGGAGATGCCTGCGGTGCGAGTGTTGTACTAGTCGAAACTGCAATGTTATTTATGAATGCAATTCTTTTATAGGAAGTTCTAAATAGAAAATATTCTTCTTCTTAAAACTTTTTAATTCCTCTACATCATTAATTGAGGAGTTTTCAAGCAATCTCAACTCTCCTCCAATTTGTTTTGCTAATTTCCTCGCTAAAAAAAGTCCAACACCAGTACCATCCTTCTTCTTAGCCGCAGATCCTCGAAAGCCTTTTTGAAAAATTTTCTCATTTTCAATTTTGGTTATTTTTTTACCATCATCAAATATGCACAGACCTTTACTCATAATGGCGACTCCAATCTCAGCATCTTTGTGGGCGTATTTAAACGCATTTTCTAATAAATTAGCCACAATTTCGGCAATTACAGCATATTTAGCCTTTAATGGCGATAAAGTCCAATCTGGCCAAAGAGAAGGTTCTGTCCAATCTCTATTCTCTAAGTTCGCATTAGCTTGACCCCTTTCTAAAATTGGCCTCAATAAACTCTGAACAGTTATTAGCTTTTTGTTATCTAAATTTGGTGGTAATAATAATCTTTCCTCTCCAATGTCTAGAGGGAGTTGAATAGGTGAATTTAATTGCGCAAAAGAGTCCATATAATTATTAATTTGTTTTTGCTCTATTATCATGCGTTCAACTATTTCAATAGAGTCAACATCTGAACCAAGTCTTTTTATTAGTAATTTTGCATATGTCCTAAGAGCAGCCAATGGATTTCTCAATTGATGGATTATGACATTGACCTGACTTTTTAAATAATTAATTTCTTCATTTTTATTTTGACGTTCTAATTCGATAGAAACGCATTTAGCTAAAGATAGTGAAAGTGCTTTTAATCTAGAGTCAAGAGATACTGGCCAATTCCCTTCTTTTAAATCAGTTTCTACCCTAAGGACACCAAGTAGGATATCGTTTTCTTGAAGCGGGTACCATCTTCTATTAGGAGAAGATACTTTTAGTGAAGGATCATCTTCTACTGATACCAGAAGCCTATCGATTTGTGGCCATTGACCAATCATTTCAAATGATGCTTTAGTTCCTTGCTCCGTTGAAGCAAGATACATAACCAAATGAGTCACGCCCATTGAGCAACCAAAGCTCTCTAGCTGTTTTATGATTAATTCTTCAAATTTTTTTGAGAGCTTCATAATTAGTGAAATTTAAAAAAAAATCTGAAAAAGGACTTGTAAAATATGAAAAAAGTATTAAGATATATAAAGAGGTCTGACTTTAGCCAGCCTTAAATATGAATATTTAATCATATTTTAAGCTACATCAGGGGTTGATGGGTCCTCTATGTAATTTAAGTGAATTCAAAATCACAGATATAAGATTAGTAAAAATAAATAAGACTAATCTCATTTATAATTCTTGGAGTACCAATCAATGTCAAAAAAGAGAAAAAGAATCAGCAGAAGAAGGTTGGCTGGCCAAAGAGTAATGGCACATGTACCTATTTATCATATCGAAACTGGCAAACATAAACCAGTTACAGCTGCTAGAAGATTTATAGCTGAAAATGCTTTGTCTGCCCCTTCAGTTTTCAATGTTCGAAGAAATGAACATACCACTGATAGGTTTTTTTGGGGTCAAAAAGGTTTATTTAGCGCCCAATATGCTGAAGAAAATCATTTTCTATTTCCATCACTAAAAGTCGTAGTTGAGGGAATTGGTGAAGAAAAAATATTTGAAGGTCTAGAACTTACTGCAGATGATTGGGAAGAGATTGAAGAATACGAATATGCTTTCGTTTAAAAAAAATTATTTATATTTGAACTTATAAAATCAATTAAACCTGAATCAATTTGATGGGATCCATCAAATTCTATTAATTCGCAAAATTTAGAAGACTTACTTCTTACCATTTCATGAATAATTCTTGAAGCATCTATAGGTACCACTTCATCAAATAAACCATGACTAACAATTAGTGGTGGGCATTTTTCTCCTGGAGCCCAGTTTGGGTGGGGATAACCACTACAAGCAACAATTAGTCCTAACCTTAATTTAAATCCTGCATCAATTGCCATAGCTGCTCCCTGAGAAAAACCCAACAAAATTGTTTTTTCTATTGAAATCTGATCAGTATCAAATTTCTTTAATGTATCTAAAAGTTTATTTACTTCAACCTCAGCCCCCTCCCAATCATGTGGATATAATTGATACCACTGTCTTCCCAGACCACTTGGATGTAATCCAGAAGCCCTCAAAGAAATTACCTCAAAATCAAGATTTATTTTTTCTATAATCTCCTTTCCAAGTGTTAAAAGGTCATCTGCATCAGCTCCCCAGCCATGTAGCAAAATTATTCTATGAGTTGCGGTTTGAGAACTAATCCCGACAAATTCATGATCAATATCATATTTCATGTTTATATTCTTAAGTAAGTTAACTTTTCAATAATGTCACCATTAGCCCTAGTAAGTGTCTCCGATAAAAAAAATATAATTCCATTTTGTACAGAATTGGTAGAAAAATTTAATTATAAAATTCTATCAAGTGGAGGTACTGCTAAACATCTAATGGAGGCAAAAATTCCAGTTATTAAAGTCGCAGATTTTACTAATTCTCCAGAAATACTTGGAGGAAGAGTTAAAACTTTACATCCGAAAATCCACGGAGGAATATTAGCTAAAAGAACAGATGAGGAACATAAAAAAGATATAGAAGCTTACGATCTTGAACTAATTGAATTAGTAGTTGTCAATTTATATCCTTTTAAGAAAACTGTTGAAAAGGGATCTAAATGGGAAGATGCTATTGAAAATATTGATATCGGAGGACCATCAATGATTCGTTCTGCGGCTAAAAATCATAAAGACGTTTCCGTTTTAGTCGATCCTAGTCAATATCAAGAATTTATTGAAGAAAGTAAAAAAGGGGAGTTAAAAGAAACATATAAAGCAAAATTAGCACTTGAAGCTTTTCAACATACAGCTGACTATGACACTGCGATATCTAATTGGATAAGAAAAGAAAGAGGTTTACAATCTTCCAAATATATTGAATCTTATCCACTAATCAAAACCTTAAGATATGGGGAAAATCCTCATCAAAAAGCTTTTTGGTATGGTTTAAATAATATTGGATGGAACTCAGCAGAACAGTTACAAGGGAAAGAGTTAAGTTATAACAATCTATTAGATCTTGAGTCGGCACTTTCAACGGTTTTAGAATTTGGCTATGAAGAAAAAGATGAACTTACAACAGAGACGTTTGCATCTGTCATTTTAAAACACAATAATCCTTGTGGTGCTTCTATAGGTAATTCAGCCTCTCAAGCATTTTTGAACGCTTTGAAATGTGACTCAGTTAGTGCATTTGGAGGAATAGTTGCTTTTAATTCAAATGTGGATAGTGAAACCGCAATTAACCTCAAAGATATTTTTTTAGAATGTGTCGTAGCTCCATCTTTTGATCCAGAGGCTTTAGAAATTTTAAAAATCAAAAAGAATTTAAGAATTTTAAAGTTTTCAAAAGATCAAATCCCAAATAAGAACCAAACTTCAACTAAATCAATAATGGGAGGATTACTCGTTCAAGACACTGATAATATTGAAGAAAAAACTGAAAGTTGGATTACAGTTACGAAAAAATTTCCAAGTACTCAGGACTATTTAGATTTGAGTTTTGCCTGGAAAATTTGCAAACACATTAAATCAAATGCCATTGTTATTGCAAAAGACCAACAAACTCTTGGCATCGGAGCTGGACAAATGAACAGGGTTGGAGCTTCAAAAATAGCTTTACAAGCTGCGAAGGAAAATGGTTACGGAGGGGTTTTAGCAAGCGATGGATTCTTCCCATTCGCAGATACAGTAGAGCTTGCTAATGAATATGGAATAAACTCAATTATTCAGCCTGGAGGAAGTATAAGGGATGAAGAAAGTATTGAAATGTGCAATTTAAAGGGTATTTCTATGGTATTTACAAACAAGAGACATTTTCTACACTAAATCAATTTGTTTTTGGATAATAAGTGATTTTGTTTGTTTTACGAAGAAGCGCCAACCTTCCTGGTCCGGCACATAAAAAGTAAAGAGAGATAGCCCCGTATATGAAAGAAAGCTCAAAAGCATAGTTATGACCCTCAACCACTGCTAATGGGAACCCTTCTAGGCCAGTATCTAAGAGGTGAAAATAAACAGCAAATGCCATCGTGGAGAAAAGTCCGAGAGAGCTAAGTCTTGCAAAAACTCCTAATGCTAATCCTAATGGGCATACTAATTGAGTAATAGCTGCTCCATATGTCCAAAGGACAGGGTCGCCTGGTAAGAATGGGAAATATTTGCCTACAACAAACTCACCAAAGCCTTGAGGATCTTGAAGCTTCTCCAAGCCATGATGAATCATCAAAACACTAAAACCGATCCTTAAAATAAATATAGATAATTCGCCTAATATATTGACCTCTGAACTTGTAGAGGGATTAGCTACAACAACTTCCACCTTTTGAGGAGGCTTTGAAGCATTCATTTTGGCTGTTTGATCTCGATTAGATTGTGTTGTGTCTTCCATTCTTCAAATTATTTTTAATTATTCTAGATAATAACGTAGATCTTTAGGTGATATGTATTTAATAAAGTTAAAAATTAAGCAGAAAAATTAATATTTACTTAGTAATAGCAATTAACTTTTCAATAACATCAGCGACTATCTTATCTGGAGTAGAAGCTCCAGAAGTAATACCTACTTTAATTTCTCCATCAGGAATAAAATTCTTTTTCAAAACCATTTCAGATTTAAGTGGTTTATGGAGAATAGAATTTTCCTTAACTGAAATCCTTTCAGGTGTATCAATATGAAAAGAAGAAATATTTTTATTTATAGCTATCTCTTGCAAGTGAGTTGTATTTGAAGAATTGTATCCACCAATTACCACAAGGATATCTAAATCTTCATCAACTAATGAAAACATCGCATCTTGTCTTTCTTCTGTAGCATCACAGATAGTATTGAAAGCTAAAAAGTGACTATTTAATTTTTCTGGACCAAATTTATGAAGCATCGTTTTTTCAAAAACTTTTCCTATCTCCTCTGTTTCGCTTTTTAACATTGTTGTTTGATTAGCAACTCCAACTCTATCTAAATCTTTATCTGGATCAAATCCATTGGAAAAAGCCTGAGCAAATTTATTAAGAAAATGATTTTTATTGCCTCTACCAAGAATATATTCTGAGACATAATTTGCCTCCTCAAGATTAAGCACTACAAGATATTTATCCGCAAATGAACTAGTGGCAAGAGTTTCTTCATGCTTAAATTTACCGTGGATTATAGAGGTAAAAGTATGTTTTTTATGTTTTTCTACCGTATGCCACACCTTTGAAACCCAAGGGCACGTTGTATCAATAATATGACAACCTTTTTCATGAAGAAGTTTCATTTCTTGAACAGTAGCACCAAAAGCTGGCAAGATAACCACATCTCCATCTGAAACCAAAGAAAAATCCTTAATGCCATTTTTTGCTGAAATGAATTTAACATTCATTTTTCTTAAATGATCATTAACTGAGGGATTATGAATTATTTCGTTTGTTATCCAAATATTCTCATCAGGATAATGTCTTCTAGTTTCATAGGCCATTGCAACAGCTCTTTCAACTCCCCAACAAAAACCAAATGCCTGGGCTAATTTTATATTTAATCTCCCTTTTTTATATGTAAAACTATTATTTCTAATTGAGGTAATTAAATCACTTTGGTAAGCTTCTTCTAAAGCTTGGGCTCTTTTAGTAGGAGAGTCAAAACCTCTTCGGTTATATCTGTCCGAATGATGAAGAGATCTTCTAAAAGCTTGAGTGTCCATATTTTTGATATTACAACATTTTTAATAATTTATTGCAAAAAAAAGAAACCTGACATAAGTCAGATTTCTTGAATTTACTTAAATTTAGTTTATTTAGCAGATGCAAAGTCTGGATATGATTCCATACCATGCTCAGAAATATCTAAACCTTGAGTCTCTTCTTCCTCAGATACACGGATTCCTCCGAATAAACCTCCGATAATAGACCAAGCGATCCAGCAAGTAACTAGTGTCCAGATAGCATAAGCCGCGGCACCAAGAGCTTGAACAAGAAGTAGATTAATACCACCACCATTGAACAATCCCATACCTGCTCCATCTCCTTGAACTGCAGTTCCCCAAAGACCAATAACTAGGGTACCCCATACACCACAAACTCCGTGAACAGAGAATGCACCAACAGGATCGTCAATTTCAGCTGCATCAAGTGCTGCAACGGAGAATACAACGATAATACCGCCAACTAGTCCAGCGAACCAAGCTCCCGCAAGAGTCATGTCACCACAACCTGCAGTAATACTTACCAAACCAGCAAGAATACCATTAATGATCATAGTAAGATCTGGCTTTCCGGAAGTTAAAGTAGAAACAATAGTTGCTCCAATAGCACCAGCTGCAGCTGCAAGAGTAGTCGTTACAGCAACATATGGAACCCATTGATCCATAGCAAGTTGAGAACCAGGATTAAATCCGTACCAACCTATCCATAGAATTAAAGCGCCTAAAGTAGCAATAGCCATATTGTGACCAGGCATAGCCTGTGGCTTTCCATCGGAGTATTTACCGATTCTTGGTCCTAGGAGCATAGCCCCCACTAAACCTGCCCATGCTCCAACTGAGTGAACAATTGAAGAACCTGCAAAGTCAACGAAACCAAGAGAATCAAGCCAGCCACCATTCCATTTCCAGCTACCAGCAATTGGATAAATAAATGCTGTTAATACAATCGCAAAAACAACAAATTCACCAAATTTAACTCTTTCAGCAACAAGACCAGAAACGATAGTTGCTGCAGTACCTGCAAAAGCAGACTGGAATAAGAAATCAACTGTTGGAACTAATCCAGCATCAGTAACCATATCGGCTGTTACTGTCGGATCAAAAAATAAGCCTCCAAAATATAGCCATCCGTCAGCAACACTTCCTCCGTACATTAATGAGTAGCCAATAAACCAATAAGAGGTTACAGCTAAAGCAAATACGAAAAGGTTTTTAGCAAGAATGTTGACGGCGTTTTTAGACCGACACATACCCGCTTCAACCATAGCGAAACCGGCGTTCATGAAGATCACTAAAATAGTAGCGATCAAAAGCCATAAATTGTTAGCTAGAAAAGCTGCATTCAACTCAGGTAAATCAGCTGCGTGAGCTGAAAGATTAAAAATACCTAAACCAAACAAAGCTAGAGGGACAGTTGCAAGCCACAACATTGAGCGGTTTGAACTGAACCCACGAATACTCCTCAAAAGGAGCATAGGTCCGTTTACAAGACTTGCATCTTGAAGTTTGGACCTAGAGCGCCTTTGAGGCGTTTGCAAAGCAGTGGTCATAAATAAAAAATTAGTCTGCAAAAAAACAGGAGGTCCTGTTTCCTTTCATATATAATTTTGCTCAGAAAACTTATGTATGTCTAGTAGTCGTTTATACCAATTTAATTGTTGTATACCAAATAATCTTTGTTAAATTGAGGTATTTTTTCTAAATCAACTTAAAATCCCAAAAAATTAATTTAATTTTAAGGGTTTAAATCCTTTCCAAGCTACATGATCTGAATGAAACTCAAAACAGCATGGAATTAGTAACATACCTGCACTAATTGATTCTCGAAAAAGCTCTCCATACAATGGATCTGATTCATCTCCAGGGGCAAAATAATCTATATCTTTTCTTGTAATGCAAGGAACTAAAACACTTTTACTTTCAGGAATTAAGCCTTTTAATTCTATTAAATGTTTTTGTCCTCTTTTAGTCTCCGTATCAGGGAAAAGAGCTACATTATTTTTTGTCCAAGTAGTATTTTTAACCTCAACATAAATGTTACGATTATCAGGATTTGAAGATTTTGGAGTTAAAAGAAAATCAATTCTACTTTTTTTATCTTTGCCATAAGGTACTTCAGACTTGATTTTAGCTATCTCCCCGAGTTTATCTTTGAATAGGTTTTGTTCAATAACTTTTCTAATCAGTTTATTTGCAAATAATGTATTTATCCCAACCCATACCTCTTTGTTATCTCTTCCTATTACTTTTACTTGTTCCCAAGTCCAAGGTAGCTTTCTTTTAGTTGATGAAGAGAAGCTAATTCTTACGTTAGCTCCTTCGTTTAAAAGACCCTTCATCGGGCCTGTATTAGCACAATGGGCAGTAACTATTTCTCCATTTTCAATCTGAATATCAGCGAGAAATCTTTTATATCTTTTAATTAAAATACCTTCAATTAATGGTTCAAATTCAATTATTCGATCATTCATAAAGTGTGAACTAGATTAGAAACAAAATATAATGGAATCTAAATCTTCTTGAAAAGATTTAACTCAATATCAAATGCATTCATATTTTAAAAATAATTTAGCTTCAATTTCTTTTGCCACATCTCTAAGTAAAGTTGCGGGTTTTATAAGACAAATATTTATCGCTGCAGCCTTTGGAATTGGAATAACATACGACGCCTATAACTACGCCTACATAATCCCAGGTTTTTTACTTATTATTATTGGTGGAATTAATGGCCCATTACATAATGCAGTTGTAGCAGTGCTAACTCCACTTAAGAGGAGAAAGGGGGGCCTCGTATTAACAAAAGTAAGTATTAAACTGACTTTGTTATTTTTTATTCTAGGAGTAGTTGTATATTTTAATTCAGGTTTTCTAATAAACTTTATAGCCCCAAATTTAAGTGATGAAGCTAAATCTATCGCAACTTATCAATTAAAAATCTTAACTCCTTGTATTCCTCTTTCTGCTTTTATAGGGTTGAGTTTTGGAGCTTTAAATTCAAGAAATAAATTTTTCTTATCAAGCATAAGTCCAGCTTTAACAAGTCTGACAACAATTTTATTTATTTCAGCCAGTTGGATCTTTAGTCATCAAAATACAAATTCTAATTATTTGGTTTATTCAGGATTACTGGCCAAAGCGACCTTAACAGGTACTTGTATACAATTTGCTATTCAGTGCTGGGAAATCAATAAGATCGGCTTATTTAGATTTAATTCGGCTTGGCATTTATTTAAAAATGAAGAGAAAAGAATCTTCAAATTAATCGCTCCTGCAACAATTTCATCAGGTTTAGGGCAAATTAATGTTTTTGTTGATATGTTTTTTGCTTCAAGCTTTCAAGGTGCCGCATCGGGATTAGCATACGGTAATTTTCTTATACAAGCTCCACTGGGAGTTTTATCAAACGCTTTGATATTGCCACTACTTCCAAAGTTTTCAAAATTCAATAGTAAGCAAGAGAATAGAAACTTAGAAAAAAGTTTAATCTCAGGAATAGAATATTGTTTTTTAACAACTATTTTTTTGACTGGTTTTTTTATCACATTTAATAATCAATTAGTGCAATTTATTTTTCAAAGAGGTGCTTTTAATTCCGAAGCCGTATTTTTAGTAAAAAATATTTTAATTGCCTATGCTGCTGGAATTCCCTTTTATCTCTACAGAGATTTATTAGTTAGAGCTTATTATGCAATTGAGAAACCAAAGTTACCCTTTCAATTATCTTTCGCTGGAATAATACTAAATGTTTTTTTCGATTGGTTTTTAGTAGGAGCTCCAACTATTAATTATGGAAACTTATCTCCTTATAATTTTGGTGTTATTGGTATAATCCTTTCTTCAGGAATAGTTAACTTAATTATTTGTATTTTTCTTACTTCAAACTTTAATACTTATGGAATCAAAATCCCTAAAATTATTTTATTAAAAAACTTTGTTCTTATTTCATTAGCCTGCTCTATTACAAGCACAATTTGTTATGCAGTTATCAAGGATATAAATGTATTAAATCCGAACGTTTGGGAGCTATTTATATTAGTTATAGGATTGTTGGCTTTTTTGATTATTTATTTTTCGATAACCAAGTTATTCGGGGTTAATAAATTCAATCCACTAATCAAAATATGATTAAGAATCATAAATTACCAAGTATTTCTTCTAAATCACAAATTTGTGATGCAGTTATCAACTTAGACAAAAGAATTGTTTGATTTCCATCTCCAATTTTTACCTTAATAGCTTCTAAGCCTAATTTTGCAGCCTGCTGACTACCTTTATCTAAATTGCTAATACATTCCAAAGCAAGATTTCTAGCTAAACCAGCATCTCCAAGGTACAGATTCCATTTTTCTATTTTTATAAAAATTTTTTCTGAAATAATATTTTCTAGATCACTGATTTGCATCTGAGAATTCATAATAAAAACTTAAGTTGATTGTTTTTTATAATCCTTAGGTTTTTTTATAAATACAAAAAGTAAATGCGATGAGAGAATGACTGCCCATGCAATTGCAAAATTATTAAAAAAAACTAAGTCATGTTTAATCTCTTTAAAAAGCCAAGTTCCACTTACGACTGCAGTGAATACCATACAATGAATTACAAAATTTACTATTCTGGAAAAATGTTTGTAAATGGGGTCTTCTGAATCACCATTGCCATACCATTTAATCGGCATAATTATAAATTTAGATTGTTAATATTAGATAGTTTAACTGAAATCTAGTTGACTAAGAGACCCAGGACCAGAGATATTACATAAATATGCGCCTGTAGCTCAGTGGATTAGAGCACCTGACTACGGATCAGGGTGTCGGGAGTTCGAATCTCTCCAGGCGCGTTAAAATTTATGATATATTTTTTTTACATTTTCTCTCAAAATATCGTCTATATTTAAATAAATGTTCCCTTTATTTTAATGAATATTCTTCAAAATCTTAAAGAAAGTGATCCAATCATATCTAATTTAATTAATTCCGAAAAAAATAGGCAAGAAACACATCTTGAATTGATAGCTAGTGAGAATTTTGCATCAATGGCTGTAATGCAGGCTCAGGGTTCGGTTTTAACAAATAAATACGCTGAAGGTCTTCCACAAAAAAGATATTACGGTGGTTGTGAATTTGTAGATGAGATAGAGGAACTTGCAATCGAAAGAGCAAAACAACTTTTTGATGCAGACTGGGCGAATGTTCAACCCCATAGTGGAGCACAAGCAAATGCAGCTGTTTTTCTAAGTTTACTTAAACCTGGTGACACAATACTTGGAATGGATCTATCGCATGGAGGACATTTAACCCACGGATCCCCAGTCAACATGAGCGGAAAGTGGTTCAATGCCGTTCACTATGGAGTTGATAAAGAAACTAATAAATTAAATTTTAATGAAATTAGAGATATTGCATTAGCTACAAAACCAAAACTAATTATTTGTGGATATTCTGCTTATCCGAGAAAAATTGATTTCGAGTCGTTCAGAAGAATCGCTGATGAAGTTGGAGCTTTTTTAATGGCTGATATTGCTCATATAGCAGGACTAGTAGCAACCAAACTCCACCCTAATCCAATACCGTATTGTGATGTTGTAACTACGACAACACATAAGACCTTGAGAGGTCCAAGAGGAGGATTGATCTTATGTAAAGATAAGGAATTTGGAAAGAAATTTGATAAATCTGTTTTCCCTGGAACTCAGGGTGGTCCTTTAGAACATATTATCGCAGCTAAAGCTGTCGCCTTTGGAGAAGCCTTAAAGCCCAACTTTGTTAATTACTCAAAACAGGTTATTAATAATGCAAAAGTTCTGTCTTCAACTTTAATTAAAAGAGGAATAGATATTGTTAGTGGAGGAACTGATAATCATATTGTTTTGCTTGACTTAAGAAGTATTAATATGACTGGTAAAGTTGCTGACTTACTTGTAAGTGAAGTTAACATAACAGCAAATAAAAATACTGTCCCGTTTGATCCTGAATCACCTTTTGTAACCAGTGGGTTGAGATTGGGAACTGCAGCTTTAACTACTAGAGGTTTTAATGATGATGCTTTTGTTGAAGTTGGTGAAATTATTGCTGATAGATTACTCAATCCAGATGATTTATTAACAGAAAAAAAATGCAAGGAAAGGGTATTAACTTTATGTAATCGTTTTCCTCTTTATGAAGTCGAACTTGAAGCATCAATCAAATGATCCTAACTGTAAAGGGGTTGAAATTCTTTCTATAGGAACTGAGTTACTTTTAGGAAATATAGTAAATACTAACGCTCAATGGATTTCTGAGGAGTTATCAACTTTAGGACTTAACCATTTTAGACAGTCAACTATTGGAGATAATTCTGAAAGGATTTCTAAGCTAATTAAAGAAATATCTTCAAGAAGTAATTTATTAATTACTACAGGTGGTCTTGGCCCTACTCCAGATGACTTAACTACGGAGGCAATTGCTAAATCTTTTAATGCAACTCTTTCTGAAAGAGGATATTTATGGGATCAAATAAAAAAAAAGCTTTCAATTTCAGGTTCAAATTTCGACAGATCTAGTTTAAAAAAACAATGTTTTTTCCCAAAAGATGCTCAAATAATTAATAATCCTAGAGGCACTGCTCCTGGCATGATATGGAAACCAATTGAGGGATTTACCATCCTGACTTTTCCAGGAGTGCCAAGTGAAATGAAAGAAATGTGGAAAGAAACTGCAGTTAATTATATTAAAAGTAATTTTTCAGATGGGTATATATTTTTCTCAAATACTCTTAAATTTTCTGGTATTGGAGAGTCTACTATTTCAGAAAAGATTAATAATCTTCTAAAACTAAAAAACCCCACTGTCGCCCCATACGCTAACTTAGGAGAAGTTAAGCTCAGACTAACGGCAAGAGCTAAAAATGAATTAGAAGCAAGAAAAATAATTAACCCCGTTAAAGAAAAATTGAAAAAAGAGTTTTCCAAATTTATTTTTGGTGAAGACGATGATAATTTATCAAGCGTACTAATAAAGGAATTATTAAAAAGAAAAGAATCTCTCGTTTTTGCAGAATCCTGTACCGGAGGTCTTCTCTCCTCTTCAATCACATCAATACCAGGCTCATCACAAGTATTTAAAGGCAGTATTATTTCATACAGTAATAACCTTAAACAATCTTTATTAAGTGTTCCAGAAAATCTGATAAAAAAATTTGGTGCTGTTTCTGAAGAGGTTGCTGAAACTATGGCAATTAATGCAAAAGAAAAACTAAATTCAGATTGGTCTATCGCAATTAGTGGCATTGCCGGTCCAAGTGGAGGTAATAAAGAGAAGCCTGTTGGATTAGTTTATATCTCAATTGCAGGACCAAATGGTCACTTGACTAATATTAAAAAAATATTTAGCTCAACAAGAAATAGAATTGAAATTCAAAGACTAAGTGTAAATGTGTGTTTAAACAGCTTTAGATTAATCTTATTATCTAGTAGTAAGTAATTTTTTTTGCAAATTGAGTCAAGATACCTTATTTGATAAAGTGTGGGATTTACACAAAGTTGCAAATCTTCCTGGTGGCTCCGATCAAATCTTAATCGGTCTTCACCTTATTCATGAAGTTACTAGCCCGCAAGCATTCGGAGCTCTAAAAGATAAAAATTTAAAAGTAAAATTCCCTCAAAGAACTGTAGCTACAGTTGATCATATTGTGCCAACAGATAATCAAAGCAGGCCTTTCAAAGATAATCTGGCAGAACAAATGATCGATACTTTAGAAAAGAACTGTATCGAGCACAAAATTAAATTTTTTAATATTGGGAGTGGTAATCAAGGAATAGTTCATGTAGTAGCTCCTGAACTTGGTTTGACCCAACCAGGCATGACTATTGCTTGTGGAGATTCTCATACATCAACTCACGGAGCCTTTGGGTCAATTGCTTTTGGTATTGGTACTAGCCAAGTAAGAGATGTACTTGCTAGTCAAACCATAGCTATGAATAAGCTCAAAGTCAGACAAATTTGGTGTGAAAATAAATTATCAAATGGAATTTATGCTAAAGATTTAGTGCTACATATAATTAATCAACTCGGAGTAAAAGCAGGAGTAGGTTATGCCTATGAATTTGCAGGTCCTGCCATAAGTGAATTATCAATGGAAGAAAGGATGACTATATGCAATATGTCCATTGAAGGAGGAGCAAGATGCGGTTATATAAATCCTGATGAAAAAACCTTTAGTTATATGAAGGATAAATTATGCTCGCCTCAAAATGAAAATTGGGAAAAAGCCGTTAAATGGTGGAAATCATTAGAAAGTAGTGATAATTGTGTTTATGATGATGTATTCAAGTTAGATGCTTCTAAAGTAGAACCTACCATTACATGGGGTATTACGCCTGGGCAAAGTATCGGCGTAAATCAAAAAATCCCTTCATTAAATCAAATACATCCAAACGACCAATTTATTGCTGAGGAGGCATATGAATATATGAGTTTCAAACCGGGACAATCAATTAAAAATACTCCAATTGATGTTTGTTTTATTGGGAGTTGTACAAATGGAAGGATAAGTGACCTAAGAGTTGCCGCTCAAGTTTTGGAGCATAATAAAGTAGCAAAAAATATAAAAGCTTTTGTAGTTCCAGGCTCAGAGAAGGTTGCGAAAGAAGCGAAAGAGGAAGGTCTTGATAAAATATTTATAAAAGCAGGTTTTCAGTGGAGAGAACCTGGTTGCTCAATGTGTTTAGCAATGAATTCAGACAAACTCATTGGGAATCAAGTAAGTGCCAGCTCTAGCAATAGAAATTTCAAAGGTAGACAGGGTTCTCCAAATGGAAGAACGCTTCTCATGAGTCCAGCAATGGTTGCCGCTGCATCAATTACAGGAAAAGTTAGTGACGTAAGAGATTTTATTAACAAATGAGTTCAAAATTTATACCGCCAATAGGAAAATTTTCTCAAATAAATGGTAAATGTATCTCATTAGTTGGAGATGATATTGATACCGACAGAATAATTCCTGCTCGATTTCTTAAATGTATTGATTTTGATTCCTTAGGTAAATCTGTTTTTGATGATGATCGCAAAACTCTTAAAGGGAAGCACCCCTTTGATTTAGAGACTAATAAAGGAGCTTCAATACTTATTGTTAATAGTAATTTTGGATGCGGTTCAAGCAGAGAGCATGCCCCTCAAGCATTGATGAGATGGGGAATAAAAGCCATAATTGGAGAAAGTTTTGCAGATATTTTTTATAGTAACTGTATTGCAATTGGAATTCCATGCTTTAATCTTCCAAAGGAATCGATAAAAGAAATCCAAAAATATCTGGATATTAAAAATTTATTCTTAGAGATTGATCTTTTAAAATCAACTGCAAAAGGAGAAAAATTGAAATTTAATCTTGAAATAAAAGAAACTTCAAAAAAAATGTTTTTATCTGGAGAATGGGATGCTACTTCAAAACTACTTGAAAATAAGGATTTAATTGAAAACAAATTAAATGCTTTACCTTATATAAATTTTAATTCTAGTTTCTAATAGCTATTCGAAGCCAAATAATGTAAAAGAAATACCTCCTGCTTCATTATGAGGTTGATAAAAAATTCCAAATTCATAAGATCTTTTTTTCCAATTTAATGAGATTTTAGAATTTATAAAATCACCATAATCTTTTGAATCACTATCCAAATTTAGGCTAGCATTACTTTTAAGAATAAGTGGTCCAAATAATTGTTGGTCAAAGGCAATATCTAAGGTAAATTCATCAGCAATTTGATCAAATTTAAATAAACTATCTCCACTTTTTATCTTATAAAAAGGTAATAAACTTATTCTCGTATAGTCAAAATATTTTTTTTGTAAATCCCCTAAAATAAATTCAGGTCCAGCACCAAAACCCAAGTATTGTTGATTGTTGCCATTTTTATAAAAAGCATAAAATAATTTTAAACTAGTATTAAGACTTAGCCCTTTGTTTATTGGCTCAGAAATATATTTAAACGAACTATCAATAAATTTGTTTAAAACCTTATTACCATTTAGTGGTATTTTTTGATCTGATGAATACAACAAACTACCTTTGATACTAGTAACCAGGTTCTTACTATTTAAAGTTTCGCCTTTAAAATTACCCAACCCTAAAGATAAAGTTTCAGATTTAGTAATACCATTAACTTCCCAAGTATTTTGTTTTTCTAGTTTGGAACCATAGCCTATATACACTTGAGATTCACCTAACGATCCGTTCCAAACCCTATCTCTAAAAACTCCAAAAAAACTTTTATCCCATATTGAGTTTAAAAAAGAAATTTCTTTACTTAAATTAGACTTAACTCGTAAAGAATTTGAAGATTCATCAGGATCAAAAGAATTTATTTGCTTATCTATTTCCAAATTCCAATTACTAATTTTTCCTTTAATTCGAGAATTAAAACCAAAATAGTCTTCCCAATATGCATCTCTTTTAACCTTATCAGCAGTTATTGAATCTCCCTTACTTATAAAACTTTTGGTATGCCCCTGAAGTGATCTTTGTATTAAGAATTGTGGTTCTAAATCAAGAAAAAAATCACCAAATAAATTTATTGAATTTAATTTTCTACCAATGAAATAGCCATCTTTATCCACATTGTCATAACCTATATTCCATCTATTTTCAAAAGAAAAACTTTCTCCTGATTTCGTCAAAGTTCTTTCACCAAACCAGAAGGGAACTGAAATCTTCTCATCCAAAATTAAATAATTTAAAGAAGACTTGAATCTTAGTTGGTCTTTTCTAGAGATAGCTTCAAGCGAATTGATCTCTATCTTAACTTGCTTTAATTCAATTAAATCATTAGTAAAAATAGCTTTTTCACTCTTCCATTTTTCCCCATCAATTTCTATTTTATCCGTTATAAGTATCCAATTTTTTAAAGCTCCAGGGGTATTTAAAACTTTTTCCTTAAATATCTCTTTTGAAATTTCACTATTTTTAATATCTGAAGTTTCAACATTAGAAAACAAATCATCAATAAGATTATCTGTTTTTATTAATCCTTTGACATCTAACAAATACCCTTTCTTACTATTGAAATCATATTGAAATCTATTCATCTTGAATAGTTGCTCACCAATACTCAAAGAAATATTTCCTTTAGCACTTACAGTCTTTTGCGTTTTATCATAAATTAGACTATCTGCTTTAAGAATATTACCTCGATAAAGAACAAGGACATTGCCCTTTGCCTTTAAAATATTATTTTCTTCAGATTGTATTTCAGATTGGATCTCTAACTCGTTTTTGTTATCAAAAGAGTTAGCTAAAAGTTTTGGAGACCCATCCTTATAAGGATGTAATATCTCGTTTTTAGCATTACTTCTATAGTTATATTCAGATCTTGGAAATGGTCTTTTACTGGAAACATCTATGTTTTTTGGAAAAACATTATTAACCCAATTGACGCTTTTTGATTGAGAGAAATTTTTTGAATCAATAGCAAAAAATTGTGTTGCTTTACTCGAAGGAGATAAGTTTATTAATGCGGAAACAAAAAATATAGCTTTTATGAGTTTTCTAATCTTGATAATGTTGAACAAATTAAAAGAGAAAATTAATCTTGAGGACTTTCTAAGTCTTTTCTATTAGGTGTTCTTGTAGGATCACTAGCTAAAAAACCAAATAGAAAGATTCCTACGAAGAAAAAAACGATTGTGTAAACTGAAATTTTTAAGGCGAGCATGGAATTGCAAATACTAACAGATTTATATCCTATTAAATTTATATTTAAATTATGTGAAAAGGTTTACTTTTTGTATTTTTGGTAAATTTTGAAATACTTTTTACATTTATAAACTTGTTTTAAAAACCCTAATCATCATGATCGTCCCAGGGATCAGTTAGTTTCGCCGCTTTTGGACCGAAAGCTGTCCATAGTCCAAAACCCGTTAAAGCTAATAGTACAGCCAGTATTGTAACTGCTACAGAAACAGCAGGATCTGGTGCGGATGATAAAGTTTGCATCAATTTTAGTAAATTTGTAAACAATTTATGTATTAACTCTTATACAATAACTAAATAAATTTGATTTAGAGAAATTACTATGGGCCAAAAAACTGCATTAGGAACTCTTTTAAAAGCTATTGGAAATTCAGGTCAAGGAAAAGTTGTTCCTGGATGGGGGGCTGTTCCTATTATGACCGTAATAGGTTTACTTTTATTAGTTTTTCTTGTTATCCTCCTACAAATTTATAATCAATCTTTACTCCTTCAGGGATTCTCAGTCGATTGGAATGGAAATTAAACTTCTTTAAATTATTTTTGTAGAGTAATTAAATTAATATTATATAAAATTTTTTAAATAGGTAAAAATTAATAATTTCATAAATAAGAAAATAAAAATCTTTATTTTGTGTTCTCATTCACAATTAAAAACCCTTGTTATGTTTCTATTTTATAATTTATAAAAATTTACATATGAAATTATAATTATGAACAATAATGAGAAATTTATAATTGGTTTGGGCAATCCTGGTAAAGAATATATTCAAAATCGACATAATATTGGTTTTTTACTACTTGAAAATTTTTCTGAAAAATACGATTCTAAATTTACTTTGAAAAATAAGCTTAAAAGTTGGTATTCAGAATTCAAAATAAATAATTTTACTTATAGATTATTTATGCCGAACACTTTTATGAATAACAGTGGAAATGCTGTAAGGGCGATAGTGGACTGGTACAAAATAGATTTGGATCGTCTTTTTATAATAGTTGATGATATTGATCTACCCCTGGGTAAAATTAGATTTAGGAAAAAAGGAAGTTCTGGAGGACATAACGGAATTAAAGATATCATTAATAAATTGCAGACTGAAAATTTTAATAGAATAAAAATAGGTATAGGGTCCCCACCCGTTAATGAAAGAAAGAAAACCCTCAATACTATTTCCCATGTCTTAGGAAATATATCTTCAAAAGAAAGTTTAACTTTGGATAGAGTTTATAAAAAATTAATCGAATCACTCATAGAACTAAATGATAAAAATGAAGATTATATTATTAGTGAATTAAATTCCTTCCATAGAGAAGAAAATTTATAAATGAAAGCAAAGCCTGAGACAACTGCACATGTAAGTGTTAAAGAGTATTGTTTCACCAAAAAAGAAGTAAAAGGAGTTGTGGAAGCAAGCGATTTCAAGTGGACCTTCACATGGTCATTTGGAAAAGGAGTTTTGTTTGTAACCCCCCCTTTAGGAAGAGCATTAATTCAAGATTCATTATTGAGATTCTTTTTAAAGAAAGATTATGAACTTGAAGCAGGAAATGAATATAAATTCATTATTTCAGCCAAGTTTTAGTCTTAAGTTTTACACTTACATCAAATTTAATTTTGAAATAATCTTCCATAATAATTAACGCAGCTAATGCATCTAAATTTTTATTCAAAATAAATATCTCTCTTGGTAAAAAACATTTTATGCCTGTTAATGGAAAAATTTCAAAATATCTTTGTTTAGCCCTATAAGTTGAATTTTTTTCTTCAGCAATAATCAAATCAGGCTCAAATTGATTTAAATATTTTATGTAATTTTTACTACTTGTTCCATTGCCAATTAACAACTGAACGTTTTTTCCGCTCTGATATTTTTTTTTAACATATTGCAAAAGTAGATGACTTTTAATAACTACTGCTTCGTAAACTTTTTTTTCTTTGATATCAGCTATTATCACTCCACATTTCGATATCCCCGGATCAATAGTTATAACTCTAGACATCTAAGATTCTGGATAATTTACATTTAGTTCAACAATCACTGGTTGAGCAGTCTTACTGTTAAACAAAGAGACTGCTTCTAATTCAAAATTAGTTTTATCATTTTTATTTAAGAAGTCTCTTAATTCTTTTATAGAATCGCCTCGCAATTTAATTTCATTTACAAGTGAACCTCTTCTCTTAATTTCGGCCAAACTAGAAGATAGTAGAAAATTTACCTTATCGCCAAAATCTTTTTTATTAAAATCTTCTTGTTTGAAGTCAATTTTTGTTATTTTTTCACCTTTTCTAACTATTATTTTATTTTCTGTTATTTCAGGAAAAGCATACACAAAATTTTCTCCTGTTAGAACATTTCTGACAGATTTTATATTTATTACCCAATTACCACCTTTTAAAATAATATTTTGCATTTCTTCGATATGATTTTTTCTTAATAACAATAAATTTTTAACTTCTTTATTTTTTGGTTTAACTATCTTATGAGTATATCTATTGGCATTGATAATAATTTTTTCTATTTTAGATTTAATGTCTTTCAGGTTAGAAGAACTTATCTCTGAAATAATTAAAGATTGCCCACTTCTTATTACAAATTTCCCGCTTCTTAATGCAATTATATTCCTTTCTAATTGCTTAAATTCAGTCTCTTTAGCTTTTATTTTATTTTCTAGTTTTTCTCTTTCTTTTTCTAAAGGTATCAAAACTTGTTTACTTTCTTGAAGTTTTTTCTGTAAATCTCCTAACCTAAATAACCCTACTCTCAACTGTCTATTTACTAATATCATTAAGAACAAAGATGAAGCACTTATCAGACTGCCTGTCAAAATTGTAATTAAAATTGCAGTTTTTTTGGGTCTTAACTTTAAAATGCTAAACCTAGCCTTACCTATCTTTGAACCTAATAAGTCACCTAACGTTGAAATTAAACCTCCAAGCAGTAATAAGAAAATAATGAAAAGCCAACCAGACACAATATATCTAAATATTTAATTACCATTAATAATAGAGAATGAATTGATTAAATATCAATTAAATCTTTTTGAAAGTGCTATTGGATCAAAAACTGTAATCTTCTTTCTTTCAATAGTTAATAATCCTGAATCTTTCAAATCTCCTAATAATCTTGTAATGGTAACTCTTGTAGAACCTATTGCCTCTGCTATAGCTTGATGAGAAAGTCTTAAATCAATAGTAATACCTTTTTCACTTGCCACTCCAAAATCTCGACACAAAACCATCAAAAAACTTACTAGGCGAGATGACATGTCTCTATGTGTAAGAGTTTCTATCATTGTTTCTGTTTGTAGAATCCTGCTTGAAAGGCCTTGCAAGAGTAATAGACCAACGGATGCATCTGCTTCAATTGCTCTCAAAACAGAATTTGCAGGAGCTGTAATCATTTCAACTCTTGTAAAAGCAATAGCATGATAAAAACGATCAGACCTATGTCCTGTTAGGAGAGATAAAACTCCAAAAAGGCTATTTTCCCTTAACAAGGCAACAGTAATTTCTTCTCCTGATTCATAAACTCTTGATAACCTTACTGCTCCTCTTCTTATTAAATAAACTCTTTCAGCAGGATCTCCAGGGAAAAATATTGTTTTCGATCTCTCAACCATTTCTGTACTTGCTCCTTCAAGACCTTTTATGACTTCCATTAATGTTCTATTAATCGGAAAACGTTCACCAATAGTATTAATAGTATTTTGTCCGGAAGGTTGCGGAGTTAAGCGGCTGAATCCTCTAGAAGCAGGTGACATAAATATCTTTACTATTAAAAAACTTAAGAAGACAGCAAGAAATAACTTGTATCAACAGTAACATTTTTCAATTCTTATATTTTTTAAAAAATTATTATAAAAAAAAATTCTTTATTCTAAGAAGCTACTTTAAGGAAAATTACACTATATGCAGTGTTATAAAATTCTAACTATACTGAATATAGAAAAGTAAATTCAAAAATAATGGTAGCCAGTTCGTCAAATAGTTATTTAACAACTAATAATGAAGTTGTAAACATAAATAAAAATAAAGAATTTAAATTAAGAAAGATAAATCAAAATGGCCAAATTCAGATTTATCAATCTTCATACCGAGGAAGTTATTCATCCATTATCAGAGATTCACTAAGAAATGCAGCTTTAGGAAGAAAAGTACTTTTAGTTCAACTAATGAAAGGAGGTGTAAAACAAGGAATTTCCAATGCTCAAAAGCTTTGCGGTAATCTTACCTGGATAAGATCTTCTAATTCTTATGATCAATATGAGTCAGAAAACATAAACAATAATATATCTAAATCTATTAATAATTCAATAATAGAATTATGGGATTATTGCAAAAAAGAATTACTTTATGGAGAATATGATCAAATTATTCTTGATGAAGTTTTTTTAGCTGTAGAGATGAATATTATCAGTAAAGATGATTTGATTTCAACACTTGAAAACCGATTTATATCAGGAGATGTAATCCTTACTGGTACATCCATTCCAAAAAAATTCTTGTTAATGGCTGACCAAATTACAGAACTTCGCTCATAGAAATTATGCTCAAAAATGATCTCTGGATAAACCAAAAAGCTTCTAAAGGCATGATAAATCCTTTTCAATCAAATTTAGTCAGACATCTAGATCCTAATAATAAAAAAAATGCAGTTTTAAGTTACGGATGTTCTTCATATGGCTATGATTTAAGACTTTCTTCTAAAGAGTTTTTAATATTTAAGCATGTCCCAGGAACAGTTATGAATCCAAAGAAATTTAATCCTGATAATTTAGAAAAAACCATTCTTCACGAAGATAAAGATGGTGAATTTTTTATTTTACCTGCTCATTCTTACGGCCTAGGAGTTGCTTTAGAGAAAATGAAAGTACCAGAAAATATTACTGTGATTTGTATCGGTAAAAGTACTTATGCTCGTCTCGGAATTATAGTAAATACAACTCCAGCCGAGGCCGGTTGGGAGGGGCATCTTACATTAGAGTTCAGCAACAGTTCAGGTGCAGATTGTCGGATTTATGCAAATGAAGGTATTTGTCAACTATTATTTTTTGAGGGTGATCCTTGCTCTACAACATATGAAGATAGAAAAGGTAAATATCAAAATCAACCAGAAAAGGTTACTTTAGCCAAAATTTAATATGAGTAAAGTTGAGCTAATTTCATTAACTCCAGAGGCAGAAAAAACAATGGCTTATATCGCCAGAGTCTCTAATCCTTCGAATCAGGCTAATGATAAATTCGCCGGATTATTAAGATATTGCATAAAACATGAGCACTGGTCAGTTTTTGAACAATCATGCATGACATTGAAAATCGAAACTAATAGAGGTATCGCGGCTCAAATTCTTAGACATAGATCATTTACTTTTCAAGAATTCTCACAAAGATATGCTGAAACTAGTTTACTAGGAAATGAAATACCTATCCCAAACTTAAGAAGGCAAGATCAAAAGAATCGTCAAAATAGCATTGATGACATACCGGATGAACTTAAAATAAAATTTTCAGAAAAAATTTCAAAACACTTTCAAGAGGCAAATAAACTATACGAAGAAATGCTAAATGAAGGGATTGCAAAGGAATGCGCTAGATTTATTATGCCATTAGCTACCCCAACAAGAATTTATATGACTGGTTCCTGCAGGTCTTGGATTCACTATATACAGCTAAGATCAAAAGAAGGAACACAAAAAGAACATATGGAAATAGCTGAAGACTGTAAGAAAGTATTTATCAAATATTTTCCATCTGTATCTGAAGCATTGAATTGGGAATAAATTTATCCGTGACTTCTTGGAGAGGATTGATAATTTTTATTGTCTTTGATTATTGAGAATTCTGAATTTAGAATTTGTGAATCACCTCTAAATTTATCGTATAAATTATCGAGAGATTCTTTTATAGAATCTTCTTCCTGTTTTCCAATAAAAGTGAGTTCTAAATTGGAATCATTATCAAAAATATTTATTTGTGGAATTCCATTAACATTGAAATTTCTTATGTATTTTTCCCATTTTGGATTATCTACATTTAAAAAAACAAAATTTATATCTTTTTCATATTTATTTTTAATATCTTCAACTTTTGGAGCCATTTCCTTACAAACTTCGCACCAATCTGCATAAAACTCAAGAAAAGTAGGTTTATTATTTGTAAAAGCTATTTCAGGATCAATAGATGATTGTCCAAATTTCTTAAGAAGAAAAGTGGGTTGAAATATAAAATTTTTCAAGACAAGTGCAGAGCAAATAATTAGAGCAAAAAATAATATCAGTATCGATTTTTGCGAGGAATTTAAAAAGGATTCTTTATTACCAGATTGCATTATCTAATCATTTACTTTTTATATTTTATATAGATAATATAATTTAAGAGAGCATTATTCTTTTTACTTTTAATCAACTTATAATATAAATACACTTGGAAAAATACTTATACTTATAGAAGTAATAATATGCAATCTATATTTGGAACTGATGGAATAAGGGGAATATTTGATAAAGAATTAACATATTCTTTAGCATATAAGGTTGGATATGCTTTAGGAGTTTCAACGAAAACCAATAATCCAATACTAATCGGAAGAGATACAAGAGTAAGTGGATATATTCTTATAGAAGCTATATCAAGAGGAATTAATGCAGCAGGAAAAGAATTTATATATTTAGGAATCTGTCCTACACCAGCTATCCCGTTCTTAATAAAAAAAGAAAAATTTAGTGGTGGGATTATGATATCGGCGAGCCATAATCCTCCTGAATATAATGGTATTAAAATATTTGATAATAATGGAGAAAAAATTAAAAAGAAATTAGAAAATCAAATAGAACTGATTTTAGAGACAGCAAACAACCTTAAATTATCTACTTATAAAAAAACATCTATAAGGGAAAATAATAACCTTTTTAATATCTATACAGAAGGACTTATTAATACTATGGGGGATGAAAACTTAGATGGAATGAAAATAGTTTTAGACACATGTTACGGATCTGCAACTACCTGCGCAGCAAGTATTTTTCAGAAACTAGGAGCGAATGTCAAAGTTATTAATAATGAGCAAGATGGTTTAAAAATAAATTTAAATTGCGGTTCTACATGTTTGGATCCAATAATTAAAGCCATAAAAGAGAATAATGCTGATATGGGATTTAGCTTCGATGGAGATGCCGATAGAGTTATTGGGGTTGATTCAGAGGGCAATATAATAGATGGAGATCACATACTCTTTCTATGGGGAAGAGAACTTTTAGAAGAAAAATTACTTACAAATAACACAATTATCTCAACAAAAATGGCCAATTTAGGTTTTGAAAATACTTGGAAGAAAATTGGGGGGATTTTACATAGAACTGAAGTTGGAGATAAATTTATATTTGAAGCAATAAAGAAAAAAAAGGCTTTATTAGGAGGGGAACAATCAGGTCATATTCTTTCAAAAATTAATGACTTTTGTGGGGATGGAATATTAACAGCAATTCAAATATCAAAATACTGCAAGAAAAAAAATATCAGTTTAAGATCTTGGCTTAATAGTAGCTTCTCACCATATCCTCAAAAACTAACTAACGTATTATTAAATTTTAAATTCAAAAATATTGATAAATCATATAAGGAATTCATTAATGAAACTATAGAAAGTTTTTCAAATATTAAAAAAGATAATTGTAGAGTTTACATACGTCCAAGTGGAACGGAACCTGTTTTACGTATATTAGTTGAAGCACGAAATCAACAAGAAGTAGATTCATTATCGACAAAAATCACGGCCGAACTTAGTACAAAAATCTATAAAATATCTAAAACTTTTTGAATCAAATTTTCTTATAAATACTTTCATAAATTTTAAGTTGATTTAATATTACATATTTTTCTCTATTAGTTTGAATTCTATTTGGATTAAAACTTTCACAAAAGTCAACATCTTGATATGGTATTTTTTTGAACTTTATACTCTCGGATATTGTGAGTTCCATATGATCAAAAAGATCTCTTACATCTGTTTTAATAAAGATTAAAGATCCTTTTTTCATTGAATTTGAGAGTAGATTTAATAATTTAGGCTGAATTACACGTCTTTTATGATGTTTCTTTTTAAACCATGGATCAGGAAAATTAAAAGAAATACTAGTTATTAAATTAATAATTGATTTATTATTAGTTTGGTTAAAAATGTTATTAGCATTACCAAATGAAAAATATAAATTTTTATTTTCTCTACTTTTCATTTTCAAATTAGCATTTAAAACTAATTTTTCTCTAATTTCAATTCCTATATAATTCCAGTTTTTATTTTTAAGTGATAATTCGAATAAAAATTCACCTGAAGCGCAACCGATATCTAAATGGAGAGGTAATTTTGGGTTTTCAAAAACTTGATTCAAAGGAGGTATTGGATCTATTTCAAAGAAATTTTTACTGAGTGGATTTACATGCTGTCTCATAAAAATTATTTAATTATTTCGTAGTAGAAATTAATATGGTGCATATTATTCATAACTATGACAATAATAAGTTAATAAGCAGGTGGGTAAGGTTTAATATTTATGTGTGTTAAAAAGAAAAAGTTTTGAACAGTCTTAATCAGCTTTCCATTTGGCTATCTTTTCAACTTTCATTAGTCTTTATAGTTGGTCTTCCTTTAACTCTGCTTTGTTGGTCAATAAAAAACAAAAGTAAAGCCATTACAAAACTTTTATCTAATTATTGGAAAATATCAATTCTATTCTTCATAAGTCTTATCCTCCTAATTGGAGAGTACAATTTCGCTCTCTTAATTACAAATATTTCGACATTAATAATGACAATCTCAATATGGTTTTGGAATGATATTAATGACGAGTTAAATGAATATAGAATATCTCATGCATTAACTACAACTACGAAAATTTGGCGATGGTCTATAACTTTTATATCTTTAATTTTTTTAATTCAAAGTTTAAATAATATTAATTGTGTTTCTTTTATTAATTCTGCGCAATGTGAAATTTGGCTTAAACCTTCAACAAATTTTTACTTGATTTTAAAAAATTTATTTAATTTCTTATTTGGAGCTAGCTTTTCGCAACCAGTTGCAAAATTTTTAGGATTATTTGCCTTATTAATATATACATTAGGTTTATTACAATGGGCGATAATTAAATTCCCAAAAAGTGGTCGGAATTCTGGTTTTTCGAATTATGGCAGGAATTGATTTTATCAAAAACTTAGAACATATAAGTTTTAATATTCCAAATAGTCTTTAAAAATATAAGGTTACTTAATCAAGGGAATATTCTAAAGAATTTTTATAAATAATAATTTAAAGAGTATGTAGTTGATCAAAAATAACAATACTGCAATTGATTTAAATCAACTATTTATAAATTAATAATATTTGCACATCTCTCGCATAATTTAGTGTTTTCAATCCCTTTAACTGTAATATTTTGATAATGCCAACATCTATCACATTTAAGACCTTTAGCTTTAAGAATCTGAATCTTTCCAAGTTCATTATTATCGATACTTAAACAATCCTTAGATAAATTATTAACTATATTAAAATCAGAAACTATCAACCAATCTCGGTATAAATCCACTTCTTTATTGCCAAATTTATCAAGCCAAGAAAGAGAATTTTTAAAAAACTCATTTTCAGGGAGGTAATTAACCTCAGTCTCAAGAGCAGCTCCAATCATTTGTTGGGTTCTACAACCTTCTATTGCTTTATTAATTTCTACACGTAATGTTCTTAAATTAGAAATATGTTCATTAAGTTCGGGATTAAGCCATGACTCAGGAAATTTTGGCCATCTTCTTTCAAATACTGATTTTTCAATAGTTGAATATGGGATATTTTGCCAAATATCTTCAGCCATATGACAAAGAACTGGAGAAATAATGACAGCTAAATTTTCTACAATTCTGGACATCACAAACTGACAAGATCTTCTCCTAAATTGAGTTTTAGCACTTACATATAATCTATCTTTTGCGATATCTAAATAAAAATTAGATAAATCCACAACACAAAAACTTTGCAATATTTGGAAAAACTTTGAAAATTCGTAATTTTCATATGCAATTGTTACTTCATCTGAGACCTCAACTAGCCTATTTAACATCCATTGATCTAATAACGGCAACTGATCAATATCAATTTCCTCTAATGCAGGATCATAATCATGAATATTACCTAAGAGATATCTAGCTGTATTTCTTACTTTTCTATAAACATCTGAAAGTTGTTTTAAAATATTTGATCCAATTGGTACATCAACTGAGTAATCAACAGAACTAACCCAGAGCCTAAGGACATCCGCTCCATAGGCAGGTTGTATTTTTTGGTTAGGACCACCATTAATAATGATATTAGGATCAACAACGTTACCCAAGGATTTACTCATTTTTCTACCATTCTCATCTAAAGCAAATCCATGAGTTAAAACTGTCTTATATGGCGGCTTATTATTTACTGCTACTGAAGTTAGCAAAGATGATTGAAACCAACCTCTATGTTGATCAGATCCCTCTAAATACAAATCGGCTGGATATTGTAATTCTTCCCTTTGCTCACAAACTGCGGCCCAACTAGAACCTGAATCAAACCAGACATCCATAGTATCTAGCCCTTTTTCCCAACGATCAGATTCATTTCTATATTTTTCTGGCAATAGTTTCTTCTCATCCCATTCCCACCATACATCTGCTCCATACTCCTCAAATAAACTTTTTATATGGTTAATAGTTTCAGTATTAATAAGTACTCCTTTCCCTTCTTTTTCATAGAAAACAGGTATTGGCACTCCCCATGACCTTTGTCTAGAAATACACCAATCACCTCTTCCAACAACCATTGAATAAATTCTTTTCTTACCTGTTTTTGGCATCCATTCAACATCTTCTATTGCTTTCAAGGCTGAAGATCTAAATCCCTCTACTGATGCAAACCATTGTTCAGTTGCTCTAAAAATTGTAGGTTTTTTAGTCCTCCAATCATAAGGATATCTGTGTTTATAATTTTCTTTTAAAAGGAGTAAGTTATTTTTCTCTAAATCTTCAATAATCAAATCATTAGCATCTTTCAAAACATTTAATCCGCAAAACTTTTCAGCATGCTTATTTAAATTACCTTTTTCATCGACAATGCAGGTTATGGGTAATTGATATTTTTGCCCAACATTAAAATCATCCATGCCATGACCAGGGGCAGTATGCACAATTCCTGTCCCAGATTCAGTGGTTATATAATCACCTCCAATTACAATATTGCAAAACTTATTTTTTGTAGGATGCTTATACTCAAGACCCTCTAGCAATGATCCTTTTACATCTAATAAAACATTAAATTCTCTATCTAGCTTTTCACAAATTTCAGAAATTAAATCTCTAGCAAAAAGATATATATTACCGTTTTGATCTGAGGCAAAAACATAATTTATTCTAGGATTAATAGCTACTGCTTCATTACCAGGAATTGTCCATGGAGTAGTAGTCCATATAGCTATAAATAATTTATTTAAACTAGAAAGTAATTTGTTTCTCAGATCTTTTTCTTCTAATTTAAGAAGAACTGCATCTGATAATTTAGTAATATTTAAAGAAACATAAATACTTTTTGAAAAATGCTCCTCTGGATACTCTAATTCTGCTTCTGCAAGTGCTGTTCTAGAACTTGGACTCCAATGAACAGGTTTTAAACCTCTATATATATAGCCATTTAAGAACATCTTCCCAAAAACACCAATCTGAGCAGACTCATAATTTTTTTTAAGTGTTAAATAGGGATTATCCCAGTCTCCCCAAATACCCCATCTCTTAAAGCCCTCTAGTTGATTGTTAATTTGAATCTTTGCATAATCTGTTGCTTTTTTTCTTAAACCTAAAGAATCTAAATTTCTTCTTTCATTGGATTTTAAACTTTGTAGAACCTTTAACTCAATTGGTAACCCATGGCAATCCCAACCAGGTATAAAATGAACTTTGAAACCTTGTAAGGTTTTGTATTTATTAATAATATCCTTTAAGACTTTATTTAAAGCATGTCCCATGTGGAGGGAACCATTCGCATAAGGGGGGCCATCATGCAAAGTAAAATTTTTACCTGAGTTAGTTGAACCCAACTCCAAATCAATCTTATTTCT
This sequence comes from Prochlorococcus marinus subsp. pastoris str. CCMP1986, assembly GCF_000011465.1. Taxonomy (NCBI): domain Bacteria; kingdom Bacillati; phylum Cyanobacteriota; class Cyanophyceae; order Synechococcales; family Prochlorococcaceae; genus Prochlorococcus; species Prochlorococcus marinus. Next base: position 230,337 of record NC_005072.1, on the reverse strand, counting down.
TGACCAGAATTCATGAATCTCTGGTTCCCTAATTACTGAATTAGCTCGCATCGAAAAATCAGTCTTCAATAAATTCAAAGTTTCTTTATAGGAAAAGCCAGATTTTTTTTCTTTGTTATGTTTTGATTTCATTCGAAATTAGAGAATTTATTTATAATCGATTAATTTATTTAATTATTTACCCTCATTGATTGTATCTTTTGTAGATTTATTTGTTGCTTTTTTTGGCATCTCTAAAGTCAGTAAATTATTTTTATTTGAATTAACTATATTATCATTTTCATCATTCCTAACCCACTTTTTTTTATTTAAATTTTCATTTTTTCTTCCAAATTTGAAAATATTGTTTGAATTTAAAAAATCTTGCCTTGCTAGAGAGATGGCCTTTAAAAAAATTGAAAGATTTTTTTTCAATTCCTCTAAAGTCAGTAAATTATTTTTCTCTTGATTAGTTAATTGATTCCACCTTATAGAAAATATTTCTACTATATAAAAAGTCAGTAATGTAGTAATGACACTAAAAATTAAATAATTTAAAGTATTAAAAATATTTTGTTTATAAATTAATAACATCCCAATTACTAGGTTTAAACCACCTTTTATAAAATCTCTTGGTCTACCTAATTCAATATATATTAAAGGCATTAACAAAAATATAATTCCAAAGAATAAATATAAAAAGCCTAAATAAATTGTCAAAAAAATTCTTATTAATATTTAAATTATAGTAAATATGCAAATAGTTAACTAATTTAGTTGCTTAATAAAAATTTTCCCTTGTAATGCGGTCGGGGAGACTTGAACTCCCACACCCGAAGATACGAGTACCTAAAACTCGCGCGTCTACCAATTCCGCCACGACCGCTTAATTAAATTTTAGTTTAGCAAGGTATATTTTAAAAATATTTTTTACTTAAGATCCTTAATTTGACACATAATACTAGGCTCGATAATTTCAGAAAGATTTAAAAATGTTTGATATTGTTATGCAATCACTATAAATTATTGGTTATATTAATCATAGATTAAAAGAAACAATTTCAAACTTAACTAGTAAAAATAAAAATATTCAAACTAATTCCTCCAAGACATATAACTGGAACAGGGAGATCAAAAATTATGTCGACCCTCCTAATTTTTGGAATCCTACATTAGGTCTATTTTTTGGTGGTTATTTTCTTGCATTTCTGAGTATATGGCAGTGGTATCGGGGAGTTTGGCCTCTACCTCTTCTAGTCGCCACTGCATTTCTTGCTCTTCATATTGAAGGAACCGTGATACATGATGCATGTCACAAGGCTGCCCATCCCGTGCCCTGGATAAACCAAGCAATGGGACATGGATCAGCTATACTGTTAGGCTTCAGTTTCCCAGTTTTCACTAGAGTACACCTACAACATCACATTCATGTAAATGATCCCAAAAAAGATCCAGACCATATTGTGAGTACTTTTGGGCCTATTTGGCTTATTGCTCCAAGATTTTTTTATCATGAAATATTTTTCTTCCAGAAAAAACTCTGGAGAAAATATGAATTACTACAGTGGGGAATAGAGAGATCGATATTTATAACAATCATTTTAGCTGGCTTAAAATTTGACTTTATGAACTTAATTTATAATTTATGGTTTGGTCCTGCATTAATGGTTGGAGTCACTTTAGGTATTTTCTTTGATTATCTCCCTCATAGGCCATTTCGCTCAAAAAATAAATGGATAAATTCAAGAGTTTATCCAGGCAATTTTTTGAATATCCTCATAATGGGTCAAAATTATCATTTAATCCATCACCTATGGCCTTCAATCCCCTGGTTTGAATATAAAATAGCTTACGAAAAAACCAAACCTTTATTAGACATCAAAGGTTCACCTCAAAGAGTAGGGATTTTTGAAACTAAAGGTGATACTTTTAATTTTATTTATGATCTAATTATAGGGATAAGAAGTCACAAAAGTAAAAAAGGAAAACTTAGAAAAATAATAAATTCATTCCCAAATTTTAAAATAAGAAAAATTTTACTAAAGATAGTTAATAAGACTTATATCGGTGGTAACTAGCTATTCATTAATAATTTTTGGCACTTTGAAAAATTTATTTTCTCTTGAAGGCGCCAAATCTAAAATTTCCTCCGAATTTTCATAGTTTTTCTTTTCATCTTTTCTCAATACATTGACCACTTCTATAGCTCTAGTAGTGCATGGAATATCCTCGGTATTAATTTTCTCAAGTTGTTTAATATATTCCAAAATTTTTTCTAACTGTTCTGCATGCTGATTAATCTCACTCTCATTTAGTTCTAGTCTTGCTAATTGTGCTACTTTTTTAACTTCATCACTACTAATTCGTTTCATTTGTTTTCAATTATCAAAAAATCAATTACATCATAGATATTAAAGGATTTTCACAAACATTACTTAAGCCTTTAATGAATTAAACAAAATTGATAACAATATATTTATAAAATCTCATAAAAGAGAAAAAATTTTTTTATGCTTCAAAAGCTAGACTTAATTGTATTTCACCGTTAAAAATAAGCTTAGATAAGTATTTAAAAATAGATCAACAATCTTTAAAAAAAAATTTTTTTTACAGGCACTCCAAGCTTGTAGCACCTGACTTAATTGGATGTTATCTGATTAGAAATAGAATTGATAAAGGCCTAATTAAAGGTATGATAGTTGAGACTGAAGCTTATTCACAAGAAGAAGAGGCTTGCCATGGATATAATAAAAAAACTCTTTCTAATAAAGTATTGTTTGGTGAGCCAGGAAGATTTTATATTTACAGATCTTACGGAATTCATCATTGCTTAAATATTGTTACTGATAAAGATAATTTTGCAAGTGGTGTTTTAATAAGGGCGGTTTTTATATCAAATAAAAACGAAAGGTTAGCTTCTGGCCCAGGATTAGTAACCAAAACATTTGAATTAGATAATAAATTCAATTCCCTCGAAATTCTTAATAATAAATGTTTGTGGATCAGCAAAGGAAAGTCATATTTAGAGAAAAAAGATTTAATTCAAACAACAAGAATTGGCATTTCTAAAGCAAAAAATATAAAATGGCGTTGGTATCTTAAAAGGAGCAGAAGTATTAGTAAAAGGGAAAAAGGTGATAGAAATCCTAATTTAAAAAATTCAACTAATAATTTGTCTGGTGTAACATAATGGGAAATTGGCCTCACAAACATATCCTCACACTTTCAAATTTCTCAATAGATGATTACGAATCAGTTATTGAGTTAACTGAAAGATTTAAATCTCTTAATAATGCCGGGACAAAAAAAATACCTGCTTTACAAGGAAAGTTAATAACATCAATATTTTTTGAGGCTAGTACTAGAACTCGCAATAGTTTTGAGCTTGCTGCCAAAAGGCTATCTGCAGATGTTCAAAGCTTTTCTCCTTCTTCAAGTTCTTTAAGTAAAGGAGAAACCCTCATAGATACTGCACTAACATATGCTGCCATGGGGTCTGATATTTTAGTCATTAGACATTCATCTAGCCATGTCCCTTTAGAAATTTCCAAAAAACTCGATGCATCTAAAGCAAAAACTTCGGTTCTTAATGCAGGTGATGGTTTACATAGCCACCCTAGTCAAGGATTACTAGATCTTTATACATTAATAAAATTCTTTTCTCCAAAATTACTGAAACCAGAGATATTAAATTCTAAAAAAATATTAATAGTTGGTGATGTAATTCACTCTAGAGTTGCCAGATCAAATCTTTGGGCATTGACCGCATTTGGGGCAAACATAATCTTGTGTGGTCCACCCACACTTATTCCTGAAGAATTTACTGATTTTGTAAGTAGTTCTCCACCAAATCAATTAAGAGACCCTATTTCTTCAAGAGGTTCTATCACAATTTCGAGTTCATTAGAAGAATCCATTAAATGTGCAGATGCAGTAATTGTTTTAAGATTACAAAAAGAAAGAATGATAGAGAATTTATTAAGCAGTATTAAATCGTATAGTGAAAATTATTGTTTGACTCCAGAAAAACTATCCTTGAATTGTAAAGATATTCCTATTTTGCACCCAGGGCCTATTAATCGTGGCATTGAAATCAGCAGCAGAGTTGTTGATGAATATCCAAATTGCCTAATAAATGATCAAGTTTCAAATGGTATTCCGACAAGAATGGCTTTACTTTATCTATTAAGTAAATTCAATAATTAAATTTAAAGCAATTTTAGACTTTCAGTAAAAAAACCGTAAAACAAACCTAATCTTAAGGAATCAAGTAATAATACTAATATTTTTTTTCTTTTATCAAAACGTAATCTACGTCTAAATTTTATCAAAATTTCAATAAAAAAAACTGATAAAAAAGCTCCTACCGGGTCAATTAATTCAACGACTGCACTTATCATTCCTAATGAACTCCCAAAAAAGTAACCAGTCAAAACAACAGTTAAAGCTAAAGAATATCTACGCCATGGATTTACTGCCCATTGGCTTAAACTGTCAAAAGTTTCAATAACTAATCGTTGAAATTTAGTCTTTTGGGGTTTAAAAAACATTCTGAATCTTAACTAACTGCTGGATCTATTCATAATTTATTTAACTTTAGGATTACCTTCAATTAATTCAAGTAAAGCTTCCATTTGGGCAAGAATTCCTCTTATTTCTCCAGGTTCAGGAAATAATCCATCATCTTGAATTCCTAAATGCATTTCTCTTAATTCCTGCCTTAAATAACGCAAATGACTTACTATTTGCTCTTTTTTTGTTTGTGACATAATTGATATTTCGTCATTCTTAGTTTAAATAATTTTTTTTTTAAAAGAATTAATAATTTGTGTCTAAAATTATAATATAAAAAAATTAAATAGATTCAATATTTTTATTATTTTTGAAAAATTTTTCAAAGTGAGCAATATTTAGTGAATATGAATTTCCTTGCGGTTATATTATTAAAAATACATGGACAAGGATAAAAATGTTATTCACATCCGATAACAAGATATTTAAAAAGCCTTTTTATACATCATATGAAGAAGGAACTTTTAAGCTTGCCAAAACTTTAGGAGAGGAAAATTACGTTAAACCATTTAATGTATTTAAAAATTGGAATTTGGTGAGGACTTTTGAAACTAAAAGGTATAAATTAATATCCGATTACATTCATCTTATTGAAGAGGAACAATTGGATGAACGTTAAATCTAAAGAATTAAAAGTTAAGGTTCTTTTATTAATTACTGGAAGTATTGCTGCAGTAAGGATCCCCTTACTAGTAAGTCAATTAGTTAAAGATAATTATGAGATAAAGTGCGTTGTTTCTGAAAATGCTGAAAAACTAATTCAGCCACTTTCACTTTCTATCTTAAGTAGGAATAATTGCATATTAGATAAGGACCAATGGTCATATCTTCATTCAAGACCTCTACATATAGATTTATGCGAATGGGCTGATGTTTTGATAATTGCTCCTTTGACTGCAACAACACTTTCGAAGTGGGTTACAGGTAATGCTGATGGATTGATATCAAGTATTTTAATTGCGAATAATAAGCCTATTATTGTTGCTCCAGCAATGAATTCTAAGATGTGGAGTAATAAAGCTGTTCAAAGAAATTATGTATATTTGAAAGATTATCCAAATGTTTTAATCCTTAAGCCAAGCAAAGGGATCCTAGCTTGTGACGAAATTGGAGTTGGTAAAATACCCCCAAATGATTTAATACAACTAGCTCTTAAGTTTTTACTCCTTCAAAATAAAAAGCCCTATTACAGAGACTTATTAAATAAAGAGTTTTTAATTACAGGAGGTTGTACTTCAGAAAACATAGATGCAGCAAGAAAGATAACTAACAATAGTTCGGGAACTATGGGATTAATGCTTGCTCAAGTAGCAAGATTTAGGGGTGCAAAAGTCAAATATATACATGGTCCTTTAAAAAATAAACTAGATATAACAGAAGGAATTAATACGTATGAAATAGATAATAGTAATGATTTAATTCAGGAAATTGAAAAAGAAATTTCGAAATGTGATTATTTCATTATGAATGCTGCAGTAGCAGATTTCAAAATATCAGGAGATACTTCAAAAAAAATTCCAAAAAGCAAATTTGAGGATTTTTTAAATAAAAATATAGAATATGTTCCAGATATTTTAAAAGAGATAAGTAAAGTAAAAAAAGAAAATCAAATTTTTGTTGGATTTTGTGCATTTACAGGTTCTTTTAAAAGTGCAAAAAAGAGCATTAAAGAAAAAATAATGCTTAAGGGTTGTGATTTACTATTTGCAAATCCTATAGATATCGAAGACCAAGGATTTGGCTCACTTGCAAAAAATGAAGGATGGCTTTTTGATAAAAAAAATATGGAAAATTATCTAGAAAAAACATCAAAGATTGAGTTAGCTAATAATTTAATAGATGAAATTATTTCAACTAAAAAATGATCCACAACATTTATATTTGTATTTTTTTGTAATCTTAATCATTAAAAATAGTCTGATATCTTAAAATATCTCAAGTTTTAAAAATTAAAAAGCTACGAGTTGTTTCGAGGATCTAAAAAACTTTCTTTTGTGGTTCTTTACCTTGTATTATCCGTACTGAACATTTTTAAGTAATCCTTTACCAGCAGTCACAGAACTTTATTAAAATTTTATTATGAGAATTCGTTCTTTATTAGCTTTAGTTATTTCTTTTTGTTTAACTTTTGCTTTTGTCACAGATAAAACATATGCCTTCTCCGAGAGAGGAAATGCCCAATTTACAGATGTTGTAAACACAGGTAAAGCTAACGATTGTCCTTCCTTAGATTCATCTCTAGTCGGATCAATATCTTTAGGCAATGGTGATTCCTTAAAAGGGATATGCATGCATCCAACAGAAGTTTATGTAAAAGTTCCGGGATCAAAAAGAAAAGAAGCAGAATTTGTTGCAACAAAAATTATTAGCCCTAGGAATAACACTACAGTTACAGAAGTATATGGAGATATAGACTCCGGTACATTTACTGAAAAAGGTGGTATTGATTTTCAATTAATTACTGTTCTAACTCCTGGAGGTTTAGAGGTTCCATTTGCATTTTCTGCAAAAGATTTAACAGCTGATCTACCTTCCTCAATCGAGCCTGGGACAGAAGTCAGTGGTGCTACATTCACACCTAATTACAGAACAGGAGATTTTTTAGATCCTAAAGCCAGAGCCAAAAATACTGGAGTTGAATACGCTCAAGGTTTAGTTGCCCTAGGTGGAGATGATGAAGAACTTGCTAAAGAAAATATCAAAGTTGATGTAAATGGTACTGGAGTTGTAAAACTATCAATTGAAAATGTAGATTCTGATACAGATGAATTTGCAGGTACATTTGTTGCGATCCAACCTTCCGATACAGATATGGGTTCAAAAGAACCTCTTGATGTAAAAATAATTGGTGAGCTTTATGGAAGAAAAGCTTAATTCTAAATAAATATAAAAAAAGAGGGTTTAAACAAGCCCTCTTTTTTTTTAATTTATCTTATACAAATCATAAAATGAATTCACAACAAGAATCTAAAAGAGATTCAAAAGGTTTAATACCTGCTTATGGCGGTGAACTAAAAGAATTAATTATTAAGGATGAAGAACTAAAATTAAAGCTTCTTTCTCAAGTTTCGTATCAACACGAATGTAGTGATAGAAATGCTTGTGATATAGAACTATTAATGGTTGGCGGATTTTCTCCTCTAGAAGGATTTATGGATAAAGAAGAGTATAAATCTGTAATTAAAAGCCATAGAGATACAAAGGGTTTACTCTTTGGTTTGCCGATTGTATTTGATACTAATAATGCACAAATCAAGGAGGATGAAACAATATTACTCACTTATAAAAAACAAAAATTAGCGATTTTAAAAGTAAGTTCAAAATGGGAGCCAGATAAGGCCGAAGAGGCAGAATTTTGTTACGGGACTAATTCTTTGGATCATCCTGCAGTAAAGATGATTTTCAATGAAAGAGGCAGATACTACATAGGGGGTAAAGTTTATGGATTGGAGCTCCCAAATAGAGATTTTCCATGTAAAACACCAAAAGAAGTAAGAGATTTATTACCTGCTAATTTTGATGTAGTTGCTTTTCAATGTAGAAATCCAATTCATAGAGCTCATTATGAATTGTTTACTAACGCCTTACAATCGGAAAATGTTTCCTCAAATTCAGTTGTTTTGGTTCATCCAACTTGCGGGCCAACACAACAGGATGATATTCCAGGGAAAGTCCGATATTTGACCTATAAAAAATTAGAAGAAGAAATTTCTAATAAGAAAATAAAATGGGCTTTTTTGCCATACTCAATGCATATGGCTGGACCTAGAGAAGCTCTTCAACACATGATTATAAGAAGGAATTATGGATGTACTCATTTTATAATTGGTAGGGATATGGCTGGATGTAAATCATCATCAACTGGTGAAGATTTTTATGGACCTTATGATGCCCAGACTTTTGCCAATGAATGCGCAGAAGAGTTACTGATGAAAACTGTACCTTCAAAAAATTTGGTATACACAATAGAAAAAGGTTACATAACTGCCGAAGAAGCAAAAGAGAAAAAATATCAGATAATGAAACTAAGCGGTACAGAATTCAGGAAAAAGCTGAGGAATGGAGATTCAATTCCAGAATGGTTCGCATTTAAAAGTGTAGTAGATGTACTTAGAAAGTCTTAATATTGTTTTATTATTAGTATCATAGTCTTAATAGAAATTTTTTATCGTGAACAAACGTTGGAGAAACGTAGGACTTTACGTCCTAGCAGTAATTACAGTAATTTTTATAGGTACTTCTGTTTTTGATAAACCTAAGACTGAGAATGCCACCAAAACCCTTAGATATAGTGATTTTATAGAAGCTGTTCAAGATAAAGAAGTTAGCAGGGTTTTATTATCCCCAGATAGTGGAACTGCACAAGTTGTTGAAAACGATGGCAGTAGATCTGAAGTTAATCTGGCTCCAGATAAAGATTTATTAAAAATCCTAACCGAGAATGATGTAGATATAGCCGTTACACCCACAAAATTAGCTAATCCTTGGCAGCAAGCTATAAGTAGTTTAATTTTCCCGGTTTTATTAATAGGAGGTTTATTCTTCCTATTTAGAAGATCACAAAATGGAAGTGGAGGTGGTGGTGGTAATCCAGCAATGAGTTTTGGAAAAAGCAAAGCTAGACTTCAAATGGAACCTTCTACTCAAGTAACTTTTTCAGATGTTGCTGGTGTTGAAGGAGCAAAATTAGAGTTAACAGAGGTTGTAGACTTTCTTAAAAGCCCTGACAGATTTACTGCCGTTGGTGCAAAAATTCCTAAAGGTGTTCTTCTAGTTGGACCACCAGGAACAGGAAAGACTCTTTTAGCAAAAGCAGTTGCGGGCGAAGCAGGTGTGCCTTTTTTCTCAATCTCTGGATCTGAATTTGTTGAAATGTTTGTTGGAGTTGGTGCAAGTAGGGTTAGAGATTTATTTGAACAAGCTAAAAAAAATGCCCCATGTATTGTTTTTATTGATGAAATAGATGCTGTTGGAAGACAAAGAGGTGCTGGCATGGGAGGTGGAAATGACGAGAGAGAACAAACTTTAAACCAACTTTTAACTGAAATGGATGGTTTTGAGGGTAATTCTGGAATTATTATTGTTGCGGCAACTAACAGACCGGATGTTTTGGACTCAGCATTAATGAGACCAGGTAGATTTGATAGACAAGTAACTGTAGATAGGCCTGATTACGCTGGAAGATTACAAATTTTAAATGTTCATGCCAAGGATAAAACTCTTTCAAAAGATGTAGACCTTGATAAGGTTGCGAGAAGAACTCCTGGGTTTACAGGTGCTGATTTAGCTAATCTTTTAAACGAGGCAGCTATCCTTGCAGCAAGAAAAGATCTCGATACTGTAAGTAATGATGAAGTAGGAGATGCTATCGAGAGAGTAATGGCAGGACCAGAAAAGAAAGATAGAGTTATAAGTGACAGAAAGAAAGAACTTGTTGCCTATCACGAGGCAGGTCATGCTTTAGTTGGCGCTTGCATGCCTGATTATGACGCTGTAGCAAAAGTTTCCATAATTCCTAGGGGCCAAGCAGGAGGTCTAACCTTCTTTACTCCTAGTGAAGAAAGGATGGAGTCCGGCCTTTACTCACGTTCTTACCTACAAAATCAAATGGCTGTAGCCCTAGGTGGAAGAGTTGCTGAGGAAATAGTATATGGAGAAGAGGAAGTTACTACAGGAGCTTCTAACGATTTACAGCAAGTTGCTAATGTTGCAAGACAAATGATTACTAAATTTGGAATGAGCGATAAAATAGGTCCAGTAGCTTTGGGTCAATCACAAGGGGGAATGTTCCTCGGGAGAGACATGAGCGCGACAAGAGACTTCTCTGAAGATACAGCTGCAACAATTGATGTAGAAGTTTCAGAACTTGTTGATACAGCATACAAAAGAGCGACAAAAGTCCTTTCAGATAACAGAAGTGTTCTTGATGAAATGGCTTCAATGCTAATTGAGCGAGAAACAATTGATACTGAAGATATCCAAGATTTACTTAATCGATCTGAGGTTAAAGTTGCTAACTATATCTAATTTGAAAAAATTTGATATCTCCTTTAAATAAAAAAGATTCTTCCTCTAAAAGTCTAAACTTAGAATCTTTTTTCTTATTAATAAAACCAACTAAAAATATTTATACAAATACTATTGAAAAAGATTTAGTTGAACTAGAAATAGAGCTTTTAATACAGGCAGGTTTTACAAATATAGAAATTAGTTGGTCTAATAATGAAAACTGGATAAATTACGTTTCAAATTTAAGATTAAAGTTCCCAAGTCTTAATCTAGGCTCTGCTTCTATAAAAAATAAGAAATCGATAGATGACTCTATAAAAATAGGTTGCAATTATTCAATGATGAGAGGTTGGGATAGAGACCTTTTAAATTATTCAAATTCAAAAAATCATTTATTAATTCCTGGAATCAAGCATTTAAAAGATCTTAAACAAGCAATAGATTTGAATTGTAAAATTATCAAAATTTACCCGGTTAAAGATAATATTGAATTAATAAATATATCTCAATATAAAAATATAGATTTTATTGCTGCCGGAGGACTATCTATATCAGATATACCGCTATATAAATCTTTAGGATATAAAGCTATCGTAATTGGGGATATGGGTTTCAAAAATAATAAAATAGATCCAAAGATATATGAATGGCTCAGAAGAAGATCGAATTAAATAATTATTCCTATTTAATAATTGAACATTGTGCTTGATGGAGAAGCAAATGGTCTGCAAGTACGAGAGCTACCATCGAATCAACCATTGGAACTGCTCTTGGTAAAACACAAGGATCATGTCGGCCTTTAGCCTTCATTAGTACTTCTTTCCCATCAGCATTAACAGTTTTCTGCTCTTTTCCAATAGTTGCTGTTGGTTTAAAAGCTATTTTCATCTCAATATTCTCTCCATTACTTATTCCTCCCTGTATGCCTCCTGAATTATTTGATATTGTTTTAAGCTTGCTAATATCATCAGACTCAATAAACGAATCATTATGTTCACTTCCTCTTAAATAAGTTCCCAAGAAACCAGAACCTATTTCAAACCCCTTAGTAGCAGGTAATGACATCAAAGCCTTAGCAAGATCAGCTTCCAATTTATCAAAGACAGGCATACCTAATCCTGATGGAACATTTTTCACTAAACATTCAATAACACCTCCACAAGAATCACCATCTTGCTGCAATTCTTTTATTCTTTTAATCATTTTTGCAGCCACCTTATCATCTGGACATCTAACAATATTTGAATCTATTTTACTTAGAGTAAGTTTATTTTTATTTACTTGAGAGTCAATATCATGTATACGTTTTACCCAAGAAAGAATTTCAGTATTAAACAAGTTTTTTAATAGTTGTTTTGCGATAGCACCTGCAGCAACTCTTCCTATTGTTTCTCTAGCTGAGGCTCTCCCTCCTCCTGAACCAGCCTGAATTCCATACTTCAAATGATATGTGCCATCTGCGTGAGATGGCCTGAATACTTGCTCTAAATTACTATAATCTCCTGGTCTTTGATCTTTATTGCGAACCATCATTGCAATAGGGGTTCCAAGTGTTATTCCTTCTTTTAAACCACTTAATATCTCTAATTTATCATCTTCGTTTCTTGGAGTTGTAATTTTGCTCTGACCAGGTCTTCGCCTATCTAGTTCATTTTGTATGAGATCAATATTTATTTTTAACTTTGGAGGACATCCATCAAGAATAACCCCAACAGCCCCTCCATGAGATTCTCCAAAAGTAGTTACACGAAAATTTTTACCAAAACTGCTACCCATTGAAATATCAAATTATTAAAGTTCTATTAACTATTATAAGAACTCAATTGAGAATTAAACATAAAAAAAAAGCCCCCTTATAAAAGGAGGCTTTAAATTTAGAATTTTAAGCTTAACCGATAGCTGGAGCTGTAAGAGCTACTGTTGTAGACTCAGCTGCTGCTAGATCAAGTGGGAAGTTGTGAGCGTTACGCTCGTGCATTACTTCCATACCTAGGTTAGCTCTGTTAAGAACGTCACCCCATGTAGGAACAATCTTACCGTTTGCATCTACAACTGACTGGTTGAAGTTGAAACCGTTAAGGTTGAATGCCATTGTGCAGATTCCCATTGAAGTTAACCAAACACATACAACTGGGAATACAGCTAGGAAGAAGTGAAGACTTCTGCTGTTGTTGAATGAAGCATATTGGAAGATCAAACGACCGAAGTAGCCATGAGCTGCAACGATGTTATATGTTTCTTCTTCTTGTCCGAACTTGTAACCATAGTTCTGAGATTCTGTCTCAGTTGTTTCTCTGATTAGAGATGAAGTAACAAGTGAACCATGCATTGCTGAGAATAAAGATCCTCCGAACATACCTGCAACACCAGCCATGTGGAATGGGTGCATAAGAATGTTGTGCTCTGCCTGGAAAACAAACATGAAGTTGAATGTTCCAGAGATACCTAAAGGCATTCCGTCAGAGAATGAACCTTGACCGAATGGATATACAAGGAATACTGCGAAAGCTGCTGAAACTGGTGCAGAGTATGCAACACAGATCCAAGGACGCATACCTAAACGGTATGAAAGCTCCCACTGACGTCCCATGTATGCTGAGATACCAATAAGGAAGTGGAATATTACTAGCTGGTAAGGACCACCGTTGTATAACCACTCATCTACAGTAGCTGCTTCCCAAATTGGGTAGAAGTGTAGACCAATAGCATTTGAAGAAGGAACAACTGCACCTGAGATGATGTTGTTTCCGTATAGGAATGAACCAGCAACTGGTTCTCTAATTCCGTCAATGTCTACTGGAGGTGCTGCGATGAAAGCAACGATGAAACAAGCCGCTGCTGCAAGTAGGCATGGAATCATTAAGACGCCGAACCAACCAACATAAATTCTATTGTTAGTTGATGTTACCCACTCACAAAACTGTGGCCAGCCTTTTAACAGCGAAGTACGCTGCTGCTGAATAGTTGTCATGAGTTCGTAAAGTATGTCTCTAATCGAGACGTGTAATTAAAAACGAAAAAAATAATTTTCGCTTTGATAAATATAGTCCAAAATCATCAATAATGTGAAAAAGAATCTTATACCTTAGATAAATTATTCTTATGTAAAAAGGGGGGATTATCGAATTTATAAAACCTAACTAAAAAATTCCTCATACATTTGATCTGATACACTTACTACTTCTTTTTTTGTAAAACTCATTGCAATATTCTTTTCTTTGTAGGCGACCTCACCAATAAAGACAGGCCAAATAGTATCTTCATCTGCGTAAGTTTTAGTTTTACCCTCCATATCCATAAACAATGGAGCGTCCTTTTTTATTGGCTTCCAATCTTGATTGATTCTCTCAGGATGAATTAAAGCATTAATATTTCCATTTTTATCTCTGGGATAATCAATACTTCCTTGATGAACATGGACAAATAAGTCTTTCGGAAGTCTTATTTGATTATTTTTTAACTTGTTTATTTCATCTCTCAAAGAACTAATAATTATTAGAAATCTATTTATAATTTTTGGGTCATAAAAATTTTGAGCAACAGATCCTATTTCAAGGACTAATCCACATGGCCATGCTTCTACAAGAAATCCAGTTTGTTTAAGATCTTTTTCATGCAAATAAATTGGTAAACCAAATTTATGCTGAAGTAAAGCTGCTAAACAAAAATCTTTCATTCTTCTTCCATACATAACAATACTTGTTCCCATATTTGCCGTTGTAGTGTGTAAGTCAATAGCAACATCACAAGGCTCTGAACCATTGAATCCAAACTTTTCAACTAAAAAATTTGCCCTATTAGTTTCATAAATACTATTATCTTGAATTGAAGTAAAAGATCTATTTAAGTCATTATCTATATATCTACAACCTCTTTCATAAGCAAGAGGGTTTCCTATGACGAATTTATATTCAATATTTTTATCAATAGTTTTAAACTGCTTATTAAATTGATTGATTGCCCATACTGGATTAATTTCATTTCCATGAGTACCAGAAACAATTAGTATTTTTTTCAAGGTCATTTAAAAAATTAAAATTCTAAGTTTATGCAAAATAAATACCTCATTAACTTTTCGAAAAAATTCTGGTTTTGGTTTTGGACAAAATTAATGAATGGTTTCGCACCTTCAGATTTACAAGGAAATTATAGAAGGCCGAGAGGGATACTAATAAATAAAAATTATGAATTTAAAGTCAAGAATGAAAATTCTTACTTATTAGTAGGGAATTCTTGTCCGTGGTGTCATAGAACTTTACTCATTTACAAGCTGAAAAACTTATCAAAGAAAGTCAAAGTTATTTTTTTAGAAGCAGATATTAATAGTGGTCAATGGATTTTTAAAAAAAAGTTTGAGGAATGCGAGACTCTTCATCAATTTTATAAAAAAGCCCAAAAGCATAATCTTTTTAGGGCGACATTACCATTACTATTTAATTTTCAAAATGATCAGATTAATATCTTATCTAATGAAAGTTCTGAAATAGTAAAGTTTCTGAACTCAATAAAAGTAGACTCCTCTCAAAAAACACTTCAAATAAGAAAATGCGATCAAGATTTACTAGAAATAATTCATTCTGACATTAACAATGGTGTTTATAAATGCGGATTTGCCAGAAATCAGATCTCTTATGAAAAAGCAAGTAAGAACCTTTTTGAGGCTTTAACTATAATAGAAAAAAAATTTGATAAGAATGTAGGTAATTGGATTTGTGGAGAAGATTTAACTTATGCAGATATCTATTTATTTCCAACAATTATTCGTTGGGAATTAATATATAGGCAACTTTTTAAATGTACTGAAAAAGAAATTTCAGATTTTAGAAATATTATTAAATGGAGATTAAGGTTTTTTAAATTAACTAAGGTTTCTGAAACATGTTTTGACTCTGAATGGAAAAAAGATTATTACAAAGCATTATTCCCTTTAAATCCTAATCAAATCATCCCAGTTCTTCCTTCTTTAAAGGAAATAATGCAATCACTTCCAAAGTAGATTTTTTTTTAAAATAATTATTGATTTACATATTTCATGTTGTAATGAACACGAACTTTAAAAGTACATGATGCAAAATCAATTCAAATTAACTATGTTATAGATATCTACTTTAGTATGAACAACTGAAAAAGAAATCCATTGACGAACACATTCAAAAAGATCAATCGGAAATCGCCTCTGCAAAAGAAGAGGGAAATCTTCCAAAGGTCAGACATTTAACTGAAGAATTAAAAGATCTCGAAGGATATAAGGATCATCATCCTGAAGATAAGCATGATCCGAATGCATTAGAGTTATTCTGCGATGCAAATCCAGACGAACCTGAATGTTTAGTTTATGACGATTAATTTTTAATTTTAAAAATGTAAAAAATAATAGGGGCTTTATTAGCCCCTTTCCTTTTTTATTTTTTATTTTTTATTTTTTATTTTTTATTTTTTATTTTTTATTTTTTATTTTTTTATTAATAATCCATGTTGAAATCAGATGGACTTCCAGTTAATGAACAGACAACAGATTCTTCATTCTTCATTTCTTTTACTTCTACTATCGGTCTTCCCATTTTCTTTAAAACTTGAATATCTTGGATAGTCTGGCACCTGGCGATTATTTGTCCTTGTTGATCAAAGCAACTATAAAAATTCATAAGTTTATTAAAGGCAATATCTAATTTATGGCTAATTTCCTAAATTAAATCAAGTAATTTGATTAATAAAATAATATTTCCAAAAAATTAAATTCTCTTCCAAACCTCAGAAAGTAGTGGAGATAAACCTTTTCGTAAAGATGAAGAAATAACTAAAACTTTTTTCTTAGATAAATTTTCTAACTTTTTTGTAATTGTTTGCAAATAATTTTCATCTACAAGTTCCATCTTATTAAGTACAACTATTCTTTCTTTATTTAAAAGACCACTTCCATATCGTTTTAATTCTTTCTCAATTATCTCGAAATCACGAATAGGATTTTCAGCAATTGAATCAATCAAATGAATAAGTATTTTAGTTCTTTGAATATGTCTTAAAAAATCATGTCCCAATCCTACTCCTTCAGCAGCTCCAGATATTAAACCAGGAATATCCGCAAAAAGGCACCCATTCCCATCAGCTTTTCTTACTACACCTAAATTAGGGATCAAAGTTGTAAAAGGGTAGTTTGCGATTTTTGGTCTTGCTGATGATAAAACAGAAATTAAAGTACTCTTCCCAGCATTAGGAAGACCTATAATACCCACTTCAGCAAGAAGTTTTAATTCTAATTGCACCTCCCATATCTCTCCTTCTTTTCCCTCAGTGAAAGATTCCGGAGCTCTATTTTGATTACTTAAATAATAAGCATTTCCATGTCCGCCTCTCCCTCCATGAGCAATAGTTAAACTTTGCTTATCCTCAGTTAAATCACCCAGGATAATACCAGTATTAAAATCTCTAATTTCTGTTCCACAAGGAACTTTTAGGATTGTATTCTCTCCTGAAGCTCCAGATCTTTTGTTTGGACCTCCCTTGAAACCATCTTTAGCAAATATTTCTCTATTAAATTTAAAATCTAAAAGTGTTTGAAGATTATTATCAGCGATAATGATTATTGAACCACCCTTACCTCCATTACCTCCTGAAGGGCCACCGGCCGGAACAAATTTTTCTCTTCTAAATGAAACTATTCCATTGCCGCCTTTACCAGCTTTGAGAATAATGTTTGCTTGATCAATAAATTGCACTTAAAAGTTTTTTGAATGATTTTTTTATAGATACTTATAGATTTTATTTTATCCACGCAATACTGCAACCAGATCCTCCTTCATTAGTTGCTGCATCTTCAACTTTATCGACATAATGCAAACTAGATAGCCAGATAAGTAATCCTTTTTTTAATTTTCCAGTTCCAATTCCATGAACTATCCAAAGTGGTCCATGAAACTTTCTAATTTTTTCCTCAATTATTATTTCTGCTTCATGGACTCTCATACCCCTAACGTCTATGGTATTTTTATTTGTTCTAATTTTAGAAAAAGAAAAATCTTCTCTTACAGAATTTATTTGAATTTTAGAATTTTTGAAATTGGGTTTTTCCCCATTAAGACCTTCAAATTCGTTAATTAATAATGTACTTCTAAATGATCCACATTTAACCTCGAAAGATCTTGCTTTTCGATCTATATCAATTATTTGACCAGTACTATTTAAACTTTTAATTTTTATAAAATCTCCTATTTTAGGGCTCCAAGAAATTTCTTTATTGATATTTGTTTGAGTTAAATGTTCCTTCTCAATCTCTTTAAGCCTAATTCCAATTAATCTAGAATCTTCTCCATTTGCATTTTGGTCTTTTAATTTCTTAATCAAATTAATAACCTCTTTTTTAGCTGCTCTTATGTATTTTGATAATTTTTGTTTTTCACTTTCCTGTATTTTTTCAGCATTATTTTTTTGAAATTCATAATTACTCTTTATTTCATCATGCAATATTTCTGTTCTAGCTATAAGTTCAGCAGCCTCTTCTGCCGAATTTTGTTGCTTTATCCTCTCATCTTCTAGCCCTTTAATAATACTATTTATATTTTCAACTTCTTTCGGTTTTAAATAATTAGCAGCTTCATTGAGTATTTTTTCATCAATCCCAATTCTCCTTGAAATTGATAAGGCATTACTTCTTCCAGGTATTCCCCAGTTCAAAGTATACCTTGGCTTGAAAGATTCTTCGTCAAAAGCAACTGAAACATTTTCGAATCTATCGTCACTATATTTTAAAGCTTTTATATCACCATAATGAGTTGTGGCTAGAGTTATATCAGATAGGGTTGCGAATTCTTTTAGTAATGCGATTGCAAGAGCGGTACCTTCAGAGGGATCAGTCCCAGATCCTATTTCATCTAATAAAACAACTGATAGCCCCTTTTTATTATTAAGAGATTCCAGAATATTTCTAATACGCAAAATATGCCCACTGAAAGTAGATAGATTTCCCTCCAAGGATTGATCATCACCAATATCCACAAATATATTTGGACAAAAAGGGATAATTGGATTTTTTATTGATGGAATAAATAATCCCGATCTAGCCATTAATAATGCTATTCCAAGACCTTTTAAAGCAACAGTTTTGCCTCCAGTATTAGGACCCGTTATGGCTACTACCTTAGTATTTCTATTTATATGAAAATCTATAGATACTGGTTTGGGAGCTTCTTTTTTTTTATTTTCCCAAATCAAAAGAGGATGCGAAAAACCTATTAAATTAACTATTGGATTATTCTCAACAATTGGAGCATTACCTCCAATCCAATTTGAATATCTTGAACGTATAAGAGCATGCTCAGTTCTCAATAGAATATCTGACATTTCAATAAGGCTTTTATCATTATCACTAACAATTTGTGACCATTCTTTTAATAATTTAAATTCTTCTCCTGCTACTCTGGCTTCCATTGAAGCAATTTTATTACCCTTAAATACAATAGATTCTGGCTCCAAATATATGGTATTTCCTGATGCAGAAGAATCATGAATTATACCTTTGAATTTCTCACCAAATTGTACTTTT
The DNA here is from genome assembly GCF_000011465.1 of Prochlorococcus marinus subsp. pastoris str. CCMP1986. Lineage (NCBI taxonomy): Bacteria > Bacillati > Cyanobacteriota > Cyanophyceae > Synechococcales > Prochlorococcaceae > Prochlorococcus > Prochlorococcus marinus. Next base: position 211,238 of record NC_005072.1, on the reverse strand, counting down.
ATAGCTACAACAGGTCTCCCATATCTATCACCAATAATAGTATCTTGAATATAATTAATATTTTTTTGAATAAATTTATCTACTAATATCCTTCTTTCTGATTTCTTAGATAATAAATCTTGTCTAAGATTAGCTAATTTCTGACTAGCTCGATCGGAAATTCTACCATTTGATTCAATACCATTTTTTAGAATTTTTTCAATTTGATTATGATCAATTAAACGATTTAAAAAAGAAGAAATAAAAGGTCTTGCCTCAAAATCTAAGAGTATTTTTTTTAAATCTTTTGCCGCAGATATTGTTTCTGCTATTTCTAATAATTCAGAAGAATTAATAACCCCTCCTTTTGAACAAATCTCAATATTTTTACTTATATCAAATACACCTGAAAAACTAATAGATTTATCTAAGGTCTTTTCTAACTCATTTATTTCGATAGTTTCTTGCAATAATCTTCTGGAAATTTCATATTCAGTAGGAATCTCAGACTCTAATATTGCATTTTCTCCCATTTTTGTAGAAGCAAAAGAGGAGAGCTGAATTTTTAAATTATCCCATTCTAAAAGACTTATAGATTCTTCTGAAAGTGATCTATGAGCGGATGAATTTTTATAATGACTTTTCTCTATCATTCAATCGAAATAATCAAATATTTGATTTAATCCCACCGGCAGGAACATAAAGCATTTCAAGCCAGTTACCTTCTGTATCTTGCATATAAAAAGAAGCCGTTCCATCTCGATGTTCATGAATAGGTGCAACTTTCACTCCAGATTTTTTTAAATCTGAATAAATATTTTCCACTTCCTTTTTATCTTCGAAATGAAAAGCAAAATGTGGACCAGCTGCTTTATAACTAGTCCCCAATAAAGCAAGTCCATCTTTCCCTTTACCAGCCTCCAGATAGCACCAATCTTTATCATCCCAAATTAATTGCATACCTAAATTCAAATAAAAAGACTTAGCTCTATCTAGATTTTCTACTCTAAGTGCAATATGTCCGATTCTTTGGACACCTTTTGAACTTTTTAAAAGCAAAATAATTAATAATATTTATATAAGAATAAACAAATTTTTTAACTTTAATGAGTTTTTACTTCTCATTCAACCATTTTGATGCATCACAAGCATGATAGGTGAGTATTAATTTTGCCCCTGCTCTTTTAAAACTAAGCAATGTTTCTAAAACAATATCCTTTTCATTAATCCAATTTTTCATAGCAGCAGCCTTTACCATTGAATATTCTCCACTCACGTTATAAGCAGCTATTGGTTTATTTGAAAAAGTACTCAGCCGATAAACTATGTCTAGATAAGAGACACCAGGCTTAACCATCAAAATATCTGCACCCTCATATTGATCTAATGCCGATTCAATTAAAGCCTCCCTAGAGTTAGCAGGATCCATTTGATATGTTGATTTATTATCTGGAATTATTTTCCTATTATTCTCTTTCGGGGCAGAATCTAATGCTGTTCTAAAAGGACCATAATAAGCAGATGAAAATTTTGCGGTATAGCTAATAATTCCCACATCGCTAAATCCCTCAATATCCAAAGCAGTTCTTATAGCTCCAACTCTCCCATCCATCATGTCACTTGGACCAATAAAATCTGCTCCCGCTCTTGCTTGAGTAATAGCCTGTTTTTTCAGAATCTCAATGGTTTCATCATTCAATATTTTTCCATTGTCATCAACCAAGCCATCATGTCCATCACATGAATAGGGATCTAAGGCAACATCAGTCATAATTGCCATCTCAGGGATCTCTTTTTTTAATATTCGAATAGCCTTAGGTATTAAACCAGCTTCATTGAAACATTCTGATCCGTCTTCTGTTTTTAAACTATCGTCAATTTTTGGAAAAAGTACAATACATCTAATACCTAATTCCCAGGCTCTAGAAACTTCCTTAATTAATCCATTCATGTCCCATCTATAAATACCAGGCATTGCAGATATTTCTTCTTGGAAATCCTTTTCGTGAATAAACAGTGGATATATAAAATCTTGAGGATGCAGATGGTTTTCTCTTACCATCTCTCTTATTGCGTCTGTCCTTCTCAATCTTCTTGGGCGAATGATCAAATTCATTTGAATATTTTGAAGTTATAAAGTAATTATTTAACTAATACGATAGTCTCTTGACTTCCATAAAAAATAACCAAAATACTTTTTTGTTCAGGAAAATTAACCTAATATACTTAAAAAAAATTTTTAAAAGTTGTTGATATATTTTTCACAAATTTAATTTTTTAACAAATTTTGATCATAAAGAGATAATATCTTCTAGTTAATGTATTTATTTAAGGAGATTTTCTTTGGAAATAATTAATGGATTTAATCTTAAGAATATAAGGGGTGATATTTTAGGAGGAATAACAGCTGCAGTAGTAGCTTTACCTCTTGCACTTGCTTTTGGAAACGCAGCCTTAGGACCTGGGGGTGCAATTTACGGTTTATATGGAGCAGTTGTTGTTGGTTTTTTAGCAGCTTTATTTGGGGGCACTCCCGCTCAAGTTAGTGGTCCAACTGGTCCAATGAGCGTAACAGTCGCAGGAGTTGTAGCAGGTTTAGCAGCTGTTGGTGTACCTAGAGATCTTTCAGCAGGTCAAATTTTACCTTTAGTCATGGCTGCAGTAGTAATTGGAGGCTTATTACAAATATTGTTTGGAATTTTAAAGCTTGGTAAATATATAACGCTTGTTCCATATTCTGTGGTCTCCGGATTTATGTCTGGCATAGGAGTTATAATAATTGCTCTTCAGATTGGTCCACTATTAGGAATAAGTACCCGAGGAGGCGTAGTCGAGTCTTTATCAACTGTTTTTTCTAATTTCCAACCGAATGGAGCTGCTATTGGTGTGGCAATAATGACACTAAGCATAGTATTTCTAACACCTAGAAAAATTAGCCAATGGGTACCCTCCCCTCTTCTAGCCTTATTAATAGTGACTCCACTATCAATTTTAATTTTTGGCGATGGTGCATTAGACAGAATTGGTGAAATACCTAGAGGAGTGCCATCTCTAAGCTTTCCAAGCTTTAATCAATACTTTCCTATCATTTTCAAGGCTGGCTTAGTTCTGGCAGTTCTTGGAGCTATTGACTCTTTACTCACCTCTCTAGTTGCAGATAATATTTCTCAAACAAGACATAATTCTGATAGAGAATTAATTGGCCAGGGAATAGGAAATGCTATAGCTGGACTATTTTCAGGTTTACCTGGAGCTGGGGCGACAATGAGAACTGTTATAAATGTTAAATCTGGAGGCTCTACTCCTATTTCAGGAATGGTTCATTCAGTAGTTCTATTAATAGTTTTAGTAGGCGCTGGACCTTTAGCAGAGCAAATACCTACAGCTCTTTTAGCAGGCATTCTTATTAAAGTAGGTTTGGATATTATTGATTGGGGATTCTTGAGAAGAGCTCACAAATTATCTCTTAAAACTGCAGTTGTTATGTATGGTGTATTACTAATGACAGTTTTTTGGGATTTAATATGGGCAGTATTAGTTGGAGTATTTATTGCAAATATGCTAACCATTGATTCAATAACTGAAACGCAACTAGAAGGAATGGATCAGGATAATCCTTTATCTGAGGATAATGAGCAAAGTAAAAATCTTTTACCCTCTGATGAAAAAGCTCTTCTTGATAGATGTTCTGGAGAAGTAATGTTATTTAGACTTAAAGGCCCACTAAGTTTTGGTGCAGCAAAAGGTATTACAGAGAGAATGATGTTAGTAAGAAACTATAAAATTTTAATCTTAGATATCACTGATGTCCCTAGAGTTGGAGTGACAGCTACACTTGCAATTGAAGATATGATGCAAGAAGCTAAAAATAATTCTAGAAAAGCATTTGTAGCTGGAGCTAATGAAAAAGTCAAAGAAAGATTATCCAAATTTGGGGTTGATGGAATAATTGAGACAAGGAAAGAAGCTTTAGAAGCTGCTTTAAATGAATTAGCCTAATAATTTATGGAAATAAATCCCATATTACAAAATGTATTAGCTCCTCCTGTACTCTTTTTCTTAATTGGAGCAATTTCTATATTTTTTAAATCTGACCTAGAAATACCTGCTCCTTTACCTAAACTTTTTTCTTTATACTTACTTTTGGCAATTGGTTTTAAAGGAGGAATTGAAATACAAAAAAGTGGTTTTACTGATCAGGTTTTACCAACATTAGGTGCAGCGATAATTATGTCTTTAATAATTCCTCTGATTGGATTCTTTATCTTAAGATACAAGTTTGATGTTTTTAACTCAGCAGCTATTGCAGCTGCATATGGATCAATCAGTGCTGTAACTTTTATCTCAGCAGAAAGTTTCTTAGAGAGTCAAAGTATAGACTTCGATGGATTCATGGTCGGGGCTTTAGCTTTAATGGAGTCTCCGGCAATAATTGTAGGCTTATTACTAGTAAAATTTGCAGCCCCTAAAAATAGACCCAATTCAAGAAAAATGCATCTTAGCTCCATATTGCATGAGTCTCTTTTAAATGGATCAGTTTATTTATTACTATCAAGTTTAATTGTTGGTTTTCTTACGGCTTTCAGTAATCCCGCAGCCATTTCAAAAATGGAACCTTTTACTGGACAACTTTTTTATGGAGCAGAATGCTTTTTCCTTTTAGACATGGGAATAGTTGCAGCTCAAAGATTACCAAGGTTGAAGAATGCGGGTTCATATTTAATTGGATTTGCAATCTTCATGCCATTATTTAATGCTTTTATAGGTGTTTTCGTTGCAAGATTTTTATCTCTAGGACCTGGAAATGCACTTTTATTTGTGGTTTTATGTGCAAGTGCCTCGTATTTAGCTGTACCGGCAGCAATGAGGATGACTGTCCCAGAAGCACGATCAAGTTACTATATATCTACGACATTAGGTTTGACTTTTCCGTTCAATATAGTTCTAGGCATCCCAATCTATATGAGTTTAGTAAATAAAATTATCCCACTTTCCCCGTTGTAAAAAATGAAAAGATTAGATTTAATTTTTAGTGAAAGAGAACTTGATGCAATTATCAATACATTAGAGAAAGCTAATGTCCCAGGATATACAGTAATGAAACATGCAACTGGGAGAGGTCCAGAAAGAGTTGTTACTGAAGATATGGAATTCACTGGGTTAGGCTCAAATGCTCATGTGATAGTTTTCTGTGAGCAAGAACTAATTGATCAAATGCGTGACAATATTAAGTCTGATCTAAGTTATTACGGTGGAGTAGCTTACATCTCAGAAGCAACACCTTTATGAAATTAATTATTTTATAAACTCTTTAAGAGTGTATCCAATCTACTCTTATATTTTTTCTACTATTTAAATAGCGGTCTATAGACATGGCTGCTATACATCCATCTGATGCTGCGACAACCGCCTGCTTGAAAGGTGTATTTCTTATATCACCAATAGCCCAGACACCATCAGAATTGGTAGACATAAAATCATCAACAATGACTCCTCCATCTTCCTTTAAAGCAATTTGATCTCCTAAAAAATCAGTGATTGGCTTCGAACCACTCATGTATACAAAGACTCCATCTAAATCAAGATTAATAGGCCCTTCTTCTTGTTTATTCTTGACAACAACCCCATTAACTCCCATATCATTTCCTTTTATTTCTAATAATCTAGTTCTACTCCAATGTTTAATATTAGAGCTATGCATTAATTCCATAGCTTCCTCATTATCTGATTTTGGATCACTGGATGTAATCCAATGTACCGTTGAAGCAAATTTAGTAAGAACCGTAGCTTCCTCAATTGCTTCTTTATTAGCACCAACAACTGCAACTTCTCTATTTTTATAAAAAGCACCATCACATGTAGCACAATAACTTACACCCTTTCCTAAGAAATCTGCTTCTCCTTTAAAAGAAGCAGGTCTCCCCATAGCCCCACTTGCAAGTACGAGTGCTTTAGCTTTAAAAGTTCCTTCCGGTGTATAAACAGTCTTCCAATCTTCTGCTACATCAATACCAAAAACTTGAGCTCTTCTATAGTCAGTTCCATATTGAACAGCTTGTTCTCTCATTAATGTAAGCAATTTTTCGCCACTAATATCTACAGGAACTCCTGGATAATTAGCAATTTGGTGAGTTATTGCTAAAGCTCCCACAGATGGATTTTTATCTATTATGACAGTGTTTAAGTTAGAACGAGATGTATATAATGCACAGGTACATCCAGCTGGACCACCTCCAATAATAGCAACATCTGTCTCAATAATTTCCAATTTAATAAAACTCCTTTTAATCAATAATTAGATGAGTTTTTGGGTAGAAAAATATACTATTAAAATTTCTAACCTTTTTACATAAATATAAGTTAAGAGATAAAAAAGAAAAAAGCATAATATAGATACAAACTTACATAGGAAAAATAAGAATAGATAAATTGAAAAGGAAATCAATTTACAGATTTGTTCTCAATTGATCTATGATTAGATAAATGAAAGTTGTGAATTGCTTAAAAGCTTTAAATATTATTTATGACGAATTCTGATTATCTTTTAAAAGCAGCTATTAAAAAGGTAACTGAAAAATTAAACAAAATAGTCGTAGAAAAAATTGAAGAAGCTTCAAACATTGCTCAAGATGTCCCAGGAAAAATTAAAAAAGAATTTGACACGCTAAAAGACGCAATTATTGAAGAAGCTGAAAGAATGGAAAATGAATTAAGTAATAGTAGAAATGCTGATACTTCAGAATCTAATCAAGATCCATACTTAAGTGATGTTCTAAAAGAAATAGAAGATATTAAAGTAAAAATTGATCACTTTAATAGAAAAATGAATAATTCAATTTAATGACTAATAATAAATTTAAAAATCGAATAAAGAAAATCAAAAGAGGATTTCTTATTTGGAGAATACTTATTTTACTTTTGGTTAATTTATGGCTAGACAATTTAATATTTAAAATTTTTCAAACTAAAAGGGATAAAAAAAATAAAGTTCAAATAAGAAGAGCTAAGTGGTTTACTAATCAATTAATTGAACTTGGTTCTGCTTTTATCAAAATTGGTCAGCTATTATCTGCGAGGCCTGATTTAATTCCGAATACTTGGATACAAGAATTATCAAAGTTACAAGATCAAGTTCCTCAGTTCTCATATACGAAAGTTGAAGAAATTATCCAAAAAGAATTAGGACATAAGTTCTCAGAAATCAACCAAATTACTTCTACTCCAATTGGATCAGCTTCGTTAGCTCAGGTTCATAAAGCAACTTTAAAAGATGGGAAAGAAGTTGTATTTAAAGTTCAAAGACCTAATCTGAAGAATTTATTCACAATCGATTTGAGCATAATGCAACAAATTGCTTTCATAATCCAAAAGAATAAGAACTGGAGTAGAGGAAGGAATTGGGTTGCAATAGCAAAAGAGTGTAGAAAAGTTCTTATGAAAGAACTAGATTTTAAATGTGAAGCTCAATACGCCGCAAGATTTAGGCAGCAATTTATTGATGATGAAAATGTAGAAATTCCTGAGGTAATTTGGAACTTGAGCACTGAAAGAGTTCTTTGTTTAAGTTATTTAGAAGGTACAAAAATAAGTGATGTTGAAAAATTAAAATCTAAGAATATTGACTTATCAAAGATTGCAGAAATAGGTGCAGTTAGCTATTTAAAACAGCTCGTAAATTATGGTTTTTTTCATGCTGATCCTCATCCAGGTAATTTAGCCGTTTCAAATTCAAGCAAGTTAATCTTTTATGATTTTGGGATGATGGGCAATATTTCAAATAATCTACAAGCAAGCTTAGGATCTATGGTTCAATCTGCAGCATTAAGAGATGCATCATCACTAGTAACTCAACTCCAGCAAGCGGGCTTGATTTCTAAAAATATAGATGTAGGTCCAGTTAGAAGATTAGTTAGATTAATGCTGAAAGAAGCTTTAACTCCACCATTCAGCCCAAATATCATTGAAAAACTTTCTGGGGACTTATACGAACTTGTTTATGAAACTCCTTTTCAGCTACCAGTTGATTTAATATTTGTAATGAGAGCACTATCAACTTTTGAAGGTGTTGGTAGGATGTTAGATCCAGGGTTTAACCTTGTATCAATAACTAAGCCTTATCTAATTGATTTAATGACTTCTAACAATCAAACACCTAATGATTTAATTAACCAATTTGGTAGGCAAGTAGGAGAGTTAGGTTCAAAGGCTGTAGGTATCCCAAAAAGAATTGATGAGAGTTTAGAGAGATTAGAGCAGGGTGATTTACAACTTCAAATAAGGATGGGCGAGTCTGATAGGCAATTTAAGAAAATGTTTACTGCGCAAAAATCATTAGGTCATTCTATTCTTATAGGAAGCTTAACCATAGCATCAGCCTTACTAGTAACTAATAACCAAAATAATTTTGCGGTCTTACCTTTAATTTTTGCAGCTCCAATAAGTATTGATTGGATTAAGTGTCAATTAAGCATGAGAAAAGGTTCAAGAATAGAAAAGCTGAAGCAATAAAAACTATATATTTTTTGGACCTAATCCTAAATCACCAGCAAATCTAGCTTGATCACCCAACTCTTCCTCAATCCTTAAGAGCCTATTGTACTTAGCAATTCTTTCACTTCTGCTCAAAGAGCCAGTTTTAATTTGCCCGGCTCGCGTTGCCACAGATAAATCGGCAATCGTTGTATCTTCTGTTTCGCCGCTTCTATGACTGATAACACTTGTAAAACCAGCACTTTTAGCTAGATCCATAGCTTCCAGAGTTTCTGTTAATGTGCCAATTTGATTTACCTTTATTAATATTGAATTTGCGGATTTTTCTAATATTCCTTTTCTTAACCTTTCAGTATTAGTAACAAATAAATCATCACCTACTAACTGCACTTTATTTCCAATCTCTTTATTTAGGGCTGACCAACCCTCCCAATCATCTTCTGCTAGTCCATCCTCTATTGAAACTATTGGATAATTTGAAACTAAATTTGAAAGATAAGAAATCATTTGAGAGCTAGTTAAACTTTTACCTTCATATTTATAAAATCCATCTTTATAAAATTCAGTACTAGCTACGTCTAATGCTAACGATACCTGCTCACCAGGAATAAATCCTGCTTTCTGAATAGCCTCTAAAAGCAAATCTCCTGCTGCTTCACTAGATGATAATTCTGGAGCAAAACCACCTTCGTCTCCAACAGCTGTAGATAAACCTTTTTTTTCAAGTAAAGATTTTAGTGAATGAAATATTTCAGTTCCAATTCTTAATGCTTCACTAAAAGTTTTCACCCCATGAGGGACAAGCATAAATTCTTGGCAATCAAGACCATTAGGTGCATGAGCTCCACCATTAATTACATTCATCAGTGGTACAGGGAGAAGATTAGATAATGGATCGCCAAGATATCTATATAACGGTAGATCCAAAGCATTTGATGCAGCTCTAGCGTTGGCTAGACTCACTGCAAGAATTGAGTTAGCACCCAAACTAGATTTATTAGGAGTTCCATCAATTTCAATCATTAAGTTATCAATACTTGTTTGATCTAAAGCTGATAATCCACATAAAGCAGGAGAAATCGTCTCATGAATTTTATTAACCGCATTTAAGACACCTTTCCCCATATATTTTGTCCCACCATCTCTCAATTCGTGTGCTTCATGAGCACCAGTACTCGCTCCGCTAGGAACTATTGCTCTGCCAATAGCACCACATTCCAAAAATACTTCAGCCTCTACAGTGGGGTTCCCTCTTGAATCAAGCACTTGCCTAGCTTCAATAGTGTCAATAAGGAAATCAATAGTTTCTTTCACAATTTAATTAATACTATTTAAATCCTATAAATAGCTGAAGTATTTGGCTAATATCTGAAATATAAAGAAGATAATCAAATTATTTTTTTTGATTTCAAAACAAGTTCTTAAACCCTTTACCAATTATCTAGTAATCATGAAAATTTTCCAATCAAACTAAAAAATCTCTTTATTAAATAAAATTTTTTAAATACAACCTATAATTATAAAAATTCTAAATGATCATTAAGTTATTCTTAATTAAGATAAAAATAAATTACCAAGCATAAATCTTATATAGTTTATGAGAGAAACTCTTACCTCAAATCCAGAACTTTTTAGTGATATAAGTTGGAATCTTCTTTTATTGGGAGAAGAAACTGCAAAAAAATGGGATCATAGTGAATTTAATATTGAACATATTATTCATACTTTGTTCACCTCAAGTGAATTTTTTTCATTTATAGAAAAGTTATCAATAGATCAAAATACAGTTCTAGACATAACTGAAGAATTTTTAGAAGAAACCCCAATAAATGATTCAGATATTTTTACTATTGGTGAAGAGCTCGAAATTTTATTAGACAATGCGAATCAAATAAAAACACAGTGGGGTTCTAAATTTATAGATATTCCTCATTTGTTAATTGCTTTAGGCAGTGATCCAAGAATAGGAAATTATGTTTTTCAAGAGGGAGATCTTTCAGTAGAACAATTAGAAGAAGAATTAAAATTTTCCCCAAATATTATTCAAAGACAAAATTATATAGAAAATAAAAAATATATATCTGATGAAGATAAAATTTTAATAAATAAATCTATCGATGAAAGTGATAAGGAGGAGCTAATAAAGGAATCAAAAGCCATTATCCCTTCACCGAAAAGTAATCTTATAATTAAAACCAAGCAAAAAACTGAAGAGAATGTACTGTCTCTTTACGGAAAAGATTTAACAGAATCTGCTGAAAAAGGTCTGCTAGACCCAGTAATAGGGCGAGGGGATGAGATTAATAACGTAATGAGAGTTTTATCTCGACGAAGCAAAAATAATCCAATCCTCATTGGTCATCCAGGCGTTGGCAAAACTTCTATTGCCAAATTACTTGCTCAATTGATAGTAGAAAAAAAAGTTCCTGATTTGTTAAAAAACTCAAAAATTATCTCTCTTGACTTGGGAGCATTAGTTTCTGGAACAAAATTTAGAGGTCAATTAGAGGAAAGACTAAGCTTAATACTTAATGAAATTAAAGACTCTAATCAAGGCATTATTTTATTTATTGATGAAATTCATACAATAATCACTTCTGATAGAACTACAACAGATATAAGCAACATTTTAAAACCTTTACTTACCGACGGTGAGCTCAGATGCATAGGAACAACAACGCCTGAAAAATTTCGCGAAAGTATTGAAAAAGATCAGTCATTAAATAATTGTTTTCAAAAGATATTAGTTAATGAACCATCAGTTGAGTTAAGTGCAAAAATTTTACAGGGTATAAAAAAGAAATATGAATTACATCATGGCATTAGAATTACAGAAGAAGCAATTAATTGTTCTGCCAGACTTGCAGATAGATACATAAGTGATAAGTGCCTTCCAGATAAAGCAATAGATTTGATAGATGAAGCAGCAGCCCAATTAAAAATTGAATCTAATATAAAACCCCAAACAATTATCGATGAAGAAAAAAATATCGATACTATTGAAAGTAAGTTACAAAATATCTTCCCCGAAAATATCGAAGAAAGAGAAAAGTTATTAGAAAGCAAAGAATTATCTATAAAGAAATTGAATGAAATTACTAATGATTGGGAAAATGATCGAGAAAAAATGGAACAATTATTTTTTTTGTTAAAAGAAGAGAATAGGCTAATTCTAAAAATCGAAGAATTAAGCATTCATAGCGATGAAATAGATAATTTTGATAACCTAAATAATCTAGAAGCAGAGCTAAATGAAGTTGAATGTGAAATAAAAAATGTTGAGATAAGTTGCCAGAAACTTCAAAGAAATAGAAACTATAATTTGAAATATCAAGTTGAACCTGATGATATTGCTGATGTTATTTCAAAAATAACTGGAATTCCTATTGCCAAAGTAGTTTCTAATGAAAGAAAAAAATTAGTTAACTTGGAGTTAGAAATAAGTGAAAAAGTTATTGGACAAGAAAAAGCTATAAAAGCTGTTTCTTCTGCGATACGAAGAGCGAGAGTTGGAATGAAGAATCCTAAAAGACCAATTGGATCATTCTTATTTATGGGTCCGACAGGAGTTGGCAAGACAGAATTAGCAAAATCTTTGGCATCATCATTATTTGATGAAGAAGAAGCTTTATTAAGACTTGATATGAGTGAATATATGGAGAAAAACGCTGTCGCAAGACTTTTAGGAGCTCCTCCAGGTTATGTTGGCTACGAAGAGGGAGGGCAATTAACTGAAGCAGTTAGGAGAAAACCTTATTCTGTAATTCTCCTTGATGAGATCGAAAAAGCGCATTCAGAAGTTTTCAATATCCTCCTACAAGTTTTAGATGAAGGAAGATTAACGGATTCTCAAGGGAGAACTGTTGACTTCAAAAATACAGTCATAATAATGACTAGCAATTTAGCTGGAAAAATAATATTAGAAGATTCAAAAATAATTACGAATCAAAAAGAAAATTCCGAATTAAGAAAACAAACTTTACAAGATTCTATTAATAAATCATTATCCTCTATTTTTAGACCCGAATTTTTAAACAGAATTGATGAAATAGTAAAGTTTGATACACTATCAATCGATCAACTACAAAAAATAATTCTTTTACAAATAGAAGATTTAAAAAAATTATTACTTGAACAGGGGATAAAAATTAATATTGATAAAAGAGTTATACAAAAGATTGCTAATGATTCCTATCAGCCTGAATATGGTGCTAGGCCCTTAGGAAGAGAACTTAGAAGACAAATAGAAAATCCACTAGCATCAAAACTATTAGAAGATAATTTTAAAAATAAAAAAAATATATCTGTAAAAATTAGCCCTTCAAAAAAAGATGAGATTTTGTTTAAACCTAGCTGATGAGTAAAACGATGAGCTAATATAATTTTAAGTTTTTTTAAGCTTAAACTAAATTAAAATTTTGTGACAAGTCCTACTAATCAAGAACCTCTTAAAAAAGAGCCTTCTGAAATAAAAGAGCCGAAGAAAAAGAAGAATTTTTTAACTTCTACATTCGATGAACTCAAACTAGTTGTGTGGCCTAACAAACAACAGTTATTTAGCGAATCTATTGCTGTTATCATTATGGTATCCTTTTCTGCTGCGGCAATTGCATCTGTAAGTAGATTTTATGGATGGGCTGCATCACAAATTTTCCGTTAAATTAAAAATTTTTAAATATAGACTCTATCCTATAATTTTAAAAAATCATTTATCCAGTTTCCAAAGAAAGAAAAATGAGTAATGAATTGACAACAAACCTTAGTTCTCAAAAGGCTAATACTAGTATTGCTAGATGGTATGCAGTTCAAGTTGCATCAAGCTGTGAAAAGAAAGTAAAAGCCACTCTCGAACAAAGGTCGGTAACTCTAGGTGTTAATAATAGAATTATAGAGATTGAAATTCCTCAAACTCCAGGTATTAAACTTAAGAAAGATGGTTCTAGACAAACTACAGAAGAAAAAGTTTTCCCTGGTTACGTATTGGTTAGGATGATTCTGGATGAAGATACAATGATGGCTGTAAAAAGTACTCCCAATGTTATTAATTTTGTTGGAGCGGAAGATGGAAGAGGCAGCGGTAGATCACGAGGACATATTAAACCTCGACCCTTATCCAGGCAAGAGGTAAATAGAATATTTAAGCGCGCCTCGGAGAAGAAAGCTGTAATAAAATTAGATCTTGAGGAAAAAGATAGAATTATCGTCACAAGTGGACCTTTTAAAGATTTCCAGGGTGAAGTTATAGAAGTTTCGGGTGAAAGAAATAAATTAAAAGCATTACTTTCAATATTTGGGCGCGAAACTCCTGTAGAATTAGAATTCTCCCAAATCAATAAACAAAATTAATTATTATTTCTGTTTATCGAGTAAATTAATCATTTTTAACCTCAGTTTAAATTCAAGAATCTAATGGCAAAAAAAATTGTTGCGGTTATCAAGCTAGCACTTCAAGCTGGCAAAGCAAATCCAGCCCCACCAGTGGGTCCAGCTTTAGGTCAACACGGTGTAAATATCATGGCATTTTGCAAAGAATATAATGCAAGAACACAAGATAAAGCCGGTTTTGTTATACCTGTTGAAATTTCAGTTTTTGAAGATAGGAGCTTTACCTTTATAACCAAAACTCCACCTGCTTCAGTCTTAATAACTAAAGCCGCTGGAATAGAAAAAGGAGCTGGTGAGTCATCCAAAGGATCTGTTGGCAATATAAGTAAATCTCAATTAGAGGAGATAGCCAAAACAAAGCTTCCTGATTTAAACTGTACGAGTATTGAATCAGCTATGAAGGTAATTGAAGGAACTGCTCGAAACATGGGTGTTTCTATTACAGAATAAATTCAATACCAAACATTCACCTTTTAGGGGAGGTTAATTATTTAACCGTTTGAACCCAAATATATTATGAAAAAACTATCCAAAAGAATGAAGGCTCTATCAACAAAGATAGAAGATCGCACGTATGCTCCCCTTGAAGCCTTAGGTATTGTCAAGGAAAATGCAAACGCTAAATTTGATGAGACTATTGAAGCCCATATTCGGTTAGGAATTGATCCTAAATATACAGATCAACAATTAAGAACAACAGTAGCTCTACCCAATGGAACTGGCCAAAGTATTAAAATTGCTGTTATAACAAGTGGTGAAAATGTAGCAAAAGCCAAATCTGCAGGTGCAGATCTTTTTGGAGAAGAGGATCTTGTAGAAAGCATTAATAAAGGCAATATGGATTTTGATTTGCTTATTGCGACTCCTGATATGATGCCAAAAGTAGCAAAACTTGGAAGAGTTTTAGGTCCAAGGGGGTTAATGCCAAATCCTAAAGCGGGTACTGTAACTGGTGATATAGCTAGTGCAATAAAAGAATTTAAAGCAGGCAAACTAGAATTTAGAGCAGATAAAGCTGGCATTGTGCATGTTCGCTTTGGGAAAGCTAGTTTTACCGAAAATGCCTTATTTGAAAACTTAAAGACATTACAAGAATCTATTGATAAAAATAAGCCTAGTGGTGCGAAGGGTAAGTATTGGAGAAGTTTTTATCTAACTTCAACTATGGGACCTTCAGTTCAAGTCGATATAAATGCCTTGCAAGATTATCAGCCTGAAAGTTAACGCTCTGTAGTATAATTTTAAAGCAATAATACGGCCAAAGAAAGTAGGTTAATTTAGTTTCGGCTAAATCTTTAAATCCTCCCGAGGTTTCGTCTTAATTATTTTCTTTTTGGATCTAATAAGTGCGGCCTCTTTCATAAATGGACTTTGCCGCATTTCCTGCTCTTCCTAAATTACGATCCAAAAACAACAATGGGCCGAACAATAGAGAATAAGCAAAAAATTGTCACAGAAATAAAATCTCTGTTAGATGATTCGGAAATGGCTGTAGTTCTTGACTATAAAGGTTTAACTATCAAGGAGATGTCTGATTTGCGATCAAGATTGCAAACAAATAATGGCATTTGCAAAGTTACTAAAAACTCATTAATGCGTAAAGCAATTGATGGCAATAGTAACTGGACTGATCTTGAATCCTTACTAACAGGGACTAATGCTTTTGTTTTAATCAAAGAAGATGTTGGAGGCGCTGTAAAAGCAATTCAATCTTTTCAGAAAGAGACAAAAAAATCCGAAACCAAAGGAGCTTTATTCGAGGGGAGACTTCTCAGCGAATCTGAAATAAAAGAGATCGCAAGTCTACCTTCAAGAGAGGTATTAATGGCAAAAATTGCCGGCGCATTAAATGGTGTTGCTACAAAAATTGCTATTTCTATCAATGAAGTACCTTCTGGAATTGCTAGATCACTTAAACAACATTCTGAAAAATCAGAATCTTAAACTTCAAAATTAATTATCTTTTAAGAAAATGACTGCAAAAACTGAAGAAATTCTCGATTCATTAAAATCCCTCTCACTTTTAGAGGCATCTGAACTTGTTAAACAAATTGAAGAGGCATTTGGTGTCTCTGCAGCTGCATCAGCTGGTGTAGTAATGGCAGCTCCAGGAGCTGGCGGTGGAGATGGAGACGGCGGAGCAGCTGAAGAGAAAACTGAATTCGACGTAATTCTAGAAAGCTTCGATGCAGCGGCTAAAATCAAAGTCCTTAAAGTTGTAAGAAATGCTACTGGTCTTGGTCTTGGTGATGCAAAAGCACTTGTTGAATCAGCACCAAAGACAGTTAAAGAAGGTATTGCGAAAGCAGATGCTGAAACTTTAAAGAAAGAGATTGAAGAAGCTGGCGGTAAAGTTACACTAAAATAGAGAAAAATTTTTCTAGCCGATATACCTAATATCGGCTTTAAAATTATGAATAGTCAACAAAATATTGCAATTGAAGCTGCAACAGATGGTGCTTGCAGTGGAAACCCAGGTCCTGGTGGGTGGGGAGGACTAATAATTTTTAATGATAATAGTGAACTAGAAATAGGTGGTTCAGAAGAAAATACCACTAACAATAGGATGGAACTCACTGCAGCTATCAAAACTCTCGAAAAGTTAAAAGATTTTCAATTAAAAGAAAACTTTAAATTAAGAACAGATAGTAAATATGTAATTGAAGGCTATACAAAATGGATCATCAATTGGAAGAGAAATGGATGGAAAACAAGCGCAGGTAAATCTGTTCAAAATTTGGATTTATGGCAAAAAATAGATAATTTAAGAATAAAAGGCCTAGTGATGGAATTTGTCAAAGGTCATAGTGGGGATAAACAGAATGAGAGAGTTGATTTAATTGCCACAAGCTATAGCAAAGGAATACCTTTAGTTGGTGAAGTTAAAAAATCATTTGAAGCAATCGACTTTTCAAAGAAAAAAGAAACTAATAAAATTCAAAAATTATTCTCCAAAAATGAATTACTTGAACAATTTGCCCAAAAAAAATATTTTTTAAATTCTAGTGAATTGAATGAATTACTTGGAGAAGAAAGTTATATACTCGTTGAAAAATATGAATTGTTTGAATGGCGTAATTGGAGATTAATTCCTAAAAATCAAAAATATTGGATAATAGAGAATATTAATACTTAATCTTTAATATTTTTATGATTGATCAGAAAGGGATATTTAATAATATTTATAAGAACTTGGTAACTCCTATCCTTAAAAAAGATACAGGAATAGATGCAGAGTACCTTACAAATTTCTCCTTAAGTCTTCTCACTTTTAGTTCAAATAATAGAGATTGGCCCTTAATTTCAAGAATAATAAAGAGTTTAAATCAAGAATTTTGTGTTGTTGATAAAAGATTACATCAAAAAATATGTGGGATAGATTTTTGTAATCCAGTAGGTTTAGCAGCAGGCTTTGATAAGAATGGAAATGCTGCAAATATTTGGAAGGAATTTGGATTTGGTTTTGCTGAAATTGGTACAGTTACTAAATTTGCTCAATCTGGTAATCCTAAACCAAGATTATTTAGATTAGCTAAGGAGCAAGCAGCATTAAATAGAATGGGATTTAATAATCATGGTGCAGAAAATCTTGTTAAAAACTTTTTAAAGCAAAATGTTGATTTAAAAAAACATAGAAAAAATAATTGTTTGGGCATAAATTTTGGGAAATCTAAAATTACAAGCTTATCCAAAGCTACAGAAGATTATTTAACTTCTTTAAAACTTTTGATTCCTTATTGTGATTACGCAGTTATAAATGTAAGTTCACCTAATACTGAAGGACTGAGAAAGTTACAAGATCCAATTCTTCTTAAAGAACTACTTAGAGAAGTCAAAAATTTAGATAATTGTCCTCCTTTATTTGTGAAAATCGCACCAGATTTAAGTTATAAAGATATCGAAGATATATGCCAATTAATAATTGATGAGAATATTGATGGAATAATTGCTACAAATACTAGTCTAGATAGATTAGGTTTTGAACAAAGAAAGATAAAGCAAACAGGGCTATTACTTTCTGAGGAAAATGGAGGATTAAGTGGCAAGCCACTTCAACGAAAAGCAAATAAAATAATTAGACATATTCACAATATTGATAATAATATTAATTTAATTGGAGTAGGTGGAATTGATAGTCCAGAATCTGCTTGGGAAAGAATTTGCTCTGGAGCATCTTTAGTACAAATATATACTGGATGGATCTATAAGGGGCCACAATTAGTCCCAAATATTCTTAACGGGATCCTAAAACAAATTAACATTCACCAATTATCAAATGTGAGAGAGGCTATTGGATCAAACTTAGAATGGATTGAATAAAACCTAAGATAATTTATGGATAAATTCAATACTAATAATTTGAATAATAAAGGTATAAAAGAAATAAACTTCAAGCATGGAGGAAATATATTAACTCAAGCAAAAAAATTAAATTTATTACCATCTAAAATAATTGATTCAAGTGCTTCACTAGTCCCTTTTGAACCCCCCAAGCTGATATTAGATGTTTTAATTTCAGAAATTAAAACTCTAGGATTTCGATATTATCCTGAAAGAAATCTAAATAGTTTGAGAGAAATCATTGGAGAATTTCATCAAATAAATCCTGATAATATATTGCCAGGGAATGGGGCTTCTGAATTAATAACTTGGGCAGGTTATGAAGCTTCCAAATCTGGAGCAAGTTGTATACCAAGTCCAGGCTTCGTAGATTATGAAAGATCACTAAATTGCTGGAACGCTAGCTTCGATTATTCAGAATTACCAAAAAATTGGAGCAATAGTTTTCCCCAAACCTTTCCAATTAAACCAATTTGTGATGTTCTTTGGATAACCAACCCACATAACCCTACGGGTCAATTATGGGATAAAAAATCTTTAGAAATTATTCTAAAAAAATATAAACTAGTTATTTGTGATGAAGCTTTCTTAGCCATCACACCTAATGGTGAGAAAGAATCTTTAATTCCACTCACTAAAAAATATGATAATTTATTAGTTATTAGGAGTTTGACCAAACTCTTTAATATTGCAGGTTTAAGATTAGGTTATATTATTGGCTCATCTGAAAAACTTAAGAAATGGAATATAAAAAGAGACCCTTGGCCATTAAATTCATTTGCTATAAAAGCTGGAATAGAACTATTAAGTAATAAAATTCTTTATGAGGAATGGACATCAATGATTCATAACTGGGTAAATACTGAGAAAAATTGGGTTTCTAATGAATTATCGAAAATAAAAAATCTTAAAGTACATAACTCTTCAACTAACTTTTTTTTAATAGAAAGTAAATTCTCCTTGTCTTCAAATATTCATTATTTAGAAAAAAAAGGGATATTAATTAGAGAATGCAACTCATTTAGATTTCTTAATGAAAAATGGGCAAGAATAAGTTTACAGACTAGAAAAAATAATAAAATTTTATGTAGAGAAATTCAAAATTCTTTTAAAAAATAGTTTATTAATTTTTTAATCTCATTTGTAGATTTTAAGGTATCAAGATTTTTTATATTTTCTTTCATTAAATCTAAAATTTCATATTTGGGTTTTCCTTTTTTTAATTTAAATTTTAAAATCCTTTTCAAAGTCTCTTCAAAAAATAACTTTGATATTTGATTTTGATTCATTAAAATTGCACCCCCTATTGAGGAAAGAATCATTGCATTTTTTTCTTGGTGATTATTTTTTGAATTAGGGTATGGAATTAAAATTGATGGTTTTCCAGTTTGTATGAGTTCATTTATTGTTCCTGCTCCAGATCTTGATATAACGAGTTCACAGTTTTGCATCAAAGATGCAATTTGATTAGTAAATTTCTTTTGAACATAATTATTAGATTTGAATTTTACCAAATTATTAGAATTATTTTCACCAATAATATGAACTATACGAAAATTTTGTTTTATTAAAAAATCAATAGATTCATAAAAAATTTCATTAATCATCTTTGCACCTTGACTTCCTCCCATAACAATCAAAAGAGGACCCTTTCCTCTTGGAACCCATTTTGGTAAAGGATTAATTTCATAAAACTGATCCCTAAGAGGAGTACCAGTGAAAATTGTTTTGCAATTTTTTAAATAATAATTTGTATCTTTAAAACCCAGAAGAACAAATTCACATAGAAAACCAAAATATTTTGTAACTGTGCCCGGTATTAAATTTGATTCATGGAGGATAACAGGTATTTTAAGCCACTTTGCTGCAAGAATTGTCGGTGCTGAAATATATCCACCAGTAGTAAATACTAAATTAATTTTTTTTTCTTTTAGGATTTTAATAATATTAAAAATTGAAAATAAGATTTTTAGATATTGAAATACTCTAAAAATATTTTTTTTTGGTGTCTCCAAATTCAAAGTCAAAAGATTATATTTGCTAGGTACAAATTCAGAATCGAGTCTTTTTGTAACTCCTAGCCAATGAATATCCCAATCTTTTTCAACCTTTTTAGAGACTGCTAAAGCAGGAAAGATATGACCTCCTGTTCCACTTGCCGCTATTAATAAATTATTTCTTTTTTTAGACATTAAAAATTAAATAAGTAAAATAAAATTATGAAAATGTTCAATTTAAAGTTTTTTCCAAAATTAGGATTATTTATATATATATTTATTTATCTCATTTCCCCAAAATTAGCAATCACCCAAAATACAAACGTTGATATAAGAAGAAATCTTGAAAATGCATTAAATACTCGAAACCTAAAATTGATAAAAAACATTTTTAAAGAAGATGAAAACTTTAAAATTCAAGAACAATTTAAGGAAATAATCAAAGATTTCCCTAATTCAACATGGCAAATTAAAAGATTAAGCGTAGAAAACTCTAAAGAAAAAATATTTAATATCAAAGTTAATGGAAATAAAATATTTAATGGGGATAAATACTTTCTTGAATCTAATTTTAAGTATCTGTTTTCCATTCAAAACGACAAAATAAAAAATGGAAAGATAAAAAATTTATTAACTACTATTAGAAATGACCAAAACAAAATAGATATTATTTTTAGAATTCCTGAGAAAGTTCTTACTGGTACAAAATATGATATTGATATTATTCTAAATGAACCACTTGGGGATGTAATTATAGCTGGAGGAATAATATCGCATCTGGAAGATTCTCATTTAAAACAAGAAATCAATATTGAGCCTTTAGCCTCTGGAGGCATTTTTAAAACGACTAGAGCATCATCCAAACCAGCAAGACAAATATGGTCAGGTGTTATCTCTCATCCAAAGGGAACTATTTCTTTCACTAAAAGCGTTGAAATTGTTGAAAAAATATAATTTAAGCGTCTTTTAAAGCTGCTACTCCAGGTAAAGTTTTGCCTTCTAAAAGTTCTAAACTAGCCCCTCCACCAGTAGATATATGTGACATTTTTTCAGCTAAGCCAGCTTTTTCTACTGCAGCGACAGAATCTCCCCCTCCAATAATTGTACAAACCTCAGAGAAAGAACTTAAATCTGCCAGGGTTGTTGCTATTGCATTTGTACCTTCAGCAAATTTATCAAATTCAAAAACACCCATTGGACCATTCCAAATTATTGTTTTACATTCGGCAAGAGCATTTTGGAAAACCTTGATTGATTGTGGCCCAATGTCTAGGCCCATCCAATCACCACTTATTGCATCTATTTGAGAGACTTTACTTTCTGCATCAGGAGAAAACTCATTTGCAAGTAATACATCAGATGGTAATAGAAGCTCTACCCCTTTATTTTTTGCTTTTGCCTCTAAATTTCTTGCTAGTTCGAGTTTATCTTCCTCAACAAGACTCTTCCCAACATCTAATCCTCTTGCCTTGTAAAAAGTAAAAATCATACCGCCCCCAATAATAATTTTGTCACACTTATCTAAAAGAGAATCCAAAACTCCAATTTTGCTACTTACTTTAGAACCTCCTACTATTGCTGCAAGAGGACGTTTTGGAGCATCAATTGCGCCCTGTAAATATTTCAACTCTTTTTCTAACAAAAATCCTGCAACAGCAGGTTCTAAAAATTTTGTAACTCCTTGAGTTGAAGCATGAGCTCTATGCGCAGCTCCAAAAGCATCGTTAACATACATATCTGCATGAGAAGCTAAATTTTTAGCGAAATCTAAATCATTTTTTTCTTCTTCTTCATAAAAACGAACATTTTCTAGTAATAAAACCTCCCCATTGTTTAAACTATTAGATTTAGCTAGAGCCTCTTCACCAATGCAGCTTTCAGTCAGATTAACTTTTTGTTCCAAGATATCGCTTAATCTGGCAGCAACTGGGGTTAATCTCATTTTCTCATTAACTTTCCCTTTAGGTCTTCCAAAATGAGCAGCTAATATAACTTTTGCCGAATTATTTATAAGATATTTTATCGTAGGAATTGCTGCTCTTATTCTAGTATCATCAGTAATTTGACCACTGTCATTTAATGGGACATTAAAATCAACCCTTACAAGAACTTTTTTTCCTTCTAATTTAGACTTATCAAGACTGGAAAGAGACAACTTCGACATTAAAACATCCTATTTTTACCAAGAAACCCTAACGTTAATTTGAGCTTATTGGGTTAAAAAGTACTAAGTGTTACTTATGCCTTAATAAATTTTAAAAATTAGCTAGACATAACAAATTTATAAAAATAAAAAAAATTTAATATTTACATTAATATTAAATATAATAACTTTTGAAATTAATAAGAATCAAAAGGTTCATACGTACAACTTGTTGGATTTAATCAATTGGAAATACCTAAAATTCAATGGTACCCAGGCCATATTGCTAAAGCCGAAAAAAAGCTAACTGAAGTGATAAATAGGGTAGATTTAGTTATAGAAGTTAGAGATGCAAGAATTCCTTTATCAACAGGTCATCCTCATCTTAATCAATGGATTAGAAACAAAAAACATATCCTTGTGATAAATCGTGCGGATATGATAAGTACAGAAACTATAACTAATTGGAACAAGTGGTTTAAAAAAGATAATATATATCCTCTTTGGTGTGATGCAAAAAATGGTAAAGGAATAAAAGAAATTTGTAAATCTGCTAAGGAATCCCGATTATCAATTGACAACAAAAGATTATCTAGAGGAATGAAGGTCAGGCCGATCAGAGCACTTACCCTCGGTTTTCCTAATGTAGGAAAATCTGCATTAATAAATAGAATCGCTAAGAAAAAAGTTGTTGAAAGCGCTAGGAAAGCAGGCGTAACACGTAATCTTAGATGGATCAGATTAGACAATGGAATAGATTTGCTTGATGCCCCCGGTGTTATACCTCCTAATTTAGAGAATCAAAAATCGGCTCTGAATCTTGCACTTTGTGATGATATTGGAGAGGCTGCTTATGAAATAGAAAGTGTTGCGATTGAATTTATAAAAATAATTTTCAAATTAAAAGAAGATAAAAATGCGAATATTTCACTCTCAAAGATATCTGATAGATATGGAGTTGATATATTAAAGAACTTTGATAACCCTCATGAATGGATTGATCTTGTAGCCTTAAAACATACCTCAGGTGATAAAAGAAGAATGGCTCACAAATTATTAGAAGATTATCGTAATCAAATGCTAGGAAAGATTTCTTTGGAAGTGCCAAGATGAACTCAAGTAATAAAAACTCTTTTGGAGTAGGAAAAGGTGAATTAATAGAAATTACTTATGAAATGTCCCTTCCTATGCGACTCGATAGGTGGCTAGTAAGTAAGAGGCCTGAACAGAGTAGAGCAAGAATACAATATTTTATAAACGCGGGATTAGTTCTTGTTAACTACAAAACTGCAAAAGCTAAAACCCCATTAAAAACAGGAGATAATATACAAATTTGGATGCCTCCTCCAGAACCTCTCATATATTTAAAGCCAGAAAAGATGAACTTAAATATCCTTTTTGAAGATGAACACATCATTGTAATTAATAAACAATCAGGACTCATAGTCCATCCAGCTCCAGGACATAAATCAGGCACCTTAGTAAATGGACTACTTTTTCACTGTAAAGATTTACCTGGAATAAATGGCAAGTTAAGACCTGGGATAGTTCATAGATTAGATAAGGACACATCTGGCTGTATGGTTGTAGCAAAAAGCCAAGAATCACTTGTCAATCTTCAAATACAAATAAAAGAAAAAATCGCTTCAAGAAACTATATTGCGGTAATTCATGGAGTCCCAAATACTTCAGAAGGTAAAATTGTTGGACACATAGGTAGAGATAAACTAAATCGATTGAAGTATGCAGTAGTTGATGAAAAATCCGGGAGATATGCATGTACTTATTGGAAATTATTAGAAAGATTAGGTAATTATTCATTAATGAGCTTCAAATTAGATACTGGAAGAACTCATCAAATAAGAGTTCATTGTGCACATATCAATCACCCCATTCTTGGTGATCCTTTATATGGAAGGTGTAAAAAGCTTCCTTGCAAATTGGATGGTCAGGCTTTACATGCTGTAGAGCTAGGACTTTTTCATCCTATAAATGGAGAAGAAATGAAATTTGAAGCAGAATTACCCCAAGAATTTCAGAAATTATTGAGAGTCTTAAAAAAATCAATTAAGGTTTAAGGAGCTATTTACTAAAGCTTTTGTAACATTATTCTTAGGATTAGAAAAAACTGTAACTGAATCGCCTTCTTCAATAATCTGTCCATAATTCATAACTAATAATCTATTACAAAATTTCTTTGCAATTCCTAAATCATGAGTAATGAAAATTATAGTTAAATCCATTTTTTCTTGTATCTTTCTAAGTAAATCAAGTATCTCAACTTTTACATATGCATCTAACATATTTACACTTTCATCGCAGATGAGAATTTTTGGTTTAAGTAATAATGATCTTGCAATTGAAATTCTTTGTAATTGACCGCCAGATAATTGATTGGGGTAGGAGTTTAAGAATTCAGAATCTGAAGGTAGATTTAAATTTTTCAAAATTAGTTTAATCTCATTTTTAATTTGATAATTATTAGATATTTTTTGAATTAAAAATATATCCTTCAAAATATTTTTAATTTTCATTTTTGGATTCAAACTTGAAAAAGGATCTTGGAAAACTATTTGTATATTTTTAAAATTATTAGACTTTTTTTTATGT
This sequence comes from Prochlorococcus marinus subsp. pastoris str. CCMP1986, assembly GCF_000011465.1. Classification (NCBI taxonomy): domain Bacteria; kingdom Bacillati; phylum Cyanobacteriota; class Cyanophyceae; order Synechococcales; family Prochlorococcaceae; genus Prochlorococcus; species Prochlorococcus marinus. The sequence continues at coordinate 186,293 of NC_005072.1, read as the reverse complement.
AATTCTAAATTTCTTTCATAAACTTTTATTTCACCTCCTCTCACCTTCAAGAGTCCTATTAAAGCTCTACATAAAGTACTTTTTCCGCTCCCAGAAGATCCAACAATTCCAAGGACTTCATTTCGATACAATTTAAAACTAACTTCTTTTAAAGCCTTATTCCATTTGGGTTGGAAAATTGAAGAATTTAATTTATACCAGTGTCTTAAATTATTAACCTCTAAAACAACATCATTTATAGAGGTAATTATTTTTCTTGGCTTCAAAGATATATTTGCTGCATTTACCAATTTGTCTCCAATTTTTGATTTAGGCGATTTGAAAACTTCTTTTATATTTCCTTGCTCCTGAATTGATCCTTGATCCATTATCACAACTTTTTTACACCACTTTGCTGCAAGATTAATGTCATGACTAATCAAAACCAAAGTGGTTCCAGATTTCTCACATAAACAAAGAATTTGATTCATTACTTCAAAACTAGTCTTAGAATCCAGACTGGTTGAAGGTTCATCTGCTATTAATATTTTAGGTTTCAAAGCTAAAGCCATTGCAATTGAAACTCTTTGTCTCATTCCCCCACTAAATTGATGAGGAAATGAATCTAATCTTTCAATATCTATTCCTACTTTTCTAAAATTTTCTTCTACTAAATCTTTAATAATTAAAGGAGGATAGTTTTGAAAGTGTGTTTTGAATAATTCTTTTAAATGATCTCCAACTGTCATTAAAGGATTAAGTTTTTTTATGGAATCTTGATAAATAAATCCAAAATTATTTCTTCTAAATAATTGAATTTGTTTTTTATCAATTTTAGTAAGATCTTCTCCAGATATTTTTATAAATCCTTGAGTAATTGAACCTTCAGGAAGCATATTTACAATTGTTTTTGCAAATGTTGTTTTACCACATCCAGAAGGACCTATAATTGCTAAGTGATCTCCTTTAAATAGATCTAATTTAAAATTTTTTATGGTAGATTTCTGATAAGGACCATATTTGACATTTAGATTCCTTATTTCAAGAATTTTGCTTTTATTTATTTTCATAATTTTGTAGCAAATTTCTCTTTTCCTAAATAAAATAAATTTAAAGGAAAATTATATGGCTGAGGCGACGGCGAATTCAAAAGAAAAAAATGAAATTAAAGTTTCAACAATCATTTTGCCTGAAAATAAAAATTATGAAAGTGAATCTTTGAAGTATGAGATAAATATTCCTAATTGGCTTCTTGAGATTATTCAAAACTATGAAGTATCAAATAAAAAAAATAATTCGAATCAAGATCTTATAGTAAAAGCTTTCAAACTTGCTTATGAAGCTCATAATGGGCAACTTCGGGCAAGTGGAGAGCCATATATAATCCATCCTTTAGCTGTTGCAGATCTGCTTAAAGAAATTGGTGCAAGTTCATCAGTTGTAGCTGCCGGCCTATTACATGATGTTGTTGAAGACACCGGAATTGCTCTTTCAGAGATAGAAGTTAATTTCGGCTTAGAAGTAAAAGTACTTGTAGAAGGTGTAACTAAATTAGGAGGTATTCATTTTAATAATAGAACTGAAGCACAGGCTGAAAATCTTAGAAAAATGTTCTTAGCTATGGCAAGCGACATAAGGGTTGTTTTAGTTAAACTTGCAGATCGACTACATAATATGAGAACAATTCAATGGCTTAATGAAGAGAGAAAAGAGAGAATTGCAAGAGAAACGAGAGAAATATATGCTCCTTTAGCAAATAGGTTAGGAATAAATAGATTTAAATGGGAATTAGAAGATCTAGCTTTTAAATTTCTTGAACCTGAAGAATATAAAAATTTAAAAGATCAAATTGCCGTTAAAAGAAGTGATAGAGAAAAAAGGTTAAACGTTACCTTAAATTTGATGAAGGAAAACTTAGTCTCTTCAGGTTTAGTAAATTTTGAAATTACGGGAAGACCAAAACATCTCTATGGTATTTGGAGCAAAATGGAAAGACAACAAAAACAATTTGGCGAGATTTATGACGTTGCTGCTTTAAGAATTATTGTTAGCAATACAGATAGCTGTTATAAAGCTTTAGCAGTCGTTCATGATACTTTTAGGCCAATTCCTGGAAGATTTAAAGATTATATAGGTTTACCAAAACCAAATGGTTACCAGTCCTTGCATACCTCTGTGATCGGCAGACATAGGCCTATTGAAGTTCAAATAAGAACGAGTTCAATGCATCAAATTGCAGAATTCGGAATAGCTGCACATTGGCAATATAAAGAAGGAGGTTCACCTGCATCTAGTAATGCAGAAAGATTTAATTGGCTTAGACAATTAGTAGAGTGGCAACAAGAAGGTAATGAGAAAGACCATAATGACTATTTAGCCTCTATAAAAGAAGATTTATTCGATGAAGAGGTATTTGTGATTACACCAAAAGGAGATGTTGTTGGCCTAAGGAAAGGATCTACTGCAATCGATTTTGCTTACAGAATACATTCAGAAATAGGCAATCATTGTAATGGTATAAGAATAAATGAGAAGCTATCTCCTCTATCTACATCATTGCAAAATGGCGACTTTATCGAAATCTTAACTAATACTAATTCAACTCCAAGCTTAGATTGGTTGAATTTTGTAGTTACTCCAACCGCAAAAAATAGAATTCGGCAGTGGTACAAAAAAAGCCATAGAGATGAAACTATTAAAAGAGGAAAAGATCTGCTTGAAAAAGAAATAGGTCGTAATGGATTTGAATCATTAATTTCAAGTGATGCTATGAAAAAAGTTGCACATCGATGTAATTTAAAGTCTACGGAAGATCTACTAGCATCATTAGGATTTGGGGGCTTAACTTTACATCAAGTATTGAATAGATTAAGAGAAGAGATTAAAATACAGACAGAAGAAATTAAAAATGAATCTAACGAAGAATTAGCAAGATCTCTCATAAATAAAAATAATTCAATAGCAACCAAATCTCATGCAACTAATAAATCACCAATCACTGGGGTCGAAGGCTTAGATTATAGAATCGGAAAATGCTGCAGTCCACTTCCTGGGGAAGAAATAATTGGAACTGTCTCTCTAGGTAATCACGGTATCACTATTCATAGACGAGATTGTGAGAATGTTATCCCAATACCAATAGAGAGAAGATTACCTGTTGCATGGAACCAAGAGAATAAGATTCTTGACAATAAGTTCCCAATTCAACTGAGAATAGAAGTTATAGATAGAGTAGGCGTCCTAAAAGATATTCTTATGAGATTATCTGATAAAGGAATAAATGTTAGCGATGCAAATGTAAAAACCGCTTTTGGTAAACCTGCAATAATTAATTTATGTGTTGGTCTAGAAAGTTATAGTCAACTCCACAAAACTATTGATCAAATTAAATCAATGGCTGATGTTTTAGATATTGCACGGGTAGGAATAAGTTAATTTAAACTTGGAAGAGTTTTTAAGATGCTGTTTTTTTTATTTTTCTTTTATACAGCAAAAAAACAATAATTCCTGAAATAGAAGCTAATAAAAATCCAACTAATGCTGAACCCAAAATTAACCTTAATGAAAAAACACTTCCTTTTTCCCATAATTCTTCAATCATTAAATTTTTATCAAAAACAATATCTGGTGAGTTTTTTAGCAAAAATGAACCAACTTTATAATTGAAAAAATATAGGGGTACATAAGTAAATGGATTACTTATCCAAGTACCAATAGCAGCAAGAAAAAGATTTCCTTTCGCAACTCTTGCTAAAAATAATCCTAATAAAGTTTGAAAACCAAAGAAAGGAAAGCATCCACAAAAGACCCCAACAGCTACTCCCTTTGCATTAAAAAAGGGAGTACCATCTTGTTTCAGAAATAATGATAGAATTTTTTTATATTGAAGATTCTTTATCAGCTTCATTCTGAAATCACAATCAAAAAAGTTTTCTTTGATAAGCCTACTTAATTATCCACAGCATAGTGAGAGATGGAATCAATTATCGATACTGAGGATACAATAGCAGCTATAGCTTCGGCTGTAAGTCTAGGTAAAGGAGGAATTGCAGTTATAAGAGTATCAGGGGAAGAAGCAATAAATTCCTGTAAAAATATTGTAGAAACAAAATCTAAATATGCTTGGGAGTCTCACAGAGTTTTTCATGGCTTTATAAAAGATAATTTAGAAAATAAATTTATAGATGAAATTTTAATTACAGTTATGCATTCTCCTAATAGTTTCACTGGAGAAGATATTGTTGAATTGCACTGTCATGGAGGAGTAATTGTTGTAAATAAAGTGATTGAGACATTGTTATCAAATAATACTGGAGTAAGGATTGCAAATCCAGGAGAATTTAGTCAAAGAGCATTTCTTAATGGCAAAATAGATTTAACTCAAGCAGAATCAATTAATCAATTGATTAATGCAAAAAATCTTAAATCAGCCGAAATAGCTTTTAATGGAGTAAAGGGAGAAATAAAGAAAAAGATTGATATTATTAAAAATGATTTAATTGAGCAATTATCAGAAATAGAGGCAAGAGTAGATTTTGAAGAAGATTTTTCAGAATTTAATTATAATGATTTTTCTAGAAATATTAAAATTATAAAAGAAAAAATAAAAATCCTTATAGAAAATTCAAAAAGGGGGGCGCATATTCATAATGGAATATCAATTGCTCTTATTGGCAAAACCAATGTCGGGAAAAGTTCTCTTTTAAATCTTCTCTCAAAAAAAGAAAAAGCAATAGTTACTAGTATTCCAGGAACAACTAGAGATATAATTGAAGTGAATTTGACTATAAAAGATATACCAATAAAAATAATAGATACAGCTGGCATTAGAGAAACCGATGAATATATAGAAAATATTGGAATTGATAAAAGCTTTGAAATGATTCAAAACTCAGACTATATAATCTATTTATATAGTCTTGAAGAAGGATTAAATAAGGATGATGAGAAAATCATAAGCAAAATTCCACAAGAAAAATTGATTACAATCTTGGGGAATAAAAAAGATTTAATTGATTCAAAAAAAGTAAATAAAAAAAATTTATCGAACTCTGTTTTAATGAGTATTAAAAATGATGAAGGCGAAAAAGAACTAGTCGAAAAGATAGTTAAAAAATGTGGATCAAAAGAATTTGAAAATATAGATATTTTTTTAAATGAAAGACAAATATCAAACCTAACGGATTGCCTAAAAAATTTAAATGATACTGATCCAATAATTGCTAATAAATTACCTTTCGATTTATTATCAATTGAAGTTAGAGATGGAATAAAAAACTTATCTAGAATTACAGGTCAAGAATTAACTGAAGATCTACTAAATAATATTTTTTCCAAATTTTGTATAGGTAAATAAATTTTTATTAAAATACATAAATGTATAAAGTAAAATTTAAAAGTTAAAATAAAATTTTTATCTTATTCAAATTTAGTGGATTTATACTCTCCAAATATTTCTAGAATTATTGATGGTTGGATTGAAGAAGATATCGGTAAAGGTGATCTTACAGCTTCTGCTATTACCAAAAAAATAGGAAAAGCCCATTGGATAGCAAAAGAGGAAGGAATATTTTGTGGTGTTGGAATAATAAAAGAAATTTTAAAAAAAATTGACGAAAAGATAGAGTACAATTTTTTTATTAATGATGGTGAAAAATTTTTGAAGTATCAAAAGCTTCTTGAACTAAATGGCCCTTCAAGAAGTCTTTTAGCAAGCGAAAGAATAAGTCTCAATATCTCAATGCATTTATCGGGAATCTCAACTTATACAAAAAATATTGTAGATGTTCTGAAAGGTACAAATATAAATTTAGCAGATACAAGAAAAACTACTCCTGGTTTAAGAATATTTGAAAAGTATGCTTTTAAATGTGGTGGTGGTATTAATCATAGAATGGGATTATATGATGCTGCAATGATTAAAGAAAACCATATTGCATGGACTGATAACTTGAAAAATGCAGTTGAAAAAATTAGATTAAATACTCCCTTTACAACTCATATTATTATTGAAGCAGAAGATATGAAGCAAGCAAAAGATGCAGTTTTAGCAGGTGCAGATAGTATTTTGTTAGATGAATTTAATCCTGAATTACTTAAAGAAGGCATTAAAGAATTAAGACAGTTATCAACAAATAACTCTATTAGAACAATTAGGAATGATTTAATCATAGAGGTATCTGGAATTAATCCAATAAACATTAGTAACTATTTAATTGATGGAATTGATTTGATTTCAACAAGTTCTTCAATTACTAAAAGTAATTGGATTGATTTTAGTATGCGTTATATTAATTAAATGACTCGAATAGCATTTTAATAATTCATGCAGACAATTTTTAAAGAATTAACTAAAAGCTTTGAAGAAACCCTTCTAGAAAGTCTTATAAAAAATGAAAAGAAAGAAGAATTTGAAAAAATACGTAAAAATCTAATTAATCAAGCATCTAAAGAGGAGTTTGGTGATTATCAATGTAATATATGTCTGGTTTTATCTAAGATTTATAAAAGTAACCCTAGAGAAATTGCTATTGCATTTATTGAGACCCTCAAAGAAAATAAAAAGATATCTAATTTGTGTGAAAATTTAGAAATTGCGGGACCAGGTTTTATAAATATAAAATTAAAAAATAAAGTTTTGATTGAAGCAATAAAATCTAATATTAAATGCCCTAGAGCAGGTGTTCCTTTATCCCATAAAAATAATATTTATTCCAAAAAAAAAGTTATCGTAGATTTTTCAAGTCCTAATATTGCTAAAGAAATGCATGTGGGTCATCTAAGATCAACAATTATAGGAGATTCGATCTCAAAAATTTTCGAATTTAGAGGATATATCGTTTTAAGACTAAATCACATTGGAGATTGGGGTACACAATTTGGAATGCTTATTACACAGCTTAAAGATTTATATTCAAGTGATCTTAAAGAAATCGATAGAATAAAAATTAGTGATTTAGTTGAATTCTATAAAGCTTCAAAAAAAAGATTTGATAATGAAACAGAATTTCAAAAGAGATCAAGAGAAGAGGTTGTTCAATTACAAAGTGGAGATAAAAAATCAATTGAAGCATGGAAATTATTATGTAATCAATCAAGAAAAGAGTTTGATCAAATCTATAAAACATTGAACATAAAAATTAAGGAAAGAGGAGAATCCTTTTATAATCCGTTTTTAAAATCAATAATTGAGGATTTAAATTACAAGAAAATTTTAATAGAAGATCAAGGCGCAAAATGTGTTTTTCTTGATGGCATGACTAATAAAGAAGGTAATCCATTACCACTTATTATTCAGAAAAAAGACGGTGGGTTCAATTATGCAACTACTGATCTTGCTGCTCTAAGATATCGATTTACTAAGGAACCTTATGGCGATAATGCAGCTAGAATTATTTATGTAACAGATCATGGACAATCCAATCATTTTGCAGGAGTTTTTCAAGTTGCAAAAAGAGCTAATTGGATCCCTAAAGATTGTGAAGTAAATCACGTCCCATTTGGGCTAGTACAAGGAATTGATGGCAAAAAACTTAAAACAAGAGAGGGAGATACCATAAAACTCAAAGATTTATTATCAGAGTCAGTTAAAAGAGCAAAAGAAGATCTATTAAAAAGATTAGAGAACGAAAGTCGTTTTGAAAATGATGATTTTGTTTTAAATACTTCAAAAGTTATTGGAATCGGAGCAGTAAAATATGCTGATTTAAGCCAAAATAGAATCACAAATTATCAATTTAGTTTTGAAAAAATGCTTTCTCTTAATGGAAATACGGCGCCTTATCTTTTGTATACACTTGTAAGAATTTCAGGAATTAATAGAAAAAATAATATGACTGAAGAGGCAATAAATTTGGAATCTATTTCCTATAGCCATGATTTAGAGTGGAAGCTTATAAGGAAATTACTTAAATTTGATGAAGTTATTATTTCGATAGAAAAAGACTTAATGCCAAATAGACTATGTAATTATCTGTTTGAATTATGTAAGACTTTTAATAGATTTTATGATCAAGTTCCTATTCTTAAGGGAGAAATAGATACAAAGATTTCAAGACTTACATTATGTGCTTTAACTGAAAAGACTTTAAAATTAAGTTTAGAGCTTCTTGGAATTGAAACCTTAGAGAGAATGTAATGAATGAATTTGATCAAATAAATAATCTTTCACCTCTCCCAAGAAAGGAAATAATAAATATGCAATCTTATTCTGCACCTTTAGAAAACAGAAGAAATTTATTGCGTTTAGATTTTAACGAAAATACTTTAGGTCCCAGTCAAAGAGTATATGAAGCTATCAAAGATATTAATTTAAATCAAATTTCAATCTATCCAGAATATAACTTATTAAAAAAATTTGTATCGAATCACTATTATGAATCAAGGCAATTTGACTCTGAAGAGATAGGTTTGTTTAATGGAGCTGATGCTGCAATAAATGCGATATTTAATTCTTTTGGCGACAGGGATGAAATTTTTCTGACCACTAATCCGACTTTTGGTTATTATTCTCCTTGTTCTGAAATACAAGGTATGAGAAAAATAACTTGTGCCTACGAAGGAGAAAACTTTCTATTCCCAATAAAGCGATTTAAAGAAAAAATTATTAAATATAAACCTAAATTAATATTTATTTGTAATCCAAATAATCCTACTGGTACTGTTGTAAGTGCTCAAGAAATAATTAAATTAGCAAATTTGAATAAAAATTCATTAATTGTCGTTGATGAACTTTATGAGAAATTTAATGGAGATAGTCTTCTTCCAGTAATAGACTTTAAAAAAATTAAAAATATAGTTGTTATTCAATCCCTTTCAAAAACTGCTGGTTTAGCTGGTTTAAGAATTGGCTTTGCTTTCGGACATAAAAGCATAATGCAATATATCAATAAAGTGACAGGGCCTTACGATGTGAATAGTTTTGCTGTTACTGCTGCACTAGCTGCTCTAAATGATAAATCTTATATAGATGATTATGTTTCTGAAGTAAAAAAAGCGAGAGTATTAATTGAAAAGAAATTTGAATCCATAGCAATTAGGAAACATTTTGGTGGAGGAAATTATTTTTTAATTTGGCCAAAAAAAAATCCCGAAATTTTGACAAGGCAAATGAGAGAAAAGGGTATCTTAATAAGAGAGATGAAAAACAAAAAAGATATTGAGAATTCTATAAGGGTTAGTATAGGAACTCAAGAACAAATGAGTCTTTTCTGGAGTACTTATAAAAAATTAGATCTTAATAATTAATCTTTGAAAATATAAATAGTATTTTTATCAATTCTTTTTGAATTTATTTCAAAGCTTTTACCAAGATATTTGATTCTAAAATCTTGCATATTTTCAAGAAAAAAGTCAGCATTAGAAAAATCACAATTATCACTAATATTTTTACCTCTCCTAAAATGAACAGGAACAACAATTGAGGGTTTTAATGTTTTTACTATATCTGAGGCCTCGCTTCCGTTATAAGATTTTAATCCTCCTCCTATTGAAATAAACAAAATATCTGGACGGGACAAAATAATTTGACTATTTATATCCATTTCACCAGCAGCTCCACCCATGTGGACTATTTTTAAATTATTCTGCTCCCAACTCCAGACCGTAGCCATACCGAACCTTCTTCCCCCAACTCTGTCATGAGGAACCTCAATTCCATTTAATAATATATCTTCGAATTTATAAACTCCAGGTTCTACAAACATCAATTGATCATTTGGATTATATCCTTCATCAGCTAGTTTTGAACTAGCTAAAATAAAATCAGCATTGATGTCTTTTGGCTCATTTAAATCACTCGCACAACCAATAGCCTTAAAAGGATTTATAAGAACTGATTTTTCTCTTCCTTTAATTAAAAAACTACCATGACCTAAACTTTTTAATAACAAATCACCTGCCATAGCGGATGAGGGTATTAAAAATAAAAATAATATAAAAAGGAAAAATTTTTTAATTTTGATAATACTCATAGAAAATTTTATAATTATATTTTACTTCTGTTCAGCCATATTTAGAAAATTACTGATTAATTTATGTCCAAATTGGGTTAGAACACTTTCTGGATGAAACTGAACACCATGTAACTTTTTATATTCTTTATGCGAAATTGCCATAATCGTTGAATCCTCTAAAGTTGCAGTTATTTCAAAACAAGAGGGGAGAGATTCTGAATCTACTATAAGACTATGATATCTAGTAGCCACAAATGGGCTATCAATATCTTTGAATAATCCTTTTTTATTGTGAATAATTTTTGAGGTCTTGCCATGCATTAATTCTTTACCCACTATTACTTTGCCGCCATAGGCTTGAGCCAAGGCTTGATGACCTAAACAGACTCCTAATATTGGAATTTCCTTTGATAAGTTTTGGAGAATAGCCAGACAAATACCTGACTGATCTGGATTCCCTGGACCAGGAGACAATAAAATACCATCAGGATTAATATGTCTTATTTCTTCTAAAGTAATTTCATCATTTCTTTTTACTAATAATTCTTTTGTTATATTATGTTCTACTGAAAGTTCTCCCAAGTATTGAACAAGGTTATAAGTAAAACTATCATAATTATCAATAACTAGAAACATATCTTTTTCAATTTAAAAATAATAACTTCATTTTAGGAATAAATAAGCATAGACCAATAATAACAGAATTAATTGAAGCTAATAATACAGCACCTGCTGAACAGTCCTTTGCGATTTTAGCAAGATTACTAAACTTTTTTTTAATCACTAGATCAACTAAAGATTCGATTGATGTATTTATTATTTCTAAAGTCAATACAGAAAAAATAGTCCCCAGCATAATCAAATAATCGCTTTTATCAAGTTGAAGAATAGAACCTATGATTAAACTAAAAAAAGCAAAAAGAACTTGAATTTTAAAATTTCTTGAATTTTTAAATGTATATTTAATCCCATTAAAAGCGTATCTAAAACTTATTAAAACATTTTTAGATGTCCTATATGACCTTCTTCTACTTTTTAAAAGTTTTGCTTTCCTCTTCATTTATAGTTAATTAATAAATCTTTCAATCTAATTTTGAAATTAAATATTCTTGAAAATTTAACATATTATCTAATTCATAATCATCATTATGTTCCCATCCCAAAAGATGTAATAATCCATGACTTGCTAACCAGAGCATTTCTTTTTTAATAGAATGATTAAATTCTAAGGATTGTTTAAAAGCAGTTTCTAAGGATATAAATAAATCTCCTAATTCAATAAAATTTAAATCTTTAGTAGTATCTTCATCAGAAATAATTGGGAAAGATAAAACATCAGTTGACCCAGATTTATTCATCCACTTTTGATTAATAGAAGAAATTTCATTATCATTAATAATCTGCAAACTTAACGAAAAACTTTTTTTGTATAAAATAAAATTTGGAAAAGAAGTATCTTTTTCATCTAGAATTATTTTAATCCAACACAATAATACTTCTTCCCAAAAACCAGATTCGAAAATAATATTATCTGACTTATTTATAAAATGATTTGATAAATTAGAAAAATCATTACATTTAAAGACTAAATCTATTTGTAAGTCATATAAATCTTTTTGATACATACTTTTATTAAACTGGCATATTAGGCTTTCCTAAAGTAGCTATTAAAATTAAAAGTCCGATCAGAATTAAAAAAGTAATTGAAAAATGAGAAATACTTTTAGAACCCTTCCTAACCATGTTTCTCATAGCTAGTTTTATAAAGCTAGGAGGAGAAACTTTTTTTTCTAAATTTTCGTTTTTATTTGCCATAAATTTATTTAATAGACTCTTTAGAAGAAATATTCATACGTAATAATTCATGAATAAATTGATCTAATCCACCATTAAGAACTGCATCTAAATCATTAGTCTCTTTCATTGTTCTTAAATCTTTGACCATTTGATAGGGATGAAAAACATAATTTCGTATTTGATTACCCCATGCAGCTTCAACAATATCACCTTTAATATCCGATATTTCAGAAGCTCTTTGTTCTTTAGCTATTACTAATAATTTAGCTTTAAGCAATAACATTGCTTTCTCCTTATTTTGTAACTGAGATCTCTCTTGAGTACATCTTACAGCGATTCCTGAAGGCAAATGTACAATCCTTACTGCTGTTTCTACTTTATTAACGTTTTGTCCACCAGCTCCACCTGATCTACTAGTTGTAATTTCTAAATCTTTATCAGGAATATCTAATGAAATACTTTGATCTAATTTAGGCATGACCTCAACTCCAGCGAAACTAGTTTGTCTTTTACCATTTGCATTAAACGGTGAGATTCTTACTAATCTATGAGTACCTTTTTCATTTTGAAGATAACCATAAGCATATTTACCATTAACTTCAAAAGTAACGCTTTTAATACCTGCTTCTTCTCCATCAGATAAATCAGTAATTTCTAAGCTCATTCCATTATTATCTACCCATCTTGAATACATTCTTAATAGAATTTCCACCCAATCTTGTGCATCAGTGCCACCTGCACCAGCATTAATAGAGACGATAGCAGCTTCTTTATCATATTCACCACATAATAATCTTTGGAATTCCCACTTATCTAAATTCTCTCTTAAAGTGACTAACCCTTGATGTGACTCAACAATCATTTCTTCTTCAGGCTCTAAGGAATAAAGCTCAAGAGAAGCTTCAGCATCAGAAATGAACATTTTCCATTTATCTAACAATTGAAGTTGATCTCTAACATCATCAAGGTTGAGCATATGTTTTTTTGCATCTGCCTGATTACCCCAGAATTCTGGTTGAGCAGCAATTTGCTCTAACTCTTTTTTCTTAGCTACTAAATTGGGAACGTCAAAGACAATCCTGAGCATTACCCAGGCGCTTGGTTAACTCTGAAAGATCTTTTTTAAATTCTGTTATATCTATCAAAATAGAATTTAATTGTTATTTATAATCTAACAAGCACTTTTATTTAATAGTATAAAGTAAATAATATTTTAAAAAAATGTCTAAAGTTGAAATTTATACTTGGCGATTTTGCCCATTCTGCATACGAGCGAAATCTTTACTTGAAAAAAAAAATATAACTTTTACTGAACATAAAATAGATGGCGATGATAATGCAAGGGAACTCATGATGGAGAGAGCTAATGGTAAAAGAACAGTTCCTCAAATTTTCATTGATGACAAAAGTATTGGTGGTTGTGACGAACTTTATGAATTAGAAAAAGAAGACAAACTGGACTTATTACTGAATTAGATAATATGAAATTTCTATTTGTAGTTGACCCAATAAAAAATATAAATCCATTAAAAGATTCATCTGCAGCATTAATGCAAGCTTCTTCCAAGAAAAAGATAGAAGTATGGATTTGTACTCCTCAAGATCTAGAGGCAAGAGGAGATGAAGTATGGGCATCTTCTTGGAGAGCTGAAGTTTGTCCATGGGTTTCTTTTAAAGAAAATAAATGTATCCCTCTTGCTGAATTTAATTGTATTTGGATGAGAAAAGATCCCCCAGTAAATGAGGGATATTTATATGCAACTCATCTTTTGGAAGTGGCTGAAAGAAAAGGAGTAAAAGTTATAAATAAGCCTTCCTCATTACGTGCTTGGAACGAAAAATTAGGGGCATTGAGGTACAGCCATTTGATGGCTCCAACAATAGTTGCAAGTAAAGTAAAAGATCTTATTAATTTTGCACAAATTAATCATGATGTTGTTGTTAAACCACTTGGCGGAAAAGGAGGACAAGGCGTTATTCGTCTAACTAAGGATTCTCCAGGTATTAAAGCAATGATTGAATTAATAACATCGCAAGAACAATTACCAGTAATGATGCAAAAATTCATTCCCGAAGTAAAAGAAGGGGATAAAAGAATAATTATTGTTAACGGTGAGCCAATTGGATCAATAAATAGAATTCCTCAAGGAGGAGACTTTAGGAGTAATTTAGCTATGGGAGGTAAAGCAGAAAAAACAAACCTTACAGCTAAAGAAAAAAAGATTTGTACTGAGTTATCTCAACATTTCAAAGATGAAGGTTTATTCTTTGTTGGTATAGATGTAATAAATGAAATGCTTAGTGAAATTAATGTAACAAGCCCAACAGGATTAAGAGAGATAGAAACTTTATCTAACAAAAGTGTTTCGGATAAAGTAATTGAAAAATTATTAGAAATTATTTAGTGGTTTTGGCAAGAAATATTTGCTTCACTAAAGATTGAAATTTAAGTTGAATCTCCTCAATTTCTTTTTTAGAGATAGAACCTTTTACTAACCCTGAACCAGCCGTAAATTCTAGATTTTGATCAATATAACGTGCTCCTCTTATAGCTACTCTGAATTCTGAATTCCCTTCAGAATCTACCCACCCTATTGGCGAAGCATAATTTCCTCTAGAAAATGATTCAAGTGTGTTTATCCAATTAATTGCCTCCTTTTTAGGAGATCCACAGACTGCTGGAGATGGATGTAAAACTCTAAGCAAATCAAAAGGGCATATGTTATTAATCTTGGAATATACCAAAGTTTGTAAATGAGAAATATCTCCAAAAGAAGTTACCTTTAAAGAACTTTTTGTATGGTTATTAATCTTTAAAACTTCCAAAGATTTAATTAAATACTCAAGTACATAATTATGCTCTTTTATATCCTTAGAGCTTTCCATAAGAGAATCCGGATTTAAATCACTTGATACTGTTCCAGCAATAGCTTCTAAAACCAGATCAGGCTTCCTTAAAGAAAATAATCTTTCAGGCGATGCTCCGAATATAATATCTTTACTATTTCTCCTCCAAACATATCTGCAAGTATTTGGTTGATTAGTTTTTAATTTTTTTAAAATATTTATTAGATTTAATTTATTTTTAAATTCTATTTTGACTCTTGAAGCTAAAACTATCTTGTCAAGGCTACCTTTTTCTACTAATTTAATTCCCTTTTTTATTAATTGATTCAGATTATTATTTGATAATTCTAAAGAATTCAAAAAATAATTGATCGAAGGATAATTAAAAATATTTTTACTTTTTTGATTTTTTGAATTTAAGATCTGATCCCTTATTGACCATAGTTCTTCAATTAAAGTCCTCAAAGAAGATTTACCCTCTACATGTGCATTAATTCTTAACCAACAATTCTTTTTGTTTTTAATAATCAATATTTTAGGTAAAATGGCCTCTAAACCAGGAACGTCAAACAAGCAATATTTTTTCTTTAGATTCTCTGAAAAAGAAAAAAAATAAATTATTTTTGAAAGCGCAGAGTTATTCGATTCATCAGTCAAATTTATTAGATTATTAAAGTTCTCATCGCTAAATTCTTTGGCTACTTTAAATTTTTTAGGCCCTTCTAAAGTTAGATATTTACATTTCTCAAGAGCTATATAAGACATTTTATTATCCTCTTCCCAAAAAGAAGAAAAAGAATATTTATCAATGAAAAATTCATATACATCAAATAAATTAACACAAGGTATCTCAATACAAATACTTACTAATCCTGAATTTACCCCTTTCTTATCGAAATTGGAAAAAACGCCTTTTAAAAAATCTGAAAAGTTTAAATTATTTTTCATCACTTATTGAAAATAACTAAAAATCATGCATTAAAGTAAAAAATGTAACTCAATTTATAAACTATATTTAATAATTATAGTTTTTCTTAACTGCATTAATAATGAATGAAAGAAATAAAAGTTTATGGAAACAAGCAATAAAATGGCCTCTTTATTCAGTAGCAATTTTACCAGTGTTTATTTCAGGAGCTTATACCCTCAACTCTTTCAAAAATGTCAAAATATATAATTTAATTGCATTCACAATCGCTGCAATATTAATACTAATTTGGGAAAATCTAACTAATGATTTATTTGATTCAGAAACAGGAATTGATGAATTTAAATTTCATTCCATTGTAAATCTTGTGCGAAGTAAAACAATAGTTTCAATTACCGCTTATACATCTCTATTAATTGGATTAGTAGTAATTGCCATTATTTCAATTTCGACGAGCATAAATGTAATGCTATTAGTCGGCGCTTGCTGCTTCTTAGGATATTTATATCAAGGACCGCCTTTTCGTTTGGGATACCAGGGTTTAGGAGAACCATTATGTTGGTTAGCTTTTGGCCCCTTTGCTTACGCCGCTGCTTTAATTGCATTAAATCCATCAGATATATACATGATTTCTATTCCTTGGAAAGAATCATTATTACTTGGTTCAGGATCCTCATTGGCAACCACACTAGTACTATTTTGCTCTCATTTTCATCAGATAAAAGAAGATAAAGAACATGGTAAAAATTCACCTTTAGTTCTTTTAGGAGCGAAAAAAGGAGCTAAAATTATTCCTTGGATAGTTTTTATAATTTATGTTTTCCAACTTTTTTTAATAATTAATGGATTTATTCCGATACTTTGTGTTCTTTTTCTCATAAGTTTTCCTCAATCATTAAAGCTTATAAATTTGTTGAAATATTCATATAACAAACCTGAAGCAATAAAAAATTGTAAATTTATTGCTATCAAATTCCAAACGCTAAATGGAATTGGATTAATAGCAGGATTTATAATAAATTACTTGATTTATAAATGAACTTAACTTTTAAAAAAAAATCTTTTTTCTTTAAATTATCTTCGAAAGTGGATAATTCAAATACAACATATAACTATAAATCAGGGTGGATAATTAAATTAAAAAATATAGAAAAGGGAGTTGGTTTTGGAGAAGTAAATCCGCTAAGAAAACATGATTTAGATGCATGTCAAATACAATTAAATCAGATTCCCAAATACGTAAATTCAAAAAATATATCTGAGTTAATAAAGAATTTTCACCCGTGCATTCAATCAGCAATAAACTCTGCATTAGCTGAAATTGAAAGAAAAATAAATTTTCAGGAAAATTATTACTTTAATGAAATTGATCAAACAGCTATACTTTTAGATCCTCATAACGCTCTTAAAGAATTAATAATCTTAAAAGGTAATAAACTTTTGAACAAGAAATCACTCACTATTAAATGGAAAGTAGGCATACAAGATAATTTCTCCGAAGAAAAAACTCTAATAGAGATACTAAATCATTTAAAAAGTAATATAAAATTAAGAATAGATGCGAATGGTTCTTGGGAAAGAGAAACAGCTAATAGATGGGTTGATATTTTGAAAGATATTGAAAATATAGATTGGTTAGAACAGCCTCTTTCTAAAGATGATATAGAGGGTTTAAAAGAACTTAATAAAAAGATGCCAATTGCTTTAGATGAATCACTATTAAAATATCCATATTTGATTAATGAATGGGATGGTTGGCAAATTCGCAGACCTTCTCAAGAAAGAAATCCTATGCAACTTTTAAAAGAGTTAAAAGATAAAAAAGGTTTTAGATCCTTAAGCACTTCTTTCGAGACAGGAATAGGCAGAAGATGGCTTTTTCATTTATCCTCTCTACAGCTATTGGGACTAACTCCCAAAGTTCCTGGATTGGCTTTAAAAAAAAATCCTAATTCTTTTCTTTTCCAAAATGATGCTCAAAAAATATGGGATCAATTATGAAAAATAAAATTCATATTATTGAAGTTGAAAATAATGAAAAAGAATCTATAAAAAAAATTCTTGAAAATATAAACGATAAAAAAATATCCTATATAAAAAATAAATCTTATACAACTGAAGAAATATTAGAGACTATAGATATAACTGGACCTGCAATTATCTTAAATAGTAGTGGCAGTAGTGGAAAGCCTAGAAAATGCATACATAGTTTAGAAAATCTTAATTCTTCTGCTAAGGCATCTGGAATTTGGCTTGAAAAGCAAGGATTTAAATTACAAAACTGTTTAATTTTTAATACTTTACCTTTGAATCATATCAGTGGATTAATGCCACTATTTAGAAGCAAAATATGGAGTTGTGAGCATATCAATATTTCTCCTAAATTAATTAAAAAAACCAAGGAATTATTAGTCTTTACTAATGAGATAAAAAAAGAAAATCAACACCTGATAACATCATTAGTTCCAACACAATTAAAAAGACTTTTATCTGAAAAAGATGGGGTTAATTGGTTAAAGATTTTTGATTTAATTTGGATTGGTGGTGCATCTATATCTAGTGAAACTTCTCGCAAGTGCAGACTAGAAAAAATAAATTTAGCACCTTGTTACGGATCAACTGAAACTGCTGCCATGGTTACGAGCCTAAAACCTAAGGAATTTTTAGAAGGGATTGATAATGTTGGAGAAATACTATGTGATATAAATTTAAGAATTAGTAAAAAGGGTTTAATCCAAATCAAATCAGAAAGAATAGGAATTGAATTGCTTGAAGCTTCTAAAACTAAAAATTTCAAAGATAAAAATGGTTGGTGGGAAAGCAGTGATTTGGGAGAAATCCAAGAACTGAATGATTCTTCTTATTTAAAATTTATTAGAAGAATAGATAATGCTTTTAATTCTGGAGGTGAAATAGTTTTTCCAGAAGTAATTAAATTACGATTAAGTAAATTTATCTTAAATGAAAAAATTCCAATAGAAAATTTTAAGATTTTTAATATACCTAATAAAGAATGGGGAAACAAAATTGAAATCAACATTGATTTTAAAAAACAAACTTCTAAAACAGATATTGAATATTCATTAAAAATATTAAAAAACTTTTCTAAAAATTGGCCAAGACATGAGAGACCTGAAGCTTGGATTATTGGTAAAAATCAATCAAATTATATTAAAAAATCTAATTTCATATTTGAAAAATAGTAACTCATGATAATTAACACTCTTTTAAATTCGTATTTATATTGGAAGCCTCTATCCACCTCTCCAGTTGATCAGGTAATTTAACTTTCAATTTTGAATCAACATCTAAAGAACAATGGATGATTTTTCCTTCAGCGACATTAATTTCATCCTTTAAAAAAAATGTATTTACTTGAAATAAGTGATTATTAATTTTTTTGGGGAATATCTTAATTGAAAGTAAATCGCCAATCTTAATAGGTGATAAAAAATTGGCTTCGCAATTAACTATGGGACATATAATTTGATTTTTATGGGAATTAGAATCGGGGAAAATATCCTGATGAGGAATACCATATATATCTATACTTTCTTCCCAACTTTCATGAGCCCATCTTAAAAGGTTGTGAAAATGTATCACTCCTGCAGAGTCACAATCACCAAACCTTACTTTCCTTTTTAAAATCAACCAATTTTTAGGTTTCATTAAAAGGTTTACCTGTCTACAGAACCCATAATGACGTCTATTGAGCCAAGGATTGCCATAATATCAGCTATTTTTGCTCCCTTTAGAATATGAGGCAATATTTGAAGATTATTTAAATCAGCAGCTCTAATTTTAAATCTCCATGGTGTAACTTCATTATTTCCTTGAATAAAAACTCCTATTTCACCTTTCCCAGATTCTAATCTTGTATATAATTCTCCATTAGGGATCTTAAAAGTAGGCGCAACTTTCTTAGCTACATATTGATAATCCATGCCAAATATTTCACTTTTTTTATCCTCTGTAGCCATGCGTTTAGCTTCTAAATTTTCTGTTGGGCCTCCAGGAATCATTTCGCAAGCTTGACGAATAATTTTTAATGATTGTCTCATTTCTTGAACTCTTACTCGATATCTGGCATAACAATCACCTTCTTTTTCGGAAGCAATTTCCCATTCAAAATCGTCATAACATTCATAACTATCAACTTTTCTCAAATCCCAAGAGACTCCAGAAGCCCTAAGCATTGGTCCAGAAAGTGACCAATTAATTGCTTGATCTCTTTCTATGGTTCCAAGACCTTCAATTCGTTTTTTGAATATAGGGTTATTTGTTATTAGTTTTTCATATTCATCAATCTTTGGAGCAAACCAATCACAAAAATCAATGCATTTTTCTAACCATCCGTAAGGTAAATCACAAGCTACACCTCCTATTCTAAAAAAATTATTATTTATCAATCTTTGTCCAGTAGCAGCTTCCCAAAGGTCATAAATCATTTCTCTTTCTCTAAAGATATAAAAGAATGGAGTTTGAGCTCCTACATCTGCTAGAAATGGACCTAGCCATAAAAGATGATTTGCAATTCTATTGAGCTCCAACATTAGAACTCTTATATAACTGGCCCTTTTTGGTACAACAATATTCGCCAATCTTTCTGGTGCATTTACTACAATAGCTTCATAAAACATTCCGGCTGCATAATCCATTCTGCTTACATAAGGTACATACATAACGTTTGTCCTGTTTTCAGCTATCTTTTCCATGCCTCTATGCAAATATCCTATTACGGGCTCACAATCTATTACGTTCTCGCCGTCAAGGGTTACAACTAACCTTAAAACTCCATGCATAGATGGATGATGAGGGCCAAAGTTGACCACCATCGGTTCTGTTCTAGTCTCTAGTTGAGCCATTAATAATTTAACCTCTATTTAAATCTTAGTAGAAAGTTATGCAAACTGACCTTTCTGATTCATCTTTATTCAATCATAAGTCAGTGATGACAGATGAAATTTTAGTTTCTGTAGATCAATATCCGTTAATATCAGACAATAAACTAACAGCGATAGATGCAACTTTAGGTGGTGGTGGACACTCATATCAATTATTAAAAAAATATCCTGATTTAAAAATAATTGGACTAGATCACGATCCATTCGCAAGACAGTCAGCATTTATAAAACTTGAAGAATTTAAATCGAGGATTGAAATATGTCCCTCAAATTTTGCGAACTTTGAGCCAAAAGAAAAAGTTTCTTTTGTAATAGCAGATCTTGGAGTCAATAGTAATCAGATAGATAATCCACAAAGAGGATTTAGTTTTCAAAAAGATGGGCCTTTAGATATGCGAATGAATCCGTTACTTGAGATGAATGCTGAGGACTTAATTGAGACTTTAAATGAAAAAGATCTGGCTGATTTAATTTTTAAATTTGGTGATGAAAGATTATCACGAAAGATTTCTAGGAGAATCAAAAAAGATTTACAAGAAAAAGGCAAATATTCGGGTACAAAAGATTTAGCTTATTCTATTGCTGGTTGTTTCCCACCCAAACAAAGATATCGAAAAATTCATCCTGCGACTAGAACATTCCAGGCACTAAGAATTGCTGTAAATAAAGAAATCGAAGCACTAGAAAGATTTTTAGAGCTTGCTCCAAACTGGCTATTACCTGGGGGAATAATTTCAATTATTAGCTTTCATTCAATAGAAGATCGGCTGGTGAAAAATTCTTTTAAGGGTGATGAAAGATTAAAAAATCTTACAAAAAAACCAATTACACCAAATGAAAAAGAAATTGAAAATAATAAAAGATCGCGAAGCGCAAAATTAAGAATTGCTCAATTAAAATGATTAAAATCTCAGCGTAATAATTTAATAGAATCTGTAATGATCTCAATTGATTTTTCTATATCTTCTTTAGTAGTCATCAAACCAATACTTAATCTTAATGAAGCCTCTGCTTCTTTAAAAGATCTTCCTAGAGCTAGTAATACATGCGAAGGCACACCATTACTACACGCTGACCCACTAGAACAGATTATTTTAGATTTCAAACTTTTATGCAATTTTGAACCGTTTACATCAAGTACTGTCAGATTCAAATTATGAGGTAATCTTTCCTTCATTGACCCATTTATTTCAACTCCAGAATTATTGCCTAATAATCCCTTCAAAAGTTTATCTCTATAAAAAAGAAATTTATTGATATTCTTTTTTTGATTTAAAACTGCTATCTCTATTGCTTTAGTAAAACCTACTATCAAGGGTAATGGCAATGTCCCGGATCTTAAACCAAATTCTTGACCTCCTCCTAAAACTAAAGGCTGCAGCTCAATATCTCTATCAATCAAAAGTATTCCTACCCCTTTAGGACCATATATTTTATGGGAGCTTATTGTTAACATATTTGCCACTGAGTCAAGGCTATCAAACTCCAGAAAACCTAAACATTGTGCATAATCAGAATGGAGAACTATATCCCTTGAACCACATATTTCTGAAATTTCCTTCAAAGGCTGAATAACTCCTATTTCATTATTTGCCATCATGATGCTTACCAAAAATGTATCATCTCTTATACAGCTAACAAATTTTTCTTCTGAAACTAAACCATCTTTTTCTGGACTAATTTCAGTAATATGAAATCCCTCTTTTCTTAATTGATTTAGGGGCTCTAAAACAGCTTTATGCTCAGTTTTAAGAGTAATAATATGACCATAATGTTCTGTTTCTTTAAAATGTCTCCTTGCAAAACCTAGCAAAGCTAAATTATTAGATTCTGTTGCTCCACTAGTAAAAATTACTTTCTTTTTTTTTAGAAATAAATATTCTTGTATTTTTTCTCTTGAGACTTCTAATACGGCACTTGCATTAATGCCTGCTAAATTTGATTTACTCGAGGGGTTAGAAAATATTTCACTCCAATAAGGTGCCATAGAATTTACAACCTCCTCTAAACAAGGGGTTGAAGATTGATAATCTAGTAGTATGGGAGTTGAAAGCATCATATTTAGTATATAAAATTATTTTTAAGCTAAAGAAAATTTAATTCAAAATTAAAAAAATGAATGACACTAATCAAATAAATAATGAAGCAATTAGAAAATCAAAAATATTATTGGTAGATGATGAGCCTGGTTTAAGAACAGCTGTAAAAACATTTCTAGAAGACGAAGGATTTGAAATTTTTATTGCTGTTGACGGAGAGGATGGATGGGAAAAAGCTCAAACAATTTTCCCAGATCTAATTATTAGCGATATTATGATGCCGAGATCAAATGGTTATGCTTTATTAGAAAAAATAAGAGAAGATGAAAAGCTAGGAGGTACTCCAGTTATTTTTCTTACAGCAAAGGGAATGACTTTAGATAGAACCCAAGGTTATCTTGCAGGTATTGATGATTATATTTCTAAACCCTTTGATCCAGATGAATTATCTGCAAGAGTTAAAAATGTAATTAATAGGCAAGAGCGATTACTTAAAGAAGCAGCCCGATTTGCTGATATTGATGTTAGTAAAATGGCAAAACAGATCACTGAAATAAAATCTATGCTTACAGATCAGAATCCACTCAATAAAGAAAATTCTATAGATATTCCAAGTTTTACGCCAAGAGAAGCAAGCGTACTTCAACTCGTAGCAGAAGGTCTTATGAATAAAGAAATTGCCAGACAACTTGAAACCTCTATTAGAAATGTTGAAAAATATGTAAGTAGGCTTTTTATAAAAACAAGTACATCTAGCAGGACCGAATTAGTCCGTTATGCACTCGAGAATCACCTAGTAAAGTAATTTATTTTACTTTATTAAATTCAATTAATTTGGAAAAATAAAATGGAGCTTGATTTAATTTCTTTTGAACTACAATAAAACCTTTTTCATTAGCAGCATTAATAATCCCTTTTTCTCTTAATGTATAAGCTCTAGTAGTTTTACTTGGCCCGGGAAACAACTTTCCAATATTCTTTAACACTGCCAATATTGGTGTATAAGGGGCAAAACTAACTATTAGCTTCTCTTTACTTAAGTCACATAAATGTCTGACCATTTCTTCAGCGACTGGTTGCGGGTAATGAATAAATACATCTAAACAAATGACAACATCAAATAACCCTTTTAACTGTTCAAGATCACTAGTTAAAAATTTAATTTTTCTTTGACTTAAACCTAATTCATTGATACGTTTCTTTGTTTCATTAATCATTTCAGAAGATATGTCACTAACCTGCAAATCTTTAATACCAAGTCTTAGTAAAGGAATAGCTAAACTTCCCACACCACAACCAGCATCACAAAAAGTCTTAGTTGTTAATTCAGGATAATTTTTTACGTATGAAACGACATCATCGACAGTCTTTTGATGACCTTTTCTAATATTTTTCTGCACTGTATTGATTTCTTCTGATTTACTATAAATTTTTCTCCATCGATCAAAACCGGTCCCATTGAAATACTCCCTAACTTCGCTTTTTTCGAGATTTTTATTAAACGTCATAACAATTCATACAAAATTCGTCTTTTTAATACTAACTAACTAGCGCACAAGTAATTGCACGTCATTATAAGAAAAGAATTGATTTGTTATTTTGTCAGAATTTAATTCCAGCAATATTCATAAAATTGCTGTAGTAATGGGAAGTGATTCAGATCTAAAAACATTGAAACCTGCAATAGATATATTGAACGAATTTGGAATAGAAACTGAGGTTTGTATACTTTCTGCGCATAGAACGCCAATGGAAATGATGGAATATGCAAAAAAAGCAGAATCAGAAAACATAAAAGTTATTATCGCAGGAGCCGGTGGAGCTGCTCACCTGCCTGGCATGATAGCTTCGCTAACATGCATACCTGTCATAGGTGTACCGGTGGAGAGTAAAACCCTGAAAGGAATTGACTCCCTATTATCAATAGTGCAAATGCCTGCGGGTATTCCTGTAGCAACAGTAGCCATAAACGGTGCAAAAAATGCTGGTTTATTAGCAATTCAAATCCTTAGTTTATTTGATGAAGCATTAAGATTAAAAATGAAAAAATTTAGAGAGAATCTGCATACACAAGTAAGAACTAAAAATAGTAAATTGTCTGCTCTAGGGGCTGATAATTATCTGAAAACTGACTAAATGGTTTTTTATAAATTAAGATCTTTCAAGCAAATTCTGTTCTCTAAGATGATTAATAACTTTTTCAACAGAGTCATTTAAACCTAAGGAACCTGTATCAACAACTATTTCTGGATTTACAGGTGCTTCATATGGACTAGATATACCGGTAAATTCTTTAATTTCTCCTAAACGTGCCTTTTTATATAAACCTTTAGTATCTCTACTCTCACATACTTCAATATCTGCAGCGCAATGTACTTCAATAAAATCCTTTGATCCAATAATTTTTCTAACCTTATCTCTATCACTAATAAAAGGGGAGACAAATGCTGTAATAGTTATGATTCCGGCATTCATAAATAAATTAGCTACCTCTCCAATTCTTCTTATGTTTTCTTCCCTATCTTCATCAGAAAATCCAAGATCCTTGCATAAACCATGTCTAATATTATCTCCGTCTAATACATAAGTTGAAAAACCATCCAAGTGTAAAACCTCATTTACAGCATTGGCTAAGGTACTTTTCCCAGACCCTGATAAACCTGTAAACCAAATTACCATTCCTTTATGTCCTCTCATTTTTTCTAACTTATTTCTATCAATAGTTAAATTGTGCCATTTTATATTTTTTCCTGAATTTTTTTGATTAAGTTCCGTCATCTTTTTATGTTTCTAAAAGTAGAAATCTATTTTAACTCTTGACTCATAAATTTTGAAATCCTTCTTTGCGAAGAAACTCAATTGATTTGATTACCATATCACCTTGTAATTGAATATCTTCACCTATTAAAGTTCCTCCAGTACCACAAAACACTTTCATTTTTTTTAGTAATTCCTTAACTTCAATTTCATTTCCAATAGATAAACCTTTTATCAAAGTAATAGTTTTTCCTTTTTTACCTTTTTTTTGTTTTGAGATATTTATTTTTGATATTTTTTGAAAATTCTCTTCTTTAGATTTTTCTTTATAAATATTTTCCTGATTATCAAATTCAATCCAATTTTTTTTTCCCATTATTTTTTATATAATCTATAGTTAGTTCATACTTATACTATAAAAAATTGGTAAGTACAATTTCTCGTCAGGATCAAAATAATAATGATGATTTAAATCAACCTTCAAAAGAAGGAAGATTTGGAAAATATGGAGGTCAATATGTCCCTGAAACATTAATGCCAGCTCTTTTTGAACTGGAAGAAGCAGCTTCTGATGCATGGAAAGATAAACAATTTGTTAATGAATTAAATCATTTGCTGAAAACTTATGTAGGAAGAGAGACCCCACTATATGAGGCTAAAAGACTTACTGAACATTACCAGACAAAAACATCTACCAGCAGGATATGGCTCAAAAGAGAAGACCTAAATCATACTGGTGCTCACAAAATCAATAATGCATTAGGTCAAGCTTTATTAGCGATAAGAATGGGTAAACAAAGAATAATTGCAGAAACAGGGGCTGGGCAACACGGAGTTGCTACTGCTACTGTATGCGCGAGATTTGGTTTGCAATGCATTATCTACATGGGGGCAGAAGATATAAAAAGACAATCATTAAATGTCTTTCGGATGAAACTTTTAGGCGCAGAAGTTAAAGTTGTTACTTCAGGTACTGCGACTCTCAAAGACGCAACTAGTGAAGCAATCAGGGATTGGGTATCAAATGTAGAAACAACGCACTATATTTTGGGGTCAGTTGCAGGGCCACACCCATTTCCAATGATCGTAAGAGATTTTCATGCAGTTATAGGAGAAGAAGCAAAAAAACAATGTCTAGAATCATTTGGATCTTTACCTGATATTTTGCTTGCTTGCGTAGGTGGAGGATCAAATGCAATGGGTCTTTTTCATCCTTTCGTAAAAGAAAAATCAGTTCGACTTATTGGAGTTGAAGCGGCAGGGAGTGGAGTCAATACTGAAAAACATGCCGCGACTATTACTAAAGGATCCGTAGGAATTTTACATGGGTCAATGAGTCTTCTTTTACAAGATAAGGATGGTCAAGTACAAGAAGCGCATTCTATAAGCGCAGGTCTTGATTATCCTGGGGTAGGTCCTGAACATAGTTATTTAAAAGATATAGGGAGAGCAGAATATGGGTCTGTTACTGATGCAGAAGCTTTAGACGCTTTGAAACTAGTCAGTGAACTAGAAGGAATTATCCCTGCACTCGAAACAGCTCATGCCTTTGCATGGTTAGAAAAATTATGTCCTACCTTGGATAAAGATACTGAAATAGTAATTAATTGTTCTGGTAGAGGAGATAAGGATGTTAATACTGTCGCATCATCTTTGAATATTGATTAATTAATATCTAGGTATCGTTTGATCAATATACTGACTCCAACCATCTATACCTTCTTCAAGATTCCAAATCTCGTTTACAAGATTATTTTCTAATGCCCATTGTCCAAAATTATAACTTCTTATACCAGCATGACAAAGAACAACGAACTTTTTATCTTTTAAATCACTGATTTTTGTTTTTACATACTCAGCTGAAACCTTACTTATTGGTAAATGTAAAAATTCCCTACTAAAACATGCAATCTCGAGTTCTGAATCCTCTCTAACATCAATTATAATTGGATTCTCATCTTCAGAATTAAACCATTCATTAAGATCAAAAGCATTTAAAGTTTTCGGATAATTTCCCAATTGTTAGAATAAATATTTGTTATTAACAATTTTATAAGTAAGGTTGCAAGAACATGTTTATTGTTAAAAATAAAAATAAAAATGAATATTAAATATCTTACTGTAATAACAATATTATTCTTATGTTGTATTTTTGGATTTGAAGAAACTTCTTATAGTTTAAATAAAGGAAATCAAAATGATATTTCAGAATTAAAGATCTTGAAGTACTTACCGAAAGATAATAAAAAATTCTTCATTTCAAATACTAAAAGTTCAAAAATTACTAACGCCATAAGGACAAACTTTGAAACAACAAATCAAGATGAGCTTGTTTTAGTAAAAAATAGTATATTGGCTTACTTAGGTTTAGATTTAGGTACTTACAAATTAGAAGATATTTATAATAATGAACTTTTAATTACTACCCATGATAATAAAGAAAAAGAGATAGATGATGTTTTAATAATATTCAAAATAAAGGAAAATAAAGATATAGACGATATTTTAAATCTTCCTAATAAAATTGATGAGCCTGATAAATTAATTAAAATATTTAGAGAAAATAAATTAAATTATTTAAAATATATTTATCGAACTAATGATAATTATATTATTACTTCCTCTAATAAAACCTTAATACTTGATGCATTACAATCAATTAATATTGAAAACAAATATATCTCTTTAAAAGAAGTATTGAATAATTTTAAAAATGAACATAATATCTTTTTAACAAATAATTTTAAAACAAATGAACTATTAAATACAAAAAATTATTCTCTAAGAAAAGAGGACTCTTTATTAACCTTATTTGATTTTAAGGATAAAGAAATTATATTAAAGTCATATTTAGTTAATAATAACAAAATTTCAGATATTATATTATATAAAAATATGGATACAGTAAATATATTAGATAAAAAAAATTATCAACTATCTATTTATAATGATTTATTAGATTCAAATAAGTATCTTGATAATATTGAAATAAACAGTTTTGAAAAGGCTATTATTAAAGAACTAAATAATAAATTAAAATCTAATATACTATTCTTAAGTTCCGATAACAATTGGTTAGTAATTTATGATAAAAATTATTTACCCATTGAGAACATAAAATTATTAGAAGATTTTAATAAAAATAGTTTAGAAAATAATAATAATATTTATACAATATATTCAAAAGATGTACTTTTAAAAGAAGAAAATATTATAAAACAGTTAAATTATAAAAAGATTTTTTTAGTTGAGACTGACAATCTAAACTTTATTAGTAACACATTGGTAAATGAGACAGATATAGATTCAATTTCAAATGAGTTTTTTAGTTTAAGAGGGGATAGTCATGCTAAATACTTTCTAAATAAAAAATTAAATCTCAAGAATCCTTACTCTATACAAACTAAAAATTTCTCTTATTTAGAAAACATTAATTACTTTTTTAAAAATATAATTAATTTATCAATTACAGAATTTAAAGCAGTAATCAAACAATCCATTCCAGAAACAGCTCCTTTTTATTATGCAGAAACTAATTTTAAAATATTTAATAATTAAATTTGATTGATATCTTGTGGTTAATTAAAAATTATTTGACTATCTTAGATCTATAAACGATTCATATCACATTAAAATTTTGGATACTCATAAACTAATTTTAAAACCAGGATTAGAGGGAGTTCCAGTAACTAATTCATCAATATGTGATATTGACGGTCAAAAAGGGAAATTATTATATAGAGGCTATTCAATTGAAGAATTAGCACAGAAAAGTAGTTTCTTAGAGACTGCTTTTTTATTAATTTGGGGAGAATTACCTTCAGCAACAGAACTAAGAGATTTTGAACAAGAAGTACAGATGCATCGGAGATTAAGCTTCAGAGTAAGAGATATGATGAAATGCTTTCCTGCCACAGGGCATCCCATGGATGCTCTGCAGTCCAGTGCCGCCTCTCTTGGTCTTTTCTACTCAAGAAGAGCGATAGATGATCCCAAGTATATCTACAACGCAGTGATAAGACTAATTGCAAAAATTCCAACAATGATTGCTGCATTTCAACTTATAAGAAAAGGACAAGATCCCATTCAACCTAGGGATGATTTATCCTACTCATCGAATTTTCTTTACATGTTGACTGAAAAAGAACAAGATCCCATAGCTGCAAAAGTTTTTGATAGATGCCTAATTCTTCATGCAGAACATAGTTTAAATGCGAGTACATTTAGCGCACGAGTTACGGCTAGCACTCTTACAGACCCATACGCAGTAATTGCCTCTGCAGTAGGAACATTAGCTGGTCCTCTTCATGGTGGAGCTAATGAAGATGTAATTGCCATGTTAGAAGATATTAAAACTCCAGAAAAAGCTGCTTCATTTTTAGAAGATGCTATTCAAAACAAAAGTAAAATAATGGGTTTCGGACATCGAGAGTACAAAGTTAAAGATCCTCGAGCAATTATTCTTCAGAAATTAGCAGAGGAGCTTTTTGTTAGGTTTGGAAAAGATGAAATGTATGAAGTTGCTAAAAAATTAGAGTTAGAGGCTATCCCAAGGCTAGGAGGAAAAGGTATTTTCCCAAACGTTGATTTTTATTCTGGCCTTGTTTACAGAAAACTTGGTATTCCCCGTGACTTATTTACTCCTATTTTTGCAATATCAAGAGTCGCAGGTTGGTTAGCTCATTGGAGGGAACAATTAGGCGCAAACAGAATTTTTAGACCGTCTCAAATTTATACCGGTTCGGCTCCAAGAGATTGGATTACTTTAGAAAATCGAAAATAATATCTTCAGCTTTTCATAAAAAACACACATATTGTTTATGAAGAGTTAATCTAAAGAATAAATAACAATAAAATTTTGAACTCCGGATTAGATCTCGAATATAGTTTTAATGAAATCTTAAAAGGCTTCGGCCTATCAAGTGAGCTTGCTCATATAATCTGGCTACCTTTACCAATGTTATTAGTTTTAGTATCAGCAGTTGTTGGTGTATTAGTCACAGTTTGGTTAGAAAGAAAAATATCTGCTGCTGCTCAACAACGAATAGGTCCAGAATATGCAGGGGCCTTAGGGGTACTTCAACCAATTGCAGACGGTCTGAAATTACTTGTAAAAGAAGATATTATTCCTGCAAAAGCAGATTCAATTCTATTCACTGCGGGACCAATATTAGTATTGGTACCGGTTATTCTATCTTGGTTAATTGTTCCTTTTGGCCAAAACTTGCTAATTAGTAATGTTGGTATTGGAATTTTTCTTTGGATAGCTCTAAGTAGTATTCAACCCATTGGTCTTCTTATGAGTGGCTACGCCTCGAATAATAAATATTCATTATTAGGCGGATTAAGAGCAGCTGCTCAATCTATTAGCTATGAAATACCCCTGGCTTTGTCTGTACTAGCCATTGTTTTAATGACAAATTCCCTTAGTACTATTGATATTGTTAATCAACAAAGCGGAGCAGGAATATTAAGTTGGAATATATGGAGGCAACCTGTTGGATTCATAATTTTCTGGATATGTGCTCTTGCTGAATGCGAAAGATTACCATTCGACTTGCCAGAAGCTGAGGAAGAATTAGTAGCGGGTTATCAAACTGAATATGCTGGAATGAAATTTGCTTTATTTTATTTAGGCAGTTATATAAATTTAATCCTATCTGCATTATTAGTATCAATACTTTATCTAGGTGGATGGGGATTTCCTATTCCTGTTGAGATAATTGCTAAAGCTCTAAATCTTCCAATTGATGCTCCTGTGATTCAAGTTTTCACAGCTTCTATAGGAATCATAATGACTGTTCTCAAAGCATATCTATTGGTTTTTGTTGCTATATTATTGCGCTGGACAACACCAAGGGTGAGAATAGATCAACTTCTAGATTTAGGATGGAAATTCCTTTTACCCATATCTCTTGCTAATCTACTTGTGACAGCAGGATTAAAATTAGCTTTTCCTCAATTTTTTGGTGGATAATGTTTAAGTAGAAATACTTAAACATTTATTAAATACACTAGAATAAAATAACTAAGTAAATTCTTTAAAATGAAAGATTTTCTTCAAAAAGTAAATAGTTATATTAAAGAAGCCTTCAGTGCTGGTAAATATTTATATGATGGATTTACTGTAACTTTTGATCATCTCCGAAGACGACCAGTTACTGTTCAATACCCTTACGAAAAGTTAATTCCTTCTGAAAGATATAGAGGAAGAATCCATTATGAATTTGATAAATGCATCGCCTGTGAAGTATGCGTACGTGTTTGTCCGATAAATTTACCAGTTGTGGACTGGGTTATGAATAAGGAAACTAAGAAAAAGGAACTTAGAAATTATTCTATAGACTTTGGAGTATGCATTTTTTGCGGGAATTGTGTTGAATATTGCCCAACAAATTGCTTATCTATGACTGAAGAATACGAATTAGCTACATTCGATAGGCATAATTTAAATTTTGATAATATTGCATTAGGTAGACTTCCGACGAACGTTACAACTGATCCATCTGTGAAACCTCTAAGGGAACTTGCATATTTGCCTAAAGGAGTTATGGATCCTCATGAAGTTCCTCCTTCAGATGTTCGAGTTGGTAAACTACCAGAAGAAGTTTATGATTGGATGAAACCAAAATTGAATGATATTAAAAACCCCACTGTCGAGCCAAATAAATAACTTTAAATAATACATGTCTTTAGCAGTAACAACTCAAATAATTTGTTTTTCAGTATTATCTTTAGTTGTAATAATTGGAGCACTAGGTGTAATTCTTCTAGAGAACATTGTTTACTCTGCATTTTTGCTTGGGGGAGTCTTTATGAGTGTTGCAGGCTTATATCTACTACTAAACGCAAGTTTTGTTGCTGCAGCTCAAGTTTTAGTTTATGTAGGGGCAGTTAATGTTCTAATAATTTTTGCAATAATGTTGGTTAATAAAAAAGAAGATTTAAAGGCTATTGCAAATATCAAATCAAGAAGAATTATATCAACATCAATTTGTTTAACTCTTCTAAGTCTATTAATAAGAGTTGATTTATCCAATACTTGGGGTTTGGCTGAACCTAATGCATCTATAGGGGAAGAATCTACAGTAAGAATAGGAGAACACTTATTTAGTGATTATTTGCTCCCTTTTGAAGTGGCATCTGTATTGCTCTTAATGGCCATGATTGGTGCTATTGTTTTGGCTAGAAGAGATGTCATGAATGAAGATATTTCAACAGGTTTACCGGTAGATCAAGAGCTAATAGAGAAACCAAATGAACCTTTACTTATAAAAAAAAATTAAGATGAATTTAGAATCCATCCCACTTCAAGCTTTTTTAATAGTTTCCTCAGTTTTATTTTGTATTGGCATTTGGGGATTATTAAATAGTAGAAATGCAGTAAGAGTACTGATGAGTATAGAGTTAATGTTGAATGCAGTGAACATAAATTTGATGGCCTTCTCCTCTTATGTGGACAATAACCTAATTCAAGGACAAGTTTTTACAATTTTTGTTATTACAGTTGCAGCAGCAGAAGCTGCTGTAGGTTTAGCTATATTGTTATCTCTTTATAGAAATAGGGTGACTGTTGATATGGAAAGTTTTAATTTATTAAAGTGGTAACAAGCATCAAGTGAATCTTTCATTGGTGCTTATTATTTATCGTTCTAATAGCTTAACTGCTAAAGAAGCATCTATATTTTGTAATAAGACTCTCAAAGAAAGAAATATTAAATCAAAAAGGATCGAAAGTGATTTTGATAACAATCAATTAGAAAACTACTTCTACAATCTTGCTGCATTACCTGATCTAGTAATTGTTCTTGGTGGTGATGGCACTGTTCTTAAATCTGCAAATGCATTAGTAAACTATGATATTCCTATACTTAGTTTTAATATTGGCGGTAATTTAGGATTTTTGACTCAAGAAAAGGATTTTTTATTTGACCAATCATTTATCAAAATTTTAGAAAAAGAAGAATTCATAATTGATTTTAGAAACAGATTACATTGTGATGTTTATAGCAACGAGAAGAATAGAGAAAGAAAAATACTCAAAAGCTATGATGCGTTAAATGACTTTTATTTTAAATCTGTTGAAGAAGATATTTCTCCAACCAATCAAATTCAAATCGAAATAGATAATGAGAAAGTAAACGAATACAAAGGTGATGGTTTAATTATTTCTTCCTCAACTGGTTCAACTGCATACTCTATGGCTGCAGGAGGTCCAATAGTGCACCCCTCAATAAATGCATTCGTTATAAATCCAATATGTCCTATGAGCTTAGCTAGCCGGCCAATTATTATTCCTGATACAAGTAAAGTAGTTATTAGAGTCGTTCAAAAGAACAAAAGAGAAATAAAACTATGGAAAGATGGATCAAAGTGTATGACTATAAAAGAAAATGATTATTGTGAAATTAATAAAGTAACAAAGCCCTGTAAAATGATTAAATTTAATAAAAGCATTTCCTATTACATTACATTAATCAAAAAGCTCGATTGGAAAGGAGATTTATCATTAAAAAATAATCAAAATAATTAGATGGCATTAGAAATTGAAAGACGATTTCTTATCAAAAATGATCAATGGAATGATTTTATTACTCATAAGACTTTTATAGAGCAGGGCTATCTTTCCCACCATTTGGAGGATTGGATAGTAAGAATCAGATTTAATGGCAAAAACTTTAAAATTGCACTTAAAAAACATATTAAAAATTTTACTAATTACGAATATGAATACTCAATACCAAATAGTGAAGGTGAAAAAATTATGTCAACTCTTAACAATACAATTAAAAAAGAAAGATTTTTTTTAAAAATTGATCGAAAAGATTGGATTGTAGATTGCTTTAAAGACAAAAATTTTCCTTTAGAAATTGCCGAAATTGAGCTTACTAAAGAGGAAGAACAAGTTATTCTTCCATCTTTCATAGCAAAAGAAATTACTGGTCTAACAAAATATACTAATCTTAATCTGACAAAACATCCATTTTCCAAATGGGAAATGAAGATTTAAAAAAACCTAGCCAAAAAGCTCTCGCTTCCTTTATATTCTCTTTATATTTGAAATATAAATTTTATTATTTTTAGACATGTATGGTCTGTATGACAGAGATGGAATACTAAGATGCGTTAACTATGATAAGGAAGCATGTCTTGATTATGCAAAACTTTTTGAACTTAATTCATCACATTGTTGTTTAATGAATTTAATATCCAGTATCGATAAAGAAAATAATATTAATCTTGATCTGAATCAGGTAGAGTACAACAATTAAACCCATCTCTACAAATTTTTCCGTGATCCATTGCCCAATTTAAAAGAGCTACTCTATTTTTGGATCCTGTTTTAGTGAACATATTACTTACATGATTATCGACAGTTCTTTTACTAATAGTAAGCCTTACCGCAATTTCCTGATTCGTGAGCCCATCAGCTACTAAATTTATGATTTCCATCTCTCTTGATGAGAGACCCATCATATCAATGTCATTAACACCTTCTTCAACCATTTGCATTTAAACAGTTCCTTTAATATATTAGTTGAGTTTAGCAGCAACAGTAAACTTCTTAACCAAGTAAGGCAAAAAAGCAATTGAAATCAAAACTTCAGCAAACTTTAGAAAAGAATTCAAAAGTAATTACAGCAGAATTAATGCCGCCAAGAGGAGGAGACCCCGTAAGATCTCTTAAAATAGCACAACTCTTGAGAAATAAGGTGCATGCAGTTAATATTACAGACGGAAGTAGAGCAATAATGAGAATGTGTAGTTTAGCAATGTCTAAACTATTACTAGACAATGGGATAGAACCTATAATGCAGATCTCATGTAGAGATCGTAATAAAATTGCTTTACAATCAGATATTCTTGGAGCAAATGCCTTAGGAATTAAAAATATTTTATGCATTACAGGAGATTCTGTAAAAGCCGGAGATCAGCAAGAAACAAAAGCCGTTCATGAATTTGAGGCAGTAAGATTATTAAAACAAATTCAATCATTCAATCAAGGAATTGATCCTACTTTTGAACAACTTCCAGACAAAAGGACTGAAATTTTCTCAGGTGCGGCAGTAGATCCAAGTTGTCGAAATCAAAGAAGTTTAAAAAGTAGAACAATTAAAAAAAAAGAGGCCGGTGCAAATTTCTTACAAACTCAAATAGTTATGGATAGAAAATGTTTAGCAGACTTTTGCAACGAAATCAGTAATCCACTTGAGATACCAGTTATTGCAGGAGTATTTCTTTTAAAATCATATAAAAATGCTCTTTTCATAAATAAATTTGTACCTGGAGCGAATATTCCTGAAAATGTTTTAAATCGTCTCAAAGATGCAAAAAATCCACTTCAAGAAGGAATATTAATTGCTTCAGAGCAAGCTCAAGATTTTATTAATATTGCAGATGGAATTCATCTTATGGCAGTCAAATCAGAACATCTTATCCCAGAGATACTTGAAAAAGCTGGTCTCAATCTGGAATGTTAATCAAATCAGTTCCTAGTAATTCTGCCATCGCTTTTTGTTGAGGAGATGGTTCAGTTAAATCTAATCTTCTTGAGTCTGTTATTAACCAGTCCAAAGAAGCATCTTTCAAATCAAAATGGTCTCCATTCTTTCCAACACAATATCTACCAAATACTAATTTATCGACAAGTTGTACTCCTTTCCCAATTTTTGAATAATCAAAGATTATAGAATTATCAATAGTTGCACCCTCACAAATGCAACAACTTGGTCCAATCATAGAGGGGCCAATAATAGTTGCACCATCTTCTATTCTTGTCATCCCTCCGATATAAACAGGTCCTTTTATATTAACTTTATCCCAATTTGCAGCAACATTAAGACCAGTAAAGACTCCAGGCTTTATTTCTTTACCAGGAATTTCCACTTGCCTTACTTTACCTAATAAAACATTTCTAATCGCACTCCAGTAATCAGGAACTTTTCCAATATCTACCCACTCAAAATCCATCGGCAAAGCAAAAAATGGTAAATCCATTTCAACAAGTTTAGGAAAAAGATCAGCACCAATATCAAATTTATCTCCTGATGGAATATAGTTAAAAATCTCAGGCTCAAAAAGATAAATACCAGTATTAATTGAATCACTCAAAGCATCTTCTACATCTGGTTTTTCTTGAAAAGCTTTAATTCGCCCATTTTCATCAGATACTACAACTCCATAACTAGATACCTGTTCTCTAGTTACCTTTTTTGTTATTAGGCTTGCTATTGCACCTTTTTTCTTATGATTTTTAACCGCTTCAGTCAAATCTAAATCAACTAAGGCGTCGCCGCACAATACAACAAAAGTTTCATCAAAAAAGTTTTGAAAATCTTGAATTTTTTTTAATCCTCCGGCCGAACCCAAAGCATCACCAATCATTTCTCCATCTTCAATTCTTCCTTCAAAGCTGTAGGCTATCTCAACACCAAATCTTTGTCCGTCCCTAAAATAGTTTTCTATTTCCTCTGCAAGATGAGAAACATTTACCATTATTTCTTTAAAACCATGTTCTTTTAAAAGTTCCAAGAGGAATTCCATCACGGGTTTTTGCAAAATAGGAATCATTGGTTTAGGAATAATATGCGTTATTGGCTGAACGCGAGTTCCTTTGCCTGCTGCAAGTATCATTGCCTTCATCAGTTCTATATACCCTTTTTAAAGATTATACTTTATTACTCTTTTACTACTAAGCAGCAGTCGAAGAAGTTTCTGAAACCTCAAGATTTTCAATAGGTAATTGAGCTAATTCTCCATCTGGAATAATCCTTTTAATTTGTATTGGCCCATAGAGAGAATATTGTTGTTTTAATTCAATTCTATTTTCTGATGATAAAAATAACAAAGCCCAAAATACACCCAGTCTGTCTTTATCTAAATCACTTTTTACTACTGTCTGCCATTTATTAACTAAATATTCAAAATCAGTCCATTGCAATGCCTTTTCCCATCCATCAAGAAACTTGCCAAGTGCTTTAGTTGTTTCAGGAAGCTTTTCACGATGTGCTAAAGATTGAACTTTAGAGATCAAAACTTTATCAGAATATTTTTTATTTCTTTTCCTTTTCATAAGCAAAAGATCCTGCGTTTCAATTATTTCTGCTATAGATTCCAATTGACTAACAAGTTCTCCTAATGTAGATGTACGTTTAATAACGGGTTGAGCTACAGATCTTCTTCTAAGATATTTTTCAGGATATTTTGGCATGTCAAATCCTTGATTAATCCATTCTTGGTTATCCATCCCAATTTCTTCTTCATAACCTAATGTTTCTTCTTGAAATACATCAGATTCTAAAACTTGAGCTTTTAAATTAACTAATACAGAGGCGGCAAAAAATGCTTCACTTGTCTCAGATAAGTCTTTTTGATATGAAGTTTGGTTATTGGATGAATATTGCAAATTTTGATTAAACTGCTCTAAAAAACTATCTATAACACCTATAACATCAATATCCCATGGATCAAGATCACCCCTTCCAGCTGCATCTTGAAGGAATTTTATGAGTAATCTAGGCCCTAGCTGTGACCCATCAGTAGATTGAGAATTAGTTACTTTAATTAAATATAATCTTTCTCAAGATATCTTTATATCAATTGTTATGCCAAAAAATAATAAACTTATTAAGAAAATTATATAGTTGGTGCTTTTAATATTTGATTTGATTTATTTCCTGCAAAAACATTTGTCTTTGGTATGTTTTTAACAGCATTTAAATCTCTATCAACCAAGTTATTTATTGTAGCCAAATAACTTTCTGTAACTAACCTTGGATATAAACCTATCCCGATTATTGGTAAGAGTAAACAGGCTATAATATATATCTCTCTAGGCTCTGCATCAATTAAATTCTTATCTTCAGTTAACTTTGGATTTTCTTTACCAAAGAAAATCTCACGTAACATTGACAGTAAATAAATTGGAGTAAGTATCACCCCTATTGCAGCTAAAGATGCCATTATTACTCTAAAAGGCAAAGTATAAACTTCATCCGTAACAAATCCAGTAAATACCATTAACTCAGAAACAAATCCACTCATACCTGGTAAGGCAAGAGAAGCAAGAGAGCAGGCAGTCCATAATGCAAACATAATACGCATTTTTTGTCCTACTCCACCCATTTCATCTAGTTTTAGAGTCTTCGTTCTGTCATAAGTTGCTCCAACAAGAAAAAATAAACTTGCTCCAATTAGTCCATGACTAACCATTTGCAACATCGCTCCACTTGTCCCAAGACTACTAAAACTTCCTATCCCAATTAAGACAAACCCCATATGACTTATTGAACTATAAGCAATTTTCCTTTTAAGATTTCTTTGTGCAAATGATGTTAATGCAGCGTATATTATATTGACTACTCCAAGAACTATTAATAGTGGAGAGAATTGAGCATGTGCAATAGGTAATAATTGTGCATTAAATCTTAAAAGAGCATATCCGCCCATCTTCAATAAAATTCCAGCCAACAACATATGAACAGGTGCTGTAGCCTCTCCGTGAGCATCAGGGAGCCAGGTATGCAAAGGGACAATAGGGAGTTTTACACCAAAAGCAATTAACAAACCTATGTAACAAAGGATTTGAAAGTTTTGGCCAAAATCTTGATTAGCCAAATGAGAAAACTCAAAATTTGGAACTTCAGTTCCATAAAAACCCATTGCCAACGCAGCTAAAAGGATAAAGATAGAACTCCCAGCTGTATAGATAATGAATTTTGTAGCTGCATATTGTCTATTTTTTCCTCCCCAGATAGCTAAAAGTAAATATACTGGCAAAAGTTCCAGTTCCCAACTTAAAAAGAATAGGAGCATATCTTGAACAGCAAAAACAGCTATTTGTCCTCCATCCATGATAAGTATTAAAAAGAAAAATAATTTTGGCTTAAACTTTACAGGCCATGCAGCTAAGACAGCTAGCGCCGTTATAAAACTAGTTAATAATATAAGAGGCATTGACATTCCATCAGCGCCGACTGACCAAGTAAGTCCTAGATTAGGAAGCCAATTTATACTTTCTTTAAGTTGAACATCTTCATTATTGATATCAAAACCGTTTATGTAAGATCCTACTGTTACTAGAAAAGTAATTAAAGCAACACTTAAAGCGAACCATCTTACTTCTTTACCCTCTCCTTTATCGGGGAAAAAAGGTATCAGAAATGCGCATCCAATAGGGAAAAGAATAGATACTGAGAGCCAAGGGAAATCAGGTATAACTCCACCCAATGTTCCTATTGTATGTAGTGCAAAATGTGTAAAAAAATAGCTGCTCAAATGAATAAGAAAATGATCTTAAACAAATTCTAGAAATTATCTAGATTTTTTCATCCCATGGACAGTGAAGACACACATTTGTTATTAAGCTACTTGGGGAGATTGGAAACCAAATATTGCTACCAACAAAATTACTCCTCCAAAAACTATCAGAGCATAAAATTGAGCTCTGCCTGTTTCAAAATACTTTAAGCCCTCCCCACTACCCAATGTTACAAGTCCAGTAAGATTTACCACTCCATCTACAACTTTGGAATCAACTTCTAAAACTTCTTTTGCAAGTTTTCTACTACCTTTCACAAAAAGTTTTTCATTAATATCGTCTAAATACCATTTATTTGATAAGAACTTATTAACAGATGGAAATCTTTGTGCAAATAATATTGATAAGTTTATTTTCTTAGCAAAATAAGCTTGATAAGCAATAGTTATACCAATTGAGGCAATGAAAACAGATGCAATAGCTAGAGGCAAAAATTCTTTTAATTCAAAAGACTGTATAGCAATCAATGCTTCTTCGGGATCTAATAAGTTTGCAAATTTACTATCCCAAGGAAATCCCATAAACCCAATTATTACTGAAGGTACTGCTAGAAAAACCAATGGGAATGTCATTGACCAAGGAGACTCATGGAGTGAACCATGTTCTTCTTCATGTTCTTCTTCTACATTAATTTTAGAAGCTAATAAAAGTTCTTTTTGTAATTCCTTATCTTCACCTCTAAAATCTCCTTCAAAAGTTAAAAAATAAAGTCTAAACATATAAAAGGCGGTCATTCCAGCTGTTAAAAAACCCACAAACCAAAAAGCTGGAAATGAGATAAAGGCGTTTCCCAATATTTCATCTTTACTCCAAAATCCAGCTAATGGAGGAATACCACTTATTGCTACGCAACCTATTAAGAAAGTCGTAGAAGTAAAGGGCATTTTTTTTCTTAAACCTCCCATCAACCTCATATCTTGAGCAAGTACAGGTTGATGACCAACAACTTCCTCCATGGCATGAATAACGGAGCCAGACCCTAAAAACAACATTGCTTTGAAACAAGCATGTGTTATCAAGTGAAAAATCCCTGCTACGGGAGCACCACAACCCATCGCAAGCATCATATACCCGAGCTGAGAAACCGTACTATATGCCAAACCTTTTTTGAGATCCATCTGGGTTAAGGCTATAGACGCTCCTAAGAAACATGTAATAGTACCAACTAAAGCAATAATAAATTGAATTGAAGGGAATA
Source organism: Prochlorococcus marinus subsp. pastoris str. CCMP1986 (assembly GCF_000011465.1). Lineage (NCBI taxonomy): Bacteria > Bacillati > Cyanobacteriota > Cyanophyceae > Synechococcales > Prochlorococcaceae > Prochlorococcus > Prochlorococcus marinus. The sequence continues at coordinate 145,571 of NC_005072.1, read as the reverse complement.
AAGAGTATAGAGGTTGGAGCCTTGCTACTAAGAATATTCCAGCAGCAACCATCGTCGCTGCATGAATAAGAGCTGAAATAGGGGTTGGTCCTTCCATAGCGTCTGGAAGCCATACATGAAGAGGAAATTGAGCAGATTTTGCCATAGGTCCTAAGAAGACTAAAAAACAAAGTAATAATGCAGCCCAGACTGGCAATGAATTCTCTGAAACTGACTGTGATACTCCTACTGCAATTTCATTAAAATCAAAGCTTTTTGTAGCCCAAAATAAACCCAAAATTCCGAGTAATAAGCCAAAATCTCCAACTCTATTGACGACAAAAGCTTTTTGAGCAGCATTTGCTGCACCATCTCTGTCGTACCAGAAACCAACTAATAAGTATGAACACATTCCTACTAATTCCCAAAAAACGTATATTTCTAATAAGTTTGGGCTAATAATTAATCCCATCATCGAACTGCTGAAAAGTGCTAAATATGTAAAAAATCTTACGTAACCTTTGTCATGAGCCATATAACCATGAGAGTAAATCATGACTAATAAAGTAATAGTGGTTACCAATGTGAGCATTACGCTCCCTAATGGGTCGAGAACAAATCCCATTGGGATTGTGAAATCACCAGCACTTGCCCAAACAAATAATTTTTCTACTGATTGGTAACCATTGATTTGCTCAATTAATGTTTTATAACTGATTACCGCAGAAACACCAACGAATGACAAAAGGCTGATAGATACAATTTCTCTAGAATTATTGATTTTTTTATTCGCACATATTAAACCCAAACCAGAAAACACCGCTCCAATAAGTGGAAAGACAGGAATCAACCAGGCAATTTCTGAAGCTTGAGGCATATTTAATAAGATTAATACATTAATACTAAACTGCTAATTGAAAATTTTAGACATAAAAGATGAATTAAATGTTGTAACAGCAATATTTATATATTTGTGAGACCACCAGATTATTGCAATGGCTATTAATATCCCAATTTGTGATAATTTAAAAAATTCTTTTAGTTTAATTTGCTGTCTTCCATCAAATATTGCGACAAATGGGATTATTGAGGTACTTTCTTTGTACTTATAAAATTCTTCACCAAATTTAATTTCTAATCTTTTATCACCATGCCATATTGCAAAAAGATGATGCAAAATTAGCCCTATCGAAGTTATGAATGTAAAAGATGTCCCAATCCATAATGTATGAGCTAAACACCATATAATTTGGCCAAATGCTTGCGGATGTCTTGTTATTCTCATTATTCCAGTGCCATATATCCTAACTTGAGGTTTTAAAACTGAAGGAATTTCTAATAAATTATATGTTGCAGGATATAAAAATAAGAAACTGATAGCAGTTAAAATCCAAACCAACAAAAATACATAATGATTACCCTGAAAATTCCATAATCTAATTCCATCGTATCTATGAGCTAAGAAATAACTGATTAAAATCAGTGCAGATGGCAAACTCAAAGAAACAAAAAGCAATCTCCATAATCTTGCTCCCATAAAAGCCTCTGCTCTACTTCTTAAAGCAGCACCTCCACTATGTATAACAGCAAAAATTAATATTAATCCCAAAATCAATAACGAAGTTTTGTGAGTCTCCATATAATTTCAAAATACAAGTTTTTCATCATTAACAATAATACCCTTAGGTATTAGAATTAAAGTTAAATTGTAGGCATAAAAATAATGCCAGAATTACCGTTTACTCTTGACCAATTAAGAATATTAAAAGCTATTGCAGCTCAAGGAAGTTTTAAAAAGGCTGCTGATTTACTTTATGTGACTCAACCAGCTGTCAGTTTGCAAATTCAAAATTTAGAAAAACAACTTGAAATAACAATTTTTGATAGAGGTGGTAGAAAAGCACTTTTAACGGAAGGAGGTAAGCTTTTACTTGAATATTGCGAAAGAATACTTAATCAATGTGATGAGGCTTGCAAAGCTATTGAAGACTTAAATAGTTTAAAAGGCGGAACACTCATAATTGGAGCTAGTCAAACTACCGGTACCTACTTAATGCCAAGAATGATAGGGCTTTTTCGTCAAAAATATCCTGATGTATCTGTCCAACTACAAGTTCACAGTACTAGAAGAACAGGTTGGAGCGTTGCTAATGGTCAAATTGATTTAGCAATAATTGGAGGTCAATTACCAAGCGATCTAGAAAACTTGTTACAAGTAATTCCATATGCAACTGATGAATTAGCTCTTGTATTACCACCAAAACACCCACTTGCAAACAAGAAAGAATTGATGAAAGAAGATTTATACAAACTAAATTTCGTCACATTAGATTCTCAATCAACAACCAGAAAAGTTGTTGATAAACTTTTAAAGGATTCTGGTCTTGATATTCAAAGATTAAAAATAGAAATGGAGTTAAATTCTCTTGAAGCAATTAAAAATGCAGTTCAATCTGGTCTTGGTGTTTCTTTTTTACCTGTTGTTTCTATTGAGAGAGAATTAACAGGTGGGTCAATTCACAAACCCCACCTAGCTGATTTAGAGGTAAAAAGGGAGTTAAAATTAATTACAAATCCATCAAGATACACATCTAGAGCATCAGAAGTTTTTAAAAAATATATATTGCCTCAATTTGCAAGCTCTGAGAGCCCATTAAGGCAAGTTAACTCAATCTAAAATTGAATAGCTTCCTTATTGATTCCCACCCCTCCATCTTCAGCTTGTCCATCTCCTTTGATAATGAATTTGTTCTCATTTACATCAGTCTGATACACACACTTAACAATAGGCTTATCTCTTATTGAACCTATGTAAGCAAAAGTATTCATTCTTTGCTTACATTCTCTAACATCCTCATTACTTATAGCTCCTTGTTTTTGTAACACTGTCCAATTTTCCCTTCGAATAACGCAGCCAGGTTGCAGTGCCGGTTGTGTTACGAAACTAGTTGAAGGATTAAGTGTTGTATACATTTCTACATCAATCACAAAAGCACTTGCTCCCCATTGCCTACAAAATTCAGGGTCTGGAACGGCCATATCTAATTGCTGTTGACTAGCTATATTACCTTGCCCTCCATCTGTTGTACTGGTAATGGCGCTCCCTATACCTACCCCTAGTATCAAAACGCCAGCAAGTACAGCAATCGTTCCGGTGCTGAAATTATTTTTTTGTCCAGAGTTAGAAGGTGATATACGTCTATCCCGCTGTATATAGTTATCGCGATCCCTTGAGGAGTAGGAATTTTTGCCAGGGTCTCTTCTTGGACCTCTATTAGGATATTTATTCACAGTACTTCTTTAGTCTTAGGTAAACCCATTGAATAATTCATGACTCTACATTCGGGGTTATAGCTTAGTAATCCATTTTGAAGCAAATATTTGATTAAACCTTCAATTTCTGATCCTATTTTACGAAGTTCATAGTCATCTAAACTTTTTCCGGCTCTTTCTTGAACAAGTTCAGTAAATCTTTGATTTACTTTTTTTAAGGAGTCTTCATTCCAAATGAATTCATTATCAGGATCTAAGTCGAGAGTTAATTTATTAGGATGGAATACTAAATCGTTATTAATCACATCAGCAGTAAAAATTCTTACATGCCTAGTGGTTGACTTTAAAAGCATTTTTTCCATAATTCTGAAAAATAATCAACAAAAAAAACATTTATGTCTTAACTTTAGGATAGCTTCTTAGTAAGTGTTAACTATTTTTTTGATTTTATAATGCGTGTTGTAATTGCAGGTGCAGGTTTAGCAGGTTTATCTTGCGCTAAATATCTTGTTGACAATGGCCACATACCCATAGTTTTAGAAGCCAGAGATGTACTTGGCGGTAAGGTCGCTGCTTGGAAAGACGAAGATGGAGATTGGTACGAGACAGGTTTACACATATTTTTTGGCGCTTATCCAAATATGCTCCAACTTTTCAAAGAATTAGACATAGAAGACAGACTTCAATGGAAAAGTCATTCAATGATTTTCAATCAACCTTCTGAGCCTGGTACTTACAGTAGATTTGATTTCCCTGACATACCTGCCCCTGCAAATGGAGTAACAGCAATTCTTAGTAACAATGACATGCTTTCATGGAATGAAAAGATTTTATTTGGCTTAGGTTTAGTTCCTGCAATGTTGAGAGGCCAGAAATATCTTGATAAATGTGATTCAAAATCATGGACAGAATGGTTAAAAGAACACAATATTCCTGAGAGAGTTAATGATGAAGTATTTATCGCTATGAGTAAAGCGCTTAATTTTATTGGACCTGATGAAATCTCATCAACAGTTTTATTAACAGCACTTAATAGATTTTTACAAGAAAAAAACGGCTCAAAAATGGCTTTCCTTGATGGGGCTCCACCAGAAAGACTTTGCCAACCAATGGTGGATTATATAACAGAGAGAGGAGGCGAGGTTCATATGAATAGTCCTCTAAGAAAAATAGACCTAAATGAGGATAGCACTGTAAAAAGCTTTACAATTGCCCCTTTAGACTCAGATGAAAAGAAAAAAGTGATTACAGCAGATGCCTACGTTAGTGCAATGCCTGTAGATCTTTTTAAACTAATAATTCCGGACCAATGGAAAGGTATAAATGCATTCTCAAAACTAGATGGTTTAATTGGAGTACCTGTAATTAATATTCATCTATGGTTTGATAAAAAATTAACGGATATTGATCACTTATTATTTAGTAGATCTCCTCTTCTAAGTGTTTATGCAGATATGAGTATTACTTGTAAGGAATATGAGGATCCAAATAGATCAATGCTTGAATTAGTTTTTGCTCCTGCAAAAGAATGGATTAATAGAAGTGATCAAGATATAGTCGATGCAACAATGGAAGAACTCAAAAAGTTATTTCCAACCCATTTTATTGGGGATGACAAAACTAAACTAAGAAAGTTTAAAGTTGTAAAAACACCCAGATCTGTATATAAAGCAGTCCCTGGATGTCAAGAATTCAGACCTAGTCAAAGATCTCCAATAAAAAACTTTTTTTTAGCAGGTGACTATACAATGCAAAAATATCTTGCTTCTATGGAGGGAGCTGTTTTAAGTGGTAAATTATGCGCAGAAACTATCAATAAAGAATATTCCAAAACATCAAATATTGTTTCACGAGAAACATCTAAAATAAATTAAACCTCAAAAAAAAATTTTTTTGAAAAATTCATTATCCCAACTTAATAAAGCATATGAAATATGCCAAAAAGAAACTCAAAAATGGGCTAAAACTTTTTATTTAGGAACACTTTTATTACCGTACGAAAAAAGAAAAGCGATTTGGGCGATTTACGTTTGGTGCAGGAGAACTGATGAAATAATGGATAGTATTGAAGCTTCAACCAAGACAACTGAAGAACTTTCCGATAATTTAAATGAATGGGAAGAAAACACAAGAAATGTTTTCAAAGGAAAAATACAAACAGAATTAGATGCTGTTCTTTTCGATACTATAGAAAAATTTCCACAGAATATAGAACCATATTTAGATATGATTGAGGGGCAGAGAATGGATCTTGAAAAATTTAGATACAAAAGTTTTTCTGAATTACAGCTTTACTGTTATCGCGTCGCAGGGACAGTGGGATTAATGACTCAGAATGTAATGGGCATAGACAGTGCTTATACATCAGCCCCCTGGAGCAACATGCCTGACTCATCAGAATCAGCAATAGCTCTAGGAATAGCAAATCAACTTACCAACATTTTAAGAGATGTTGGAGAAGATAGACAAAGAGGTCGAATATATTTACCCCAAGATGACATGAATAAATTTAATTATTCTGAAGAAGAGTTATTAAAAGGAGTAATAAATAATCAGTGGAAAATGCTTATGAATTTCCAATTAATAAGAGCTCGGGATTGGTTTAAAAAATCTGAAGATGGTATTAAGTGGTTATCCGCAGATGCAAGATGGCCTGTCTGGACATCTTTACGCCTTTACAGAGGAATATTAGATTCTATTGAAAGATTAGATTATGATGTATTTAATAATAGAGCTTATGTAAAGAATTCAGTAAAAGCGTTTGAAATACCAATATCTTATTTGATCTCAAGGATCAAATAGCTAAGCAGGGGCTTTCTGATTAGCTAACAAATCTTTTAATTTTGAAAGTTCGCCAGCCCATCTTGGATCTGGGGCTTCAAGATTAGGGGCATCACTATGAACAATCTTCTTAAAATCTTTCCTCTTTTTATTTTTATTAGAGCCCAAACTATTTCTCTTGTGTGAGGAAGAATCTTTCTTTTCTGAAAGTTCAACTCTCAATTTGGAGCCATTAAATTCAAAACCATTAAGCTTTTCGATTATTAAATTTGCATTTTGTTCATTATTTGTTGTAGCAAAACCAAATCCTCTACATTCTTTTGTTTCTTTATCTAAAACAGCTTTAAATCTAATAGAATCAGTTACTGATTTTAAAAAACTATCAAATTCTTTTGGATTAAATACTTGTGGTAAATTGCCAATGTAAATACGAATGCTCATAAATTTTTAGAAAATAATTTGAAGTCTGAACTTTAAACAAAAACTAAGCTATGTGTATTTAATCACATTTTGGCGCATTTTGTTGAATCCATTGCTTTCCTTTATATATAGCTTCATCAAAATTATTCAATCTATTATATGCAAGCTCCATAGAAAGATAATTAATGACCTTTCCTAAAATAGGTCCATCTTGGATTTTTAAATATTTTTTTAAAACGTTCCCTTTTATTAAATTCGACGGATGAAATAATTTATCATCTTTATCTCGCCATCTAGCGAGCCAATTTACATAAAATGATTTTGGCAAAAAAAGAATAAAAGATGGAAGAATAGTTTCTAATTCCTGATGTAAATCAAATCTTTCTTTCTCATTAAATTCATAAATATTTTGCACCTTCAATAAAAGATTCCATTTTCTTAATAGCCTAATTTTTGAAATTTCAGATTTGCTAAATTTTAAATTTTTCAAAGAAAATTCGTCTAAAATTTGAACAAGATAAAATAATGGTAAAAATTTTTCCTTTTCAAATTTATTAAATTCTTCAAAATTAATTTTTTCTAAATCAAGAAATATCAAATTTTTTTCTGACTGTATATAATCAAAAATTTTAAATTTATTTATTAAGATTATCGCCTGCGATGCTTTCCCCCCCCTTATTATTCGCTGTATTTCATAATTAATTCTTTCATTAGCAACAAGTCTTAATTGATTTTTATAAGTTTTAATAAAATCTATTAAAGTTACATCAACATTAAAATCTAATTCAGAAATAAAACGAAAGCATCTTAAGATTCTTAATGGATCATCCAATAAGTTCTGCTTTGAATTAGTTCTCAAAAAAGCAAGTTGTAGATCTTTAATTCCATTTGATGGATCAATGAGAAGTTTTTCTTCAAAAGAAAAAGCAATAGCATTAATAGAAAAATCTCGACTTAATAAATCAATATCAATAGAAGGAGAAATTTGAGAAGCGATATCAATTGAGATATGTTTAAAAATAATTCTTACTACATCTCTTGCCTCATCAAGAATAATAAATTTACCTTCAAATTTATCTGCAATTTTCTTACCAACATTAATTGCATTTTTTGGAACTAAAATATCAACATCAATTACAGAATTTAATCTTCCTAAAATTAAATCTCTTATATATCCACCTACTAAAAAAGATCCAGAAGGTAAAGAAGATAAAATAAAATCCCAATTATAAGATTTTATACTTCTTTCTATTTCATTAATTATTAGTGTATGATCAATGAAAATATGATTTTTAAGATCTTCTTTCTTGATTATGTGCATTTGCATTAACTGTAAATTAGTTGATAGATGTATGACCTATCATGATGTCGAAAAAAATCATGGTGTTGAGCATATTTGTGATATTCCTAATTTTAAACCAATAAAACCTTACATTCACGTAAGTATAATCAAAGATTTAAATGGCGATTCTAAAATTGACTGGGATGTACAATCTTGTTCAAGTTTTTCAGAAGAATCTGGTAAGTGGTCTAAATGTAGGCCAGGTTTAGAGTTACCTATTTAAAGGTAAATGCCTTACGAAGTAACAAACCATAATAAATTAACCTTAGCAATTCACAGTACTGATGACTCTTTTGGCTTCGCTTACAGAGAAAATAAAAACTCTTTATCTGAAAACTTTTTTACAAAAAAATTTGAGAAAGATTTATGTAATAATTTAATAGTTGATTTTTCAAATTTTATTACAAAAGAAAATTTAAAAAGAATTAATAAAATATCTGTAAGTATTGGGCCATCAAACTTTAATGCTTCCAGACAAATAATTGTATTGGCGAGAACTCTCGCTCAGCAAATAAATTGCTCATTAGATAGTTTTAGTTCTTTTGAATTGATGGCAAAAAGAATTGCCACGCAAAATAATATCTATATCGATAAAAATTCATTTTGGATTTTCAAAAAATTAAAAAGAAGAGGATATATTGCAGGAAAATATGAAGTATGCATTTCTGAAAAAGCAAACAAAAACATCACTATCAAAGAAAAAATTATTCCAAAAATTTTTGAAGAATTAACAGATACAGAGTCTTCTTATCAAGCTGAATATTCTGACATAGAAGATTTAAAAGAACTATTGAATTTATCTAATAAAAATTCACAACATTCAAGTTCTAATACTTGGGAAAAAGTTTTGCCATTATATCCAATATCCCCAATTAACTGATCATTCAATCAAGCATATTATTTATAGACTCCTGCAAATGATATGTTACTTTACCTAAATCGTCTTTTGATGCGCCTTTAGGGGGATTAATCGGTTTCCCAACTTTAATAACTATTTTTGTGAAAAATGGAATAAAAAACTTTAATCTAACTAATCTATTTGAATTAATAATTGCAACTGGTAATAACATTTTTTGATTTTTAAAAGATAAAAGAGCTGCTCCTTGTTTTGGCTTATTTACGCGACCATCTTTTTGTCGAGTACCATCAATAAATATACCAATACTATTATTATTTAATAATTTTTCACATGCAGTTTTAATAGTCGTTTTATCTACTATGCCTCTCTTTACAGGATAAGCTCCACATGATTTTATTATAAACCCAAGTAAGGGGATTCTAAAAAGTTCTGACTTGGCCATAAAAGATATATTCCGACCAATAGCATGACCTAGTAAAGGAGGATCAAGTAGGGAACCGTGATTAGATACCATTATGAAAGCACCCTTCTGAGGAATGTTTTCTCTACCAATTAACTTGCCTCGAAATATCAATTTATAAATCGGTAAAATAATTATTTGACTTACCAATTTATAAATTAATTTTTGATAAAAATAACTTTTCATTAAATCAATATTTAATTTGATCTGCAGAAGATACTTGAGAAATTTTTACATCCTTTAAATGCCTTTTACCTAGACCACCAAGGACATTAGATGGGCCAATTTCTACCATTTGAAGAATACTATTCTCTTTCATTAAATCCATAGTTTGACGCCATCTAACACCATTACACATTTGATTTTTAAACCTAACCTTCAGATCATTTGGATTATTACATAGTGATGGATGAGAATTACTTATAACGGGCATAGAAGGCTGATTAAATTCTAGAGTGTCTAAATATTTTGAAAATTGAAATGATGATTCTTTCATGAATGGTGAATGAAAAGCACCCGAAACATTTAATTTAAGGAATCTTTTTGCTTTAATTCGTTTTGAAATATTATCTAAAGCTTTTTCGCTTCCTGATAGAACAACTTGAGAAGAGCTATTGTCATTCGCTATTACAAGATCGTCAATCTCTTCTACCAGTAAATCTAATTGATCTCTATCAAAACTTATTAATGCTGCCATAGATCCCTTTGCGGCATCTGCCATTAATCCAGATCTAACTTTTATAAGTTGTACACAATCTTCAAAAGACAAAACATCAGCACAATATAAAGCCGTAATTTCACCTAAACTATGTCCAGCGATATAGGTTGGTTTAAAGCCATTTTCTTTTAAAGAGTCTAATAATACTGATTCCACTAGAAAAAGACAAATTTGAGTGTTCTTTGTATTATTTAAATCATCAGAAAGATTTTTCTTATCAGAATTTAGTTCACAAATTTCAAATAAATTTCTCTCGAATACTTCGGAGGCATAATTAAACCTAAATTTTGCATTTGGCAAATCTATAACTTTATTTGCCATACCAATTTTTTGTGAACCCTGACCAGGGAATACCCATGCGACTGTCATAATAAAACTTTTATTTAACCCCATCGAATAAGGGCTGCACCCCAACTTAACCCAGCACCAAAACCACTTGTGGCAATAATATCATTTTCTTTAATTTTCTTATTTCTTATAGCCTCATCTAGCATTAAAGGAATTGTTGCCGCTGAAGTGTTTCCATAGTTACTTAAATTACTGAGAATCTTTTCTGTTGAAACATTTAGCCTTTCTCCAACAGAATCTAATATTCTTTGATTTGCTTGATGTAATAAAAGCCAATTAATTTTTTCAGAATTGAAATTTGTTTTTTTAAATAAATTATCAATAATTAATGGTACCTCTCTAACCGCAAATTTATATACTTCTTGTCCATTCATCTTAATTGAGGAAAACCCCCCACTGGAAAAATTAATATCATTAATAATTAGATCTTGATTATTTTGAGATGGAAGATTTAAGAAAGAACCTCTTTGACCATCTGTCCTCATACTAAAGCCAAGTAAATTATCTAATTCATTTGTTCCTTCGATTGCTATTGCACCCGCTCCGTCCCCGAATAAAATGCAACTTCTTCTATCATTCCAATCTACATAACTTGAAAGTTGATCTGAGCCTATTACTACAGCTCTTTTATAACTACCTGCTTTTAAAAATTGAGTAGCTGTTATTGCCGCAAATAAGAAACCACTGCAAGCAGCTGTCAAATCAAAAGCAACAGCATTAATTGCGCCTAGTTTTGACTGAATTTCAGGAGCAGAACCAAATAGATCATTTGGAGTTGATGTAGCTAATATTATTAGATCAATTGTTTCAATATCCCATCTAGCCATCTCAATTGCTCCCAATGCTGCCTTGTAACCCATTTCGCTAACATTTTCTGATAATCCAGAAATTCTTCTCTGAGAAATACCTGTTCTAGATTTTATCCATTCATCACTAGTCTCTACCTTCTTACTAATTTCCTGATTCGTCAGGATTTGATTTGGTACGTAACTTCCACTTCCTTTAAATGAGACTCCAATTTGATTTAAATTTATTCCTTCCAAAAGAGTTATCTATTTACTTATATAAGTCAAACACAAATCTGACAAAATATGTTTTAAGAATTTAAAACTTGAAGCTTTTGAAGTTGATTTAAATTTTCCATAACATTATGATTTACAGCAGAGTGAGCCAAACGCAGAGCACTTACTACTGATAAAGACTTACTACTACCATGGCCAATTACACAAATACCATTTACCCCAAGCAACAATGCTCCTCCATGTTCAGCATGATCTAACCTTTTCTTTATTCTTAGTAAATTACTTTTTAAAAATGCAGAACCAACCTTTCCCCTTCTTCCTCTAGGCAGTTCGGATCTCAAAATATCTAATAGAACCCCTCCAACTGACTCAAGAAATTTAAGTAATATATTTCCTGTAAAACCATCACAAACGACCACATCAAAATCACCCGATAAAACATCTCTTCCTTCACAATTACCCCCAAAATTAAAACTTTTTTCATTGGATAGTAATTCAAATGTTTTTATAGATAAATCATTCCCTTTACATTCTTCTTCGCCGATATTTAATAAGCCAATTCGTGGTTTTTCTATTTGTAAAACATCTTTGGCATAAACATTACCAAGAAGTGCAAATTGATGAAGATAAGAGGGCTTACAATCAGTATTTGCTCCGACATCAAGAACTAATACAGGTCGAGTTTGATCTCTAGTTGGGAATAACGCTCCTATTGCAGGTCGTTCGATTCCTTTCAATCTCCCTATCCTAAATATTGCAGAGGCCATAAGAGCTCCTGAGTTGCCTGCCGAATAAACAGCTTTTGCCTTATTAGTTTTAACCAAATCCATAGCAACATTTATACTCGCATCTTTTCTTTTTCGTACTGCTGTTGCTTCTTCATTCATCCCTATAGGATCTCCACTATCTATTAATTCAAGACGATTATTATCAATTTCTTTTTCTAACAAATCTATTAGACCAACTCTTTCTGCTTCATATCTAACTTTTTCAATTTTGCCTACAAACTTTATATTTATAGGAAATCTACTGATAGCACCGAGACAGCCTTCCAAAATGGGCACAGGTGCATAATCTCCCCCCATACCATCAACTGCGATCCAAATCCTCTCAGAATTTGGTACCTCTTCTTTACTTATTAAATTATCACTATTTTGTAACCTTTTTAAAGGGTCAAAAACTAATGGCTGCAGTGTATTTTTTGCAATTGAACTAGCACTAGAAACTACATTACTAGCAGTGTTAACAACTGATTCAGCACTAGAAACTACATTACCTGCTACATTACCCGCAACATTACTTGCAGTACTTACAACAGAACCAGCACCAGAAACCACGTTGCCCGCGACATTACTTGCAGTTACAGCAGAATTAGCCGCTGTATCAACTATTGAAGTCACAGCAGAATTTCTTTTATACCAAATAACTAATCTTCTTATAGCTCTAGACTTTTTAATAGAAGAATCTTTTTCCATCTATTTACCGTCAAATGGAGATATATCAACTATCCTTTGAAACAGATATCCTGTACCTCTTGCTGTAAGAATTAATTCAGGATTTGCAGGATCAGCCTCCAATTTCGATCTTAATCTAGATATATGAACGTCAACTACTCTCGTATCTACATGTCTTTCAGGTGTATAGCCCCAAACTTCTTTCAAAATCTCTCCTCGACTAAATGGTTCTCCTGATCTACTGACTAAAAGTTCTAAAAGACTAAATTCCATGCCTGTTAACCTGATTCTTTCATCACTTTTAAAAACTTGTCTTCGATTTGTATCAATTTTAATATCTGTAACCAAAATTAAACCTGAATTTGGCATTCCAGGAAGTTGCTCTTTATCTATTCGTCTTAATACACACCTAATCCTAGCTTCTAATTCTTTTGGACTAAAGGGTTTAACCACATAATCATCAGCGCCTAATTCTAATCCTGTAATTCTATCTGCTACATCCCCTAATGCGGTAAGCATCACAATAGGTACGTCTGAGTCTTTTCTTAATTCTTGACACACTCCATATCCATCTAATTTTGGCATCATTACATCAAGTACAACCAAGTCAGGATCGTAATCTTTAAACAATTTTAGTGCTTCTTTACCATCACAAGCAGTTACCACTTTGTAACCAATCATTGAGAGACGAGTCTCGAGAATTCTTCTAATGCTTGCCTCGTCATCTGCGACAAGTATTGTTTCTTTTGTTTGACTAGATACAGCCATTTGTTTCTATTAGCTAATCAGTAAGAGAATTTATCTTTTACCCAATCTAACTTGTAGAGGGGCAAAATCCCAAACATCTTAGTTCCTGAATCTAATCAAAAATTAAATGTCTAATAAATTTTCGACTTTTATTTGTCAAAATTGCGGATCTGAGACTTCTCAATACTTCGGAAGATGCTTAAATTGTAATGAATGGAATACCATCGTTGAAGAAAGAAAAAACACTAGATCTAAAATAACTAGTGTTAATAAAAATAAAAAATCTAAGCTGTTTAATGAAATAGAAATAGGTAATATATCAAGATTTACGAGTGGTTTTAAAGAGTTTGACAGAGTACTAGGTGGTGGTATAGTTCCGGGATCTATAGTTTTACTTGGAGGAGAACCAGGAATTGGTAAAAGTACCATAGTGCTTCAATCAGCAGGGAAAATATCCCTTAATGAAAAAGTTTTATACATCACTGCAGAAGAATCTTTAGAACAAGTAAAAATAAGATGGGAAAGATTAAATCAAAGCAGCCTCGATTTAAAAATTTATGCAGAAACTAATTTATCTTTAATTATCGAAGAGATTAAAAAAATAAAACCTGGTTTTGCGATTATTGATAGTATCCAAGCTATTAATAATGATGAGATGGAAAGTTCTCCAGGATCTGTTTCCCAAGTAAGGACTTGTTCATCTGAACTTCAGAATCTTGCTAAAGAAAATAATATAGCCCTTTTGATAATAGGTCACGTTACGAAAGATGGAGCTCTTGCCGGTCCAAAAACTTTAGAACATTTAGTAGATGTGGTACTCAATTTTGAAGGAGATAATATTGCCTCCCATAGATTACTAAGAAGTGTAAAAAATAGATTTGGATCAACTTTTGAAATTGGAATTTTTGAAATGTTAGAAAATGGTTTAAGAGAAGTTATTAACCCTAGTTCAATATTCACAAATAAAGAAAATATAGCCGGCGTCACAACCACTATCACTAATGAAGGATCGAGACCATTTGCAGTTGATATTCAAGCTTTAGTAAATAAGACTTTCTACAATAACCCAAGACGAACAACAACTGGAATGAGCATAAATAGATTACATCAAATATTAGCAGTGATTGAAAAACATGTTGGGATTAAATTATCAGAATATGACTGCTATATAGCTACAGGAGGTGGCTTTGAAATAAATGACCCATCTTCAGATTTAGGAGTTGCCATATCAATCTTATCAAGCTTAAAAAATATTCCACCATTGATAAATTGTGCATTTATTGGCGAATTAGGTTTAAGCGGTCAGGTAAGGCAGGCAAGTAATATTAGAGCCAAAATTGATGAGGCTATTAGGCTTGGTATTAAAAATATTTTACTACCTAAAATTACTAGTGAAATTAAAGATAGTTTTCAAAAATTCATACAAATTAAAGAAATTTCAAATATAAATGAAGCTATTAATTATGCATTGAACGAGTAAATCTATACAAATCTAGAGATAAATATCAATTGAACTCCTTCCAGAAGTTTTTAACCAATTTTCAATATCTAAGTATCCACCAGGATAAAGTCTTACAGCCTTAGACCAAACTTGGGCAGCCTTGTCGAACCACATATCTCTTTGATCTAAATCACCATTCTGTTCAGCAAACCTCCCCCTTTTTTCATAAATTAAACCTATATTCTTAAGACAAGATGGCTGTTTTGGATTTTCTTCTAAGGCCTTTTGATAAGTTTCTATAGATCTATCTTCCTCACCATTACTCATATAAATTATTGCCATGTTCTTTAAAGTTTCTCCTCTATCAATTTTATTTTCTTCTAGTAATAGACTTTCATTATAGTAATCCAGAGCTTCTGAATAATCGCCATTATTTTGAGCAGCTAATCCATCTCTGTAATATATGTAAGCTTTTTTTTCTTTATCAGCAATAGGCATAATCTTTACAATAGATTCAGCAATTACAGTAAAAGCTTTATCTATAAAATTGTCTCTGTTTTGATTATTAGGCACTTTTTTTAAATAAAGTTAATATAGTCAATAAAATATCAACTATTTAATAAAGTCTATAACATTTATTACTATAGTAATTAATACAAGCAAGTATTACTATGCTTTCATCGCAAAAATATGAATAGTATTCAATTAAATATTACCGGTATGAAATGTGGGGGTTGTGTTAACACGGTAGAAAATATATTAAAAAATTCGGATGGGGTACAAAATGTTTCTGTTAACTTACTTACTGAAAGTGCATATTTTGAAATTAATAAAACAGTTCCAAACATTGATCAGGTTTTAGAAAACCTCAAGCAAAGCGGTTTTCCCGCAAAGATTTACATAAATGATTTTTCAAAAAAAGTAAATAAAGTTCAATTAGAAAAAAAAAAGAAATGGATTAATCAATGGAAAAAACTTAATTTTGCACTCTTACTTTTATTGTTTTCAGTGTTAGGGCATTTAGCAGAAGGAGGTTTTTTAAATTTACCAATATTAGGAAATTTATTCTTTCATGCTGCACTGGCCACATTAGCTTTATTCTTTCCTGGAAGAGAAATTGTAATCAAAGGATTCAAATCACTTATTAAAAATCGACCAGATATGGATTCTTTAGTAGCTCTGGGAGTAAGTAGTGCTTATACAACAAGTCTATTATCATTAATATTTCCTTCGACTGGTTTTCCCTGTTTTTTTAATGAACCAGTAATGTTATTGGGGTTTATTCTTATTGGACGTTTTTTAGAAGAAAGAGCAAAGTATCAAACAGGTTCTTCTATTGGAGAATTACTAGATCTCCAACCAGAAATGGCAAATATTTATATAGAAGCAAATAAAGTCAAATCAGTCAGAGTACATTCTTTAAAAATAGGAGATGAAATTCAATTATTAGCTGGAGATCGTGTACCAGCTGATTGTATTGTTATCAATGGAAATTCATCTGTAGATGTTTCTCATATTACAGGGGAATCTAAACCTATAGATGTGAAATCAGGTGAACATTTACTTAATGGCTCATTAAATTTAAATTCCACCTTAAAGCTAAAGGTTATCAAAGTGGGAGAAGAAACTTCTCTAGCAAAACTAGTTAATCTTATTGAATCAGTTCAATCTAAAAAGCCTCCAATTCAGAGAATCGCTGATAAGATTGCAGGGAAATTCACATACTTCGTACTTTTTATTGCAACTTCAAGCTTCTTTTTTTGGTGGAAAGGTGCAAAACAAATTTGGCCAGATTTGTTAATAAACAATCATCATGACTTGTTAACCACATCCAACCATACGTTACATAATTCATTAGGTAGTAATGCTGAAAATTTTTTAACTTTAGCCATTCAACTCTCAATTGCTGTTTTAGTAATAGCTTGTCCCTGCGCTTTAGGTCTTGCTACTCCCACAGTAATAACTGTTGCATCAGGTAAAGCTGCAAAAAAAGGCGTTTTATTTAAAGGCGGAGATAAAATAGAAATGGCATCAAAAATTAATCATATTATTTTTGATAAAACAGGGACATTGACCAAAGGTAAACCTTTCATAATCGATTATTTAAATACTGCTGATAAATTATTTCTTTTAAAAATATCTGCAAGTTTAGAAAGTCAAAGCCGACATCCCATAGCTAGCGCATTAGTTAATGAAGCCAAAAAACAAAACCTTAGCTTGTTGACAATTAAAAACATCCATACAGAATCTGGTAGAGGTATATCAGGAGAACTTGATTCAATTGATGGGGAAATCAATATTGGAAGTGTTGAATGGTTGAATAGTAAAGGAGTAATAATTGATAGTAAATCAAAAGAAATATTAGAAAATGAGGAAAACAAATCCCATTCTGTGATTGGAGTATGTATAAATAAGAAGTTACTCGGATTTATTTTATTAGGTGATTTATTAAGAGAGGATTCTATTAGTTCTGTTCAAAAATTAAGAGAGGATAATTATAATATAAAAATTTTAAGCGGAGATAGAAAAGAAACTGTAGTGGAGTTGGCAAAAAAATTAGATAGTCCAGAAGCAGAAATAAAATGGGATCTTCTTCCAGAAATGAAATTAAAAATAATTGAAAATTTAAAGAAGAGCAATAAAGTTGCAATGATTGGAGATGGAATAAATGATGCACCTGCTTTGGCAGCTTCAAATTTAGGAATAGCAGTTGGTTCAGGTACCCAGATTGCGAAAGCGAATGCAGATGTTGTTTTAATGGGAGATCAGTTATCTGGATTACCTTATGCACTTAGTCTTGCAAAAAGAACAATAGGAAAAATTAAACAAAATCTATTCTGGGCTTTTGGATACAACTTGATTGCAATTCCCATAGCGGGAGGTATTCTATTTCCAAAATATGGCATTCTTCTTACACCATCAATCGCAGCATTATTGATGGCAACTAGTTCAATAACCGTTGTAATAAATGCTTTATCTTTAGAATAAATGAGGGGTAAATTTATTGTTATTGAAGGAATTGATGGTTGCGGTAAAACAACCCAAATTGATGAAATTTCTAAATGGATCCCAACTAGTGGTCTTTTGAGAGGAAAGCAAAAATTAGTAAAAACTAGAGAACCTGGAGGAAGCTTATTAGGAAAAAAAATTAGAAATTTAATACTTGATAATCATAAAGATAATAAACCTTCTTCTCTGGCTGAATTATTGCTTTATTCTGCTGATAGAGCAGAACATATTTCCAAAACCATATCACCTGCTTTAGAAAATCAAGACTGGGTACTTAGCGATAGATTTTGTGACTCTACACTTGCTTATCAAGGTTATGGTAGAAATATCAATCTTGAGATTATCAAAAATATCGAATCTATTGTTTGTCAAGGAGAATCCCCAGACCTGACTATTTTTCTAGAAATTTCAGCAGAAGAAAGTGTATTACGAAGGGAAAAGTTTATTCCAGATAGGATGGAATCTGAAGGGATAAAATTCCTAGAAAAAGTTAATGAAGGTTTTAAGTTGATTGCAAAAGAAAAAAATTGGACAACAATATCTGCTTTACAGGATATAAATACTATTACTAATGAAATAAAAGAAACCTTACTAAAAAAGTTTTCTCGAGTAAACAATGATTGATCTTAAAACTGAGAATCTTTTAATTAATCAGGAAGTTAATGAAAATCTAGAAAGCATACTTAAGAGTAAAGCATTTTCCAACGGTTATATATTTTATGGTCCGGAAGGTATAGGGAAAAAACAAACCGCTATGAAATTTATTATGGAAATTTTTAATAAATATTCATCTAATTCAAACATTGAAAAAAAAATCATAGATAAAAACCACCCTGATTTCTTATTAATTGAGCCTACCTATTTTTTTAAAGGTAATCTTATAAATCGTTCAGAAGCTGAAACTACAAAAAATAATAAAGAAACAATAAGAATAGAGCAAATTAGAAATTTAAAGACTTTTCTAGGTCAAAAATCCATTGAATCAGGTGGAAAAATTGTATTAATTGATGATGCTCACCTTATGAATGAAGCAGCATCTAATTGTCTTTTAAAAACACTAGAAGAGCCCTCTAACGGTATATTTATTCTTTTAACTTCTAGGTTAAACTTACTTTTGGATACTATTATCTCAAGATGTCAACTTATAAGATTTAAAGCTTTTTCATATAAACAGCTTGAGATTTTCATAAGAAATAATTTAGATTCTACAGTTTTTGATATTTATAAAGAAATAGATTTAGAGTATTTTATTAATTCAGCAAATGGCTCTCCAGGAAAAATACTGAAAGATATAAAAATTTGGAACCAATTACCAAATGCAATTAAAGAAAACTTGGACTTTCCATTAAGTGATAATTTAGAAATACTAAAAATAACAAAATTAATATCTGAAGAACTAGATATTGATCAACAAATGTTTTTAATAAATTTTGTACAACAAAAATGTTGGGCAAAAACTAGAAACAAAAACATCGTCAAAAAACTAGAAGATTTGAAGGTACATCTTAAAGGTTTTATACAACCACGACTAGCATGGGAAGTAACTTTATTAAAAATAGCAATTGAAGATTTGTAAAGTTACTTAATTACTCATTTGATTAAGTTTTAATTTGTAGATTCAGCAAACTCTTGCATACCATTATCAACCTGAGCTACCGCAGGTAACTCAAGGCAATATCCCGCTCCATAAACAGTTTTTATATATTTTGGCTTGCGAGGTTCAGGTTCTAATTTTGTTCTTAAGTGCCTTACATGAACTCTAATAGTCTCAATATCATCGTCAGGTTCATAACCCCATACTTCCTTTAATATCAGTGCTGGAGAGACTGTTTGACCATGTCTTTGCATCAAACAGTGAAGTAGCTCAAATTCTAAATGGGTAAGTCTCACGGCAGATTCAAACCAAATAGCTTCAAACCTTTCCGGAACAAGAGTAAGAGGTCCATAATTTAAAATTTCTTGTTGGTTAGTTGAATTCAATTGTGCTCTATTAGTTCTTCTCAATAAAGCTTTGATACGAACGTATAATTCCTCTAAATCAAATGGTTTTGTGATGTAATCATCAGCACCTGAATTAAATCCAGTAACTTTATCTTTAAGTCCACCCAAAGCTGTAATCATTAATATGGGAATATTTGAAGTCCTTTCATCTCTCCGCAGTCTTTGGCATAATGTCAAACCATCAACGCTAGGTAACATTAAATCTAGAAGAATTAAGTCAGGAGAGTATTGAAGGGCTAAAGCTTGACCTTTAATACCATCTTCAGCTTTTTGAACATCAAAACCAGAATGTTCAAGATGACCAGATACTAATTCACGCATATCACGATCATCTTCTATCAACAGGATTGAAATTTTCATATCTGACCTATTATTAAACCGAGATTAAGATTTTGTATAACGATTCTCTCAACATTTTGCATTTATTGCAGACCTAATTTAAAGACTTATTTAAGTTATTACAATAAAAAAACTAATTACTTCAATGGATTAGACGGAAATATCAACTAAAAAGAAAATATAAATTTTATAAATTCTTTCGATTTGCTTAATAATTACTTAATAATTCAATATAAATCGGCAAATAACGTCAGTTAAATTTTATTCAAAACATGAATATCAACATCTATGAAAGTAAAAAATTCAGGTGATTGTTATCATACCAATTTAAATCTTTTATTTTTAAACTAAATTTTTTTCGTAGAATATTATGTAAATTATTTGTGACTCAAAATCTTTTTTAGATACTAATTGTTAACTTTATTATAAAAACAAACTGAATATTTATGAAAAAGAAATCTATTACTTACACCGATTTATCTAAAAAGCAGTTACAACATCTAAAAGAACTTTATATTCAAAAAAAAGTTGAATGCATGAGCCATAAAGAGTTAAAAGAATTTGTTTTAGAAATAATTAGCCATCAGATAAACGACACAATTGGAAAAGAGGAGGAAATGGAAGCATGGATGGAAATGTCTAAATTTTATGGCGATCAATTTGAAATTATAATTTTGGAGATTCAACAAAAATTTGCAAACAACGAAAACTTACAAAATTTTGAAGAAGATTCAAAAGAGCATAGATTAGAGTTGCTTGAAAAAAATAATATCGAACAGAATAAACAAGACATGTGGGATGATTAACTCTTTAAAAGTAGGTTATGAGGCGCTTTTAAAGTTTTTCCCTTTAGTTAGTTGTATTTTACGTAAAAAAAGAGACCCGAAGATCTCAATATCTCTTATTTAGGAGAAAATAAACTCCCCGGGCGCAAGTCGGTTTGATATTTCATAAGCGTTCATAGACAGGCATAGTCGCCCAAATTACAAATATCCCTCTTGGAAAACACATAAAAAAACACATTTTATGGGGTCATTTTTTATGTTGCTATTTCCTTCTAACTTCAATTTTGTCAATGGATTTTACCTACTTGAACCTGCTCATCAAAAGATCGCAGATTACCTATTGAGTATCTGATCTAAAGTCTTTTCATCTGAAACAACAATGAAATCATCAAAGTGAATAGTTTGATCGGGGTATTCGATTCCAAATTGTTTTCCTGAATCTCGATAGATACCGATTCTGATATAACTTCCTTTATAACGTCCACGCCAATCAAAGGTGACACCCTTATAATCAAACATCAATTGGTTATCTTTATAAACTTTTACAAAACCATCATCATTCTTTGTATTATAAATTCCAATCTTATATGTGCTCCATTCACCTAATGGAGTTACACTCACTGGTTCGTTCGTTGTGAGTTTGAAATCATCTTCATCTCTGATTTTACCTTCCCTTCTATCTTTTTCCCAACGCACAATCCAATTTCCCCCTTTGTTTTTATACTTTGTTCCGATGTGGTGAACATACCTTTCCTCCCGACTCATAGATTTCCTTGGATTTCCTCCGGTATCTCCCCCTATTTGTAATCTATTTCCATTTTTATAATAACGTAATCCTAAAAGAGGACTCCTTCCCATTTGTTCAAATTGGTTTTTGAATTGAAAAAATAATACTCTGTCGTCGATATGAGTAAAATCCTGTGGAAGTCTTGTTTTGAAACTTATCCACATTTCTTTACCTACAGCTCTTTTTGGTCTTGTCTGAAATTCTGCTCTTTCAGTTTCTTCTCCTCTTTTTTTCTTAGGATCATGATTCCATCCATGTTTCACTGTCACCGCAAGATACTTATTACCATCAGGATCTTCCTTAATTAAAAATGGTTTGAGACCTGCCCCCTTATCGTTGATGAGAAATTTGTTAGTTCTCAGTCTTCCTTCTTCTTGATTTTCAAAGTCTTCAGAAAAATTCCAAGGAGATTTTGTTTTTTTATCTACAGAGTCTGGAACAGGTACCTTTTCCCATGAGTATGAATTACCACTGGTAAAACACATCAATATAAGAAAAAGGTATACAAGTTTTTTCATGTCCGAAAAAAATTTTGAATTTTGATGTAACTGAAATTCGATATCATTCTAGCGTTCTCTAAATGTCACCTGAATACACCATATAAAATAGATGTTTATTCTAAATTTTAGATTGACTGTCAATTACAAATGGTCAAATAAGTTGAATAATAAAATCACATTTTTACAAAGAGCTAAAACACATAAAAAAACACAAAACACATAAAAAAAGCGACTTATTATGGACGTGTGTGATCTAATGGTTTTTGCAATATTGCAAGACATGCCAATAAAAAAGACCCTTATGGGGTCTTATGACACGATAACGTTTATGAAAAGGAACTCCCCGGGCGGGATTCGAACCTGCGACCAATCGATTAACAGTCGATCGCTCTACCGCTGAGCTACCGAGGAACATATAAAAATTTAACTCTTACATGTACCTTATGACAAGGGGTAAACCTTAATTATATTGAAAGTTAAATGGTTTCTGCCAATCTGATAAATTTCCATTCTTCATCTCTGCAACTGCATCTGCATAACTTAATTCCTCTAAACGATGAGTAATCCATAAAGCAGTGAATGGGTTTCTTTTATTCTTTGTAAGGCCCTTAATTATTTCTAAAACTGCTAATTGACTAGAACTATCTAATAGAGCTGTGGGCTCATCCATAAGAATGAAATTCTTATCACTTATCAATGAAGATGCAATAGTTAAACGTTGTTTTTGACCGCCACTTAATGTATGAATCGACCTTTTATCAAATCCAGCTAATCCAACCTTGTTTAGAGCAATGTCAATTTTATTTGAAATATCTTTTCTACTTAAATTTTGATTAATATTCAGAAGAAGTTCACTCCTACAGTTTGGCATTAATATTTGATGATCAGGATTCTGAAAAACCATCCCAATGTTCGCTAATTTATTTATGACTCCATTGCTTGGTATTAGAAGTCCATTAATTAACTTAAGCAAGGTACTCTTTCCGCTCCCATTTTTACCAACAATCATCCATAACCCAGTTTTATTAATAGAAAAATTACAATTATTTATTACATGCTCATTTTTTCCTGGCCATGAAAAACTCACATTTTTGAAAGTTACATTAGGTACTCCATTTTGCAAAGTATCCTCGATCTCGATCATTCTAAATATCTAAGGAAAATCCAGGTCTTTTTGATCCACCAGCAACTGCTGACTTTTCATATATCTGAACAGAAATAACTTCTTTAGCAAGAACAGTTATCAATTTATCTTGAACTTTTTCACAACTTAATTCGATTAAAGGGGAGTTTTGGTTATCACTATTCATAGAATCTTTGATTTCATCATAGATTCTTTTAATATCCTCATACTCTTTCTTCTGAATTGAAAGGGGAAAGGGGGAATATCTTAGACTTATTTCAAGAGAATACATAAAAGAATTGTAAATTTTATATTATAAACAAACTATAGAACAATCTTTTCTAAGAAGTTGTTTTGAAATTAAGTTCAATTTAAAATTTTTTTATAAAAGACGTATAAATACATTTAAAATAATAATGAACAAATTTAATTTTGTAAAAATTTTTCCATGGAAATAGCAGGTGATATTACTTCTTTAGTTGGCAAAACACCATTAGTAAAATTAGATCGCATAAAAAAATACTGTAATTGTCATCCAGAAATAATAGCGAAACTTGAAAGTTTTAATCCATCAGCATCTGTCAAAGATCGTATTGCTTATTCGATGTTAAATTCAGCCGAAAAAGATGGTTTAATTTTACCTGGGAAAACAACATTAATTGAGGCAACAAGTGGAAATACTGGAATTGCTTTAGCAATGGTTGCAGCAGCTAAAGGTTATAGATTGATATTAACTATGCCAGATACTATGAGTATTGAGAGAAGGGCAATGCTAAGAGCATATGGGGCAGAATTACAACTCACTCCTGGCAAAGAAGGAATGAACGGTGCTCTAGATTTAGCAAGTGAATTATCTTCAAGTATTCCAAATAGCTTTCAGTTTAACCAGTTTGAAAATCTTGCAAATCCAGAAATTCATGAAAGGACCACAGCTAAAGAAATTTGGGATCAATCTAATCAAACTATTGATGGATTAGTTTCTGGAGTTGGTACTGGAGGAACCATAACTGGATGTTCTCGATTTCTAAAAAAAGTTAATCCAAATTGCAAAATATATGCAGTAGAGCCCGCAAAAAGCGCTGTAATTTCAGGAGAAAAAGCTGGTTCTCATTCTATCCAGGGGATTGGTGCAGGCTTCGTTCCTAAGGTACTTGACACTCATTTAATAGATGAAATTTTTAAGATAGATGATGAAGAAGCATTTTATTATGGGAGGTTATTAGCTCGATTAGAGGGTCTTTTATCAGGAATTAGTAGCGGAGCTGCTTTGGCAGCAACAATCAAAATAGGTCAAAGGAAAGAGCTTATTAATCAAAGATTAATAGTGATTCTTCCGAGTTTTGGTGAAAGATACTTATCTACAGCAATGTTTGAATCAAACACTGCAATAAAAGCTAGAAAAGACGGTTATCTATAGGCAAGGATATTTAGATATGATCAAAAATCTTTATAAAGAATTAGAGGTAAAGGAAAATGCAACTCAAGGTGAAATTAAATCTTCTTATCGTCGCTTAGTTAAACAACATCACCCCGATGCAGGAGGTGAAAAAGATAGGTTTCTTGCAATACAAAATGCATGGGAGACTCTTAATGATCCTTTTAAAAAAGAACAATATGATAAAACCCTATTTTCATTAAAACAATCATCTAATTTCAGAAATGAAAATTGGGAAGAGAAAGTTAATACAACAAAATATAGTTCTACAATAAAAGATAATGAAGTTAAAAATTGGATTAAAAATATTTATAATCCTACCAATAGATTTATTACCCAAATAATCAAACCTCTGAGTCAAGAAATTAAGGAACTATCTGCTGATCCATATGATGATGAATTGATGGATAATTTTTGCAGTTACATCACTGTTTCCCAAAGAAAAATTGAAAAAGTTGATAAGCTTTATAAGTCAATATCTGTGCCCAATCCAATATCCTCTTTAGGTTTAGATCTTTATCATTGTTTTTCTCAAGTTAAAGATGCTTTATCAGAACTTGATAAGTACACACAAGGATATGTAGATGATTATTTATTTGATGGAAAAGAAATGATGAAAGAAGCAAAAAGAATCCAATCAAAAATGGCTTATGATAAAAAATCTATAATTTCCTGAATAACTATTCTGAAACTATATATTCTTTAATTTGGTCTAATTTAAACCAAACATCTGGTACTGGACGACGCCACCTTACTTGAGCATATTCTTCTTTAATACTTAGAATTTCCCCAGGGCCTTCAAATATATAACTAGGTAAATCTTGATCACTAGCTAATGCTTCGACACTTCCATCATAAATACTTTTATCTATAAAGACTAAGCTTCCTTTCTTAAGAGGCTTCTTGGGTATCGACTCAGTCATGATGAGATTTATTAATTTATTTAGATTTCAAAATTTATTATACAAAAAACTTTTTTCATTAATTTTTTTTAAATTGATTACACCATAATAATTACAATTGATACAAAATTTAAATAGTCTAGATTTATTACATAATTAAAAATATGCGTCTGCTACTCCTTGGATGTACGGGTTTTGTGGGGAAAGAGTTAGTCCCAGCTTTACTCAAAGAAGGCCACGAACTTTGCATTATCAGTAGAAAAAATATTAATAATTTGAAGATAAATATTCCGCTAGATAAATTTAAATTTCTTAAAATAGATCTTTCAAAAAAACAAAATTGGAGCAATGAAAATCTATTAAGTAATTTAAAAGATTCTGATGGGATAATTAATTTAATAGGTGAACCAATAGCAGATAAAAAATGGACTGATATTCAAAAAGAAGAGATAAAAAAAAGCAGGATTAATACAACTAAGTTTTTGATGGAAACCCTGAAAAAATCGAGAATCAATCCAAAAGTCATAGTAAATGGTTCGGCAATAGGTTTTTATGGGACAAGCTTAACTCAAGAGTTCAATGAAAATAGTCAGAGTGGTAAAGATTTTTTAGCCAACCTTTGCAATAAATGGGAGGAAGTTGCGAACGGAAAACCATTTTTCTCAAGATTAGTAATTTTCAGAATCGGAATAGTCTTAGAAGCAGAAGGAGGTGCACTAGGAAAAATGCTTCCAGTATTTAAAATTGGACTGGGAGGTCCAATCGGAGATGGGAATCAATGGATGAGTTGGATTCATAGAAGTGATTTATGTGGATTAATAATTAAAGCACTAGTAGATAAACAATTTTCCGGGGTATATAACGCTGTTGCACCGGAGCCAGTATTAATGAAGTATTTCTCCAAAACTTTAGGTAGATGCCTCAAAAGACCAGATCTACTTCCAGTGCCAGGATCAATACTGAAATTATTATTAGGTGATGGAGCAAAATTAGTACTAGATGGCCAAAAAGTGATCAGTATTAAATTACAAGAAAAAGTATATAAATTTAAATATCCTCTTCTTGAGAAAGCCATTTACGCCTCCACCAAGAATTAATGCCATTAACTACCGCACTTACAATTAAAATAGTGATTAAAGGTGTGATGAGTGGATTCCAAAGATTCTGAAAAATATTAAGGAAAATAAATACTCCATTAATTTGCATAATTACTGCAAAAATAAAAAATATTGCAAAAAAAATAACAACGAATAAATTTATCAATAAAAAATTATCAATAATCACTCTCAACTTTGATTCTGATTTCTGCTTAGTCATTTTTCATGAAACCCTTTTATATCATTAATTATCTTAAGGCATGAATTACTCTCTCCGATTCTTAGATTTGCATTATCAAGACAAGAAACCAAAAACTTTTTGTCTAGCTTTATCAGATAAATAACTTTAAGGATTAGATTTATTGTCTGATTTATTTGATCTTTCTTATTAATATAATTGGTAGAACAAAAAACATATCTACCAAGTAATCTTCTTTGAGCTTCTGCAAAAGATTTTGTAAATTGTGGACCGTTACCTTCAATTTGAATAACTGGCTTTGCTAAACCGATTGCCTGCTCTGATGCAGTTCCAGCCATACTTATTACGAAATTACTTTCAAATAATATTTCTTCAAACAAATTCCAGTTCAAATTAATCGTAATGAATCCAAATGTAAATTCTAGACCATCATTTTTTCCTTTTTTTTCTATGTAAATCCATTTTCGTTGATTTAGTATCTGCCTAATTTCTTCCATAGAAAGAGCTTTTACTATGGCAAACTTGAATGCAATATTCTCAAAATATTGCAACTTAGACATTGTCTCTAAAACTTCTAAAATCAATTTCAAATTATCTAAAAGTTCAGGAAATCTGCTTCCAGGAAATAAACCAATATTAAAAGGGACGATTTTCGGTTTATTTTCAAAAAAAGAAAACTTATCCATAAATGGATTACCTAAAAAAGATACTTTTTTTCTTAATTGTTGAGATAAATCATCTGCTGTTAGAAAATCCCTAGCATATATTTTTTTTGCATATTTTGAGATTAAAAAAAATTTACAGGGCCAAGGTAATTTCAATTTTCCCTCATAGTGACTAGAGTACGCTACTAAATATGTAAAAAAATCTTTTTTTGCAAACCATGCAAAAAAAACAGGAACTATATCTCCAATTACTAAATAGAAATCATATTTATTTTTTAATTTATAAGACAAATATAATTTTTTAAAAAAGTAAATTATTTGTCCTCCAAATATTTCGAATATTCTTCCACTAAAAGAATTATAACCAATACCACCAGTTCTAAATTTTTTGGTTTTACCAATTATTCTTATATTTTCTTTTTTATAATTTTCACCATCACCCACAATAGGTAGTGCATCAACAAGATCACCTTTCTTTACAAAATATTTGGCTAATAAACTACCAGATAAATCTTCTCCATGTCCATTACTTAATAGTAAAATTCTGGACAATTTAAAATTCTAACCATTTATTGATTTTGGTTAATTCTGGCCAGTTTGGATATCTATTAAATCCGTCTTCAACTGACTCTTTTAACTCTGTCTTTACATCAGGCATCATCATTGCCATTTTTTTAATTAATTCAACATGGTCTCTAACACCTTTATTATTTGTAGCCAAAAGAGCTAAGGACAAATTCATTCTTGCTTGCGGGTCTTGCTGATTTAAGCGAACCGCCTCTCTAGCTGCTGCTAATGCTTCTTCGTTATTTTTCAATAGAAGCTGCAGCCAAGATAAACAAGTCCAAGCAGCAAAGTGGTTGGGTATTTGTTGAATGATTTTTTGAAAATCTTGTGCAATTGGGATTAACTCTTGGCCATCTTGATATCTAGATAAGGCAGCATTGAAATCAGATTCAATTGGATTAATGTCATCTGTCATATTTATTTCTAAACTGCAAAAGAGCTTCCGCAGCCACAAGTTTGTGAAGCATTAGGATTAACGAAATTAAAACCTCCACCAATTAAATCTTTACTGAAATCTAGTTGCATGCCGTAAATATACAGAAGACTTTTTGGGTCGCATATTACTTTGAAGGTTTGTTCGGAACTTAATGAATAATCATATACTTTATCATCTGCATTTATTTCATCTCCACCAATAAAATCCATCGTATAACTCATACCACTGCATCCGCCAGATCTTACCCCAACTCTTAGAGCTTTCTTATCAGTCTGATTCTTCAATAAAGAAGATATTTGCTCTATGGCATCATTGGTTATTAAAATTCCCTTTCCGTCATCTGAGGTCTTTATTTTTTCTTCTATTTTTACATTTTCCATAAATACATATAAACGTATAACTACACTATAAAAAATATAGATACATCATGCATATTTCAAGCGATATACAAAGTTGATTTGTTATAATTCATAAAAAAAGTGAAAATAGCAATAGTAGGTTCTGGATTAGCGGGTTTAACAGCGGCAGTTAACCTAGTTGATGAAGGTCATGAAGTAGAAATTTACGAAAGCAGATCATTCTGGGGCGGAAAAGTTGGAAGTTGGGAAGATAAAGATGGTAACCACATAGAGATGGGATTACATGTATTTTTTTATAACTATGCAAATCTTTTTAAACTCATGAAAAAAGTTGGAGCATTAGATAATTTGCTTCCTAAAGAACATACTCATTTATTTGTAAATAAAGGTGGTGATTTAAAATCTTTGGATTTTAGATTTGCCTTAGGAGCTCCTTTCAACGGTCTAAAGGCTTTTTTCACTACCGAACAATTGACTTGGGTAGATAAGTTAAGAAATGCATTAGCTTTAGGAACCAGTCCGATAGTTAGAGGATTAGTAGATTACGAGGGTGCAATGAAGATAATAAGAGACTTAGATAAAATAAGCTTTAAAGAATGGTTTTTAAATCATGGCGGAAGCTTAAGAAGTCTTGAAAGGATGTGGGATCCAATTGCATACGCATTAGGTTTCATAAATTGTCAAGATATATCGGCAAGATGCATGTTAACTATTTTTATGATGTTTGCATCTAAGACTGAAGCCTCTAAACTTAATCTTTTAAAAGGATCCCCTCATAAATGGCTTACAAAACCTATCGTTGATTACATAACAAAAAAAGGATGCAAAATCCACTTAAATCATAAGGTGGACGAAATTATTTTTGAAAAAGAATCTTCCTCTTACTCGGTCACTCAACTTAAAATATCCACTCCTGAAGGCCCAAAGGTTATATTTGCTGATACATTTCTCGCTGCTTGTGATGTTCCTGGAATTAAAAAGATAGTTCCTAAAGAATGGTATCAATTTAAGGAGTTTGAGGGTTTAAAAAAACTCAGAGCGGTTGCAGTAGCGACAATTCAATTAAGATATGATGGATGGGTTACAGAATTAAATAACGATAACAAAAGTCAAAACCCTACAGGTTTAGATAATCTTTTATATTCAGCAGATGCATCTTTCAGTTGTTTCGCAGATTTAGCTTTAGCAAGTCCCGTAGATTATAGAAAGGAAGGAATGGGATCTTTACTTCAATGTGTTTTGACTCCTGGAGATCGTTGGATGGGTAGATCAACAGAGAGAATCACTAAAGAAATTGATTCTGAAGTGCGTCGTCTATTTCCTTCTTCGAAAAATCTAAAATTACTTTGGAGTAATGTCGTACAAGTTCCACAATCACTTTATAGAGAATCTCCAGGTATGGACCCATATAGACCTGATCAAAAGACTTCAATATCAAATTTCTTTATGGCAGGTAGTTATACAAAACAAGACTATATAGATTCAATGGAGGGGGCTACTATGAGCGGTCATCTAGCAGCAGCAGCAATTTTAGATAAGAAAGCTGAATTAGCAAAGAATCTTGCGGTCAGCTAACTATGGGTACTTGGCTTAAACATGACGTAATTACAATTGTTAATGCGCCATTAGATAACGTTTGGAACACCTGGAGTGATTTGGATTCCATGTCTCTGTGGATGAGCTGGATTGAATCGGTAAAAACAATTGATCAAGAGACATCAACTTTACCTGATCTGACTGAATGGACTTTAGCTGCTAATGGATTCAAATTTAAATGGAAAGCACAAATAACAGAAAGGATTGAGAAAAATAAATTAAAATGGAAATCTATTGGAGGATTACCAACTCAGGGTTCTGTTATTTTTGAATCAAAAGGAGACCAATTAACATCGGTACACTTAGCAGTTACCTATGAATTACCTAGAATGATTGCTCGATTTATGGAAGAAAAAATTTTGGGTAAAATGGTAACTAATGAATTACAAGCAAATATTGATAGATTTCGAGATTTAGTAGAAAAAAATTACAAAAATGAATTAACTAATTAAAAATATCAATTGCCGCATCTAATAATCCTTCAAAAGTGTACTTAACCGCCTCTTTATCAACTCTGCCAAAAGTTTTTCCACATATTTTTGAAGTTTGAGGTCCAATAGTTAATAATTTTGCATTTTCTAGATAGGTTAACCATTCTTCCCCAAATTCTTTTTCAAGCAAGAAAGAAGAATTTGATACTGTTTTACCACTTGAAAAAACCATTGCATCAATTTTTCTGTTAGAGATAGCATTTATTGTTTCTATAGGAATTGAATCCGGACATCTTGTTTCATAGGCTGGAACCTCTACAACACGCGAACCAGAATTCCTGAATTCATCAGCTATGAAATTCCTTCCTCCTGTTTGAACTCTTGGCAAAAAAACTCTGAGTCCATATCCTGATACCGGAAAATTTTCAATTAAACTTTCTGCTACAAATTCTGGGGGGACGAAATCAGCCTCAATACCTAAATCGCTTAGAGTTAAGGAAGTTTTCTCCCCTACTACAGCAATTTTTATTTTCTTCGAACATTCTTTTAATGAAGTATTTAAATTTCTTAATCTCTCATCTACAAATTGTATTCCATTACTACTGGTAAAAATAATCCAGTGAAAATCGTTAATTTCGCTTAAGGCATCATCAAGAGGATTTAAATCATCAGGATATCCAACATCAATTGCTGGAAAATCAAATATTTGAGCTCCTTTATTAGTGAATAACTTTTTTACATCAGATATCTTATCTTTTGATCGAGTAATAATTATATTTTTTTGATTCAAAGAGAGCTCAGACATTTTTATTATTTCCCTCAACTTTTGAATCTTGATTATGTTTTTTATTTTTTAATTCCGCAAGGAGCTTGAGTACCGACAATCCTTTTTCTAATACTGTATCGTCTTTAAAAGTCATTTCTGGTACTCGTCTCATCTCTATTCTTTGACCTAAAGTATGCCTGATATAGGTCTTAGCAAGATTTAATTCTTCAACAATTTCTTTTCTTATTGCTTCTTCAGCAGTTGAAGTTATATAAATCTTGCAAAATTGCAAATCTCCTGATAATTCTATTTTTGAAATATTAATAAAATTACTCCTTAATAGATCATTTTCCAAATCATTCTGCAAAATAAGAGTTATCTCTTTTTTCAACAAAGAAGAAATTTTTGCAATCCGATAATTATTAGGCATTATTGTTATAAGTTGATTGGATTAGTCATTGCTTTTAGTACGAAATAAAATGTTATGAAGGCACTTATTACTGAAGAAATTAAACCTACTAATGTTAATGGATTTGATCTATTTTTAAATAAAGGTTCTAGTAATGCAACTAATCCTCCTGCAATAATAGAAATTAAATACTTAGGATATCTTGCAACATTAGAGAAAAATTGGCCCATTAGCTCCACAATTTGATTACTTTTTTAGCTAAGTTTTAACAAACATTAAACAGCATGATTACATTATATCAATTTAGACATAGCGCTTTTTGCTTAAAGACAAGAATGGCTCTTCACGCAAAGAAATTGCAATATAGAGTTGAAGAAGTTACACCAGGCTTAGGTCAATTTGAAATCTTTAAGATATCAGGTCAAAAACAAGTCCCAATAATTGTTGATGATAATGATCAAATTATTAGTGACTCTACAATTATTTGCGAATATATAAATAAAAAAAATGATAATAATCCACTTTTTCCAAAAGATCCTTTATTGTTTGCACAATGCAAATTAATAGAAGATTGGGCTGACACTACTATGGCTTCAACTTGTAGAAAAGCTCTGATTAAATCAGCAATAGAGAATCCACAACTACGCACTGCTTTACTTCCAGACGAAATACCATCTTCAGTAAAAGGTTTAGTTGATAAATTACCTTTTAAAAATCTTAGTAAAATTTCTAATGTAGTTTTTTCTACCAAAGACAATTTAGAACTGCAAAAAATATTAGAGGCTTTATCTAAAGCCCTAATTAATAAAAAATATTTGATAGGCGATAATTTATCAATAGCTGATATTGCAATTAGTGCACAATTATCTCTTCTTAAATTTCCAAAATCATCGGGACCAATTCTTTCAGGGGAAGGTTGTCAAGAATACATAAATAATCCTTATTTAGAAAATATATTTATTTGGAGAAACAACATAGAAGAATATCTTTTTAGTGCTAACTCTCAATAAATTCAAACGATAATTTAAATTTACTAGTTTTAATTGCATGCACTGAGGGATCTCCAACTTTTGAACCGTATGTAGCAATATATTGAAAACCGCAGATATTAGGTTTTAAAGTATTCTCTGAATTGGAATTATGACGATTACATTTTTGAAATTTACTTATTGTCTCGACCTGATTAACCCTAGATGCTCCTGGTTTATGAAGAGTTTGAATAACTAATTCGTCAGCAAAAAACATATCATCATCTTTAATTTGATTTCTTCCTGTGATCCTTGAATCAATATATAGATCATCTTTTAAATAAGTAATTTGTTTGTTAATTGATTTAGGATCATTAACAACTTTAATCAAAGTATCACCAAATATCGCTTTACCAATTGACTCAGAATTTTTCGATCGATTACCAATAACTTGATTTAAATTATTTTTGAAAAAATTTACTTTGTAAATCACTGGTGCTTGAGACTCATCTTCTAAATCTTGAGAAGTAACAAGCCAATTACCCTCAAACCAATTAGGATAAATTAAATCTCTTGAAGTATTTGAAAATTTGAAATTTGGTAAGTATAATTCTGGCCATAAATTTTCTCTTTCATCTAAAAATTCTCTTACATTATGATCATTGAAAGCAAATGCATTATCTAAAGAAATTACTTGAATAATTAGAAAAATAATTAATCCTAAAAAATTTTTAATCATGTCTAATCCATTAATAAGATCTGAAGACCATTTTGTATTATTAGAGCCAGATTCAAAAGAAAAAATAGTAACTAAAAAAGAAGCAATATTATGGTTAAGAAATTGGCTTCATAAGGTTGATTCATCAACTATATATCAAAAAAAAGATTATTCCAATGAGGAATTTCTCGAAGAATTATTAGAAAGTACTTATGAATTAGAAATAAAATTTGGATTCGTTATTAAATGGTTTGCTGTAAGAGTGGAACCTGATTAATTTATAATTTTTTTGTAAATTCCATAAACTATTTGTTTTGCAACTTCTTCAACATCTTCGTTATTAACCTCAACTCTTAAGTCAGCCTGAGAATATAAATTTTTTCTAGATTGAAAAATTTGGTTATATAAATCACTTAAATCTTCTCCCTGTAATAGAGGTCTATTTTCAATATCTTTTTTCAACCTCTCAAGAGCAATCTCTTGCTTTGTGTCAATCCAAATAATAATTCCTTGCCTTAAAACACCCCAGTTTTCTGGTTTAGAAATAATTCCTCCACCAGTAGAAACGATTAAAGAAGGGATTTTAATTGTTTCTTTTAAGCAATTTGTTTCTAGTTCTCGGAATGCTTTTTCTCCATCTTCCTGGAACATCTCATTAATTGTTTTTTTTGCTATATTCTCTATTAATTTATCCAGATCAATATACTTATACCTCAATAACTCGGCTAATACTGGACCAGTTTTAGATTTACCACTAGCCATCATACCTATCAAATATATACTTCTTCCTTGAATTATTTTGTTTGTTTTCTCAATAATAGATTTTTCCATACAGACAAAAGAGTATATAAAACCTTAAGATAGTATTATTACAGACATTTATGACTTTTACACATACCAATCCATTACATGGGCAGGGACGTGAATGCGTCATAACTCGACGTGCCTGTTTTAGTTCGAGTCATCGTTATTGGCTTCCTGAAAAAAGCTCAGAAGATAATTTCTCTCTTTTTGGGAAATGTAGTATAGCTCCAGGACATGGCCATAATTACGAACTTATCGTATCAATGGGGGGCAAACTTGACTCGGATGGAATGGTCCTTAATCTTTCTGATGTAAAACATTCTATTAAGAGTAAGGTCACTGGACAATTAGATTTTCGTTTTTTAAATGACGTATGGCCTGAATTTAATATTCATAGTCAAGAAGGCATTCTTCCAACGACTGAGGCTCTAGTTAAAGTTATCTGGAATCGTTTAAAAGATGAACTACCTCTTACAAGTTTAAGAATTTATGAAAGCCCAACTTTATGGGCAGATTACTATGGAAAAAACATGGAAGCTTTATTAACAATTCAAAGTCATTTTAATGCTGCTCACCGATTAGCAAAAGATGAGATTTCTCTTGATGAAAACAAGAAGATTTATGGGAAATGTGCCAGAGTAAATGGACATGGACATAATTATTTTCTCGATGTAACAGTCCGAGGAAAAATTGATCCAAGAACTGGGATGATATGTGATTTACCTTCATTACAAGCAATTATTGATGATCTTATAGTTGAACCATTTGATCATACTTTCTTAAACAAAGATATCGAATATTTTAAAACTTGCGTCCCAACATGTGAAAATATTGCACTACACATTGCCGATATTCTCTCATCTCCGATTAAAAAAATTGGAGCAAATCTGCACAAGGTAAAACTTCAAGAGAGCCCAAATAATGCTGCGGAAATTTATGTTGAACAAAGCTTACCAAATTCTTTGCAAAAAAATCTTACTAACTCTTTAGTTGCTCAAGCTTGAATACTCCAAGCATAGCGATCATTATCGCTTCTAGTTTAGATGGAAGGATTGCCTTCCCAAGTGGAGGTGAATCTCATCTTGGAAGTAAGGAAGATAGGAGAATGTTAGATGAAAACTTATCAATAGTTGACGCTACCATTTTTGGATTGGGAACTCTAAAAGCTCATCAAAGTACATATTTAGTAAAAAATCATTGTAAAAATGGCGAAATAAAAATTTCAAAAAATCAGCCTATTTCTATAGTGGCCTCCAATAGCAAAAAATTTAAAAAAGATTGGAATTATTTCAATCAACCAATTAAAAGATGGTTAATCAGCTCTAATAAAAAAGATGCAATAGAGACTAAAGATTTTGATAAAGAAATTTTCTACAAAAATTCCTGGAGTAAAACCTTGTTAAGTATTAAAAAAGCTGGAATCAATCGTCTAGCACTTCTTGGTGGGGCAAATCTTATAAATTCTTTTATAAAAGAAGATTTGATTGATGAAATCAAAATTACAATAGCCCCAAGAATCATTGGAGGGAAATTTACATGGATACCTACTGAACAAACAAATAAAATTTTTAATTTAAAGCAATTTTGGAATATAAAATCGATTCAAGAATTAGATAGAAATGAAATATATATTCATTACACAAGAAAAACTAAAGATGATTAAAGTAAAAAAATATGAATCATATTGAGCACAAAATTGAAATTAAACTATCAATTCAAGAAATAAATAAAGAAACATGGAATGAATTAAGAAAAGAAATCAACAATCCATTTTACGAATGGGAATGGCTCTATAACCTTGAATTATCGAAAAGTGTCTCAAGACAAACTGGATGGCAACCTTTATATTTTATTGCTTATGAAAATGAAGAAATATGCGGAATAGCTCCACTTTTTCTTAAAAATCATAGTTATGGAGAATTTATTTTTGATCAATCCTTTGCAAAATTAGCTCAAGATTTAAATTTAAATTATTATCCTAAGCTCATTGGGATGAGCCCTTACAGCCCTATTAGTGGATACGAATTTTTATATAAAGAAAATAAAAATAAAATTGAGATTACAAATTCATTAATAAAACATATTGATGACTTTGCTTTGCAAAATAATATCTTGAGTTGCAATTTCTTATATGTAAACGAAGATTGGGGAAAACATCTAAAATCCCTAGGATATCAGGAATGGATAAATACAAGTAGTGAATGGAAGAATAATGGGGAAAAGACATTTGATGATTTTTTATCCAGATTCAACTCTAATCAAAGAAAAAACATTAAAAAAGAAAGAAAATCAATTTCAAAACAAAACCTCGAGATCAAAATTCATACAGAGGAGAATATAAATCTAGAAATGGTCCAAAAAATGCATAATTTCTACGAGCAACATTGTTTGAGATGGGGAGTCTGGGGTAGCAAATATCTTACCTCTGAATTTTTTGAAAACATTCTTGAAAATAAAAGAAATCTATTGTTTTTTAGTGCATCAAGAAATGATTCTGAAAGTACGATTGCAATGTCAATGTGTATAAAAAATGAAAAATATATATGGGGTAGATATTGGGGTAGTCAAGAAGAAGTACTTAACTTACATTTTGAATTATGCTATTACCAGCCTATTGAGTGGGCAATAAAAAATAACATTGAAAGTTTTGATCCTGGAGCAGGAGGTAAACATAAAAGAAGAAGAGGATTTTATGCAAAAGGTGCTAAAAGTTTTCACAAATGGTTTAACAAAAACATGAAAAATATAATTACCCCTTGGTTAAATGAAGTTAATTTTCAAACTTTGAAAGAAATTGAGTTAGAAAATAATTCTATTCCTTTTAAATAAAATAGAAATTAATTAATCTGATAGTTGTTTATATTATTAATATAATTTTATTAAAAATGTGAAGATGGATTTTATTAAAATATTTGAAAAAAAAATAGATATAGATAATGATTTATCTAAT
The DNA here is from genome assembly GCF_000011465.1 of Prochlorococcus marinus subsp. pastoris str. CCMP1986. NCBI lineage: Bacteria > Bacillati > Cyanobacteriota > Cyanophyceae > Synechococcales > Prochlorococcaceae > Prochlorococcus > Prochlorococcus marinus. Next base: position 107,881 of record NC_005072.1, on the reverse strand, counting down.
AGATATATTAAGCTAGACCCTAATGGATATTTTATTATAAAGATAGATTTGGAGACAAAAAAAATCATCTTAGAACATTATTTAAATACTATTAATAAAGAAGGATATGCAATAGATCCAAAAACTAATGAGCCTATTAAATGTGACTCAAAAGAAATCAAAACTTGTAATGAGACCTTCACAGGAATTAGCGCTAAAGAGATTGGAATAGCAATAACAGAAAAGCGTAATGATCTAATATCTAGATTTGATCATGCCTTATATTTAGGACGAGAGTTACAAAAAGCAGAAGAATGCTTATACAAAAAATTACCTTATATTCAAGATTAAGAAATTAAACGAAAGAATTCTAATTCTTATTGAGGTGCTAAATTAAATAAAAATATAAAAGATAAATGAACATCATTTTCTATTTTGCATTTCTAGGTTTTGGTTTTGGAGCCGCTTTCTTATTAGATAAACTTTTAAGAGCAGTTAAATTAATTTAAAAAAATTCATAAGGTTTTTATAACCTCTCCATATAAATCATATTCATCCGCAAAACAAATATTTGCTTCAACAAATTTACCGATATAATTTTTTTCATCTTCATAATTTTTAATGGATAATATGACATTACCGTCTATTTCTGGAGCAAAGTTATAAGAACGTCCTATCAGTTCTTTATTTTCTGATATTTTTTCTACTAATACTTTAATCGTAGTACCTACATATAACTGATTTTTTTTCTTAGAAATATTTTGTTGAATAGATATTATATTATCTTTTCTCGCATCAGCTACTTCTGAGGGTACCCTATTTGGCAAATCGAAAGCACTTGTTCCTTCCTCCGGAGAAAAGATAAAAACGCCAACATGATCAAACTCATGCCTATGCAAAAAATCTAAAAGATGTTGAAAATGTTTTTGATTTTCTCCAGGGAAACCAACAATTAAGCTTGTTCTTAATACAGCAGATGGTATTTGCTCCCTTATTTGACTCAAAATTGATTCATTTAAAGAAGCTTGCCAAGGTCTATTCATACTTTTTAGAACATCTGGATGACTGTGTTGCAAAGGTAGATCAAAATAGGGAACTATATTATTTGAATCTTTAAAAGATTTAATAACTTCATCAGTTAAACCAGTTGGATATGCATAATGAATTCGTATCCAAGGAACTGAAACTTTAGACAGTTCTTTCAAGAGTCTTGCTAAAGAAGGTTTACCATAAATATCTTGACCATAATTTGTTGTAATTTGACTAATTAGTATTATTTCTTGAATCCCTTGAGCTGCAAGATTTTTTGCTTCTGAAACTATAGATTCTATGTCCCTACTGCGTTGAGGACCTCTTAACTTAGGAATAATACAAAATGCACACTTATAATCACACCCTTCAGCGATACGAAGATAAGCAACAAATTTATTTTTATCTACAAAGCGTGGAATTTTTTCATCTGCAATAAATTCAGGTATTTTTGAAACTTCATTAACAATTTCCCCTTTCTCTACTCTTTTAATAACCTTAGCTATTTTTTGATAATCACCCGTTCCTACTAAACCTTTTATTTCAGGCATTTCTTTTAAAAGTTCTTCTTTAAAATGCTGAGCCATACAACCAGCAACTATTACCTCTTTACCTTGATCAGTAAATTCAATTATCTTCCTTATAGATTCTTCTCTAGCTGTTTCTATAAAACTACAAGTATTGACTACAACCACATTCGCATCTTCTATATCATTTCCTACTTCATATCCCTCCTTATCTAATAACCCTTGCATATGTTCAGTATCAACAAGATTTTTCTCACAACCAACATGACTAAAAGCAACCTTTGAAATTTTTTTATCCTTTACATTTTGATTATTTTGCTTCACGTAATTTAGATATTATATAAGAAATAATTTACAAAGAAACTTTTAATAAGTCTCATTAAAAGATAATATTAGGATAGATTCTGCAAATTACAAAGATAAAAGATCTATGGCTCTTAAGACTTTGAAAAGTAAAAATAAAAAAGATCTAAAATGGCCAAAAATTATAATTGCTATTCTGAGCACCATTGGATTAGTTGATACGGGCTCTATTACCTTAAAAAATTGGGGATTATTTAACTCTCTTTCATGTCCTGGAATCAAAAATGGTTGCGAAACAGTTTTAAATAGCCCTTGGGGTACATTATTCGATAATAGTCAATTCAATATTCCTCTCTCATTAGCAGGAGTAATTACTTATGGTTCAATACTGGGATTTTCAATATTTTTATCATTGAATTTAGTTTCTCCTAAAGAAAAATTAAATAAGATTATATGGTGGGCAATATTTTTAATCTCTTGTGCTTCTTCTGTGTTTAGCATCCTTTTGCTAAATATTATGTTCTTTAAAATCAAGGCTTATTGTTTTTTTTGTATTCTTTCGGCAATTTTATCTATTTCTATCTTTATTATTTCTATGATTGGTGCAAAGTTTGAAAGTAGAGAGCCTATGTTTTATAGAGGATTTATTGTTTTTTTAACAGTTCTTATTGGGGGATTGATATGGTCAAATAGTGTTGACCCTTCTAATGCAATTGATATTTCTAAAAGTACAGAAAAAGTATCTCCTGCAATCACTACAACTAGCTCACCCCAGAAAATTAAGTTTGCTAAATTTTTAAGTGATAATAATATTAAAATGTTCAGTGCATACTGGTGCCCACATTGCCATGATCAAAAACAAATATTTGGCAAAAAAGCCGTTAAAGAGTTATCGATTATAGAATGCGCACAAGACGGTAAAGATAATCAATATAAACTTTGCAGAGAAAAACAGATTGAAGGGTTTCCATCATGGGAAATTAATGGTGAAATATATAGTGGAGTCAAAGATTTAAATGATTTAGCAATAATGACTGAATATGATGGCGATTCTAATTTTTAATAAACCTTTTAATTATTTCTTGATTTAGTTGCTGCCTAGTATGGCATTTCCAAGTTGTTTCTTTAATTGGAAAATCATCCCTATAATGGCCTCCTCTACTTTCCTCTCGAAAAAGACAAGCTTTTAACAATAGCAATGTTGTAATTTGTCTATTATGCAAATCAAGCAATAAATTAAGTCCTCTCCTATTTGGCTCACTTAGTTTCAATTTTTGATCAATTTCTATTTTATTAAGACATTCAAGTAAAGGATTTTTTTGTAGTTGATCTATCTCATCTTGAAGAGTTTTTAAAAGTTTATTCATATTTTTTTTATTACGAGAGACACCTAAATTAGACCAGCATAATTTTCTCAAACTATCAATCTTATCTGAAACACCTAAGATAAAATCTTCCTTTGGATTATCCATAAAAATTTCCGTAGTATATCTATCTAACCTTCTTAGGTTATAAGGAGCATTCAACTCGATACAAGACATTTTTCTTGCAAATACTAGACATTCCATAAGCGAATTACTAGCTAGTCTATTTGCACCATGCACTCCTGTAGAAGCTACTTCTCCCACGGCATATAATCCTTTCATTGTAGAAGATGCATTTAAATCGGTATGAACACCTCCCATCCAATAGTGAGCTGCTGGCGCAACAGGAATCACCTCATTTAAAGGATTAACTCCATAATCTTGACATCTACTTATAATCATAGGAAATCTTTCTACAATTTTTTCTGGATCAATAAATCTTAAATCCAAACCAACATGATCAACATCGTTTTCTTGCATATTATTCATAATTGCTCTACTAACTTGATCTCTTGTAGCTAGATCACCATTTTCCAAATGCTTTACTGGGCTCTCACCATTCTTATCAACGAGAACTGCTCCCTCACCTCTAAGGGCTTCAGAGATTAGAAAGCAGGGAGAACCATAAAACTTTAATGCCGTAGGATGAAATTGAATAAATTCTAAATCCTCTATTGCAACTCCAGCTTTCCATGAAAGAGCTATTCCTTCCCCAGCAGATTGGGCAGGATTTGTAGTATTAGTAAATAAGTGTCCCCCTCCTCCTGTGGCTAAAACAACAGCTTTAGAAGTAATCCAATATAAATTAGATCCATCTAATACCTGAACTCCTTTACATACTTCCTTTTCAATAAGCAATTCTGTTACTCTTACACCTCGACAATGCAAAATATTCTCCTTGTTTTCGATATGATCCTCTAAGACTTCTACAAGTGCTCTACCTGTTCTATCTTTAACATGCAAAACTCTTCTACAAGAATGGGCCGCTTCTAAAGTTGTTGATAGTTGATCTGAGCTCTGATCAAAAATCATACCTAAATTTTGTAACCTATCAACGCAACCAGGAGCATCTTTCACAAGCATTTCAACAGCAGATAAGTCACACAAATCATCTCCAGCTTTTAAGGTGTCTTCAACATGAAGAGCAAAAGAATCTTCAGGTCTAACTACTGATGCAATCCCTCCTTGGGCCCATCTACTAGATGATCTTTTACTTGTATTCCTATTTAAAAGAAGGACATTTAAATTTTCTGGCAATTCCAAACAAGTCATTAAACCAGCTGCTCCTGCACCAATGACAATCACATCCCATTTATCAATAGATATTGATTCTTGCGAAAATGGCGGTCTTAGCATTAAACCAAACCACTTAGTGTTGGTTGAATAATTGCTAGCATAATAAAAATACCATCAACTATTAAGGTAGTTTGAATTACATAACTTGATACCAAAAAAGCCTTTCCATTTATCGAATTTGATGTAGCGTAATTAAAAATTTCTTTTGATATGAACCAAAGTATTAATGCCGCCAAAATAATAATAGACAAAGATTTAAACTGAATAAGATTTTCGGAAGTTTTCTGAAGTATTAATGGAGCATTATCAGAATCCGCAATAATAACCTCCTTCCATTGATCCATTATTCCTGTCAAAAATATTGTCAAATCTGTAATCGCCGTTCCGAATAAAGACGAGATATAAAAACTTGAACCGATTTTCCATTTTGTTCCCAGTCCGACAATAGCAAGAGGCAATGCAACTGCTTCAACTGGGATATGGAGAATAGGATAAGCACTTAACCAGCCCCAAAATAAACAACCTCCAAGCCAACTTCCCGTGACTCCTAATAATAACGAGCCTACAATAAACCATTTATCTCCCTCTTTTCTAGACAATAAAAAAGCCGCAGCAAGGATAAAAAAAGTAGCGCAAAGAGCACTAATAGGAGCAAATCTAACCCATGGTGCCTGTACAAAAATTGGTAAAATTACAAAAAAAGAGGACCATAGTCTCAAAGCAATTGGGCTAGATAAAAAAGTACTTTTAACAATATTGAATCCATTATGAAATCTAGATTTCAAATTATCATTCACTTCTAATTTTTTAGTAATTAATTCTTCCAATGCATTAAGGCTTTTAAAATTTTTGAATTAATTTATGTCTAGTTTAATAAAAATGCAGATGACATATTTTATTAATTTAATAGTTGAAATAAATTAATCATATTTAGTATTTTAAGAGTATTTAATATACTTTGAGTCTTATATGAGTTTACAATAAATATAAAGATAAAAGATTGGTCTTTAATTGTGTGGAAAGAAATTAATTATAAAGAGGATTCTAATGATCTTTTGATTCCGAATATTAACTACCAAATTAATCCAGCAGAAATTGAAAGTATTGAAAATAATTCTATTGCTGAAGAAATAGGCTTTGAATCAGGTGATTCGATTATTAGTATTAATGGTAAGAAACCTAGAGACTTAATTGATTATCAGATCCTGATTAGTGAAGAAATTTTAGATATATCGGTATTGGATAAAAACAAGAAGATTCACAACATTAGTATTGAAAAAGATCAAGATGACAATTTAGGAATTAATTTTAAAGATGCATTATTTGACTCAATCAAACAATGTAATAATAAGTGTCCTTTTTGCTTTATAGATCAACAACCAAATGGTAAAAGAAAAAGTCTTTACGTAAAAGATGATGACTATAGATTAAGTTTTCTATATGGTTCATATCTAACCCTAACCAATTTAAATAAAGATGACTGGAATAGAATATCAACACAAAAACTCTCACCGCTTTTTATTTCAATACATGCCACTGACCCAAAGACCCGAGAAAAATTATTAAAAAATAAAAAAGCAAGTCAAATTCTTGAACAAATTGAATGGTTAGAACAAAATTCAATCCAGATACACGCGCAAATAGTTGTATGTCCCGAAATTAATGATGGTAAAATCTTAGAAAAATCTATTTACGATCTTGCAAAATTTCATAAAAAAAGTTTTAAAACGGTACTTTCAACAGCCATAGTTCCAGTAGGCCTCACAAAGTTTAGGCCTGAAAACGATGGCTTAATAGCGATAAGCAAAAAATATGCAAGAAAAATTATTCAACAAGTTGAAAAATTTCAAACCTCTCTACAAAAAAGTATTGGAACTCGGTTTTGTTGGCTTGCCGACGAATGGTACTTAATAGCTGGTCTCAAATTACCAAGCTATAAAACATATGAAAATATGCCCCAAGAATCTAATGGAGTTGGTTCAATACGAAGTTTTCTTAAAACATTAGAAACTAAAACAAAATCTCTTCCTGAAAAAATAGATAAACAAAGAAAAGTCAGTTGGGTTGTTGGGAAATTAGTTTATGAAGCACTGCTTCCAACAGTGAAAAAACTTAATAAAATTGATGGCCTCAGAATTAATCTATATGGTTTGCCAAGTGTTTACTGGGGGCAAGATCAAGTTGTAACAGGGCTTTTAACTGGTGAAGATTTAATTATTGGACTACAAAATAAGGATCTAGGAGAAAGTATATTTATACCATCGATAATGTTAAAGCTTAATAGTGATTTGTTTTTGGATGACAAAAATATAACTGAAGTTTCAAATAAACTGAAAACTAATATTCACGTTCTTGATGATACAAATGATATTATTAGTAATCTAATCGGTTTATCTAAAACAAAAGAAATACCTAATTATGCTTAGAAAACTTATACATCCAATTTTAATTTTGCCTTTTTGTTTGTATATTAATTCTCAAGAAGCATTATTAAGTAAGGCTAATAATAGTATTGAAGAAATCCTTCATGAAAACGAAAACCAAATATTCCTTAATTATTCAGATATAGATAATATTACTCTAAAGAATAATCGAGAACTTAAAGCATTAGAAAGTTTAGTCAATTCAACAATGTTTACTCTTTCGAGCAAAATCGCTAAAAGATATCCCTCATTAGATTTGCAAGCCAGTGGATTACCAAAATATACTTCGGGTAAAAATTATAACAGTAGCTCATCTACTACAAAAACTTCCCAATTTTCAGCAAATCCATCCCTTAATATTAAATTAGACTTAATAGACCCTCTAAGGGGATCTGAAATTAAAATAGCTAGAAATAATTACGCAATAGCTAAAAATAATTATGAGATTAAAAAGAAAGATCTCATAAAAGAGGCAAAATCTAGATATCACAAATTACAAAAGTCTTATCAGGATATTAAAAACAAAACATTATCTCTTGATTTATCAATTACTAGTTTGAAAGATGCTCAGTCAAAATTTGATGCAGGGATAGGAACAAAATTTGAGGTTCTTGAAGCTGAAGCACAATTATCTAGAGATATGCAATCACTAAATGAGAAAAAAATTCAGAATCAGATTAATAAAATTGAACTAAAAGAAATCTTAAATATAAATGGGGACTTCGAGATTAATCAAAAGCAAAAATTAATAGGTTTCTGGAACCATAAATTAAACAAGAATATTACTGAGGGTTTGGCAAATAGCCTTTCCCTCAAAAATATTAATCTAAAAAAATCAATCAAAGAAAATCAAGCTAAGAATTATTTGAATGTTTACAAGCCAAATGTTTATATAAGTAATAATTTTACTAGTTCGTTTTCTAAGGGTGACTCTTTGTCAGTCAAAATAGACCCTGAAAAATCTGGATCTTCATATACAAATACTGTAAGCTTAAACTTTAGTTGGAATATTTTTGACGGCGGGCAAAATAAAAATTTATATAAATCAAGCAAAGCTGATGTAAAATCCGAAGATTACTCCTATAAAAATATTGAAAATGTTTTAAAGACAAATATTAGTAAAGCTTATTTGAATTTAAAATTAAATGAGGAAAAAATTCTTTCATCTCTAAAAGAAATTTCTTCTACAGAAGAATCCTTAAGATTAGCAAGATTAAGATATGACATAGGAATATCTACACTAAAAGATGTTCTTGTAAGACAAAAAGAGTTAAGTAATGCTAATTCAAAAAAAATTGATTCAATTTATAATTACAATTTAAATTTAGATGAATTAGTTAGATTGACTTTTCTTGAAATAAGTAATATTTGTAACGAGGAAAATAATCTTATCAAAAATGAAATTCAATCTATTTGCAATATCTGAATATGAATAAGAATAATTTAACCAGTCAACAGTTAAAAGATTTAGAATCTTTATTTGAATTGGTTAGTGATCGCCAATTAAAAGATTTTGGAAACATCAGTGCTAGCAACAAGTCAGATGGTTCGTTAATCACTAGTTGTGATTTATGGAGCGATAAAACAATAGTAGGAGCTCTATCTAAAATTGCTCCAAATGAAGGGGTTCTAAGTGAAGAGGGAGGAAAGATAGTTCCTAATACAAATGCTTATTGGATAGTAGATCCTCTTGATGGGACGACAAATTTTGCTGCAGGAATTCCATATTGGTCTATTTCGGTAGCAAGATTTGTGGATGGTACCCCTCAATCTTCTTTTTTAATCATTCCTACATTAAAGAAAAAATTTGTAGCAATCAAAGGAGAAGGTGTTTGGCTTAACAACAAGAAAATTGAGGTTAATAATAATCAAAAAAGTGAATGCGTATCTTTATGCAGTAGATCTATTAAAATTTTACAAAAAAATCCTAGTTCTATATTTCCTGGGAAAATAAGACTTCTTGGTGTATCCAGTTTAAATTTAACAAGCGTTGCAATGGGACAAACTTTTGGGGCAATAGAATCAACTCCTAAAATATGGGACATTGCGGCAGCATGGCTATTACTTGAGGAGCTAAATTGTTCAATTGAATGGTTAGAAATAAACCCTATGCATTTAACTGCAAAACAAGATTTACAAGATACTAATTTTCCCTTAATTGCCTCCATAACAAAAGAAAAAATGAAAGTATTAAGACCATGGGGCAATTTATTATTGGAAAATTAGTTGCATCATAAATATATAAAAGACTTGAAAAATATCCCTATTGGATAGAATAAAAAAGATTTTGGAATAAGTATTTGAAGAGAATCAATATCCAGCGCAGTACAACATGGATTATTAAAAGTTTATGGGGAGCTTGTGAAAGATGGAGTAAATCGGATTGTATTGATTTAAGCGCTGCTTTTGCTTATTACACTCTTCAGTCATTCTTTCCAATACTCCTTATTTCTCTTTCAATAGCTTCTTGGTTTCTAGGTAAGCAAGATGGTTTAGATCAACAAATAATATCTGTTGCCGCTCAAATTTTACCTCCATCGGTTGTTGAATTAGTTGAAACAACATTATTTAACTTAATTGACCAAGGCTTTGGAGCAGGTATTTTAGGAGCTATGTTTTTACTATTTACTGCTGGCAACGCCTACTTATCACTTCAAAGAGGTTCAGATAGGCTATGGGAAGATCAGCTACCTTCAAGAAGAATAAACTCTGCCTGGCAAGAGCAAGCATCAAGATTTCTTAGGAACAGAATTGAAGCTTTCTTGGTAGTATTTTTTATAGGGTTTTTAATGGTATTAGATCAAATCAGTGCAAACCTCAGAATGATTCCAACTACTGTTTTAGAAAAGATATCAAATTCTAGTAATTTCATATCTGAATTCATTATAAAATTACCACTCTTACAAGTTGGTCAATTTGCTTTGCCACTGGTAGGATTTTCATTAATGGCTTTATTACTTCAAGCACTATTGCCTAGTAGAAAAGTTCCTTTAAAACCACTAATCCCTGGTTCAATTCTGATTGGAATTGGGCTAACTACTCTTAATCTAGCAGTAAGTAAAAGTATTCTTTCCCTTGGGACAAGATTTCAAGCATATGGTTTTATTGGAGGTTTTTTAGTACTAACTTTATGGGTTTGGCTATTAGGCGTCGTTTTATATTTTGGACAATGTTGGAGTGTGGTTATAGCTAGTATGTCTTTAACAAGCAGGAGAAGAAAAAATTAATTCTAAAAGAATCACATGTTTCCTTTTCTAAAATGAACAAAAATTTATTCACCTACTCTTTAATTTTTTTAATATTAATTTCCCTTTTTGGATTTAACTTTTTTTTAAATCTTATCGGAAATCTTTTATTACTTATATTTTTAATTCCTCTTTTAATACTTGCTGTTTTATTGATAAGTTTTAATTCCTTAAAGTCAAAAGTAAATACTTGTAATCAGTGTGGCACTGTGACTTTAGGAATTAATAATACCTGCATGAATTGTGGTGCAGATTTAGAAAATACAAATTCAAAAAGCTCAGAAATTTTGAAAAAACCCAGCGAAACTACAATTGAAGTAAAAGCAGAGGAAATTAAGTGATTGTCCTTAAATACTTCTTGAAAAAAATTTAACCAATCCCAATTTGTCTTAGAATACTTTGTCCTGTAATCAATTCTGTACCTAAACCTATCAATATTCCCATCATTGCCATTCTTCCGTTCCAAGTTTCTGCAAAGTTGACAAAACCAAATCTTGGTTGATTATCCTCATTCATAATGATTTATTCGAAAAAGTAACTATATTTTAGCGTTATAAGGTTGAATTTATGTAAAAATTCATGATTTATCTAACATGTCTTATTCCATCAACTGGCTTGTACTCATCTCCAGTTAATTCTTCATATATTATCGATGGCAAACCTGTTTCAAACATAGTTTGGAGAGCTTCTTTAAGCATTGGGTTCCAACCTCCAGTACTTACTTTTCCATGTCTTACGGTCCAATCCCAAGTTCCTTGTAGATCTCTTGGCATTCTTCCCTCTCTATCTCTCCTGGCAACTAAATCAAGAGACTCCACTATTCCAACTATTACTGGATTTTTTCCATAAGAAGGCGTTATACTCAATTCAAGTCTGACAGGATCTTCCTTAACCATTTTAAGACGAAACCTTGGCGGTAACTTAAGTGATCTAATAACTCCGGCGACAATCTTTGTTCTTAATTCCAAATTTTTATCCGTAATAAATGTGTTTAATGAATTTAATCAGTTGTAGTTCCCTTTTCCTCCAGAGTTGAATCTGTATCATTAGAAAACCTTACTGTAAGTAATTCTTCTTGAGTTATATTTCCAGATTTATCAAGAAGTTCAGGATGAATAGTATATTTTTTTTGTTTGATATTTGTTTTGTAAGAACGATTTGGTTGTTTATCAAGTGCCCCCCAACCATTTGACATTACTTTAAAAGCTTTCCAAACTAAATAGGTTAGAGCAGCTGAATAAACTATTGGAAATAAGAAAGACATTTAGTGTATTAATCTATTATTACTTATGATCTATAATAGCTCGAAAAAAATAAATTTAGCTAATTTAAAGAAACATATTCTTCTATTTGCCAAATAATTTGAGCGATTTATGTAATTTTCACTAACATAAATAATAAATTATAAACGAATGTTTTCAAAGACAATCACAAAAGGAAAATTTATAAAATTATCTTTTAAAAAACTATTCTTCCTATCCTGTTTAACACTTGGCCTAATTAATAAATCAAATGTAATATCTCAGCCCATAGTAAATCAAAATCTTAATGAAGAATCTAAAATTTCAAATATATCTTTCATAACAAAAGCAGTAAAGAAAACAGGGGCTTCAGTAGTAACTATTGACACTCAAAGATTTGTTGAAAATAGACAATTTTCTAGAGATTCAAGAATATTCTTAGATCCATATTTTGAAAGATTCTTCGGCTTACAATTACCTCCTGAAAATCAACCACGGATAGAACAGAGCCAAGGAAGCGGCTTTATATTCGGAGATGGTCTCGTAATGACTAATGCACATGTTGTTAATAGATCACAAAAGTTAATAGTTGGTTTATCAAACGGAAAAAAATATAAAGGGAAGTTAATAGGACAAGACTTACTTACTGATTTAGCTGTTATCAGGCTTGAAGGAAAAGGACCTTGGCCAAAAGCAAAGTTAGGTGATTCAACAAAAATTGAAGTTGGTGATTGGGCAATAGCTGTTGGTAATCCTTTTGGACTAGAAAATACAGTAACCCTAGGAATAATTAGTAACTTAAATAGAAATGTCTCACAATTAGGAATATATGATAAAAAGTTTGAATTAATTCAGACAGATGCAGCAATTAACCCTGGAAATTCTGGGGGTCCATTATTAAATAGTAAGGGAGAAGTGATTGGAATTAATACTCTTATTAGATCAGGCCCTGGGGCAGGCTTAAGTTTTGCAATCCCAATAAATAAAGCTAAAAATATCGCTTCGCAACTGATAAAAAATGGAACAGTAATACATCCCATGATTGGAATCAACTTAATAGACGAAAATTATTTTGAGACGAATGAAAGTATTGTAAAAGTAGGATACGTTGTCCCAAATAGCCCCGCTGCAAAGAGCGGAATTTTTATTAATGACATAATCCTAAAAGTGGGGAAAACAAATATTAATAATTCTTCTGATGTTATCAATGAAATAAGCAACAACGGAATTAATAAATTTATAAATATAACCTTAAAAAGAAAAAATAAAATTATTAAATTAAAAGTTAAACCTATAGATATTACTAAATTAACAAAATAAAAATTCTTTAACTTTCATCGTCTCTAAGTATTTCTACGCATTGAGAGATACAAATACCATCAGAAATATCACAACTAGAAATACACTCAAAATAACTTTCTACTGGATCAAAAGTAACATATTTACTTTCTTTTAAATCATACTTTTTCATAAGTATTCTCAATAAAACAAATTCGTAATTATTACATTAATCAAAGTTATGAAGTCTGTAAAGAAAAATAAGTGATCTTGCCTAGAGGATTGTAAAGTTTTCTAAAAGCTATTCGTCACAACTAAAAAAAATAAGAAAAAAATATTTAAAAGATAAACATAAACGGTTATTTTATACTTCTTTTCTTCTCTAAAAAATATTCATAATTACCATTAAAAGATAATAATTTAGAGTCTTTAATTTCAATAATTCTATTTGCAACTTTTGAAATAAAATATCTATCATGGGAAATAATAAATACTGTTCCCTTATAATTATTTATTGCTAGTTCCAAATTCTCTTTCGATTGTAGATCTAAATGATTTGTAGGTTCATCAAGAAGTAAAAAATTGCTTGGATTCATTATCATCAAAGCCAATGCTAATCTAGCTTTTTCGCCACCACTAAGTTGTTGAACATGTTTAAAAACAGAATCATTATGAAAGCCAAAACTTCCTAAGAATGTCCTTACTTTTTGTTGAGACCAATCTGGTGCTTTTGAATATATTAAATCAATAACCTGTTTTTCAACAGCAAGTGCTGCAGCCTGATTTTGCTCATAATAACTTGTAATTATATTATGTTTACCTAAATTAACTTCTCCTATTTCGGGTTCTATTTTTTTCATAATCAACTTTAACAAAGTAGATTTACCACAACCATTAGGACCTAAAATTGCTATTTTTTCGCCCGCAGAAACCCTTAAATTGACATCGAATAATAGTATCTTTTCTTCAAAACTATGAGATAAATTCTTAATTTGAAGAACCAATTTACCAGAACGCGGACACTCAGGAAAATTAAAAGAAGGACTTTTTAGTCTTGAAATAGGTGCATCAATTTTCACAATCTTTTTTAATTGCTTCTCCCTACTTTTAGCTTGTGTACTCCTTGTAGCACTAGCTCGAAATCTTTCAATATACTTTTTTTGTGTTTCGATCTCTTTTTGCTGCAACTCAAAAGCTTTACTTTGAGTTGCCTCATTTAAAGACTTTTGTTCAATAAAAAAAGAATAATTCCCATTATATGTTTCAGAAATTCCTCTTTCTATAAAAATAATCTTTTTACATAGTTTATCTAAAAAATATCGATCATGACTAATTAATATGATGGATATTTTTAGAGATATTAAATATTCCTCTAACCAAAAAATTGTTTCCAAATCCAAATGGTTAGTTGGCTCATCGAGTAAAAGTAGATCAGGTTTTTGCAAAATAATTTTTCCGAGAGCAACTTTCATTTGCCAACCCCCAGAAAAATTACCTACCAATTTGTCTGCATCATTCTGAGAAAAACCTAGTTTTGGCAGTATCTTCTCTACTTCTGCCTGCATTTGGTAGCCACCTAAAACTTCAAACTTTTCTTGAAATTTGGCTAGTTGATTTACAAGATGATCAAGTTTTTCAGAGTCTTTGCTAGTTTCTAAAAATTTCATTTCATTTTCAATCTCTAGAAGTTTATTTGAAACTACTTGAATATCTTTAAAAGAACTTTCTAATTCTTCTCTGACTGTTCGATTTAAATTACAATCCAATTCCTGTTTTAAGTGAGAAATTTTGGGACTTCCTTCTTTAAGAACAAGTCCACTTGTTTGATCCTCCTCTCCAATTAAGATTTTAAACTGAGTAGATTTACCTGCTCCATTAGAACCAACTAAGCCTATCTTTTCTCCCTTCCTAATTTCCCAATTAATATTTTTTAGAACAACATCAGTAGAGTAAATTTTACTTACATTATCAAATCTAATCACTTTAAAAAAATTGAATTTACAAACTTAGAGACTTTTTACCAAAAAAATTTTTGTGGAATAAAATTGTTATATGAAAAGAATAGAACAAATAGTGGTAATTTTCATAGCTGCAGCATTGGCAATTCCAAGTTACTGGTTTTTTTGGACATTAGCTGGTGGTGGAGGTTACAACAGAAGAATAGCCCCAACATTAAAAGAAGGAACTACGCAAAATCTTTTGCTAAAGACCTCCTCGAGCCTTGATCAACCATAATTTAGTTGCTTCGTCATCAACAGTCGACAAATACTCTATTACCTCTTCTTTAGTAACCTGAATATCTACTTGTTTACCAATCTCGCAAATTTTTTCAAGAGCTGATTTTGGATTATTAAGAGCCATCAAAAATAAACTTTGTTTTTTTCTTGAATCATCGGCTATCAAGTTATAGAGTTTTTCAACATTACTAGTCATCAGTTTCTATTAATTCATATCTATAGACTATTCCCTCAAGCTACATTTTGTTCATTATTTTTATTTATAGAAAAATCATGATCAGTATCTTTTATTTCTTTGGCTGAGGCATCTGCCATACTTCTTGCATCTAAACATAGAACTTTCCTAAGCTTTGCAAAATTAGCAGCATGAGATATTCTTCCATCTTTCTGAGCATAATATTCAGAACGTTGCAAAATTTGATGCAGATGTGTCAACAAATACGGACTGATCACTGCAGATACTAATACATCACTATTCTCGTTACTTAAAGACTCAGACTGTATTAATTTTTTTTTCTTTTTATCAATTGTTGATCTTTGAGAAGAATCAAGATTTCTTGAATTTTGCATAATTTATACGAGGAACAAATTAATCAAAGGCTTATATCCTTACTATTAATATACACAAAGATACTACCCTTGACTAACTGTGTATACTTATAAGTAACAGTTATTAAGTTTGACTAATGGCAACCCGCCAAAACTCAACTAATGGGAAGCCAAAATCCCCTAGAATACAGGTGGTTCTTCCAGAATTGATTTGTGAGCAACTAAATATTTTAGCTGAGAATGAATCAAGAACTGTCAGCAATATGGCCAAGGTATTAATTCAGCAAGGAATTAAAAATCATCTCAAAAGAGAAGCCAAATCACAAACATCAGATACTGCAGTTAATACTGAGAATTTCCGGGATACATTAGAAAGACAAAGTATTAAAAGATTAAAAGGGGCTCCTCAAAGGATTAGGTATACCAAAAAATCCGAGAATAAATAATTAATTTTGAGGTAATTTTTGTAAATCTAAAGTTTTCCCCATAACTACCAAAATATTTCCTCTCTCAAGAATATATTTTGCAGGAGGATTCACTGTTAATTGTTCCGGAGGACCAGCAGCAAGAACGTTAACTAAATAATTTTTTCTTAAATTTAAATCTCTTAAAGATCTACCAATAAATTCTTCTGGAACTGTTAATTCATCTATTCCAGTTTGATTGTCCAATTCTAATCTTTCAATTAGATTTGGTCTAACAAGTTCTAAACCTAACCTTTCACCTTGCATTCTAGAAGGGAAAACGACCTTATCAGCACCTACTCTTTTTAACATCTTTTCATGCAAATCACTCGTAGCTCTTGCAATTACTCTTTTTACTTTTGTTCCTTCACTATCCTTAGCAATAAGAGTAGTGGTAATACTTGCTTCAATAGGCTCACTAATACCGACTACAACTGTATTCATCTCTAAGATACCTGATTCCTTCATTGATTCCTCATCAGTACAATCTATTACTCTGGCTTCAATAGAAGGTTCTAATTGTCTTAAATCATCAATAGCCTTCTCAGAAGCATCTGCAGCTAAAACATCTACGCCATTACTTATAAGTTCTCTACAAACAGCCGTTCCAAATCTTCCAACTCCTACAACTGCGAAAGTTAGAGCTTGCTCTTCTTTTTGTTGAGACCATTGCCACCAATCAGCCATAATAAATATTTGTAAAGGCTAAACATAAAGATCAGCTTTTGGATAGCCAATTCTTTTTTGTCTTTCTATTCTACTCTTATATAGAGCCTGCCACAGAGCACTTAAAAGCAAAAGAATCCCAAGTCTTCCCACGAACATACCAATAATTAAAATAAATTGACCAAAATGATTTAATTTTGCTGTCAAACCGATATCAAAACCTACAGTTGCAAATGCAGAAATACATGTGAAAAGAATTTCTAGAAATGTAAATGATTCTTTTTTAATAAAAGTATTCGTAGTACTTAATAACATAGCCATCAAGAGAACAAAAAGTAAAGAGCCAACAGTTATTCCAACTGCTTTCAAAATAACCTTATCTGAAATTAATCTATTACTAATAATTACATCTTTTTGTCCCCTTAACGTTGATCTAGTTGCTGCCATTAAGGCAATAAAAGTTGTAGTTTTGATTCCACCACCAGTACCACCGGTGCTAGCTCCAATAAACATCAACGTCATTAATAGCAAGAGACCAGTATCTGATATTGAGTTTAAAGATATTGGAAAATTTGTAAATCCCGCTGTTCTTGCACTCACAGTCTCGAAAATAGATGATAAAACTTTCTCAAAGAAATTTAGATCACTAAAAAATTGACTATTTAATAATGTCTCTGTTATGAAAAAACCTAATGATCCAAAAATTATTAAGGAAAAACTTGTCCTAATTACTAATCTAGAATGAAGACTTAATTTTTTATATGAAAGATTTTTTCTATTACTCCATATATCGTCAATAACTCTCCAACCAAGTCCTCCCATCACAATTAAAAAAATAAATACAACATTAACAACAAAATTAGATCGATAATCTTGAAGGCTTTTAGACCATAAAGAAAAACCTGCATTGTTATATGCAGAAATGCTATGAAAAATTGCAGACCATAATCTTTGCCAATTATTTTGAATTTCTAAAAAACCGAAAAAATACAATACTATTGCACCAAAAGAAATAATAGAAGTGGCAGTAATAGCGATGCTTTGAAAAGTTCTACCAATTCCACCAACCCCAAATTCGTCAAGAGTCTTGCCTTTATCCAATCTAGTTCTAAGCTGAGTCCCTTTCACAACAAATCCTTGTAAGAAAGTTGTAATAGCCATTAAGCCTAAACCACCTGATAAAAGCATTAAAGCTAAGAAAATTTGCCCAAAAATATTTAAATCAACCCCTACATCAATGATAGTTAATCCAGTAACGGTTATTGCAGAAGTAGACGTAAAGAATGCTTCCCACAAACCCACATCCGATGAAGAACATAATGGGGAACTTAAAATTAAGGTTCCAAAAATAATAATAATTAAACCTGTGACAATAGTGAATTGAGGTACAGATAACTTTCTGTATATTTCTTTTAATTTATAAACAACGTTCTTTATTTTCACTTTATTTAATTATTTAAAATTTAAAATTATCAAAGCAGGCACAATCAAAGACATTATAAGTGTTAAACCCGCCCCATATTTTGCAATATCAAAAAATCTATATCTCCCAGGTCCATAAACCATTAAATTTGTTTGATAACCCATTGGAGTTAAGAATGATTGACTTGCACCGAACAATACAAGCATTATCAGGGCATTTGGTGAGATCCCTAGAACGCTTGAAAACTGAATAGCTACAGGCAATATCAGCGCGACAGAAGCAGCGTTACTTATAAATTGAGTTAGTATTACAGTTGATATAAAAATTACTATTAAAGCAAAATAAAGTGGCATTCCACTTAGGATAAAATCCAAATTTATGGCTATTAGATCTGCCAATCCAGTGACTTGCATAGCTACACTGAAGCTTGATAGTGAACCTAATAATAAAATAATATCTAACCTAATTGACCTTTGTATTTCTGCAGGACGCAAACATCCAAAAGCAACCATCGCTATAACTGCTAAAAGAACTGACCCTACTAATGGAATATTAGTTAGAGCAGGCAAGAGAACCATACCAATTGCAATTGCAATTGCAATTGGTTTTCTAATTAAAAATGGTAAATCATCTTCAAATTGATCTAAAATTAATAAGTCGTTACTTGCTTGCAGACCTCTTATTGAGTCTAAAGGTGCCTGAAGTAACAAAACATCTCCTGCTCTTAAAACGGCTTGACCTAATCTTTCCTGAACAGTTTGTTGTCCTCTTCTGAGGGCTAAAACTGTGGCATTATGGCGTTGCCTAAATCTCAGTTCTCTCAAGCTTGCTCCTGCTAAAGTTGATCCTGAAGGGAGCAAAGCCTCGAAAGTTTTAGTACCTTCTTCATTAGAGAGAAGATTTGTTCCGACAATAGATCTCTTGTTTTCAGCTAACAAAATTGTATGTTCTTGTTGTAATCGCAATAAATCTGCCCTCGTAACACGTACTATCAATCTATCTTCAGGCTCAAATTTGCGATCTGCAAGAGGAGGTAATATTACTTTTCCGTTTCTTTGCAACTCAAGAACATCAACATCAAATCTTCTTTGTAATCTACTATTTCTTACTGATTGGCCAACTAATTCGGAGGAAGAAGGAATGGTAACTTCTGTAAAATAGATATTCATATTACCATTTTTAATAAAATCTTTATTTCTTCCTCTATCAGGCAAAAGAACATCAGAGACTAAGATCATATATGTTGTGCCTATTAACCAAACTGGAATCCCTATTGAAGTCAAGCTAAATAATTCAAGAGAACCATAGCCTAATTGCTGACTAATATCACTTACTAGCAGATTTACTGAGCTACCTAATAATGTAAGTGTTCCTCCTAATAGAGTTGCAAAAGATAAAGGTAAAAGGACTTTGGAAGGTGAAATATTTCGTCGTTCACACCAGCCTTCAATTAAAGGCAAAAGGGAAGCTACAACTGGCGTATTGGGAACGATTCCAGATATTGGAGCTATTAAAAAAGTTATAAGTAAAATTAATTTTCTAGGCGTTTTAATATTTTCAGAGGATATAAGCTCCCTTACTCTGTCTAACGCACCACTTTTAAATAATGCAGATGAGACTGCAAATAAACCCATCAAAGTGATTAAAGATGGGCTTCCAAATCCAGATAAGGCTTTTTCAGGGGTTAGAACTCCAGTGACAATAAATATTCCAACGCATAATAAACCAGTTAATTCAGGGGCTATAGTATTTTTTATAAATAAAATTAATGACAGAAATAAAACTAATACTGTTATTAGTGCATCTAAATTATTACTAAAAAAAGAAATCAGATTCATATCAAACTTATTTAACTCAATATACCTATAAACAATAGGCCACAAAAGTTTAAGCTTATTTATGGTTTTTTATTAATAAAGTTATTTATAGTAGATTTTTTTTGAAATAACCAAGAAGCCGTAGATTTTAAGCTTTTACTAATATCAGGCATTTTTGAAGCATAAATCAATCTTCTTGCTTCAAATGCAAATTTACCCGATAAAGTTACACCTAAAGCAGAGATGGATGCTTCACCAATTCCTAAACTAATCATTTCACCATTGTCCTCAAAATTAAAAGGCAAAAGCTCTTTTTCTTGAAAGAGTAATTCGATATTTTTAGCAAGATGATTTCCTTGTTGCATTGCAACTTGAGCGGTCAAAGGCAAATCCTCCATACCTTTAATAATTGAAATATCTCCAATAGCAAAAGAGTTTACACAATTATCTATCTGAAAATTTTCATTCACGAGAATTCTTCCATCTTTTTGTGTGACTTGTGCGTCAATGTATGGAAGGTTAGGTTTGACCCCAGCAGTCCAGATCACAATATCTTGATCTAAGTCTTTAATCTCAGAACCATCCAAAATACTAATTTTTTGGTCAGAAATTTCTTGAACAGTTGAATTTAAAAGAACATTTATTTTTCTTTTTTCTAAAGCTTTCTCGGCTTCTTCTCGATTAAAAATCTTATTTCGACCTAAAATTTCATTAGACCTTTCAACAATACTTATATCAAATTTATTTTTATATATATCATTAATTTTGCATGCGATCTCTACCCCAGAAGGACCAGCTCCAATTACAAATAAGTTTTTCTTAATTTTGTCATTCTGAAACTTTTGTAAAAACGACTTTAATTTTTTAAGATCATTTAAATTATTGAAAAAATAACAATTTTCATCTACTCCTCTAACTGAAAAATTACTAGATAAGGATCCTGTACAAAGAATCAAACATTCATAACCTATATTTAAATCATCACTAAATTCGAGAATCTTTTCATCAAATCTAATTTTAGTTAAACAATTTCTTAGAAATGTAATACCTAAATTTGAAAATATATTTGAAAATTCAGGAGCAGTCTCCCACATTGATAATTCTTCGCTTAAAACTTCATACATTAAAGGTTTAAATATAAACTTTGCTTCAGAATCAACGACTAGGATCGGCAAAGAAGGATTAAGTTCTTTTAAGTTTGAAGCAACTGTCATACCTCCAAAGCCTGCTCCAACTATTACTATTGGTTTTTTTATTGATTTCATGAAGGATATATAGTTAAACCTAAATGTATTATTAAATTAAACGAATAATACTCAAACTGAGCGAAATAAACTCTAATCCCTAACTACCTTTGATAATGATTAAGAAAACGCTAGAAAGTATTCAACTTAATTTAGAAGGGCATAATAAAAAATTAAAAGATATGACCCCCAAAGAAATAATATTATGGGGTTATAAAAACTTTGGTAATCAATTCGCTATTACAACAAGCTTTGGTATACAATCATCAGTTATTTTACATATGGTGCATCAGCACTCACTACAAAAAAAAATTAAGATTTTCTGGATAGATACAGGTTACTTACCCTCAGAGACTTATAAATATGCAGAGAGACTAATTAATGATTTATCTTTAGAAATTGAGGTTTTACAAAGTGAACTATCTCCAGCAAGAATGGAATCCCTTTATGGAAAACTTTGGGAAACTAATAAATCTAGTGATTTAGATAAATACCATGACATAAGAAAAATCAAACCTTTAGAAAATGCTTTAGATAAACACGACATATTCTGCTGGGCTAGCGGTGTTAGATCGGAGCAAACGAAAAATAGGAATAAAATGAATTTTGTTGACGTAATTCGCAAACGACTTTCTTTAAGGCCCTTACTCAACTGGAAAAACAAAGATATTTTTTATTACATGAAAGAAAATCAATTACCGTCACACCCACTTTTCTCAAAAGGTTATTCAACTGTTGGAGATTGGCATTCCAGTTCTCCTGAAAGTGTTGATAAAGAAGGCAGGACAACAAGATTTGGCGGAATGAAGCAAGAATGTGGAATTCATACTGAAAATTAAATTTTTCTTTTAGGGCCTATGATTGATGATATTAATTTCCTTTTAGTTGGCAATAGCAGGCTTCACTGGGCAGAAAATTTACAATCAAAGTATAAGTTTTTTCACACACAAAAAAATAATAATGTGCCTCAAAATATCAATTTAAATAATTTAATTTGGGCATCAGTAGGTAAATTACCAGATTTGTCTCTTAAGCAAGAAAATAGGATCTCAACTCAAGATATTAAATTAAAAAACCTTCCGAATCATTTTGGGGTTGATAGAGCTCTTGGTTGTTTGGAAGCTTTAAAAATAATAGAGAACCCATCCAGAAAAGATCTATTAGTAGCAGATTTTGGAACAACTTTATCTATTACGAAGTTAACTGCAAAAGGCTCTATTATCGGTGGGCAAATAACACCTGGTTTCCTGACACAGCTAAGATCTATGGAGAAATATACCGATAATCTTAAAGCTCCAAAAAAATATGATATTCCTGTTCAAGATTTTCTAATTAATACAGAAGATTCAATGTTAAAGGGAGTATCTAACTCTCTCATGGGTGTGATTAATTTATCATTTAACCCTGCTAAGGATATTTTGATTGTGTGCGGAGGCGACTCTGAATTAATTGGTAGTCTATTAAAGCAAAAGAAAGAAGAAATTATTATCTCCCCGAATTTAGTTATGCAAGGGATGATCACACACTTCAATCATTAGAATAATTACCTTAATCCTAAATCTGAAATAATATGGTCTGCCATAATAGCTGCTTTAACCTTAAGATAAATTTTTTCGACTTTACCATCAACATCAATTAAAAAAGTATTTCTCATCATTCCCATATATTCCTTGCCCATAAATTTTTTAAGGCCATAACTATCATAATCAGAAGAGGTTTTATAAGGTTCAGGGTCAGTCAAGAGAACAAAAGGTAAGTCAAATTTTTCAATGAATTTCTGATGTGAAGCAGCGCTATCTTTACTAATTCCCAGAACTACAAAGTTATTTTGCTTAAGTAAATCCCAATTTTCTTTAAAATTACAAGCCTCTTTAGTACATCCTGGAGTATTATCTTTTGGATAAAAATATAGTATTATTCTTTTACCTTTAAAATCTTTTAAAGATACATCTTTTTCAAAAGAGTCTTTTAAATTAAATTCTGGTGCTTTATCACCAACCTTAAGAGCCATTGACATTATTAAATAACTATGAATATAAAATACCAAAAATCTGGTTTCATGAGATAAAAGGTGTACAAGATGTCGCAACACTGAATGAACTTGAAATCGCAAATAAGCTTTCTAGACATCGAGCAAATATTTTTTTAGAAAGCAGAGCTTATATAAGACAATGTTTAGGAAATCTTTTTAATTTAAATCCATTAGAGGTACCCATAATTGCAAATCCAGGAGAACCTCCTGAATTACCAAAAGGGATGGGGTATTGTAGTTTTAGTCATTGCAATGATGCAATTATATTAGTTTGGCATGAAAGAAAAATTGGGATTGATATTGAGAGACTTGATAGAAATTTCAATTATGAAAAATTAGCGAAAAAATATTTCTTCAAATCAAATAGTTTAAATACTACGAGCGAATCATATAGAAAAACCATCTTAAATCAATGGTGTGCAGTTGAGGCCGCCATAAAATGGGATCATGGGAAGTTAGCTGAAGACATAAAGGAATGGCAATATTCTGAAAATGACAAAATCTTATTTCATAATAAAAAGAAACTGAAGTTAAAATTTACCCAAATTAACTTATATAAATGGACTATCTCTTTAGCTTATAAAGATACTTCTCACTTTATACCTAATATTATTTGCAGCTCAAAAATGGTCTAACTTTTTTGTTTTTTAGGTAAATCTTCATATTTATTTTTTTCCCATCCAGAATCTTTTGGTTTCCAAAACTTAATTCCTTGTAAATCTGTTGGCAGATATTCTTGTTGCAACCACTTCCCTTGATAATTATGTGGATTCAAGTAATTACTAGCATTATTTTTCAGATGATTGGGAACTAACGATACGTTAGTAGCCTTAATTGCTTCTAGCGCTTTAAAAATTGATTTAGTACTATTACTCTTTGGAGAAATTGCTAAGTATAAAGAGGCTTGTGAAAGAAAAAATAATCCTTCAGGAAAACCGACTCGATCAAAAGCATCACAACATGATTGCACAACAACTATTGCATTGGGATCTGCAAGACCTATATCCTCACAAGCGGAAATCAAAAGTCTTCTAAAAATAAAATTTGGATCTTCACCAGCTTCTACCATATTGGCAAGCCAATATAAAGTCGCATCTGGGTCTGAACCCCTAATAGATTTTATAAATGCACTAATAACATCAAAATGATTTTGTCCATTTTTGTCATATACAATATTTTTCTTTTGGATTGAATCTTCAGCAATTGCGAGATCAATAACAACCAAGTTTTCTTTATTTTCCTTGGTAATACTAATACCTAACTCTAAAGCGTTTATGAGATTCCTCGCATCGCCTCCAGAAAATTTTATTAAATGATTAATTGCCTCTTCTTTTATTTCAACAACCTTGGAATCTTTAAGGCAGGAGTAATACTTTATTACTTTATCAATTATTTTCTTCAAATCATTCTTATTCAAAGGAAGTAATGAGAAAATACGAGCTCTACTTATTAGAGCTTTATTTACGGCAAAGAAAGGGTTTTCTGTTGTAGCGCCAATAAAAGTAATGGTGCCATTTTCAATTGAGGGCAACAAAGCATCTTGTTGAACTGAGGTGAATCTATGTACCTCATCAATAAATAAAATTGTTTTCCTATTAGAACTACGTAATCTTTCCTTCGCATTAGCAATCTCAGTTCTTAACTCCTTAATACTAGACAAAACAGCGTTTAACTTTATTAATGAAGAACGAGTATTAGAAGATATAATCTCAATTAAAGTTGTTTTACCTACACCAGGCGGTCCAGAAAAAATAATATTTCCTACCTTATCATTCAAAATTGCATTTCTTAATAAAGAATCATGTCCTAAAATGGATTCCTGACCGAAAAAGTCATCTAAATTTTTTGGTCTTAATTTATCCGCTAATGGCGCGTTACTTTCTATTCGATAAGTATTGCTAAATAAATTATCTGACTCCATGTTTTTTAATCTAACGAATAAATCATTTTTGAAAATTATGTAATAACGGTAGGTTTTTCCATTTTGGTAAGTTTTGAAATATTTAATAAATGATCTAAATCGTTAATTAAATCTTTTAGAGCTATTTGAGGATTTAAATCTAAATTATGTTGAGAATTGGCAAATTTTTCAAAATATAATCTTAAAGTTGAACCTTTGGTACCAGTACCTGATAAACGTATGATTACTCTGGAATTATCCTCAAGTATAATTCTTAATCCTTGATTTTTACTAACTGAATTATCTACTGGATCTAAATATGAGAAGTTGTCAGCTTGTTTTACAAGATTTCCAGCAAACTTATTGTCTTTTAAACTTGGAAGCATAGAAGATAAATTATTGAATATTTGATTTGCAATAGTAGAGGGAATAGCCTCATAATCATGTCTTGAATAATAATTTCTTCCGTATTGTTTCCAGTGGTTTTGAATTAATTCACTTACTGAACAATTTTTCACAGCTAAAATTTGTAACCAATATAAAACTGCCCATAAGCCATCTTTTTCTCTTACATGATTACTACCAGTTCCGAAGCTTTCCTCTCCACAAATTGTTATTAAATTAGAATCTAAAAGGTTTCCAAAAAATTTCCATCCAGTTGGTGTTTCAAAACAAGGAATATTTAAAGCACGTGCAACAAAGTCTACTGCTGAACTCGTGGGCATAGATCGGGCAACACCAGCAATACCATCTTTATATCCAGGTACACAATTTGTATTAGCAGTAATAACTGCCAAACTATCACTTGGATTTACAAAACATCCCTGACCTAAGATCATATTTCTATCACCATCACCATCACATGCAGCTCCAAAACTATAGGCTTTTTGAACTAATAACAAATCTGCCAATTTAGACGCATAAGTAAGATTTGGATCAGGATGTAAACCTCCAAAATCCTCGAGGGGTGTGCCATTCATTACACAAGCATCTACAAGACCCATTTTTTCAACAAAAATATTTTTTGCATATGGACCAGTAACTGCATTCATTGCATCAAAAATTAAAGAGAAATCATTTTTAAGAAAATCACTTATTTGATCAAAATCAAAAATATTCTCCATTAAATCTGAATAATCCTTTAATCCATCAATTATTTCTAATGAAGTTTCTCCAAGTGAGAATACACCAAACTTATCTAAGTCTGGAATTTTAATATTACTAATTTTGTAACTCTTAAGTGATTGAGAACATTGGAATATTTGATCTGTAATTGACTCAGGAGCAGGTCCACCATTCGCAGTATTTAATTTCACTCCGAAATCCCCGTCAATACCACCAGGATTATGACTTGCTGAAAGAATAATTCCTCCAATAGCCTCCTCTTTTCTAATCAAATGAGATGTCGCAGGTGTTGATAATAAACCGTTTTTTGGAATAATAACTTTTCCAACTTTATGAGCTACACATATTTGAATAATCTTCTCGATTGCTTCGATATTTCCATATCTACCATCCCCACCAACAACCAAAGTTGATCCGCTCAAATTATTAAGTGATTTAAAAATTGCCTCTATAAATATTTCCAAGTAATGCTCTTCTTTAAATTTTAAAGTGCTTTTTCTTAACCCAGAAGTACCTGGTTTCTGATCTAGAAAAGGATTTTTTATATTAATAACATTAACTTCAGTCATGATTTATATAAAACTTAGAAAAATCTAACTAAATTAATGTGGCATTTCGGATGTTCTTAACATAGCGATAAACCATAAGGAGGAAATAACTAATGCACTTAGAATTCCATAATTTACTCCAAACTTAGAAATAGTAATAGGAACTATCAAAGGAAAAGTCACAGCTCCAAATAAAGGTGTAAAAGCAACAATTTTTTTTAGCATTAGTATTTTATTTATTTAAAACCATTTTGTCTCAGCATTATCTTTTTCATTTGTATCGTCAAGGGGAGTAACTCTATCAAATTTCATTGTAATACTTTTTTCTTGGTCACCAGAAGCATCCGTAGCCTTAATTTCGTATTTTTGCGAGCCATCCCTAAAAGGAACTTGAAGCCTAAAAGTACCGTCAGCAGCCAAAGGAACTTCTTCTTCACCAATAGTTAATTTGGCGGATGGATCTGTTGCTCCATAAACAATTAATTCCGAATCAGCAACTAACCAAAAGGATTTATTTTTAACTATTCCACTACCAGATTCGTTTAAGCCTGAAGACCATTGCCCTGCACCAGAATCGGTGAGATTTGAGTTTAAATTATTTGAATTCATGTTTTCCATAAATTCTTCAGAACCTATTTTTCTTCTTATAGGAAAACTTGTTGCTGCCTGGTATAAGCGCTCATGCAAACCATTATTTTCTTGTACCTTTGGGTTTTGTATAATCGAAGGAGGCTCAAGTGATGCAGGATTTTCTAAGTTAAAAGGAACAAATTTATCTAAAATCTGCTCTGAAGGCTGAGTACCTGGTACATAGCTAACAGAGGAAAAAGCTAATGACATCCATTTAAAGCCGTATTTGTAACCTAATTCAACCTTATAGTCCCTATCCGCTAGAGGAATAGGCAAATACCATTCGGTACTATAACTATCTACAGCAATTTCTCTTAAAGTGCCTTTATTTAGATTTCCTTCACCAATACCTGAGGCATCATATAAACGTAGACATAATTTATTAGCACCTAAAGACTGAGCTTTATCTCTATCACTTTCTGAAATTTGCCAAAATACATATGCCCACTCTGGATCTCTGGGCAAAAATACTAGTTTTGTTTTAACTTCTTCTGTTTTTGTTTGAGTTGCGAGTTTAGAGGTTTTTAGAGGAATATTTTTAGTTGGAGTTTTATTAAATGATTGATTAGCATTTTTTTGGTATTTATCAATTAGTTCAATAAGTACAGCTTTTGTCTTTCTACTGTATAAAGGGACAGATAATTTACTAGCTTCTTGTCGCAATTGTCTGAGGGTTAGACTAAGTAAATATTCTTTATTCTTGATCCCATCAACCACTTTTAAAACTCCATAAATTGCATGGGATCAGTATGTTCTTTTTTTTTGCAGTTTGGGTAACATTAGAGGCAGTCGTCAGGATCTTCTGACTACTTTCAAGTTTTTAAATTTTACAACTTTCTTATAAGTAACTGGTATAAGTGAATTTTAAAGAAATCTAGAAATCTATAACTCGTAAATTAATTTTCTGTTTTTTAAATTTTATTACCTTGAATTGTTAAGAACTCAACAAAAATATATTTTTTCTTCGGGATCGCTTCATATTAATTTGCCTGATTTTGCTCAACTAAAGTGATTAAATCCTCAAGATCCAATTCTTTGAAATTTTTATTAATACTCTTAGAAAAAAAGTTTATTTTTTTTGCAGCAGAAGACATTTGTTCATAAAAAAGTTGATTGAAATTTTTATCATTAAACTTCTGGGATTTTTTTTCACACCATTTCTTAAGAAGTTCATCTTCATCAAAGAATGATTTTTCATCTTTTCCGATTTCCTTGAAGATTTCAAGACAATGGGCAAGCAATCGAACATGGTGCTTTTTAATAATGGACAAATTCAGTTGATCTATATTTTTCACGATCTCATCGCTTAACGGACTTGGAAAATAATTTGTTTGATTAGACATTAATTTTTTAATTTAATTAAAGATAAAAACTCAATATTGGGCATATATTTAGCTAAAGTATAGAAAACTAATTGTAATAGACTAATTTATAGAAACTATGGTAAGTGAAAATTTAGTTAAAGATGTCGTATCTGAACCATACAAATATGGTTTCGTTACTGATATCGAAACTGAAAAGATTTCCAAAGGCCTAAATGAAGATACGATTCGATTAATTTCAGAAAAAAAAGAAGAGCCAAAATATCTTCTTAATTTCAGACTTAATGCCTTTCGGAAATGGCAAAGAATGGAGGAGCCTAACTGGGCAGACCTAGGTTACAAAAAGATTGATTATCAAGATATAATTTATTATTCTGCACCTAAACAAAAAGAAAAGATTTCTAGCTTAGATGAAGTTGATCCCAAACTCCTAGAAACTTTTGATAAATTAGGAATTCCTCTTACTGAACAAAAAAAACTTACAAACGTTGCTGTTGATGCAGTATTCGATAGTGTATCTATTGCAACAACCTTCCGAAAAGAACTTGCTGAGCATGGTGTAATATTTTGTTCTATAAGTGAAGCAGTAAAAGATCACTCAAATTTAATAGAAAAATATTTAGGTTCTGTTGTACCAGCTAATGATAACTATTTTGCTGCATTAAACTCAGCTGTTTTTAGTGATGGTTCATTCGTTTACATCCCAAAAGGAGTTAAATGCCCGATGGATCTCTCATCATATTTTAGAATCAACAGTGGAGACTCTGGTCAGTTTGAAAGAACTTTAATTATCGCAGAAGAATCTAGCTCCGTCAGTTACCTTGAAGGATGTACAGCTCCAATGTTTGATACGAATACTCTGCACGCAGCGGTAGTTGAACTTATTGCCTTAGACGACGCCTCAATTAAATATTCAACAGTACAAAATTGGTATGCTGGGAATGAAGAAGGAGTTGGAGGAATCTTTAATTTTGTCACCAAAAGGGGGAAATGTTTAGGTAAGAGAAGTAAAATAAGCTGGTCTCAAGTAGAAACAGGCTCTGCCATAACATGGAAATATCCTAGCTGTATACTTTTAGGAGAGGAATCGGTAGGAGAATTTTATTCTGTAGCTCTCACTAATAACCTTCAACAAGCCGATACAGGTACAAAAATGATTCACATCGGTCCTAGAACTAAATCAACAATAGTTAGTAAAGGAATTAGTGCTGGCAATTCAATTAATAGTTACAGAGGTCTTGTAAAAATGGGTTCAAAAGCTTCTGGATCAAGAAATTATAGTCAATGTGATTCAATGTTAATAGGCGATCAAGCTGCTGCGAATACATTTCCTTATATTCACTCTCAACAACCAAATTCAGAAATTGAGCATGAAGCAAGTACATGTAGAATTTCTGAAGATCAACTTTTTTATTTACAAAGTAGAGGTATTGAATTTGAAGAGGCTGTATCAATGATGGTAAGTGGCTTTTGTAGAGATGTTTTCAATCAACTGCCATTGGAATTTGCGGCTGAAGCCGATAAGCTGCTTGCCCTCAAATTAGAAGGTTCGGTTGGATAATCAATTAATTTCTAAAGTGTGATGCAAAGCAAAACGAAAGAATTAGATCCAATATTAGAAGTAAATAATCTTTTTGCATCTATCGAAAATCTTCCTATTTTAAAAGGGGTAACCATTTCAGTTAATCCTGGCGAAATTCACGCAATCATGGGAAGAAATGGATGTGGGAAAAGTACTCTATCCAAGATTATTGCGGGTCATCCATCATACAAAATTACTAAAGGCGAAATAAAATTTACAGGAAATGATATTCAGTCTTTAGAACCAGAAGAGAGAGCTCAATCTGGTATTTTTCTTGGTTTTCAATATCCCATCGAAATTCCTGGAGTAAGCAATCTAGAATTTCTTAGAGTTGCGACAAATGCAAGAAGAAAATTTCTTAACAAAGAAGAACTAGATACTTTTGATTTTGAAGACTTAGTAAAAGAAAAACTTGACTTAGTCAAAATGGATTCTGCCTTTTTATCGAGGAGTATTAATCAAGGGTTTTCAGGTGGGGAAAAGAAAAGGAATGAAATATTACAAATGGCATTATTAGAACCAAAAATTGCAATTTTGGATGAAACCGACTCAGGTTTAGATATTGATGCACTTAGAATAGTTGCTTCAGGTATTAAAAAGATATCTAATGAAGAAACCGGAATTATATTAATCACTCACTATCAAAGGTTATTAGATGAAATACAACCTGACTATGTTCATGTAATGTCAGACGGACAAATAATAAAAACTGGAGAAAGTGATCTTGCCCTAGAACTTGAGAAACATGGATATGAATGGACTGATAATTTTATAAAAGAGCAATAAATCAATGCAAATTATTGATGAAATCAAAAATAATGAATTAATTAGTAATCCATCTGAGATACAAAAAATTTGTCTTGATAAATTAAAATTAAATCCATTACCAAATATCAAAAGTGAATACTGGAGACTTTCCAATAAATCCAAATTTTCAAGATTTTTAGATCATTCAAATAAAAATAAAGAATCTAAAGTTAATCTCCCATATAAAAAAGCCTCTCAAAATATAATTAGACTGATCATCGGAGAGAATAACTCAATCAATTTAGAAAAAGAAAACTATTCAATAAAAGAATTAAAAGAGATCGAAATTGTAGACTATATAAAAAAAAATATATCTAATTCTGATCAAAATGATCATTGGAGTGACTTACTAAATCATTCTTTAAGTTCTAAAGCAAACATCTTAGGTTTAAATATTTCTGGTAATAAAATTCCTCCTCTTGAGATATTTAGTGCTTCGTCACCCGACTCTTTTAATGCTAAAACACTTATTTTATTCTTTGAAAAGAATTCTAAGGTTGATTTAATACAAATTAATCTTGGAAACAAAAATTCTTCACTATCTCAATCAACTTATTTATGTCTAGAAGAAAATACTTCGGTTAATCATGGTTTAGTTTCCTATGGAGAAAGCAAATCTAATTTATTAAATTCTTTAAATGTAATTCAAAAGACCAACAGTGAGTACAGCCTAGGATCACTACATTTCAAATTTGATTATGCAAGATTTGAAATCCGTATTAATCAATTAGAGGGAAATGCCAAAACAAATTTAAAAGGAATACAAATAACAAAAAATAATGACCAAATAGCTACTTATACAAAAATGCAATTTAACGGTCCTAATGGATTTTTAGATCAAATTAATAAATCCTTGGCAGATGATAAATCACATGCAGTCTTTGAAGGCTCCATAATTGTTCCAAAAATTGCGCAAAAGACCGATGCGTCACAATTAAGCAGGAATCTACTTTTATCGAGACATGCAAAAATAGATACT
The DNA here is from genome assembly GCF_000011465.1 of Prochlorococcus marinus subsp. pastoris str. CCMP1986. Lineage (NCBI taxonomy): Bacteria > Bacillati > Cyanobacteriota > Cyanophyceae > Synechococcales > Prochlorococcaceae > Prochlorococcus > Prochlorococcus marinus. The sequence continues at coordinate 75,871 of NC_005072.1, read as the reverse complement.
AAACCTCAATTAGAAATAATTGCTGACGATGTAAAATGCAAACACGGTGCAACTATTTCACAATTAAATGAAGAAGAACTTTTCTATATGAGATCAAGAGGACTCACGTTAGCAGAAGCGAGTAAACTACAATTAAGTTCTTATATACAAGAAGTTATTTCAAGTATTCCTATTTCAAAAGATAGATGGGATTTGCTTGATAAAATTTTAAAAGAAAATTAATGGAAACAATTAAAAATTTCCCGAAAATTTGTAAAAAAAACTTTCCTCTAATAGATAAAAAAGACTTTCCTTTATTAGAAAATAATTTCAAAAACAAAAATACAATTATTTATCTAGATCACGCTGCAACAACCCAAAAACCAATCCAAGTTCTTGAAAAAATTGATGAATACTATAAGAATTTCAACGCAAACGTTCATAGAGGAGCTCATCAATTAAGTGCAAAAGCAACTGAAGAATTTGAGAATTCAAGATCTTTAATTGCAAAATATGTTAATGCTTATTCAACAAAAGAAATAATTTTTACAAGAAATGCAACTGAAGCTATAAATCTGGTTGCCAGATCATGGGGAGAATTTACTTTAAAAGAGAATGATGAAATTCTTCTATCAATAATGGAGCATCATAGTAATATTGTTCCTTGGCAAATGGTAGCTGCAAAAAACAAATGTAAACTGAAATTTGTGGGCATAGATCAAGACGGAAGATTAGATATAAATGATTTCAAGTCAAAATTAACAACGAAAACAAAACTAGTAAGCTTATTACATATAAGCAACACTTTAGGGTGCTGTAATCCAATAAAAGAAATAACTAAATTAGCTAGGGATAAGGGTTCTTTAGTTCTGCTTGATGCTTGTCAAAGTTTAGCCCATCAAAAGTTAGATATTAATGAACTAGGTATAGATTTTTTAGCCGGTTCAGGACATAAATTATGTGGCCCAACAGGCATAGGTTTCTTATGGTCCAGAAAAGAAATTTTAGAAAAAATTCCTCCTTTTTTTGGAGGTGGTGAAATGATTCAAGATGTTTTTGAAGAGAAAAGTACTTGGGCTGAACTCCCTCATAAATTTGAAGCTGGTACTCCAGCTATTGCTGAAGCAATAGGATTAGCTGCAGCGATTAATTACATTAACAATATTGGGTTAGATCGAATCAGTGAATATGAAAAGGAGATTACAAAATATTTATTTAAAAAATTAAAGCAAATAGAGGATCTTGAAATAATAGGTCCTTCTCCGAAAATAGATCCAAACAGAGCTGCATTGGCAACATTTTATGTTAAAGAAATACATTCAAACGATATCGCTGAAATTCTTGATTCTAAAGGTATTTGTATCAGAAGTGGACATCACTGTTGTCAACCTCTGCATAGACATATCGGAATAAATTCAACAGCTAGAATTAGTATGAATTTCACAACTACCAAAGAAGATATAAATACTTTTATCGAAAAACTTAAGGAAACTATTAGTTTTTTAAAACTAAATTCTTAAATATTAAGAGTTTTCTCTAAAAACTCCTGAGTTTTAATAAGAACTTGTTTTTTATTATTTGTGTTTTTAAAACCATGCCCTTCATTTTCAAAAATTATGACTTCTGAATTTTTATTATTTTTAAGAAGTTTTTCTTTGATTTGTAGGGTTTTTTTGCATGAAATAACTAAATCTTTTTTTCCATGAAATAATAAAACTGGTTTTTTTAAATGATTAATTTTATAAATTGGTGATCGAAGTTTATACTCATTATGAAATTTTGAATATCTACCTATGAGAGAATTTAAATAACCTTTTTCAAATCTATGAGTGTGTTGATGCATATCGTTTAAATCCAGAACAGGATATTTACAAATCGCCACTTTAAACAAATCACCTTCACATAGAGCATTAATTGCAGTTAAACCACCAGCACTATTGCCTAAAATTGCGACTTTGGTTCTATCAACTAGATTTAACCTAATTAAATCAAGTACCAATGCTTTACAGTCGTATGAATCAAGAATACCCCATTTATAATTTAATCTCTCCCTGTACTCTCTTCCAAAACCCGAGGAACCACCATAATTCACTTCCGCAACTGTAAATCCTTTCGAAGTCCAATGCTGCACTTCGGAATTTAAAGACCCGTCAAAGCAAGCAGTAGGGCCACTATGTGCCTTAACGATTAATGGTGACTTAATAAATCTTTCAAATAGAGGCTTATAAATAAAAGAATGTGTGGGTTGATTATTAAAACCTTTAAACCAAAAAGATTCTGGTCTTGAATATTCGTTTATAGACTCAAGGGATATCTCATTTAATAATTTAGTATGGCTTTTCTCTCCAAAATCACACTCGAATAATTCTTCGAAACAACCAAAACTACAACCTCTAATAACTAATTTTTGATCACAAACATCTAAATCACCTATTGAACAAAATGGTAATTTAAGTTCTTTAATACATTCACAATTCTGATAATGCTCTAGTACCCAACTATTATCTTTTTTTGCAACACAAAATAGATTTTTAATATTTCCGGAAAAAAATGAAATTCCAGAAACCCACTGAGGCGATCCATACTCAGTCAAAGGTTTAATTATTCTTTTTTTTAGAATAATATTTTTAATATCAGTTAAATCGAGAAATAATAAATTCCACCAGCCTGTACTATCTTCAGAACAGACTAAAGTAGTATCACTCATCCAGTAAGGTTGAAAGAAAGAAACATTTTTCTCTTCATTAACAAATTTATTAGAAAAATTTTTTATGTTTTGTATCTCTCCATCATTATCAATCATTGCAAAAAATAGCTCATTTCTTTCCCAAGGCATGGAGCCAGCATTCCACTCTATCCAGGAAAATAAATCAGCTGAAATATTAGAAGATAAATTCCCCGCAAAATTATCAAATTTTTTTATTATGCGAATATCTTGTTTAGTTTTCTTTAAATTTAATGAGAATAAATAATCTCTATGTTTTATCTCACATAAACCGAATAAAAGGTTGTTTTTAGAAATAACAAATGAAGTATCAAAATTCGTTTTTATTGACTCAGTAAGTTGTCTTGGTTCCACATCGCATAGCAGATATTGATTATCATTTTTAAGTACTTTTTCTTGGACTTTGAAAATTTTTAACCACATTGCTTTTGAAAGCTGATCAACCCATATCAAATAAATATGATCATTCACCTCTATACATTGATATGATTTGCCCCCATAACCATGAAAATTGCTTTTAATATAAAAATTATCGCCCGTTAATTTTTGTGGAATTGCATTTTTATCATGAAATGGCCTAGCAAAAATAGCATTTTTTTGTGTTTGATCTCCAGGAATAATATCTACCCAGAAAATTATATTCTTAATTAGAGATAACTCTTTAAAAGATATATTTTTTTTATCGATTTGCTTAATTTTTAAATTCTTAGCATTATTCATTTAAAAAGTTTATTTCAAGATGTATTTAAAGTGCTAATATTTTTATAGCTTAACTGTTGAGTAAATAATTTTTTTTACCGTGGCAAACAATTTTTCACAACTTGCAAGAAAGTCAAAAACAAATAGTCCTATAGAAAAGGTATCTAAAGAACAAACAGGAACTCCATCACTAGAAATATATAAACTTGGTGATGATGTATTGAGAGAAAATGCTAAAAGAATAAGTAAAGTTGATAATTCCATAAGAAATTTAGCTAAAGACATGCTTCAAAGTATGTATGCAGCCAAAGGGATTGGACTTGCCGCTCCGCAAATAGGAATCAAGAAAGAGCTACTTGTAATTGATGTAAATTTTGAAGATGCTGCTGCTGAACCATTAATTTTAATAAATCCAGAAATTACTGATTATGGAACAACTTTAAATTCATATGAAGAGGGTTGTCTAAGTATCCCAGGAGTTTATTTAAACGTCGTAAGACCATCAACAATTAAATTAAGATTTAGAGATGAAATGGGCAGGCCAAGAAAAATGAAAGCTGATGGACTCTTAGCAAGATGCATTCAACATGAAATGGATCATCTCAATGGAGTTTTATTTGTTGATAGAGTTACTTCAAAAGAAGATTTGAATAAAGAACTCATCAAAGAAGGATTTCATCAAAAAGATGTAATACCAATCAAATGATTTAATTATTTAATAAAGCAATGGCTGAAACTACAATCTTTAGCAAAATAATAAATGGTGAGATTCCCTGCGAAAAGCTTCATGAAGATGAGCTTTGTTTAGCATTTAATGATATTGCCTCTCAAGCTCCAGTTCACTTTTTAGTAATTCCTAAAAAACCATTAGTCAGTTTATGCGAGTGTTTGGAGGAAGATAGAGATTTATTAGGACATCTTCTTTTAATAGGAAAAAATATTGCCAAATCTAAGCAATTAAAAAATTGGAGAACTGTTATTAATACTGGTGAAGAATCTGGACAAACAGTATTTCATTTACATATACATTTCTTAGCTGGTAGAAAAATGAGTTGGCCTCCTGGCTAAAACTCTCAAAAGAGTTTCTTTTTAGCTATAAATAAGAAAAATTAAACATGAATTCTCCAGAATCTCTCAATAATAAATCTAAAAATTTACTAGATCTAATTGCTACAAATTGGGAGAGTTTAGATGAATCTCAGAAGTTAGTTTTAACTAAAATTTGGAAAGTATTAACTTACAAATGGCAATTACAAATTTTATTTAATTTACCTTTTCTAATATGGTGGCTTATGGATATATTGATTATTAAAGTCCATGAATTTGATTTAAAATTATTATCATACCTCAACCTTCCAGATTGGGCACTTTCACTAATAGGTTTTGGGCAATCATCTTCATAGAGATATAATTTACTTACTATAAAGATATAGAAAAAATATGAATAATGTAGTGCAAAATAAATCTAAAATATTTTATCAACTACAAAAGTTAAGAAGATTAGCCCAACCATTTTTCTTACCAATTGATCAATGTAATGGCTTTCAATTTATATGGCTTTTAATATCTCTCTTATTTTGTGTAGGAGGTATTGTTCTTGTAGCTCTTACAGGCATAATTAGTTTTTTTGAAAGCATTCAACCTATTTTTCTTGATAAATACTTTGGAGGAGTAGTTAATACTGTTAATACAATATGGTCTGGCTGGTGGGGATTATTGTTTTCAGGATTATTTCTTATCGGTTCAGGAAGTTTTTTTAGTTTAAGGCGTCAACTTAAGAATCGCAGATGGGTACATTGGTTATTCCTAGCAGTCATAGTATTAATGCTTTTGGCAGTAAATGGAATTAATGCAGGAATAGGATTTATTGCTAGAGACTTAACCAATGCTTTAGTAGAGAAACAACAAGATGGATTTTATAGAATTTTAGGAATCTATGCTTGTTGCTTTGCTGTAGCGCTTCCAATTCGGGTTTCTCAAATATTCTTTACTTATAAATTAGGAATAATTTGGAGAGATTGGCTTTCAAAAAGCTTAGTTAAAGACTACATGACTAATAAAGCATACTACCAACTAAATCCTAATGATGAAGAACAAACAGATGTAGATAATCCTGACCAACGAATAACAGATGATACCAGAGCTTTTACTGGTCAAAGTTTATCCTTTACTTTGGGAGTTTTTGATGCACTTCTTACTTTTTCTCTGAACATTCTAATATTATGGAGCATTAGTACAACATTAACCTTTTCATTATTTGGATACGCAGCATTTGCTACTGCTATCTTATTAATTGCTGGAAAAAATCTTGTAAAAATTGATTTCGATCAACTTAGATATGAGGCAGACTTTAGATATGGATTAGTTCATATTAGAGATAATGCTGAATCAATAGCTTTTTATTCGGGTGAAAAACCAGAAAAAAGTGAAACAGAGAGAAGATTAGGAGAAGTGGTAAGAAACTTTAACTTACTAATAATTTGGAGAGTAATTATTGATGTAATGAGACGTTCTATTAATTATGCTGGAAACTTCTTTCCATATCTAATAATGGCAATTCCTTACTTTAGAGGAGATATTGATTATGGTCGATTTATTCAAGCAAGCTTTGCATTTGGTATGGTAGAAGGTTCTTTATTTTTTATAGTTAATCAAATAGAGGAACTTGCAAAGTTCACAGCAGGAATTGGAAGATTAGAGGGTTTTCAGTCAAAAGTTGAAAGTATCAGTCAAACCAAGCCAATAGACAATCAAAATATAATTTCTGATTATTCTTCTATTCTTATTAACAATGCCGACCTTTTTCCACCTGGGTCTGATAAAGCTATTATCAAAAACTTAAATCTGAGTATTGAAACAAATCAATCATTATTAGTAGTAGGCCCATCTGGGTGTGGCAAAACCTCTTTGTTAAGGATGATCAGCGGATTATGGGAACCCAATCAAGGATCGATTAAAAAACCAAAGACAGGTGATTTGCTATTTATACCTCAAAAACCCTATATGCTATTGGGTTCTTTAAGGGAACAATTATGTTATCCAACAGAAGTTGACAAATTTAGTGATGACCACTTAATTTCTGTTCTTAATGAAGTAAATTTAAATTCTATTGTTGATAGATATCCCAACCTTGACGTCAAACAAGATTGGCCAAGAATACTTTCATTAGGAGAACAGCAAAGATTAGCCTTTGCAAGATTACTACTTAATTCTCCGAGATTTGCTGTGTTAGATGAAGCTACTAGTGCACTCGATATTAAAACTGAAAAAAGACTATATAATTTACTAAGGGATAGAGAATTATCCTTGATAAGCGTGGGACACAGGCCTAGTTTAAAAGATTTTCATGAGAACATTTTAGAATTAAATGGACAAGGGGGCTGGAAATTATTTACTACAGATAAGTATAATTTTAAAAATTAGATTACAATCATGACTTCAAATCAAGAACAAAATAATCAGGAAGCTATGGAACTAGAAAAAACAAATTCTGAAGAAATTAAAATTGAGGAACAATCAATTGAAATTGAAGATAGATATGAGTTTGGATGGAGCAATTATTCAGAAATAACAAATGGAAGATTTGCAATGCTCGGTTTTTTAGCAATTATTTTAATTGAATTAATAAGTCAAAAATCATTTCTAAATTGGGCTGGGATATTTTAATTAGTCATCAAATCTAGAACTATTATCTCTGGGTTTATTTTTTTTTGTTCCCACAGTATACCTTCCAGTTTTATTTTTAGAGGTTGATCTTGCACTAGCTGCTGAGCTTCTTGCTTGACGAGGCTTTTTTACTTCATTGATATTTGTAGAAAATGATGCATCTTCTACTTTTTCTGTTGAAGTCTGAGATCTGATAGATGACCTTGTTGGTTTATTAGAGGAGGTAGAAGCATCCTTAAGAGAGGAATTATTTGATTTTCTAGAAACTTCTTGATTAGATAATGGCCGAGAGCCTCTTTTAATTTCACTTCTTGATGATCTTCTTTCTCCAAAACTTGCTCTTCTATCTTCATTACTCATCCTATTATCTTCAGACCGATTTCTTCTTCTCTTAGGTTCTTCATTCTCAAATTGATTAGACTCTCTTAAAGAAGGACGCCTCCTGCTGACTGCAGATTCAGGAATAGCTCTTGATATATTTCTCCTTTGCGATCTAGCTTCCATGTAATCATCTTCTAAATCATCATCTTGAGGTTTGAATCTTCTAGAAGGTCTATCAGAATCCTCAAATTGATTATAATCATCATTAAATCTATTTCTGGAAGAATTTCTAGGCATATCTGGAATCTGATCATCTTCAAAATAAGAAGATCTTCTTGCTTGATCAGTGGCAACACCTCTTAGTCGAACACTTTCATACGCAAAGAATACCGTCGTTCCTGCTAATAAAAACTGCCCAAATTGCAAAATAGGATCTAATCTCCATCCTTGAAAAAATAATATTCCTCCACATAAAAGACCTATTGCCGCAAAGAAAACATCATAATCTCTTGCCAGCGCAGGTTTAAATGACCTCAAAAAATATAGGCCACCTCCACATACAGCTAGTACGATGCCTACAATACTCGCCCAATTTAGACTAGCATTGACCACTTTTTTTCTCCAAAACTTATTTTTTAAGGTGCAATAAAACACCTTTATATATAGTTTACTTAAAACTTTTATAAAAACTAGCGTCTACGTGTAGCTGAAGTACGTTCAAGTGAATCTTTTTGGCTAACAAAGATCAAAAAAGCTGCTGCTGGAATAACTATAAGTAAAGCTGCAGCGAAGAAACTCGCTATCATATTGAAGCCCGAACTACCAGCCACTTCTGGGGAAACATCAGCCGCTAATATTAGATTTGAAATTTGAATCACTTTTTTAAAATTAAATTCTGAATTTATAATACGAATTAAATCCTAACTTATGGGTTATTTATTAAGATGGATTAAACAATTGTTATTTCATTGTCTCAAAACTATTTACATGCTTTAGATCTTACACTAGGAATCCTTTTATCATTTTTAACCCTAGTCTTTTTAATAAGATTAATTTTAACTTGGTACCCAAAAGTTGATTTAAATAAAGGTTTTTGGTTATTAATTGCAATTCCAACAAGTTCTATTTTAAACGTTACGAGAAAATTGATTCCTCCCATTGGGGGCGTCGATGTTGGCCCAGTGATTTGGATAGGAATAATAAGTTTTCTAAGAGAAATATTAGTTGGTCAACAAGGTTTAATCAAATTAGCCATTCTAAAAAGTATAAGTTAAGAAGGCATTATATTCCATTAATAGTTAGGTAATAATTCTTCCTCAACGTATTTAGTATGAATTTTGCCTTCCATAAATTTCCTTTTATTGAGAAGAGATAAATGAAAGTTAATTGTTGTTGGAATTCCTGTTACAGCGCATTCATTTAAAGCTCTATTCATTCTTTTAATAGCAGTATTACGATCTTTACCCCAGACTATTAATTTACCTATAAGTGAATCATAAAATGGCGGTATTTCATAACCAGTATAAACATGACTATCAACCCTCACTCCAGGGCCCCCTGGAGGCAGCCATCCAGTTATTTTACCGGGAGATGGGCGAAAATTATGTGAAGGATCTTCCGCATTAATTCTGCATTCAATAGCATGTCCATTTAATTGAATATCATCTTGAGTAAATCCTAAATTGTCACCTCCAGCTATTTTGATTTGTTCAGCAATTAGATCAACACCAGTAACCATTTCAGTTACGGGGTGTTCCACTTGAATCCTGGTATTCATCTCCATAAAGTAAAAATTATTATCATCATCTACTAAAAATTCAACAGTTCCCGCCCCTTCATAACTAATACTTTTTGCAGCAGCAATGGCTGCATTACCCATTTTTTTTCTAAGAGAATAGTTTATAGCTGGACTGGGAGACTCCTCTAATAATTTTTGGTGCCTCCTTTGTACAGAACAATCTCTCTCTCCTAAATGAACCACATTACCTGACCTGTCAGCAAGGATTTGAATTTCTACATGTCTTGGCTTTTTTATAAATTTCTCCATATATAAACCATCATTTCCAAATGCCGCTTCTGCTTCTCCTTGGGCTGCTTTAAACATTTTTTCTAAATTAGCCTTATTTTCAACCAATCTCATTCCTCTACCTCCTCCTCCAGCTGTGGCTTTTATTATGACGGGATATCCAATCTCTTGGGCCATTTCGTAGGCCTCCTCGACACTCGATAATAAACCTTTGCTTCCAGGAACAGTTGGTACTCCGACTCTCTCCATTGTCTCTTTAGCAGTAGATTTGTCTCCCATTGATCTAATAGCATTGGGAGATGGACCAATGAAAGTTATACCATGATCGTTACACATTTCTGCAAATTTATCGTTCTCCGCAAGAAAACCATAACCTGGATGAATAGCATCAACTCCTCTTGATGTAGCAGCAGCTAAGATATTAGGAATATTTAAATAACTCTTGTTACTTAGTGAGTCTCCAACGCAAACTGCTTCATCTGCTAATTGCACATGCAATGCCTTTTTATCTACGGTGCTATAAACAGCAACAGTTGCAATATCAAGCTCTCTACAACTTCTGATAATTCGTAAAGCTATTTCTCCACGATTAGCAATTAAAACTTTTTCAACCATTACAAAATTAAATTGAAGAAATAAAAATTAATTTAAATTGAAATTACTTTAAAAAGTATTCAATAAAATTTTTGAATTTCAAGAATGCATTGATTAACAATACAACCTAAAACGTTATATGTGGATAATTATTTATTTATGCAATAGAAAAAATCAGTCATTTTAAGTATTTAAAACTAAGTTATATAAAATACATCTTTTAAATATTTAAACCGAGCAGATTAACAAAATATTATCGCAAATTAATGCGATTAATGTATGATAACTTAGTGGTTTAAGAACACCCTTGTGCTCGAAAACCCTTTGCGGACGTGGCGGAATTGGTAGACGCGCACGTCTAAGGAGCGTGTGGCTTAGGCCTTGCGAGTTCAAGTCTCGCCGTCCGCATTTAATGTATCTTGGATTGACTGCAATGAAAGAAAAATCAATTGCAGTTGTAATTATCACTAATGGGCCTGGGGAATTATCAACGTGGGTGAGGCCTGTAGTGGATTATCTAAATAAGATAAATGATACTTCGAAAAATATTGATAAACTGAATTACTCAATAAGATTAGTTTTAGTACCGTGTCCAAATGCTACTGGTAAAGAATATGAAGTTGCTAAATCTTGGCACAAATTTGAATTAGTTACAGAAGCAAAGACTTTTTGGAAATTGTTAATCAGGCCTGCTCAATATGCAAAATGGCCTAAAAAGGGGATCGTTATTTTTCTTGGAGGTGATCAATTTTGGAGTGTTTTGTTAGCAAAAAGATTAGGTTATATCAACATCACATATGCTGAATGGATTTCAAGATGGCCACGTTGGAACAATGTAATTGCAGCAATGAATAAAAACGTTAAGAAAAGCATTCCTTCAAAATATAGATATAAATGTAAAATTATTGGCGATTTAATGGCAGACATTACGAATAAAAAAGAAATTGCTTTAAATCTTGAAGAAAAAAAGTGGATTGCTTTACTACCAGGTTCTAAAAAAGCAAAGCTCATGGTGGGTATTCCTTTCTTTCTTGAAATGGCTGATCATATTAATAAAAATAATAAAAATATTAACTTTATTATTCCCATAGCACCAACTACAAGTACAAGCGAATATTTATTCTTTCAAAGTAATAAGAATCCTATATCAAAATATTATTCATCCAAAATTAAACAAATTAAACAAATTAAAAATTCCGTTTTTGACTATGTTATTGAAACCTCAAATAATACAAAAATTTATTTAATTAATAAACACCCTTGCTATGAAGTACTAAAAAAATGTGATCTTGCAATTACTACAGTTGGAGCAAATACTGCTGAATTAGCTTCACTTACTTTACCCATGATAGTTGTTCTACCCACCCAACATTTGAATGTAATGAACGCTTGGGACGGTATCTTCGGAATACTTGGTAAAATTTCTTTTATCAATAAATTCTTCACTTTTATAATTAAAAATTGGTACTTAAAGCAGAAAAAATTTTTTTCATGGCCAAATATAAAAGCTAACAAGTTAATTATTCCAGAAAGAATAGGAAACATTTCACCAAAACAAATCGCTAATGAAGCTATATTTCTGATAAAAAATAAAAATTATTTAAGTGAGCAAAAAGATAATTTATCAAAACAACGAGGGAAAACTGGTGCAGTTAAAAAATTAGCTTACATAATTTTTAATTCGATCAAAAAATTCAGTTAATTACTAAATAATTACCAAGGATCATCAATTTCTACAGATTCTGATTGAGGATTTTCTATAATTGTTTTTTTCTCTTCAACAGGTTCAATATCTAAAGGTTCTTGTGACCTTTGAATAGGTCTCTTTGAAGCTCGATTAGATATAGATGGCCTTTGAACAGCAAATTCTGTCGTATTTTCTTCATCAGTTTGATTGTCTAATTGTTCAGAGGAGTCATTATCCAAATAAAGTTGTTTTTTATTATTTATTTTTTCTTTTGTGGTTTCGATTTCTACATATTCCAGTTCTTCTTCATACTCTTCTTCTTCTATAAATTCTTCTTCTTTAATTTCTTCCATAAAATTATTTTGTTCTTCTGATTCAGAACCTGACAATAGCTGATTCTCCACTGGAACAAGATTTGCTGTATATCTATTAGCTTCCCTTTCTTCCCAAGAAGAGCCACCGACCCCAAGTTTCTCGAGTAATCCACTACTTAACTGATTTAGTTTTTCCTCAGCTCCTTCATAAACAATTATTCTGTCAGTACCACTACTGACTATCTCATCTACAGGAATTTCCCAAGTGCTTAGAACGCCTTCACCTAAAAGAGGAACTCCTACTGCACCCATCACAAGAGAAATTAAATCCCCCGTCTCAATATCGAAAGAAAATCCAAGAACTCTTCCAAGAAGCTGACCAGATTCCGTAATTACCTGGCAATTTATAACTTTCCCATATCTTTCAGGAGAAAAACCGTCGCTCAAAGAATCTAAAGAATCCACTAAAATTACATCGCCAACCTGCTTTATGCTTTCAAGAGGCATCCATTTAGGTAAACCTGGCAAAAATCTTGTAAGAGGATTATCTCTCAGACCTAAAGCAACTACCTCTCTTCTATCAATATCAACAACAACTTCACCTACAACTCCTAATCTCCTGCCAGTATCAGTAGTAATGACTTGGGTCCCCATAAGTTCCGATCTTAACCATAGACGTTCGCTAGGTACAGAATTGCGGCCATTATTATTTGTGGATGTGTTGGACAAACTCATTAATATCTTTCTGACATTCTGACGTAAAAATATAAAAAAGTGTGATTATGCAGCATTTGGTAATCCAACAACTTGAGTATTAGCACCTCTTGCTTGAGCAACACCAATTGTTCGTTCAGATGCACTTATCATAGGTCTTCTATGGCTTACGACTATAAATTGAGCATTTGATGACTGACTTGTTATTAATTTTGATAATCTTTCAACGTTAATACCATCTAAAAAACTATCTACTTCATCTAATGCATAAAAGGGAGAAGGCTTATATTTTTGCAAAGCAAATAAAAAACTTAGGGCCGTTAATGATTTCTCACCCCCCGACATTGAAGCTAATCTTCTAACGTTTTTTCCTTTAGGATGAGCCACTAAAGTTAAACCTCCCTCTAAAGGAGCTTCTGGATTTTCGAGCTGAAGGAACCCATCTCCATCTGATAAATTGGCAAAGATCTCTCTAAAATGCTTATCAACCTCTATGAATGCCTGCATAAATGCTTCTTGTCGCATAGTTGAAACAGTTTCTATTCTTAATAACAACTCCGATCTTTCATTAGATAAAACTTCCAGTCTTTCTATCAAATCATTTAATCTTTCTGTCAATTCCTCGAGTTCATCTAAAGCCAACATATTTACTGGTTCTAAACTTTCCAATTTCGTATTAATCACAACGATCTCTGATTGTAATAAATCAAGCGTTATAGTCTCATATTCTCCAAAGCTGGGCAAAGGATCAGGTAGCTGTTTTTTATAATTTTCTAACTTGATAGTTTCGCTACGCATTTCCTCATTTAGAGAACTTATATCTCTTTCAAGATATTCCAACTTAAGGGTCAACTGATTTATTTCTTGTCTTTTATTGGAAATAGATGAATTCAACTCATCCCTTTTTCTTCTTAATATTCCGAGATCCTTTTCAAGCAATGATTTTTGACCATCAAGACTCGCAAGCTCACTTTTATAATCATCTCTTTTCTTTATCCATTCATTATGAGCATTAGAAAGCTCTTTAACTGATTTTTGTAGATTCTTTTCTTGTAGAGATATTAGATTTAATTGATTATTTATACGTTCTTGATTTAAAACAAATTGATTCTTTTTATTTAATAATTCATCTTTCTCTTGAATCATTAATTCAAGTTTTTTATCTAACTTTTCGAAATCATTATTATGAGTCATTAAAGAGGATGTTTGATTATCTTCATAATTCTTTTTAAGGATCATCTCTAAGTCATCCAACTTTTTTTTAAATGGTTTTATTTCATTTCGAATGTTATCCAACTTATCATTTAATAAATTATTTTGAGACTTAAGCTGATTAAGCCTCAAATTGTTATCATCAATTCTTTTCATAGAAACTTTTATAGAATTATTATTTACTTCAATTTCTTTATTAGAAGATACGCAATCCTCTAATATTTCCCTTTGATTAAAATTCAGTTTGTTCAAGTTGTTAGTTTTATTTAAAGTATCATTATCTGATTTCTTTAAAGCTTCTACAATTGTAGATAATCTTTGTTTTATGGGGTGAGATTCGTCAATATCATTATTGGTTCCGAACCTATAAGCAAGATCTTTATTAACTTTACTACCACCTGTAATTGCACCACTCACTTCTAACAGTTCTCCACTCAAAGTAACCATTCTAATTTTTTGTTTAGATGATTTCGCTGACTCTAAATCTGAAAAGACTACTGTATCTCCAAAAACGTATTTAAAAACATCATCATAAACATCATCACAATCAATTAAATTAATAGCCTTATCTAAAAATCCATTCTCTTTAAAATTCTCAAATCTTTTAAGCGCGAAATTTTTTTTATAGGTTTTAATTCTATTAAGTGGAATAAAGGTTAATCTGCCTGCTTTCTTTTTTTTCAGAATTTCAATAGCTTTTGAAGCAATAGTGTCATTATCAACAACTATTTGTCCAAGTCTATTACCAGCTGCAATTTCCAATGCATACCTGTGCTTTTCACTGACGGCACCTAATTGAGCAACATATCCATGTATACCATCTAAACCTGCCTCTAAAAGTATTCTTAATGCATATGATCCCCTGGTTTCATTTAAAGCTTCTTTTCTGCTTTCACATCTTGATAAATCCTTTTCAAGCCTTAATTGTTCGTTGTTTAGCCTTAGTTTAGTTTTATTTAACAGATCTATTTCAATTTTTAAAGAATCAATTTCAGATCTAATACTGCTCAAATTACGATTTTTTATATCCGTTGATTTCTCATTATTTTGATTAAATTCTAATAGTTTTTGTTTTTCTAACTTTAAAAGATCATTTTGAGATGCTATTTCTTCTCTTTGAATATTAATTTGTATAATTTCCTCTTCAATATTCCTTTTACTAGATTCAAGAGGTTGTACTAAAGATTTTAAATTTTCTAACTCATTATTAAGCTTTATACTTTGCTTTGAAAATTCACCTGATTCACCTGCAGCATGAGAAAGTTTTTTTCTAGATAGCTTGTGTTTTAACGTTAAATCTTGAATCTCGATGTTCAATTTTTCTAGATAATTATAATTAAAGTCCTCTTGTCGATTCTTTTCTAACTCCGTACTTTTTTTAGATATTGCAATTTTATCGCGTTGATCTTGAAGTTTAATGCCCTCCTCTTTATTGACAACTGCTATTCTTTCTAATTCCCTTAAATTAGAATTTATACTCCCAATATCAGAATTTACTTTGATTAAGTTATCTTCTCCTTTCTCTTTTAATTCTGCAATCATGATTTGCATTGCATCTTGCAATACTTGTATTTCTTTACTAAGAGATTCTTTGTGTTGATTAAATAAAATCTTACTCTTATCCAAGTTAATAGCTTTTTTCTTAATTAATTCAATATTTTGAACTTGTTTATCGAATAAAAGTACTTTTTCAATCTCCTTAATATGAAAAAGTTTTGCCTTCAACTCTTTATATTTTTTTGCTTTTTCACATTCTTTTTCAAGCTTTACTTTACTAGATTGCAGTTCGTTTTCTAGAATCTCGCATCTTTCTTGTCTTTCAAAAACATCATTAAGTTTTGAATGTGTTTGTTCAATTCTGCTATCAAAAAGAGCTACCCCTGCCAATTCATCAATCAGGGTTCTCCTCTCTTTATTATTCATTGATACTATTCTTGTAACATCTCCCTGCATCACAACATTACTTCCTTCTGGATCAACACTTATATCTCTAAGAACTCTCTGTATTTGTTGTAAAGTGCACTGGCGTCCGTCAGAGGTATAAGTAGATGCATAAGATCCACCAGGCATTAACCGCAATTTCCTGGAAACTATCCATTCTTTTTGACCTCTATTAAGCGCGATATCATCTTCTTCTAAATCCAAAGGTGGAACATCTTCCCTTGGCGACCAATCTTCAATATTGAATTTAACGGAAACAAATGTTTCTGAAGCTTTACCTTCTTTTACTTTAGAATTATTTATTAAATCTGGTAATCTTTCTGCTCTCATCCCTCTACTATTTGCCAAACCTAAACAGAATAAAATTCCGTCCAAAATATTACTTTTCCCAGATCCATTTGGACCAGTCACCACTGTAAATCCTTCTTCAAGAGGAATTTTTACACTTCCTCCAAAAGATTTAAAATTTTCAAACTCGACCTGATTGATGTATACCAATCGCAAGTCACAATAGCTAAGTAAGAATAGCTACTTTTCAAAAAATCTCAAGAGAATTATTAAGATTATTTCTAAAAACAAATTAATTGTTTTTCGTTAATTGACAAAAATTTCCATCAATTATGAACAGACCGTTTAACAATTTACCATTCAATATAATTTTTAATTTTTGAGAGTCTTGATTATGAGGAATATTAGAGAAAATTCCATGATCAATTCTTTTTACTAAACCTCTATTCTTAGAAAGTTGATATTCAACCCTAGAAAGCCACACCAATCTATGATTTGGTTGTTTTACTATTTTAATGACACCCTTATTTAGTGATGGAATTTCGTGAAACTTCCAAGTCAAACAATCTAATTGATCTTCAACAAGAAAATCATAGTGAATATCAATAAATTTACTACTAAGAATCTTATGTTCGAGTAAAACCCATCGATTCATTATCTAGCTCATCAATAAATTATTTTATTTCAATAATCAATCATTAAAATGAACTAACAAGTTAGTGCATTTTAAAAAAGGAAAAACCTAGTTACCCGCATCAGGAACAAATCTCAAAGCAATAAATAGCAAGCTGCCAGCTCCTGCAATAGCTGCTGCTACCAATCCAAAATCAGTTGGAATTGTACGGGATGCAAAAATAATTGCTGCAAATGTGATATCCATGATGAAATAAAAAACTTAATTTAATAAAGTCAGTAATAGCTTAACAAAACCTTATTACAGAACAGGTGAGATAAATGAAATGTAAATAAAATTTTATATGTCTATAATTTTTTATTAAAAAAAAACTAAATAAAAGGGTTTCAAATTAAGAAAATACAGTCTACTCTAAAAGAAATGTAGGTTGATTAATGGAAGCTTTTCATCCTCCCAAAGAAGTTAAAGAAACAATTGATGATTCTGGGCTGCCAAAGGAAGAAGGCATATCAGAAAAATGGTTACGAGAAAAAATCGATAGTTTGATTCCGTTAATACAAGAAAAATGGCCTAATATCGCACAACAAACTCTTGAGACTGCAAAAGGAAGTATTGATGATTTAGTTGGAGTAATAGCAAGTCATACTGGATCATCTGCTAGTGGTATTAAAAATCAATTATTTCAAATCATTGATTCAATTCAAGAAAATAATTGGGAAATTGCAGATAAAATAGAACCAATCGAAAGTCAATTAGAAGAGTTACTAGATGAACTAAACAGTACATTAAGGCCAAAAATAGAAACCCCAATTAGAAAAAAACCAATCTTATCTATTGCTATTGCTGCTGGTATAGGATTATTTATAGGTAGTTTAATTAATAGTAGAAATAAATAAATGGATAAACCCAAAAACAAAAACTTTGCTAATACAGCTTCAAGAATCTCTGCAATTGCTAGTTCGGTAATGGATTTGCATGTTCGAATAGCACTTCAAGAAGTTGATAGAGAAAAGAGAAGATTAATAAGTGGGGGAGTATTTATTGCTATGGGTGGAATTTTATTATTATTAGTTTTAATATCTATTCATGTTATTTTTTATCTGACTCTTAGTAAGTTGAATAATTGGGCAACAGAATATAATTTACTTTTGATAATATTTGTTGATTTATTTCTTGCAGGTTTGAGCTTAAAGCTTGGAGGAAAACTTGCTAAAGGACCTTATCTACCCCAAACACTAGAAGGTTTGGGTAAAACAACAAAAGCAGTATTAGGAAAAAAATAAATTATCTTATTAAATATTTTATCCATCTGCAATCAATGCCTCCATTACTCACAGGTATTTTCAAAGAAGATTTCATTTTTAAATATCTTGTAAGTTTTGGATTCCCACTTAGTAACCAGAATTCCCAACCAGAAAAATTTTTCTTCAAAAATTCACCCATATCCTCATATAAGGTAATTAATTCGTTTTCATCACCTAATTTTTTTCCATACGGTGGATTACATAAAACTAATCCTTCTGAAGATTTAAATTGAATATTTTTAAAATCATCATTTTGCAGTTCAATATAATTTTCAAGCCCTGCTAGTTGTATGTTGACTTTTGCTTGATCAAAAACATCTTTATTAATCTCACAACCAATAGTTTTTGATAGTTTCTCAAAGGTAACAACTCTCTTCTGAGCCTTGTTTTTCTCTTCTAAAAAAATATATTTGTTAAAATCGAGCCAATTTTCAAAGAGATAAAATTGCTGAAATTTAAGTGGAACTTTAAGAATTTGATTAATAGCCTCTATTAAAAAAGTTCCTGATCCACACATAAGATCAACCAAAGGTTTAGTTCCATTCCATTCAGTTATTTTTAATAATCCAGAAGCTAAATTTTCTTTAAGTGGAGCATATCCAATAGCAGGTCTATATCCTCTTTTATGAAGACTTTCAAAAGTGCTCTGCAAGCTAAGAACCCCACGATCATTATTTAAATGTAAATGAATTATCAAATCAGGATTATCTAAAGAAATATTAGATCTTTTATTCCAAACAGATTGTTGGAGATCAGTAATTGAATTTTTAACCTCAAGAGCAGTGAAATGAGAATGACTTAACGATGAAGTTCTGCCTGTAACTTGAACATTAAATGTTTTTTCAGAAGGTAACCATTTCAACCAATCAAATGAATCTCTAACTCCCTCATATAAAGAAAGCCTGTCATAGCAAACAAAACGTGATACTTCTCTATAAAAACGAAACGCAACTCTTGAAAAAAAATGAATTCTATAAAAAGTGGCATAATCACATTCAAAAGAAACTGATCTTTTATAGGTATTAATATTAAATCCACCCAATTCAATAATTTCGCTTGCTAAATATTTCTCTAAACCTTCAGGAGATGATGCAATTACGTGCATATATTTAAAAAATTAATGAAATAGCTATTCAATACTCATTTTGCCTGCCAGAATATAAATGTCCAATTGGACTAGGTGATCTCAACCGATGTTTCGGACAGCGGTTCGATTCCGCTCAACTCCATTTTCATTTGGGGTTGTAATGGTTTCGACGGGGCGTAAGGAAGATGACTGAAGCCTGCTCGGTTAGAGCAAAAACACAAACGCTAACAAAATCGTTAGTTTCTCCCGTCAAACAGCACCAGTTGCTGCTTGATCTCAAAGGAGATGGGGTGATATCAGCCTTATCAACCAAATGATCCAAGGAGCCTGGAAGGGCTCCACCATTTTATATTGAACAAAATAGTATTAGATAATTTGTTAATTTGTAAAATTTACTTCAAAATAATGTATTAGAAATTATTTTTTGAATTTTATAAGTATAAATACTGAGAAGATTAGGAAAAAAATATTTTAGCGTACTAAAAAATTATCAATACAAATGAGCACAAAAAATAACATTAATGACTTATTAATAAAATATAAACCTAAAGTTTTAAGATTTACAGGTTCAAACTTTCCGACAGAACTTTGGAGCAATAATCAAATAAAAAATCTTAAAAAACTATCTGCATAAAATTTATTGAATTCTCTTTTACAAGCTTGAAAAAGGATTACTTGGCATCTTTTTCAAACACTTTTGAGAAGCTTCTTGAAGCATTCCAAATTCTTTTTTGTTTAAATTCCATTTAAAAACATTAGATATATCAATAACTTGAGACCTTTTTCTCATTCCTACAAGAGGTATGGCTCCCTGATAACAACACCAATTGATTGCTACTTGAGCTTGTGAAACTGATCTTGAAACAGCAATCTGCTTAAGACATCTCCTTAATTCAATACTTGATTTTTTATAGTTTTTAAAAATCAAACTACGTAGAAAAGAATTTTGCTTATCTTCATCTTTTTCAGGATCTATACATAGTATTCCAAAAGCTAAAGGACTATAGGCTAAAAAATCAATATCATAATTTTCACAAATTCTTTTTACATTTGTATGTTTTAAGAAATCTGGAGATAATAAAGAAAACTGAATTTGAACACTTTTAATTTTCTGATCTCTTTTTGATAAGTATTGAATTATTTTCTTTAATCTTTGGGGTCCAATATTTGATAATCCAATTTGAAAATTAAAACCTTGATCAATTAAATCACAAAGATTATTTAATAATTGTAATTCTTGCCAGGGATTATATTTTGCGGTTGACCAATGTATTTGAACTATATCTAATTTATTATTTAATCTTTCTAAACTTTTGAGATAGGGTTTGGTGAAACCTTTATTCCCCAATCTCCATGGATAAGGAGCGAGCTTCGTTGCTATTTGAACGCGTTTTTTTTGAAAAGCAGGAGTATCTAGTAAAAATTTTCCTAAAAGTTCTTCACTTCTTCCATTAAGTTTTCCAGTTCCATAAGAATCTGCACTGTCAATTAAGTTAAAACCTCTTTTTAACGCTTCTTTATAAGTCTCAGATAAATCATCATCATTACGAATTTGATAGTCCCAAAAAACTTGATTTCCCCAAGACCATGTTCCTAGTCCAATTCTTTTTTTCACTTACTATTTTTAAACATACTGTTAAGGTTACTCGAAACTATATATTCCACAAAAGAGTATTTAGGAAATATAAGTTTTAAAACTTTTCAAATAATTACCTATTGACATTAAGAAATTATTCTCCAAAGTAAGGGAAATATTAGTAAAAAATTGTTTATTACTGTTTGCGGTCAAAAAGGAGGTGTTGCTAAAACTTGCACAAGTATTCACCTTGCAAGTGTATGGCATTCTGAAGGCAAAAAGGTATGTATAGTTGATGCTGATAAAAACAGATCAGCATTAGCCTACTCATCCCGAGGAAATCTTCCATTTCCCGTTTTTCCAGTTAGTTCAGCCGCAAAAGCCTCCAGATCCTCCGAAATTGTTATTACTGATGGCCAGGCAAGCAGTGATACAGAAGAACTTAAACATCTTGCATACGGATCAGATTTAGTTATTTTACCCACGACCGCAAAAGCGAGGTCTGTTGAATTAACTGTTGAATTAGCCAGCTTATTAAATACTTTAAAAGTTAACCATGCAGTCGTAATTGTAAAAGTAGATTTTAGACAACAAAAAGCAGCTCAACAAGCTCAAGCAGCGTTAGAAAATTTCGGTTTACACGTTTTTGATACATTTATTCCTTTACTTTCAGCATTTGATAAAGCAGAAGCATCTGGAAATGCAGTATTTGAAGCTGTAGACGATTTAGGAAGATCAGATCCTCGTCGAATGACGGGCTGGTCTGCCTACTGTTCCATTGCATCTCAAATTCCATGCCTGATTTCGAAGCGCTCATCCGACACCAACAACTTAAACAACCAACAACTAATCAGCGCCTAAAAGTAGTTGATTCTCCTGATTTTGAAATAGAAAATGGAGAAAACTCACAAATCATACAACCCAAGATATTTAATTATTTTATTGGAAGTTTTATTGGTTCTGTAATAGGAACTATTTCAATCCTATTTCTTTACATAAACGAATATTTACCAATTGAGCTGCTAACAATTAAGTAGTATATTCACTATTTATTTCAACGTACTTTTTAGACAAATCACAACCCCAAGCAGTTCCTTTTTCTGAACCAGAATTAAGATGAAGAGATATAGATACTATATCCTCAACTAAATATTTACCATTCATTCTTGTTTGCATATAATTGGCAACTTTTTTGGAATCATATTTATTCAACTTACCCTTTTTCAAAATCTGAAAGTCTCCAATATATAAATCAAGGAAATCTAATTTAAAGTCAATTCCAGAATTACCAGCAGCTGAAATAATTCTG
The DNA here is from genome assembly GCF_000011465.1 of Prochlorococcus marinus subsp. pastoris str. CCMP1986. NCBI lineage: Bacteria > Bacillati > Cyanobacteriota > Cyanophyceae > Synechococcales > Prochlorococcaceae > Prochlorococcus > Prochlorococcus marinus. The sequence continues at coordinate 53,795 of NC_005072.1, read as the reverse complement.
CCCCAATTTGGATCACACCCATTAATTGCAGTTTTTACCAGTGAAGAATTACATATAGATTTTGCTATTTTAATTGCATCTGAATTACTCTTGGCTCCCTCAACCAAAACCTCTAGCAAACAATTTGCGCCTTCTCCATCTCTAGCGATATTTTTTGCCAAGCTCTGGCATACAATATCAATTCCTGATTGAATCTTTGATAAAAATTTCTTATCAATTTTTTTTCCTGAATTTATTCCTATAAAAGCATCATTAGTACTTGTCTCTCCATCCACGGAAATAGCATTAAAAGACTTTTTAACAGCAATAGAAATCATCTTGTCCCATTCTTCTTTATCAACACCAACATCACATGTAAGAAAAGCCAACATAGTAGCCATATTCGGATAAATCATTCCTGATCCTTTTGCGAAGCCAGATATCTTTACCTTTCTTCCTTCAATAAATGTTTCTATAGTTATTTTTTTGTCAACTAAATCAGTAGTTAAAATAGCTTCTGCAGCATTCTGTAAACTATTTGTTTTTAACTCCTTGACCAAATTAGGCAAATTATCAATTAAATTTTTTATTTGAATCGGTATACCAATTACACCAGTTGAGCACATTAAAACTTCTTCTTCATTTATTCCTAATAATTGCGAGACCTCCTTCGTAGCAAACAAAGTATGTTGAATACCATAATCACCTGTACAGGCATTTGCTTGTCCGGAGTTTATTAATATTGCTCTTATAAGACCTGAAGACTTTTTAATCCTTTGTTCACAAATATCTACACAGGATGCTCGAACTATTGATTGTGTAAACAAGCCACTACAAATGCTATTTTCTGGGGCTAATATTAAAGCCAAGTCTTTCTTATTAGAATCCTTTAATCCTGCAGCGATCCCTGCAAAAGAAAAACCATCAGGCTTTTCTTCACCATCACTCACAAATGACCAATTAGTCTCAAGCTGAATCAATCTTTTTTATAAATTAAATTCATAATAACTATTCTTTCTATTAAAACACTGCAATATAGATTCTTATTAAATTTATGAGCATCCACCCAAAATTAAACAATAAACAACGAAGAATAGGTCTTACTGGAGGTATTGCAAGTGGAAAATCTACAATAGCTAAATACATAAAAGAATATATAGACATTCCAATATTGGATGCAGATCAATATTCAAAAGATCTAATCAAGCCGAAAAGTAATTGCTATAAGAAAGTTGTCGCTTATTTTGGACCTCAAATAGTTGATCAGCATTCTTCAGAAAATGAAATAAACAGGGCATTATTAAAAAAAATTATTTTCGAAAATTCTATACATAGAAAATGGATTCAAAATCTTCTTCATCCATTAATAAAAGAAAAAATGATAGAAAAATGTAATCAATTTGATAAAAATAAAATTCTACTTTTAGTTATTCCTTTGCTGTTTGAAGCAAAATTTGGGGATATTTGTACAGAAATATGGTTAGTAAAATGCCCAAAAGAAGTCCAAAAGAAAAGACTTATGAAAAGAAATATAATCAGTGAAAATGAGGCTCAGAAAATTATAAATCTTCAATTAAATTTTGAAGATAAATCTAAATTTGCAGATGTAATTTTAGACAATTCAGATAATAAACAGTTATGGAAGAATACAATAAAAAAACTTGTCTAGAAATTAACTATTTAGTTTTTCTGAAATGAGTTTATTAGCAAGTTTGGGATCTGCTTTACCTTTAGTTTTTTTCATCAGCTGTCCTACAAAAAAACCAAGGAGTTTAGTTTTTCCATCTTTAAAAGATTTGACCTCTTTAGGATATTCAATGATAAGTTCTTCAATAATAGGCGAAATGCTTGCAGAATCAGATATCATCGCCAAGCCTTTTTCTTCAACTACCTTTTGTGGAGAAATATTATCCTGAATTAATTCTGGTAAGATTTCTTTTGCTATTTTTCCACTAATAACTTTCTTAGAAATCATATTAATCATCTCTGCAAGGTTAATAGGACTAAGCTTTAATTCAGCAAAACTTTGCTTATTTGATTTCAAATAACCAACAATATCACTTGTTATCCAATTTGATGCGAGTTTAGGGTCGGCTCCATTTGCTACGGTCTCTTCAAAGAAGTTTGCCATAAAAACTTCATCCGAAATAACTCTTGAATCATATGGTGACAAACCTAATTCTTTGACGTATTTTTGTCTCTTCTTAGAAGGTAATTCGGGCAATTCATCAAGCCATTGATCCTTTTGTTCTTTTGATATTTCAATTGGGCCAAGATCGGGGTCTGGGAAATATCTATAATCACTACTACCCTCCTTTAATCTCATACTTTTTGTTAATTGCTTAGCTTCGTCCCAAAGCCTAGTTTCTTGATAAATTTCTCCTCCATTCTCATAAACATCAATTTGTCTTTCTATTTCATACTCACAAGCCTTTTGAATAGCAGAGAAAGAATTCATATTCTTTATTTCAACTTTGGTCCCGAAAGGGGCATTAGGGCCTCTCCTAACTGAAATATTTACATCGCATCTCAGTGAGCCCTCTTGCATATTTCCGTCTGAAACACCAAGGTATCTAACAGTTCTTCTTATTTCTGAAGCATATTCAGATGCCTCTCTACCTGTCCTAATATCTGGTTTACTTACGATCTCAACGAGTGCTATACCTGCCCGATTGTAATCAACCAATGAATATTTAGAGCCAGCCAATCGATCGCTTCCTATATGAACTAATTTACCAGCATCTTCCTCCATATGAAGTCTTTCTATACCGATTTTTTTTAAGTAGGTTTCTTTATCTTTTTCTGCTATTTCAACTTCTAACCAGCCATTTTCTGCTAAAGGTTCATCGAATTGAGAGATTTGATAATTTTTAGGCAAATCAGGATAAAAGTATTGTTTTCTATCAAATTTACAATGTTCTGCCACATTTAAATTTAGTGCTAAAGAAGTTTTTACTGCATACTCTAAAACAGTCTTATTTAAAACAGGGAGAGTTCCTGGCAAGCCACAAACAACAGGATCAATATGAGTATTAGGTTCATCACCAAAAGCTGTTGATGCAGCTGTAAATATTTTACTTTTAGTATTAAGCTGGACATGGGTTTCTAAACCGATCACAGCTTCCCAAGGTTCTAAATTTTTCATTATTAAATGTTCCTCTCTTAATCTTATTGGATATAAGGTAAAAGAGGATCAAAACATATCTAAATTATAAAAATAATTAAATGCGATCAGAAACTAAAAATACAATCTTAATTATTGGTGGAGGATTAATAGGTTTATCTATTGCTTATGAATTTGCACGTAATAAATTTAAAGTTGAAGTTTTAAGCAAAAACAGAAGCGAATCTGCTGGATTCGTTGCAGCAGGAATGCTAGCCACCCATGCTGAAGGACTTGAAGATGAATTATTCATATTTGGACAACAAAGTCAAAATTTAATTCCAGGATGGATTAAAAATATCGAACAAGATAGTGGTATTGATTGTGGTTTAAAAAAAAGTGGAATAGTAGTACCGTTTGAAAATTTAAAAAAATTGAAGAAATTCAAAACTTATAAATATGGAAAATATTTAAATCAGAAAAACCTAAAGAAAGAAATCAGTGGAATAAATACAAATTGGGAGCATGGATTACTTTTTGAACAAGACGGCCAAATAGATAATAGAAGGAGGCTTATGCGTGCTCTGGAGCGTGCATGTTCTTTGCATGGGGTCAAGTTCCAAGAAGGAGCAGATGTAAAAGAATTAATCTTAGAACAAAATAAAATTCTTGGTGCAAAAGTTTTAAACGCTACTGGAGAAATAAAAAATATTTTGGGGGAAAAAGTAATTTTATGCTGCGGTGCTTGGAGTAAAAAAGTTTTAAAAAATTTACCAATCTTTCCTGTAAAGGGACAAATGCTTTCAATACAAGGTCCAGAAAATTCTATTAAAAGAGTTCTTTTTGGTCCTAATACTTACTTAGTTCCTAGAGACGATGGCCTTATAGTTGTTGGAGCAACCGTTGAAGATAAGGCCGAATTTAATCAAGGAAATACACCAAAGGGCATAAATCAACTTCAGGAGGGTATTAAATCTTTATTACCAGAAGCATTAAACTGGCCACAAATGGAACATTGGTGGGGATTCAGGCCTTGTACACCTGACTTCAAGCCTATTATTGGAAAAACTCAAATCGTCAATCTTTATGTAGCTACCGGACATTACAGGAATGGAGTACTCTTTTCGGCAATTACAAGCGATATTATGTTCAAATTAATTCAAGAGAAAACTCTCAACAATATTGAAACTACTTTCCTTAAAAAATTTAGTTTCAATAGATTTGAAGTATAAATTTCTTTAATTTTCTGCTCGCCATTCAGAATCAGAAGTCTCCCAATCACATATTTCATCCTGATTAAACCATAAATTTATCTCAAATTTTGCAGTTTCTTCTCCATCTGAACCATGAATTATATTTCTACCTATATCAATAGCTAAATCTCCTCTTATAGTGCCAGGTTCAGCCTCAAGTGGTTTTGTAGCACCAATTAATTTTCTTGCGCTTAAGATTACCCCCTCTCCTTCCCAAATCATCGCAACCACAGGCCCACTTGATATAAATTCGACTAAATCCTTAAAAAAAGGTCTCTCTCTATGCACCCCATAATGGTCTTGAGCAAGTTGCTTTGTTGGAATTAATTGTTTTAAACCTACCAATTTAAAGCCCTTTTTCTCAAACCTTCCAATAATATCTGAAACATATCCTCTCTGAACTCCATCTGGTTTAATTGCAAGAAAAGTTCTCTCTTTGATCATTTAATTAGTAATCTCTTTATGTATATTCTTCTTTTAGGTGGTAACTTGGCAAGTAATCATTAAAATAAAAGATATTGTTTAAGTAATTTTCAAAAACTTATATAAATTACAAAAATAAAATTGACCGATTTTGATACAAAAAAGTTAAATAAAAAATGGACCATAGAAGATAGTATTTCTACGTATGGTATTGATAAATGGGGAGAAAAATATTTTTCAATTAATTCAGAGGGCAATATATCGATAAGCCCAGATAACAAATCCCAAAAAAAAATCGATCTTTTTAAACTTGTTAAGGAATTTAAAAGTAGAGAAATCAATACTCCCTTAATAATAAGATTCAACGACATTTTAAAAGACCGAATTGCGGAATTAAATAATGCCTTCTCCCAAGCTATAGAAACTTATGACTATAAAAATATTTATAAAGGAGTTTTCCCTATTAAATGTAATCAGCAAAGAAATGTATTGGAAAAAATCATTGAATATGGGGATCGTTGGAATTTTGGTTTAGAAGTAGGAAGTAAATCAGAATTATTAATTGGGTTATCAATCCTAGAAAATCAAAAATCACTTTTAATTTGTAATGGATATAAAGATAAAAAGTATATTGAGACTGCAATATTAGCCAGAAAACTTGGTAAACATCCAATTATAGTTATCGAACAAAGAGATGAAGTTAAAAGAATTATAGAAGCTGTAAAAGATCTCAAAGCAACCCCCATACTTGGAATTAGATCAAAATTATCAAGTAAAAGTAGTGGAAGGTGGAGTAAATCAGTGGGAGATAATTCCAAATTTGGATTATCAATTCCAGAAATAATGCTAACAATAAAAGAACTCAAAGAAGCAAATCTAATAAATGAAATGATGTTGCTGCATTTCCATGTTGGAAGCCAAATCAGTGATATATCAGTAATAAAAGACGCATTACAAGAAGCTAGTCAAATATTTGTTGAATTATCTAAGTTAGGCGCACCAATGAAATACATAGATGTTGGAGGCGGCTTAGGAATAGACTTCGACGGAACTAAAATGTCTTCCAATACTTCGACAAATTATTCTCTTCAGAACTACGCAAATGACGTTATTGCAACAGTTAAAGATTCATGTGAAGTAAATAATATTCAACATCCAATCATAATCTCAGAAAGTGGTAGAGCGATAATCAGTCATTGTTCAGTTTTAATTTTTAATATTTTAGGGACAAGTCATGTCAGCTCTCAAGTCAAAGTATCCGATCAAAAAAAACAATCATTAATCATCACAAATCTGATAGAAACCCTTAATCAGATAAAAAATCTTAGAGATAAAAAAGAAGATTTATCTGAAATAATAGAATTATGGAATGACGCTAAAAAATTTAAAGAGGATTGCTTAGTCGCTTTTAGACTGGGATTTATCTGTTTGGAAGAACGTGCGTATGCGGAAGAACTTACATGGGCTTGTGCAAAAGAGATTGCAAATCAATTGGAGAATAATGAAATTATCCATCCAGATTTGTCTGAAATAACCGACACGCTTGCATCAACATATTACGCAAATTTGTCAGTTTTTAAATCTATTCCTGATACCTGGGCAATTAATCAAGTTTTTCCAATTATTCCAATTCATAGACATTTAGAAGAGCCCTTTTGTAAGGGACACTTTGCAGATTTAACTTGTGATTCTGATGGCAAGCTGAATAATTTTATTGACAATGGAAAGATTAAATCACTTTTAAATTTACATCCTCCAGAAAAAAATAATGATTATCTAATAGGAATCTTTATGGCAGGGGCATATCAAGAGGCATTAGGGAATTTCCATAATTTATTTGGAAATACAAATGTTATTCATATTGATATAAATGAAGATAATTCTTATAAAATTAAAAACATTATTAAAGAAAACAGCAAATCAGAAATTTTAGAGTTATTGGATTACAGTTCAGATAATTTAGTTGAATCAATAAGAGTCAATACTGAATCTGCCATCAATAATAAAACTTTAACTATTCAAGAGGCACGAAAGTTAATCGACCAGATAGAAACCAGTTTAAGAAAAAGTAGTTACTTATCAGAATAACTATGGAGCTTTGTCCTCAAATCTTTTCTTGCATATTCCAAAGCATCATTTAATTTATCAATATCTTTAGCACCTGCCTGTGCAAAATTAGGTTTACCTCCCCCTCCCCCAGAGCAAATACGTGAAATATCATTAATTAATTTCCCTGCATGCATACCTCTTTTAACTAAGTCTTCCCCAAAAGAGACAACAAATAACAATTTTCTATTTTCCTTATCTGGTATTCCTCCAAGAATCACAACCGACTTATCTCCCAATTTAGAAGTTAAATCTAATGCCGCAGATTGTAGAGAATTTCCATCTAGTCCATCAAGTTGACTAATAATCAGCGAAAATAATCCAACTTTATTTGCAGAAGAACTTAGAGAAGAGTATTTAAAATAAGCAATTTCATCCTTCATTTTTTGTATTTCTTTATTTTTATTAATCAACTCTGATTGCAAAGAATTAACCCTATCCAGGAGTTGATTAGGATTTGCTTTTAACAAATCACATAGTTGACTTACGAGAGAATTTTTATCACTAAAGTATTCAAAAGCTGATTGCCCTGACAATGCTTCAATTCTTCTTACGCCCGCTGAAATTCCTTCTTCACTAATTATTTTAAAACATCCTAATTCAGATGTTGTTTTTACATGAGTTCCACCGCATAGTTCCATCGAAACACTTGGCACATCAACAACTCTTACTTCATCATCATATTTCTCTCCAAACATAGCCACTGCACCTCTCTCGAGAGCCTCACTCTTGGCCATATTTTTAATATTAAGAGAATGATTTTCCAAAATCCAAGAATTAACTAAGGTCTCAACTTTAAAAATTTGATCTTTTGTAATAGGTTTAGAAGAATTGAAATCAAATCGTAATTTATTAAATGCGACTAATGAGCCTTTTTGTCCAACGCTTTCATTAACAACTACTTTTAGAGCAGATTGCAATAAATGGGTAGCAGTATGATTTGCCGCAGCCTTAGCTCTAGCCAAATCATTTACTTTAGTTTTAACTTTTTGTCCCAGACTTAATATCCCTTTTTTAACTATTCCATAATGCAGAAAAACGTTTTTCTTTCGTATGACGTTATCAACTACAACCTCTAGATCATTCGATAATATCGTTCCAATATCACCAACTTGACCTCCAGATTCTCCATAGAAAGAAGTCTGATCAAGGACAATTAAAACTTTCTGCCCTTCACTTGCTTGCTTAACCAAGGTTGATTCCAAAAATATACCCTTAATTTCTGCATCTGAATCGAGTGAATCATAACCATTAAAAAGAGTTTTATCAAATAAGTCTATTTCGCGTTCTAATGAACCCTCTAATGTCAAATCAATGATCTGAGAAGCAGCTTTGGCTCTTTCTTTTTGTGCAGACATTTCTTTGTCAAACCCCTTAACATCAACACCAATATTGTTTTCTTGAGCAATTTCTTCTGTTAGTTCTAATGGAAAGCCATAAGTATCATAAAGTTCAAATGCTTTAAACCCAGTAATCATTTTCTGACCCGATGAAATCAATTCATCTAGTAATTTCTCTCCTCTTTCAAGAGTTTCTCTAAATCTTATTTCTTCAATTTTTATCTCACTCAATATATGGTCACAATTATTTTTTAAATCTGGATAATTCTCTTGCATTAATTTAATACCTACACTTGCAAGTTTCGATAAAAATTCATTTTTTAAGCCTAACAATCTTCCATGTCTAACCATTCTTCGGATCAGTCTTCTTAATATGTATCCCCTCCCAAGATTACTTGCTATTACCCCATCAGAAATTAAATGTATAACTGCTCTTATATGATCTCCAATAATTTTTAAAGAGATTTTGGTTCTTTCACCTGAAGAATAATAATCAATTTTGGAGATCTCAGAAGCTTTTTGAATAATTGGGAAAATCAAATCTGTTTCGTAATTATTCTTCTTCTTTTGCAATATTTGAGCCATTCTTTCAAGCCCCATTCCAGTATCAATATTTTTGTATTTCAAATCTGTCAATTGACCATCAGGGTCACGGTTATATTGCATAAATACAAGATTATAAAATTCTATAAAACGATCACCATCTTCTAAATCAATATTCTGAACACCTTTTTCTGGTTTAAAGTCAAAATATAATTCTGAACATGGTCCGCAAGGACCTGTTTTTCCTGAAGACCAGAAATTATCTTTTTCTCCAAGCTTAATTATCCTTTTTGGATGAATCCCGATATCTTCCTTCCAGATCTTTACCGAATCATCATCTTCATGAAACACGCTCACTATTATATTCTCAGCAGAAAGTCCGTAAATATCAGTAACTAATTCCCAAGCCCACTCAATAGCCTCTTTCTTAAAATAATCTCCAAAAGAAAAATTACCAAGCATCTCGAAGAAGGTATGATGTCGAGCAGTAACTCCAACATTTTCAATATCGTTTGTTCTTATACACTTTTGACTAGATGTGGCTCTTTTTGATGGCCTTTCTTTCAATCCTAAAAAAACTGGCTTAAAAGGCAGCATTCCAGCGATAGTGAGCATAACTGTGGGATCATCAGGAATTAAAGATGCACTTGGAATAATTTTATGTAATTTTTCATGGTAAAAATTTAAAAATTCTTTTCTTATTTCATCACCTGTAATTGGCGTGTTTTTAGTTTGAGATTTCATTTATATCAGTATCAATAATGAAGTAATAAAAAAACAAATTCGGTAATTCCACACTTAGATTCACGCGGATTTATATTGTATTTAACTAAAGTCATAATACAAAAGAATCATAGTATGATAACTTCTGCAAAAACAAGTTCTTCAGAAATGAATAAAGTTGAGCAAAAATTATCTGTGCAACAGAAAGTTTTTGCAGATGACACAATTGCAATTAGATCTCTCGACTGGGATCGAAGTAGGTTTGATATTGAATTTGGATTAAGAAATGGAACTACTTATAATAGTTTTATCATTAAGGGCCAAAAAATAGCAATAATTGATACAAGCCACGCTAAATTTGAAAAACTATGGTTTGAGCAATTACTTAGAGAAGTAAATCCAGAAGAAATTGATTATTTAATTACAAGTCATACAGAGCCCGACCACTCAGGTTTAATTGGAAAACTCTTAACTCTTAATCCACAAATAATAGTAGTTGGTTCAAAATTAGCGCTTAAATTTATTGAAGATCAAATACATATTCCATTTAAAAGTTTAGAAGTAAAAAGTGGGCAATATTTAGATCTTGGAGCTAACCCTACAAGTGGAGTAAATCATAATATTGAATTTATAAGTGCACCAAATTTACATTGGCCAGATACCATTTTCTCCTACGATCACGGTACAAATGTTTTATATACATGCGATGCTTTTGGATTGCATTATTGCTCTGATGAATTTTTTGATAATGATCAAAAAGAAATTTATGAAGATTTTCGTTTTTATTACGATTGCCTTATGGGCCCCAACGCACGAAGTGTTCTACAAGCTATCAAACGAATAGATAAGTTACCTAGACTTAAAACTATAGCTGTGGGTCATGGGCCATTGCTTCATAATCAAGTAAATTTTTGGAAAGAAAAGTATTCAGAGTGGAGTAGTAACAAGAGTAAAGGCAATGAATTTGTATCTGTATGCTACATCAGTGATTATGGATATTGTGATCGATTAAGTCAAGCTATATCTCACGGCATAAGTAAGGCAGATGCACAGGTTCAATTAATTGATTTAAGATCTTCAGATTCTCAGGAATTAACAGGTTTAATTTCAGAATCTAAAGCCGTAGTAATCCCAACCTGGCCCGTTACGTCTGATAATGAATTAAAAGAGTCTCTTGGCACTCTTTTTGCCGCATTAAAGCCTAAACAATTTACGGCAGTTTACGATGCTTTTGGAGGAAATGATGAACCGATAGACTCATTAGCAAGTAAGTTGAGAGAATTAGGACAAAAAGAAGCCTTTTCACCTCTAAGAGTTAAAAATATTCCAGATCCTATTATCTATCAACAATTTGAAGAAGCTGGAACCGACTTGGGACAATTAATTAATAAGAAGAAAAATATTGCTTCAATGAAAAGCCTTGATTCAAATCTTGATAAAGCTTTAGGGAGATTAAGTGGAGGTTTATATGTAGTTACAGCTAGCCAAGGAGAAGGTTCGACTTTTAGACAAAGCGCAATGGTAGCAAGCTGGGTTAGTCAGGCAAGTTTCAGTCCGCCAGGCATTACAGTTGCAGTAGCAAAAGATAGAGCTATTGAATCTTATATGCAAGTTGGAGAAGGTTTTGTAGTTAATATCTTACGAGAAGATAACTATCAAAAAATGTTTAGACATTTTTTAAAAAGATTTGCACCTGGGGCAGATAGATTTGCTGATGTAGATGTAGTAAACAATATCGCAAATGGTGGACCAGTACTTTCTGATTCTCTCGCATTTTTAGATTGTAAAGTAAGTTCACGATTAGAGACTCCAGATCATTGGATTATTTACGGTATAGTTCAAAATGGAAGCGTTTCTGATTTATCCTGTAAAACAGCCGTTCATCATAGGAAAGTTGCTAATCACTACTAAAAAATAAATCTTTAAAGATGTCAGTAATTAATACAAGTTCACTTTTAGAAAATAAAAACTTATCAATATTTGAAATAACTGAAAATTTTATTTGCATCAGATTTCTTGATCAAAACAAAGAAAGGTTTGAGCTCGAATTTAATCTTGAGAAAGGAACTTCATTTAATACCTTTTTAATCATAAGTTATAATGATTTTTTCATTATTCATCCACCTGAAAAAGAATATTCAAAATTAATTAATGAAGTAATTTCAAATTTTCATGATGAGTTTAAATTCAACAAAATTAACATTATTACTGGTCATGTAAATCCTAAAATTATTGAAACTATAAAGTTAATCAGTGTCCAATTCAGCAACTTAACTCTCACATGTTCGAATCCTGGTTTTAAGCTTATTAGTGAACTTTGGAATCAAAAAAATCCAAATTTAAAAACTTTTATTGAGCGAGAATTACCTGTAATTAACATCGTAAAAAAAGAACTTTATCTAGAACTAGAAAATATTTCATTAAAACTAATTCCTGTACCAACTGCCCGGTGGCCTGGTGGATTAATCATATATGAAGAGAATCAAGAAATACTTTTAAGTGAAAAAATATTTTCTGCACATTTAGCATCTGAAGAATGGTCAGAAACCAACAGAATGAGTACAGAAATTAATAGAAAACATTTTTATGATTGTCTTATGGCACCAATGTCTAATCAAATCGTATCAATAGCTGAAAAAATTTCTGAATTAGACATTAAAACTATTGCTCCACTTCACGGTCCAGCAATTGAGTACAGCTTAAAAAGCTTTTTAAATGACTACATTAGATGGGGAGAAAATCTTTCAACAAACAATTCTAAAATCGTCTTGATATACGCTAGTGCTTATGGCAATACAGCCTCAATAGGTGATGCATTAGCGAAAGGTGTAAATAGAACTTCAGTAGAAGTTGAAAGTATTAATTGTGAATTTACATCTAATGATGAACTTATAAAATCTATTCAAAACGCTGATGGATATCTAATCGGATCGCCAACTTTGGGGGGACACGCCCCAACTCCAATAGTAAGTGCTCTAGGAACTTTGTTATCAGAGGGTAATAGAGATAAACCAGTAGGCATCTTCGGTAGTTTTGGATGGAGCGGAGAAGCAATAGATTTGCTTGAGACAAAATTAAAAGATGGTGGATTTACATTTAGTTTTGATCCAATAAGAATAAAATTTAGTCCTAACAAACCAAAAATTAAAGAACTAGAAGAAATTGGTACTCATTTTGGAAGAAAAATTTTAAAAAAAGCAAAACAAAAAATCAGAAAATCAGATACCGGAATGATATCCAGTAAAACTGATCCAACATTGCAAGCTTTAGGAAGAGTACTTGGTTCACTGTGTGTTCTAACTGCATCAAAAGGGAAAGATGAAAATAATGTAAAAGGAGCTATGCTTGCATCTTGGGTAAGCCAAGCAAGTTTTTCTCCTCCTGGATTGAGTATTTCAGTCGCAAAAGATAGATCAGTGGAATCGCTTCTTCAAAAAGGTGACTCTTTCGCCTTGAATATTCTTAGCGAAAAAGATTTCAGGGAACCTTTAAAAAGGTTTACAAAACCTTTCTCACCAGGGGAAGATCGATTTGAGGGATTAGATATTGAATTAACACCTAATGATCAAGTAATAATTCCTGAGTCATTAGCATGGTTAGATGCTTCTGTAAAAGAAAGAATGGAATGCGGAGATCACTGGGTAATATATGCTGAAGTTTTACACGGCAACATATTAAAATCCGATAGTCTTACTGCTGTTCATCACCGTAAGAGTGGAGCCAACTACTAAACAAAATTATTTTTATTTATGCCTAATTCAAAAGATCTAATAATCATTTCAGCAAGTTGTGGAAAAAATCTAGAACTTTCAAAAAAATTTCAAGAAAAAAGTAATGAACTTAAATTCAATTCTGAAATTTTGGATCTTACTACTTTTGATGTACCGTTATTCAATCCACGAATTCACAAAAAAGAAAATATTCCTGTCGAAATAATTGAAATAAAAGAAAAGCTTTTTGCTACAGAAAAATGGATTATATGTGCTCCTGAATATAACGGTTCGATACCTCCAATTCTTTCTAATCTCATTGCATGGCTGTCCGTATCAGGAGATGATTTTAGAAATTTATTTAATGGTCAGCCAATTGCAATTGCAACTTTTTCTGGTGGAGTCGGATTAGAATTATTAACATCATTAAGAATTCAATTAGTACATTTAGGAAGTCAAGTTTTGGGCAGACAGCTATTGTCTTCATTTAGTAAACCAGTGGATATAAAAACAATAGAAGATATACTTCAACGACTATCACAAATGAAAAAATTAAAAGTATAAATTCTTATAAAAAATTTAAACGAATTATATTTATTTATTTTCATTCCAAACTTTTAAAATTTCCCTAGCCATAGGTAGTGCATGTACAGATCCTCCACCAGGCGTATTTTGTGCAAAAGCAACTATTAACAACTCACTTTTATCTGAAGGAGTAAAGCAAACAAACCATGCATGATCTGAACCTCCTTCTCCATCTTCAGCAGTACCAGTTTTACCCGAAACTGGAGGAAGATTAGATACCCCATAATTGATAGAAACCCCTGTTCCAGATTCAACTACTTTCCTTAAACCATTTTTTACTAGCTGAAGATTATTTGGATCAATATCAATTTTTATACGTTTTTGATTTGTTAAAAGTTGATCTTCTTTTTTAGATAAATGAGGAGTTACTAAATAGCCACCATTCGCGATTACTGCATATGCACGAGCTATTTGAATAGGCGTAACTTGGACAACAAATTGACCGATAGACATACTCGCGATGTCTTCTGGAACCCAAGGAGTTCTTCCTGGTTCCCCCCAGCCTCTCCCTTTTTTAGCCCATTGACTACTTGCAACTAAACCTACATTTTCTTGTTCGGAAATTTCGATTCCAGATAGAGCGGCAAAGCCAAGCTTCTTAGAAACGTTATAAATTTCATCTACACCTACGCCATAGCCAATTTGATAAAAAAAAGTATTACTTGAAACTCGCAAAGCATCTTCATAACCTATTGTTCCGAACCCTAAGTCATTATGTTCTCTAAAACATTGACTTCCATATGTAATACAAGGTTTAGTTTCTAAAGAAGTTTCAGGAGGAAACTTTCCACTTTCTAAACCAGCTAAAGCAGTTACAATTTTCCAAACACTTCCTGGATCATATGCATTTAAAGCTCTATTAAATAATGGTTTAGCGGGAGAATTGAACAGAGCATTATATTCTTTTTCTGGTTTAAATTCTTTTGAAAAAAAATTTAAGTCAAATGTTGGTTTACTAGCCATTGCTCTTATGGCACCATCTCTAGGATCCATAACTATTATTGCTCCTCCATTTTTATCTTTAAGCACTTCTTCAGCGATTAATTGTAAATTCAAATCAATTGTCAATTCAAGGTCTTTCCCTTGTTTTGATGGTTTAATACCTAAAGATTTTGTAAAAGTACCGGAAGAGTTCACTTCAATCATTTCTCCTCCCCATTCTCCTCTTATATGATCTTCATAAACAAACTCAATTCCAGTTCTTCCTATTAAATCATTGAATTTATAACCTTTTTTTGACAAAATATTAAATTCAGAATCTGTAATGGGTTGGGTATAACCAATCACATGAGAAGCAACAGTTTTATAAGGATAATTTCTAATCATTTTTGTTGAAATCTCTAAGCCATTTAAGATATTTTCATTTTCTTTAAATTTGATAACTTGATCAACTTTTAAATCATCTAATAAAGTAATTGAAAAATTTTTATTTTTTAGACCATCAGAATATTTCTTTTGAAGTGAATCAGATGAAATATTGAATAATTTCGAAATCTTTGATTTATATTTCTGCCATGCTTTTTTGCTGACGTATTGAGGTTTAATTATTAAAGAGTACTTAAAACGGCTATCTGCCAATATTAATCCATTTTTATCTAGTATCCTCCCTCTAATTGGTTGAGTAGAAATTAGCCTAATTCTATTTTCATCAGACATTTTTTTATAAGTCTCATGATTTAATAATTGAAGAAAAATTAATCTAATTAATATTAATAAAAAAGTAAAAGTAGTAATTAAATAGAAAACAAAAGGCTGTCTATTAAAAGAGGGGAACTTATTATTGAAGTTACTATTTTTCAAAAATTTACATCTCTTTCTGCAAAAACTTATTTTCTAACAAAGTAATAATCTCCTTTATATTTTTTAGTTTTTGAACTAAAAATTTATAATCATTTCGAGTCTTACCTTTATCAAATTCTAAACTTGATATATCTTTTTCTTTCTCTTTGTTATCCATGAATCTAAAAATAAGTTAACTTAAAAACTAAACTTCTTTTATATTAACCCAAATAATAAATCACAAATCATCAAAATAATATTAAATTTTATTTAATAAAACGGTTTATATTGACTGATCTAAATTTTGTTCAAAATAAGGATTACAACTGTTTTTTGAAACACCTGAAGACCAACCAATAAATGCCGAGACAAATACAACGACAATTATAGGTAGTAGAGCTTGTTGAGTATTTTCAAGGCTTAGCCATTCCTTCCAACTTCTGATAAATCTATCCCTTTTAAATTTCCTTTTCTCATATTCTTCAGCTCTAGCTTTTTTAGCAAAAGACTTTGTTACCCACTTTTCAAAAGGTAGCTTTTTTGTAATTGCCATTTTCCTCTCAACTTCTAATAGTTGTCCAGAGTTAAGCTGAGGATGAAATGTGCTTATAAGCTCCAAAGTCTTCAGAAACATTTCTACACTTGCATCTTTTACGAGCTTTTGATTTTGACTTAAATCAGCCCAGTCAATTTCAGGATAAAAACGATTTCTGTTTGGTTGGATTTGCTCTTCTGACATTTGTCCTGGTTCTCTTAACCATCTATTGGTATTTTCATCAAACCTTCTCCAATACAAAAATGGATTAATAAAGATTGTTTTGCCTGCAATTTTGACAACATCTTGTTGTAAATGATTGCTAATTTTATTATCAGGACTTTTCGGTTTAACCAAAATCTAAAATTTATTGTCTACTTAAAGATTATCTTTATTTAAAAATTTTTCCAGAATTATCCAATAATATTATTTTTTCAAAGTCATTAATTAATTTTTTGACAACTGCCAACGCTTTTTTAAATAATTACAATATTCACATTTAAAAGATGGTGAAGGAAACAAATTAGATCTGAGAAGTTTTACTGTTTCAATAACTTTGCCTTCTACCCATGCTGAAGAACAATCTAACTTAATAAAATGCACATCAAACTTTAACTGATTATTAAAAAATTTCTCATTCTTTTTCCCATTAAAATAAAGAAGATAGGCTTCATTTGCAACTTTGAAACCATTTTTTCTAAATAACCACTGATACATTTCTAATTGTCTTTTATATGCTTTTGCATAATCATATTTATTGAAAGTTTCAAACCAATCAAAATTATTTCTTGATGTTGCTTTTACATCAACAATAATTAACTCTCCATTCTTTTTTTGCCAGACATCATCGACCGCACCACCAAAATCATAATTGTGTTCATTAGATTTATATCTTATTCCTTTAAAATTGCTTCTCCAAATATCTATATCTTTATGTTTAAAAGGTACAGCATCGATATTATGCTCAATAAATAAAGGATGAGATTCCTGTCTTTCACGATAATAATCAAACTCATTTTTACATAAATTATCTACAGCAATATTTAAAGTAAATGGTAATGATGGAGGTTTTATTTTATGCTTTTTATCAAGAACGCAACATCTAGGGCAATTAAGATATTTTTCAACAGTAGATCTACTTAATTTAATGGTTTCATCCATAATAATTTTGTAAAAAAGTTAAAGATAAAAAATTAAAGTATTTTTTATTCCCACTCAATTGTTCCTGGAGGCTTACTAGTAATATCGAAAACAACCCTATTAACCTGCTCTACTTCATTAACGATTCTATTAGAAATTCTCTCTAAGGTTTCATAAGGAATTCTCGACCAATCAGCCGTCATCCCATCTTCGCTTGATACGCATCGTAAAACTATTGGCCAAGCATAAGTCCGTTTATCTCCCATTACACCGACAGTCTTAACAGGTAAAAGAACTGCAAATGCTTGCCATATATCATTATAAAGACCTGCTTTTTTTATTTCATCTCTTACTATCCAGTCTGCATCTCTCAAACAGTTTAGTTTTTCATGAGAAACATCACCTAAAATTCTTATTGCTAAGCCAGGGCCAGGAAATGGATGTCTTTTTATGATTTCATCTGGCAATCCTAAAGCACCTCCAACCTTTCTTACTTCATCTTTAAAAAGTTTTCTTAATGGTTCAACTAATTTAAATTGTAAATCTTTTGGCAAACCGCCTACGTTATGATGACTTTTTATTTTTACTGCAATTCGCTCACCAGTCTTTGGATCTAAATTCGTTCCAGCACTCTCAATAACGTCTGGGTAAAGAGTACCTTGAGCCAAATATTGGAAAGGACCTAATCTATTACTCTCCTCTTCAAAAACTCTAATAAATTCTCTACCAATAATCTTGCGTTTTTCTTCTGGGTCAGTTATTCCATTTAATTTATCAATAAATCTTTCCCTAGCGTTAATATATTCAACTTTTATATGAAATTTTTTATCAAAAAATTCCATTAAAAATTCAGGTTCACCTTTTCTCATAAAGCCTTGATCAATAAACATACAAGTAAGCTTTTTACCAATAGCTTTATTGAGAAGAAAAGCGAGGGTTGATGAATCTACGCCGCCAGAAAGAGCAAGTAAAACTCTCTTATCACCTACTTGTTGCTTAATTCTTGGAATTGTTTCCTCTAAAAAAGTTTCAGTAGTCCAATCGGCCTTACATTTAGCAATAGAATAAACAAAGTTTTTAATAACCGTCATTCCGAATTCTGAATGAATAACTTCAGGATGAAATTGAACACCAAATAATTTCTTTTGTTTGTTTGATATTGCAGCATGCAGGGTATTTTCTGTATGAGAAATCTTAATAAATCCTTCAGGCAAGTTATTTATAGAATCTCCATGACTCATCCACATAATAGATTTATCTTGGACATTAGATAGCAAATCACTTTCGCAATCAATATTTATTGGTGCTCTGCCATATTCAGCTTTATTAATTGCTGGGGTAACTTCACCTCCTAATTCTTTAACCATTAATTGCATTCCATAACATATACCCAAAATTGGAATACCTAAATCAAAAATCTTTGCATCACATTTAGGTGCATTATCTTCATAAACAGAACTTGGGCCACCACTTAATATAATCCCTTTTGGATTTATATCCTGAATCTCCTTGACAGAGGTAAAGTTACTTACTACAAGAGAAAATACATCTGCTTCTCTTATTCTCCTTGCAATTAATTCAGAATATTGAGATCCAAAATCTAGAATTAATATTGAGGGATCTCTCTCTTTTTTTAGTAATTTTTTACTCATGTCTAAAAGTTACCTCAATTTATTTACAAAAACATAACCCACTTAAAATTAGAAACCTTTAAAAGCAGAAATATAGTCTTTACTATTGTTACCTGACCAACGAATTTTTCTATTTCTATCAAAGATAATTGCTCCAACTTTCATATCTGTTTTTGTATATCTATTTATATATTCTGTAGAGCGCTTTTCAATAGTATCTGATAATTTATTCCATAGTTTGTCAGCCATAGAAAGACTAAAACTTTCAAGAACTAACAATGCATCTTCAACCGTATTTGATTGTGATAATTTTTGAATTATTTCTAATGGAACTTCTTCTTTTACAGCTAAATACACAAGAATTTCAATTCTTGCATCTGCTAAATGATTATGAGTATGAAAAATTCCTCCAGCTAATTTAATTAATTTGCCATGATAACCAAAAAGGATTACTGTTTTAATCTTTTGTATAGCAGCATCAACTAATAATGGTCCTATCCAATTACCTACTTTAATAATAGGAAATTTGATATTAGAACTTGTTGCTAAATTTAAGCCATTTTCACCGATAACAAAAATAATTGTGTCACAAACTTTATTAGCAATAATTTGTTTTAGCTGAGCTTTTGCATTTTGTAATTGATCAGGTGAAGCACTTGCAAAAGTTTCAGCGCTAGTACCTATAATTGAAAGCCCTTCAACAATTCCAAATGATTTATTACTAGTTCTTTCGGCTAAAAATTTTCCATTTGGGAATACAATTTCTAGATTCAGTGTATATCCTTCTGGAATGATATTTAATAAATTTTCAACTAATAATTTTTGAGCAAAATCAGAAATGCAGATCTTAGAGGTCTTTTGATCGATACCAACTCCGTAACCAGGAATAATATTGATTCGATCTAATGGTCTATTACTTGTCTTATAAGTTTTTTCTAAAGAAGCGATTGTCCATATTTCTAAGTTTTGTGTTAAATCAAGATCCAATCCAGAATCTACAAATGAAATTCCAAGGGCTTGAGACTCTTCATTAATTAGCCCAGCAGAATGAACCTTGATTTTTATTAAATTTTTTTCTTTTGGAATTTTAATTAATTCATAATCTTCAAATGGTAATCCTATTAATTTTTTTATTGCTGACTTAGCAGCTCCAGTTACCCATAAAGGTAAAGAAAATCCTTTTTTCAAATCAAGTAATTGAAAAATATTTTATGACTACTAATCTTAGAATGACCTATTAATTAAAAAGTGGCCATACAACAAAAATTATCATTGATGATACCTGGTCCCACGCCAGTTCCAGAAAAAGTTTTACAAGCACTTGGAAGGCATCCCATAGGACATAGAAGTAAAGATTTTCAGGACCTTATGGAAATCACTACTAAAAATCTACAATGGCTACATCAAACAAAAAATGATGTTTTAACGATTACAGGTAGTGGAACAGCTGCCATGGAAGCAGGCATGATTAGTACCTTAAGCAAAGGAGAAAAAGTTATTTGTGGTGTAAATGGAAAGTTTGGTCAAAGATGGGTAAAAGTTGCAAAAGAATTCGGACTCGAAGTGATTAAAATTGAAGCAGAATGGGGAAAACCACTTGATCCGAAAGATTTTAAAACAATTTTAGAAAAAGATGATAAAAAAGAAATAAAAGCAGTTATCCTTACACATTCAGAAACATCAACTGGAGTTATTAATGATTTAAAAACAATAAGTTCTCATATACGTAATCATAAAAAAGCGTTATCAATTATTGACTGCGTAACAAGTATTGGAGCTTGTAGTGTACCGGTAGATGATTGGGAACTAGATGTTGTTGCTTCAGGATCTCAAAAAGGATATATGATACCTCCAGGTTTAAGCTTTGTGTCAATGAGCGATAAAGCTTGGCAAGCCTCAGAAAATTCTAATTTACCTAAATTCTATTTAAATTTAAAATCATATAAAAAGAGTCTTTTAAGTAATAGCAATCCTTATACTCCAGCAGTAAATTTAGTTTTTGCTTTAGATGAATCACTAAAAATGATGAAAGATGAAGGACTAGATAAAATCTTTAAAAGACATGAAAGACATAAACTTGCAGTCAGTGAAGCTGCAAAAACACTTAACCTCAAATTATTTGCTGATGAAAACCATTTAAGTCCCGCTGTTACTGCAATTCAAATTGAAGATATAGATGCAGAACAGTTTAGAAAGAATATAAAAAATAAATATGATATTTTACTAGCTGGAGGACAAGATCATTTAAAAGGAAAAATATTTAGAGTTGGTCACTTAGGTTACATTAATGATAGAGATATAATTACAGTGATAGCAGCTATTGGCAATACATTAGTAGAACAAAATATAATTTCCACAGATACAGCAGGAAAGGCCTTGAAAATTGCATCCTGCCATTTATAAAAAAGAGAACCTAAGTACCAGGTTCTTCAACATTTCCGCCTAATTCAATAATTTTTTTCATTAATACCAACGATTTTTGTTCGTCACCCTTAGTTTGAGCTACGGCAAGAGCGAATTCTAATTTTTCGAGTTGATGTCCACCTTCAAAAAAGGATAACTTCTTTTTGATTGGGTTTTTATTACCTCTATAAGAAATTTGTGAAGCCATAAGAAATAGTGCTTTACTAATTATTATGCCAACTCAGAGGCCCATTATGCAGGAAAAATTTAACTAATTTTTAAAAATAAGTTTTTATGGTAAATATTTAGGCTGATTAATTTTCGTTTAATGCGAATAAATATATTAATTTCATAAAGGACTATGAAATTAGTAAATAAGAACATACTTTGAACATATACCCGAGCATTTGAATTTATTCCTAATATTATTACCAAACAATTGATTTCTTAAATGTCGAATATAAATCTTATTTATTATTTAATTGCAGGGTCAGCTTTTGGGGCACTTGCTATAAAAACAGGCATACCTGCAGCTCCACTTGCAGGGGCTTTAATTGGTGCAAGTGTTTTAGGCATCAGCGGAAAAGTTGAACCTGCCGTGTGGCCAAATGGTACAAGAACCATATTAGAAATAGGCATTGGTACTGTTATTGGAACAAGCTTAACGAAGGACTCATTAGTTGAATTACAAACTTTATGGAAGCCTGCAATTTTAATCACATTTACACTAATAATTACTGGCCTAGCGATTGGTTTATGGACTAGCAGATTACTTAATGTAGATATAATCACGACAATTCTTGGTGCTGCTCCAGGAGGGATAAGTGGTATGAGTTTAGTCGGTACAGAATATGGAGTAGGGGCAGCAGTTGCAACTCTTCACGCAGTTAGATTAGTTACTGTTCTTTTAATTCTGCCACTGGTTGTAAAAATGCTCAACCTATTTGGAATAATAAAATCTTAAATTTATCTAGACATTATCTAAATTAAAGATACTTTTTATATAGACAGATAAAAAACTAATGAAAGGGCATAAAAAGATAAGATTCATTTTTCCTTTAGTTGCAATGTATGTTCCATTACTATTATTGGCCCCTAAAGCAATTGCAGGTTCCTTTGGAGCAGAAATATTTTGTACAATGAGAGATGGGGGGAATGACCATGAAAGCAGTTGGCAAGCAGCTTACAGTTATATTAAGAAACAAAAAGGGGGTATTTTTAAGACCTCTCCAAAGCAGGCCGCCGGGCAAATTATTGAAACAGTTGTAAGAGAAAGAGATAAGTTTTCTTATTGTGTTGAATTTTTAGATCAACTTCATCCTGATAGAAAGCTACAATTAGAAAACGATAGAAAAGAAAAAAGGCGAAAAAAAGAAGAACTTTTGCAAGACAAAGAAAATGAAGACTATTCCAAAGAAACCTTTGATAGGTATAGCTATTAACCTTAAAAGTATATTTAAATACATTTAGCGTATAAATTAAATATTATTTATTAGGTATAATTAAATACATAAAATATATTCAATCCAAGAAATATAGTCTTAAAAATAATAAAAAACCTATTGACTTTTATATTGAATCGGTCAAAATTATAGGAAATTAAATAATCTGAATGCACTATAATGATGCTGTCTTTTTAGAAGATTTATGCCCTAAATTCAGATTAAGGCAATGGCGAAAATCAATTCATACATTTACGGGAAAAAGTTGCATATACTGCGGAAAACCTTCAGAATCCATTGACCATGTACTTCCTAGAAGCCAAGGAGGTTTGAGTACAACCGAAAATTGTGTTCCAGCATGCTTATCATGCAACGGCGACAAATCAGATGATAATGCTTTGTATTGGTATAGAAAACAAAAATTTTATGATCCTAGAAGAGCTATGGCTATTAGAGCATGGTTAGATGGTGATCTGAGATTAGCTTTAAGATTATTACAATGGGCAAATCCTACCTTTATGAGTAAAAAAAATAAAAATTACGAGTTTGATAATGATGAATATAATGCCGCGTAATTACCAGACCATACAAGCCTTTGTAGATTGATATTTTTTGCATAAAATTTCTGAATCTTGTGGAGATTCAGGAAATATTAAAAATGCACAAGATACTAAAAATATTGCAAATAATTTTTGATAGAATTTAAAATCTAAACAAGATTTTGAATAATTTAATTTTTCTTTAACTTGAAAATTGGAATTATCAAAACCAACTATATTTAGTTTTACCTCAGGCTGAATTAAAGTCTGCATTTTCTTTAATAATACATATGTACTATTTATAATACTTAATGACCAATTTATCAAGTCCCATTACAGCAAAAAATAAATTCCTAATCTTTGGAGGAGGTTTTAGCGGAGACTATTTTGCAAAATCAATCAGAAAACTAGGCTGCATAGCATTAGCAAGTTCTCGATCTATTAGTAATGAGCCAAATAGTTTTATTTTTAATAGCGAAGATAATTCAATACCTGAAGATTCAATCTTTGAGGGAGCAACTCACATTCTTAGTTGTATACCTCCAGATAAAAATGGTAACGACCCTGTATTAAAGAGGCTTAAAAATAAAATTAAAAAGTTATCTCTAAAATGGGTTGGATATCTCTCTACTACTGGTGTTTATGGCAACACCCATGGTGATTGGGTGTGTGAAGAAGATCAACCAAATCCTTTTCAAGAAAGAAGTCAAAGGAGATTAAATTGTGAAAGAGAATGGATTAATTCAAATTTGCCAATACAAATTTTCAGATTACCTGGTATTTATGGTCCAGGGAGGTCAACTTTAGAAGCTATTAGAACAAAAAAAATCAAAGTGATAGATAAAGAAAATCAAGTCTTCTCAAGAATTCATGTCGCTGATATTGCAAATGCAATTATTTATTTAATACAAAATAAAAATAATTTGGATTTTCATCAAATAATTAATATCGCAGATGACGAGCCTTGCTCACAAATTGAAGTCATAAGATATAGCTACCAATTACTTGGATTAGAAATGCCCAAAAAAATATTATTTGAAGAAGCTAAAAAAGATTTATCGCCAATCGCCCAATCTTTTTGGAAAGAAAATAGAAGAGTTTCAAATAAATTATTATGTAAAAAATTAGGATATAAACTTATTTATAAAAACTACAAAGCAGGATTAAATAATTGCCTATTAAAATTAAATCATGAATAATCAAAGCAATGATAATGAAGATAAATTTAAAATTATCATAAGCGTTGGAGACGAGTCAGGCATCGGACCTGAAATTATTTTGAAAGCTCTTTTTTCTAAAGAAATACCATATAATCTTGATTTTATAATTGTTGGATCAAAAAATAATCTAGAAAATACTTATAAAAATCTTAAATCTTTAGGAATCAAAAATATTGTAGATCCTAATAATTACCAAATACATGATATTCAAATTCCGTTTGAAATAAATAAACAAAAAAAAAGTAATGGTAATGCAAGTTTCTTTTACTTGAAAAAAGCTATTGAAATTGTTCAGAAGTATACAAATGCAGCACTAGTTACTGGACCTATTTGTAAAAAGTCATGGTCTTTAGCAGGCCATAATTATTCAGGTCAAACAGAATTATTAGCAGAAACTTGTCAGGTTAAGGATGTCGGTATGTTATTTACAGCTAAATCTCCAATCACTGGTTGGAGATTTAACACCTTATTGGCAACTACCCATATACCTTTATGCGACGTACCAAAAAAATTATCTACACAACTAATTCATACAAAATTAGATTTGTTTGCAAAATTTTGCAAAACCTATGTCAATAAACCCCTTCTAAAAGTCGCTGGATTAAACCCTCATGCTGGTGAAGAAGGCATATTAGGAAGTGAGGAAAAAGATTGGATTAAAAATGCGGTTACTACCTGGGGTAATCAAAATAAAGGAGTTCATGTATCAGGTCCTATTTCTCCTGATACTTGCTGGAATTCATCTTCAAAAGCATGGAGAGATAAAACAGCTCCAACACATGATGGAATTCTTGCTATGTATCATGATCAGGGATTAATTCCAATTAAAGTTATAGCCCTTAATTACTCAGTTAATACAACTATTGGTTTACCTTTTATCAGAACATCTCCTGATCATGGAACTGGATTTGATATTGCAGGAAAAGGTATAGCCCAATCTCAAAGTATGGTTGAAGCAATAAAAGCAGCTTTTGATTTAACTAAAGATTCAAGACTGTTTAACGCGCATTAATACTTGTCCAAACTCTACTGGTGTTCCATTTTCAACAAGTATTTCTACAATTTCAGCATTAAACTCTGATTCGATTTCATTCATCAACTTCATAGCTTCAAGTATACAAATCGTTTGCCCAATAGTAATATTACTTCCTAAATCAACAAATGGGTCCTCTCCTGGAGCCGCAGCCCTATAAAACGTTCCAACCATAGGGGAAGTAATGTCTGTAAGATCTGAGCGCCCTGGAGGGGCCACCTGAGATACTTCAGGGTTACTTGTCAGGGTAATATTATCTGTTGATGTTGATTGAGAAGTAATTATTTGCTTCTCCAAAGAATTGTTTTTTGTCGAATTGTTAATTAAATGATTCTGATCAAACAAATTTCTTTTTATTTCAAGTTTAAAATCTTCCCCTTCTAGAGAAAATTCTTGAATATCACTTGTAGAAATTTTTTCTATCAAGCGATCTAGGTCATCATGATCTAATTTCATAGCCATTAGTTGTCACGTCCAAGATAACTATCATTACGGGTATCGACCTTAATCATTTCTCCTACAGAAATAAACAAAGGAACCATAACTTGAGCACCTGTTTCAAGAATAGCTGGTTTAGTACCCCCACTTGCAGTATCTCCTTTAACTCCAGGATCTGTTTCTGTAACTTTTAAAGTTATAGAGATTGGAAGTTCAACTTCTAAAACTTTATCTTTATAAAAAATCACATTAACCTCCATACCTTCTTTCAAATACTTTGAACCTCTACCGATTTGATCAGAGGAGAGTCTTGTTTCTTCAAAACTTATCATATCCATAAAAACGTAATCTCCTGACTCCACATAAGTATGTTGCAGGTTAGACTTTTCGAGAACAGCTTGTTGTACTGATTCTCCAGCTCGAAAAGTTTTTTCGACTACATTACCGTTTCGAACTGATTTTAATTTTGTTCGCACAAAAGCAGAACCTTTACCAGGCTTGACATGTAGGAATTCTACTACACGCCAAACTTGTCCATCTATCTCGATGGTAGTACCTGTGCGAAAATCGTTACTGGAAATCATTCCTGTATTACATACCCAAGGATCATAAACCTGTAAGAGTGCTATGCAAAACTTCTTATCAAATCAGAACAAACATTTTTTATTCTTAATTCTAATTTTAATACATGTTTGCCTCTTAAAACCAACACAAGTATTCGCTGATTTACCTACTGGAAACGCAGTAAAAGATCCCAATGCAATACTCAGAAATTCACTCCCTATCAAGCAAGTTGAGCTGCAGGAAATTCAACATAAGTTAGAGGACACAAGTGACCTTGTAAGAGGGGGAAGATGGCCAGCTCTCTCAAAAACTGTTACAAAATGTCAATCTTTACTAAAAAAATATAAGAGTCGAATTATTGAGGAATTACCAAACGAAAAACAAAAAATTGCAGAAAACACATTTTTAGATCTTAAAAATGATTTTGATAATCTTCAAGATGAAGCTAAATCTAAAGATAAATATTCATTCATAACAACCAGAAGAGAAGCACTAGATAAAATAGGGGGACTAGAGGAATATTTTTTACCAAATGAATTTCCCTATTCTATTCCAAGCGAATTTGATCATCTTCCGAGATTACTTGGTAGAGCAAAAGTAAATATAAAAACTTCTAAAGGCGATATGCAAGCAATAATAGATGGATTTAATGCACCGCTTACTGCTGGTGCCTTTATAGATTTATCTTCAAAAAACTTTTACAGTAATATGCCAATTAATAGAGCAGAAGAATTTTTTGTTCTTCAAACTGGTGATCCAGTTGGTAATGAGATTGGATATATAGATCCCGAAACAAATGTGGAAAGACATGTTCCACTAGAAATTAGAATACCTACCGAAAGCGAAACTTTTTATAATGAAACTTTTGAAGAGTTAGGCCTTTATACAGAAACACCGACTTTGCCATTTGCAACTCTTGGAACCTTGGGGTGGTCACATTCCAGTGCCGCTGTTGATGATGGATCATCGCAGTTTTTCTTCTTTTTATACGAAGCAGAGCTAAATCCAGCAGGTCGAAATTTAATTGATGGAAGGAATGCCGCCTTTGGTTACGTAATAGAGGGTTTTGATGTTTTAGAAGAGCTTACAAAAGATGACACAATAATTTCAATTGATGTTTTATATGGAATGGATAAACTCAAATTAAATGCATAAAGAATTATTAGAGGATATTGGCGAAAAAGAATTAATAAAAAGGCTTGCTGAATTTATGCCTAAAAATCAAGTTTCTGATGATTGCGCATTCATTAAAGCTAAAAATAAAAACTTACTTATTAATACTGATTCATTAGTAGAAAATATACATTTTAATGATGATACGATCTCTGCCTTAGACATAGGATGGAAAGCCGTAGCATGTAATGTATCTGATTTAATCTCAAGTGGATGCAGCAAAATTATAGGAGTTAATATTGGATTAGTAGTCCCATCAAAAACAGATTGGCTTTGGATTAAAGATTTATATACAGGAATAAATCTAGCTTTAGACTATTTTGGGGGCTTAATTCTTGGAGGAGATTGTTCTGTGGGAAAAGAAAAAGTAATCTCTATGACTGCTCTAGGAAAACAGGGTGAAATTAAATTACGAAGAAACTCATGCAAACCAAATGAAATTATTTTGACTACAGGCATTCATGGCCTTAGCAAATTAGGATTAATGATAAAAAGTAAAACAATTTTTGATAGTGATATTGCACTATCACACTCATTAATAAATAGTTCTTTACAACAATTTTGCAGACCAAAACTTAAACCTAAATTTCTTAAAAAAATACTTAAAACTCGTACTAATAAAAGTATTAAAATGATTGGTTGTACTGACAGTAGTGATGGATTATTTCAAGCATTATTAGATTTAGCAACTGAAAGTAATTGCAAAGCAATTATTGATTATGCAAAAGTTCCTAAACATAAAAATTGGCCTACAGGAAATAAATGGGACGAATATTATTTTTTTGGGGGCGAAGATTACGAGCTAGTTTTTTCTCTCCCAAGAAAATGGGCCAATAATCTTTTAAATGAAGATCAAACTATTACGGAAATCGGATACTTTCTCGAAGGAGACGTGTCAGTCAATTTTAAAAACTGTGATAACAAAAATTTACTTAAGAATAAGTCTTTTTCTCACTTTTGATTATTCCCATTTTTGAGCTACTATCTCAGCTAAATCTACAACTCTTTGACTATAACCCCATTCATTGTCATACCAGGCAAGAACTTTTACAAGATTATCGCCAATTGACATTGTAAGATCACTATCAACTATTGATGATTCATTAGTTCCTGCATAATCACTTGAAACCAGTGGCTCATCACCGTATTTAATAATTCCTTTCATAGAACCCAGAGAAGATTCCTTAAGCGCGTTATTAACTTCTTGACTAGTAACAGATTTTGAAGATTCAAAAACGAAATCTACAGCTGAAACGTTAGGAGTAGGTACTCTCATAGCTATACCAGTGAGTTTACCTGTCATCTCAGGGTAGACCAAAGCAACTGCTTTAGCAGCTCCTGTTGAAGTAGGAACAATGTTTGTAGCTGCTGCTCTAGCCCTTCTTAAATCCCTATGACTATTATCTAAAATACGTTGATCACCAGTATAGCTATGAATTGTTGTCATCAATCCTTTATTAATTCCAAACGTTTGATCAAGAACTTTTACTACTGGAGCTAAACAATTTGTAGTGCAACTAGCATTGCTCAAAATATCATAATCACTATGTTTATATTGATCAGCATTCACACCTACTACGTAAGTCCCAACACCTGAACCTTTACCAGGAGCAGTAAGAATTACTTTTTTAGCACCTACCTCAAGGTGTTTACTTGCACCAATATCAGTATTAAAAACACCAGTTGATTCAATAACCAAATCAACCCCCCAATCTTTCCAAGGTAAATTCATTGGGTTTCTATCAGAAAAACACTTGATAGTCTTGTTATTAATTACAAAAGTATCATCAGTATATTGAATGTCCACTCCATCCAATTTTCCTAATACTGAATCGTACTTAAGCAGATGAGCGTTAGTTTTAGGGTCTGAAGTTACATTAATCCCAACCACTTCGATGTTGGTATAAGCTCCTCTACTTAACCAACAACGCATAAAGTTTCGCCCAATTCTGCCAAACCCATTAATCGCAACACGCAAAGTCATAATTAAAAATTTTTTATTGATTAACCTAAGTTGCTGATCATACAGAATTTTGTGCAATAACGTAAGTATTTTTTAATTTATTAAGCAAATAATTCTATTTTTGTATTAATTCATAAAAAAACCAACATTTTTTGTAAAAATTAAATGCCATTCCAATTACTTAGAAGTTATCTTGATTTAAGTCTAAATTTGATAATTGAATAAAAAATTAGGACATAAAGATCATTTTCATTTTATTGGCATTGGTGGTATTGGAATGTCTGCAATCGCTATGGCATTAATAAAAAAGGGATACTCAGTCTCTGGGTCTGATTTAATTCAAAACAAAGAAACAAAAAGTTTAAAAACATTAGGAGCAATAATTTTTGATTCTCAAATTAAAAAAAATATTGATTTTGTGATTTCAAAATTTCAGGATCATACACTCAATTGTGTGATTAGCTCTGCGATTAAAGATGAAAACGAAGAGTTATGCTTTTGCAAAAAAAATAATTTATCGATAAAACATCGTTCAGAAATTCTTGCGATGATAATGAACTCTTACACATCATTATCAATAGCAGGTAGTCATGGGAAAACCTCAACAAGTACTTTCCTTTCAACGCTATTAGAATTATGCACACATGATTCTTCTTCAATAACTGGTGGGATAATCCCAATCTATGATTCCAATGCTCATATCGAAAACACAAAATACTTAGTAACAGAAATTGACGAATCTGATGGAACAATTAAGAATTACAATTCAGATATTGGAATAATTAATAATATTGATTTTGATCATTGTGACCATTACTCAAATATCGATGAAGTTCTATCATCATTTAAAAAATTTGCTTCTAACTGCCAAAAATTATTGATTAACTATGATTGTAAATTTACAAAAAATAATTTTACTTCCAAAAATCAATGGTCTATTAAAGAAAGTAATAATATTGCTTATTCATTAATTCCAAATATTATAAATAAGGACAAAACCGTTGGTAAATATTATGAACATGGCAAATTCATTGATATAATAAACATTCCAGTTCCTGGATTACATAATCTTTCTAATATTACTGCTGCAATAGCAGCCTGCAGGATGGTTGGAGTAAGTTTTAAAGAAATAAAAAAAAATACAGAATCTTTAAAGTTACCAAAAAAAAGATTTGAATTTAGAGGTGAAATAAATCAAAGAATAATTTATGATGACTATGCACATCATCCTAATGAAATTAAAGCAACAATTGATTTAGCAAGGTTATTTATTAAAGATAAAAATAGTAGTGATAGGGAAGAAAAGGGAAGATTAATTGCTATTTTTCAACCTCATAGATTTACTAGAGTAAAACAATTTATTCATGAATTTGTGAAAGAACTATCAAAAGCAGATGTTATCTACGTAACAAATATATTTGGAGCTGGAGAAAAAAATATTGACAATATTGACTCGCAACTAATTGCTAACCTTATTTATAAAAATAATAAGAATGTTACATGTTTAAAAGATAATTATGAAATTAATGAAAAATTTTTTAAATTAACCAAAAAAAATGATTTTATCATAAATATGGGGGCTGGAGATTGTCATAACTTATGGTCAATTTTAAAAAATAAAAATACTTTAAATAATTAAATAATTAATGAAAAATATTACTTTTAAAGAGAAAATAAACCTTTCTAATTATACGACTATAAAAGTTGGTGGATTTGCGGAATATTTTTCAAAACCAAATAATACTGATGAATTCATCAATTTAATAAATTGGGCGTCTTTAAATAATCAAAAATGTCGAATAATAGGAGCTGGCTCAAATTTATTAATAAATAATATTTTCTTAAAAGGCCTAACTATATGTACCAAAAAAATGCGCTCTATCAAAATTGAATCTCATTCAGGAATTGTAGAAGTAGAGGCTGGGGTAATGCTACCAACAATGTCAAATATACTTGCAAAAAAAGGATTGCAAGGCGGTGAATGGACTGTGGGAATTCCAGGCACAGTCGGAGGTTCTATTTGCATGAATGCAGGTTCAAAACAATTATCGTTGGCAAATAATCTTTTATCAGTTCGAGTAATTGATACTAAAACTCTAAAAATATCAGAAATTGAAAAAAAAGATATCAATTTTCAATACAGATTCAGTCCTTTTCAGCAAAATAATCTCATGATTATAAGTGCAAAACTGCTATTTGAGCCAAAAGGAAATATTGAACAATTATTAGAAACTACACAGAAAAATCTTAAAAAAAAGACCGATACTCAACCTTACCATTTACCTAGCTTTGGAAGCGTTTTTAAAAATCCAACTAATAATTATGCGGGTAAATTAATTGAAGAACTTGGATTAAAAGGTTTTAAAATAGGCGGCGCAGAAATTTCAACTATGCATGGAAATTTTATAGTAAATAACTCTTTTGCTAATTCGAAAGATATTTTAGATTTAATAACAGTAATTCAACAAAAAGTACTACAAAAAAAAGGTATTTTTCTTGAACCCGAAGTAAGAATGATCGGTTTTGACTATCCTTAATTAAAGAAACTTTTTTATAAAAATGGCAGGTTTTGGACTTCCAAATTTTGGACAACTAACAGAGGCTTTTAAAAAAGCTAAAGAAATTCAACAAAATGCACAAAAATTACAGGATGAGCTTGAAAGCATGGAAATTGAAGGTAAAAGTGATGATGAAATGATAAAAGTATGGATTAGCGGAAACCAACTCCCACTAAGAGTTGAAGTCAATGAAAATATTTCAACTGCTAATAAAGAAGAAATAGAAAAAAACATATTAGAAGCTATCAAAAAAGCTCATGAAAGTTCAACTACAACAATGAAAGAGAGAATGAATGACTTGACTGGTGGCTTAAATCTTAATCTTCCTGGATTAGACAATAATGACTCTTAGATGATTCAACCATTTCTTTATAGAAAGTATACCTTTCGAAATTTTTATTTAACTTACAACCTTCATCATTTACATGTAAACAATTACGAAACTTGCAATGTATACCTTCATTAACTACTTGTTTATAAATTTCTGGATATAAATTAGATAATTCGCGAATATCTATTTCAAGTGTTTGAATATTAAAACCAGGTGTATCGACAATGTAGCTTTTACTTGATAAAGAAAATAGCTCAACATTTCTCGTCGTATTTTTTCCACGTTTTATTTTGCTTGATACGGGAGCAGTTTTATTGTCAAGGTTTGGAATTATCATATTTAATAAAGTAGTTTTACCAACGCCAGACGGTCCCATAAATATTGAGCATTTTTTCTTCTTTAACTCGATCAATAAAGTTCTTAAATTTTCAGGATTATTTAAATTTAAAGTAATTGCTTGATATCCCCACTGGTGAAATTTTTCAATTAACAAAAGTCGTTTTTCTTCTGTTATCAAATCACATTTCGTAAGCACCAATGAAACCTCTACCCCTAGTTGCTCAGAAGATATTAAAAACTTATTGACTTGAGATAAATTTAGTTTTGGCTCTTCGACAGAACAAATGACGTATATATTTGAAATATTAGCAACGGATGGTCTTTCTAAAAGATTATTCCTTTTGACTAAACTTTCTATCGTTGCTCTTTTACTTTGTAAATCAATTTGATAAACAATCACTTCATCGCCAACGAAAACGAATTGGTTTCTAAAATTTACAGACTTCTTGATTTTGCATAAAAATTTTTTGTTAGCAACTGAGGTCTCATATTTATCTAATTCAACCAAATAAAATTCATTAAATTTTTTCGTAACAAGACCCTTATATTTTTTATTAACTTTCATGCAAAAATTCTAGCTTTATTGTTTTTTGATTTTCTTCTAAAGTTTTAAAAAAATATTTCATTTCTTTTAAAGCTCTTTTAACCATGATTTCTGGTTCTCCTTTATCTAAATGGACTATCAAGGTTTCATTTGAAGATAGTTTCTCTAGCGCTAATTTACATTTCACAACATTCAAAGGACAAGGAATCGATTCTAAATCCAATAACTTTGAAACTTTTTTCAAGAATCCTTTCCAAACAATCTACTAAACAAACCACTGTTAGAACTTGAATTCTGTTCAGTATATTTTGAAGCTAGATCCTCTAAAAGATTTCGTTCATCTTCTGTAATTCGAGTTGGAAGTTTAACTTTTACTAAAACCTGATGATTGCCTCTTGCAACTGGATTTCCTAATCTAGGAACTCCTTTATTCTCAAGAGATAAAGTGCTATTTGGCTGGGTCCCACTTGGAATCTTTAAATTAACCTTACCATCAACGGTAATGATATCGACAGTATCACCAAGGATAGCTTGAAGATAACTTACTGATATTTCTGAATAAATATTAATGCCTTCTCTTTTTAAATTTGAGTCATTTTTAACTTTAATAAAGACATAAAGATCTCCAGGTGGGCCGCCTTTTAGACCAACGTTTCCCTCTCCAGAAACTCTCAATTTAGTTCCAGAATCAACTCCTGCAGGAATATTAATACGTAATTTTTTTCTAACTTGTTTCACACCATTACCACCACAACTTGTGCATGGATCTGAAATTATTTGTCCAACCCCATTACAAGTTGGGCATTCTGCTACTTGGGTAAAATTACCAAATGGAGTCCTTGTAGCCCTTCTAACCTGTCCACTTCCGCCACATGTTGTGCAAGTTGTTGGACCTGTGCCTTTTTTTGCTCCGGTGCCTCTACATACTTCACAAGTTTCTAAATGAGGTATATTGATTTCTCTTTGTTGTCCAAAAATAGCATCTTTAAAGTCAATATTTAAGTCATACCTTAAGTCATCACCTTGTTGTGGTCCCCTTCTTTGTGATCTACCTCCTTGTGAAGATTGTCCCCCAAAGCCATTAAAAAAAGTTTCAAACAAGTCTCCAAAACCACCCATATCACCCATATCCGGCATACCAGCAGCTCCCCCTATTCCAGCCTCTCCAAACTGATCGTATCTCGCTCTAGTTTCGGGATCAGCTAAAGCCTCATATGCCTTGCCTATCTCTTTGAATTTATCTTCAGCACCTGGATCTTTATTGACATCAGGATGATATTGTCTTGCTAACTTTCTATAAGCACTCTTTAAAGTATTAGCATCAGCATCTCTTGAAACACCAAGTATTTGATAAAAGTCGGCCATTAAATAATACTCAACTATTCATAAAAAGGATTTAATTTTCTTCAGAGATAGGATTCTCTGAATCAATATCTTCTTCAACTTTATCCTTTTCTTCAGGCTCTTGTGAATTTTGTTGGCCAGGACCCATTGAAACTTTAACTAATGCATGTCTTAACACCTTACCTTCTAAATGATATCCACGCTGTAATTCTTCAATAATTATATCCTCATTAAACTCCTGACTTGGTTCCCTTAAAACCGCTTCATGTAACTTAGGATCAAATTGTTGTGCAACTACCCTCATTGGAGAAACTCCTTGTTGTTTTAACACTTCCACTAATTGTTTATATAGTCCTTGATAACTTCTGTGCAATGTTTGAGCCTCCTCACTTTCGGGTTTTAGTTGTTGTCTTGCTCTTTCAAAATTATCAACAATCGGCAATATTGCTGTTAAAGCTTTGGAAACAAGTTGAACTTTTAAATCATCTTGATCTCGAGACTGTCTTTTTCTAAAGTTATCGAAATCGGCAGCAATTCTTACATACTGACTTTTTAAAGTTTCATGCTCTTTTTCTAATTGTTCTAATCTTGCGTCATTATTGGTTATGGTATTTTTTAAATCTTCTGCATAAATATTTTCATCATCTACCTCTAGTGTCTGTTTATCTTCGCTGGTTTGATTTTCAATCACAGAGGAATCTTCATTTTTATTAACCTCTTGAGAAACATTATCTTCTAGATTTTCGACATTATCTGATTGTTTTTCAATCATTACCCTAAATTTTTATTAAAACCATTGTGAATGAAATTGACGCACAAAACAAGTTGCGGAAGGCCGCACTAATTAATTATTCGGCTATAAACTTCAAGGCAAGACCGTTATTACAATATCTTTTACCTGTTGGGAGAGGACCGTCATTAAAAACATGACCTTGATGACCTCCGCATCTTGAACAATGATATTCTGTTCTTGGAACAATTAATTTAAAATCTACCTTCGTTTCAACAGAACCTTGAATTGGATCCCAAAAGCTAGGCCAACCAGTACCACTATCAAATTTAGTATCAGAAGTAAAAAGAGGTTGATTACAGCCTGCACAATAAAATATACCTTTCCGCTTCTCATTGTTTAGCTGACTACTAAATGCTCTTTCAGTACCCTCTTCACGCAAAATATAATAAGATTCCGGACTAAGTTTGTTTTTCCAATCCTCTTTTGATAAATTCCAGTCGTCATCCGAAGCAGCAAATGCAGCTAATACTTTCTTTGGTTGAAGAATAAATTTCAAAATTGACATGATAGGAATTAAAATAAAAGATCTTCTAGAAAAAAATTGATTCATATTTTCAAATATATCGAATAGAATTTAATGAAAAGTTATCAGATTAATACTATAAACAATCTACATAAAATAAGTGTTGCTCCAATGATGGATTGTACAGACAAACACTTTAGGATGATAATTAGAAAAATAAGTTCTAAAGCGCTCTTATATACTGAAATGATAGTAGCTCAGAGTTTAATCTATACAGACAAAAAAGAGAGGTTTTTGGACTTTAATTCAGAAGAACATCCATTATCAATTCAGTTTGGAGGAGACAACCCAAAAATGCTTGAAGAGGCTGCAAAAATGGCTCAAGATTGGGGATACGATGAAATTAACTTCAATGTGGGATGTCCAAGCCCAAGAGTATGTTCCGGAAACTTTGGTGCTTCACTAATGAAAGAACCCATCAAAGTAGCAAAATGTATAGAATCGCTAAAAAATAATTGTAGTTTACCCGTTACTATCAAACATAGAATTGGCGTTGATGAAGAAGATAGTTTTGATAAATTAGATAGTTTCGTAAAAGAAATTGCAAATGCTGGAGCAGACAGATTTACTGTTCATGCAAGAAAAGCAATATTAAAAGGTCTAAATCCCAAGCAAAATAGAACCATACCGCCACTTAAATATGATGTGGTTCGGAAATTAAAGAAAAACAATCCAAAACTAATTATAGAAATAAATGGAGGTTTTACGAATATTGATCAATGCATAGAAGCACTTAATGATTTAGATGGTGTAATGATAGGAAGATCAGCTTACAAATATCCATTAAGGTGGTCTGAAATTGATCAAAAAATATATGGTGAAAGTACCAAAAGCAAAAAAGCTTCCGAAATCATTTTTTCATTGGTTCCTTATATTGAAAAACATTTAAAAAATGAAGGCAAAACTTGGGATATATGCAAACATTTAATAAATCTTGTAGAAGGTATCCCAAACGCAAAGGTTTGGAGAAATGAAATTTCTACCAAATCGATTAGACAAGAATTAAGTATTGATTACTTAAGCAAAAAAGCTTCAGAATTACAAAAAATGGGTTTTTAATTCCCTTCTTGAGATATTTCAGAATTGCTTGCAACACTTCTTTTTCTTCTACTTCTGCCGTTTTCAAAGTCAGAATTTTCGGAAGAATTTCCATAACTTCTATCTTCCCAACCTTCTGCTCCAGAAGATTTATTAACGTAAGAAGAAGCAGGTTCAGAATAATTACCGCCACCGCCGTAACCGCCTCTACCGCCACCGCCGTAACCGCCACCATTACCGCCACCGCCGTAACCGCCACCATTACCGCCACCGCCGTAACCGCCACCATTACCGCCACCGCCGTAACCGCCACCATTACCGCCACCGCCGTAACCGCCTCTACCGCCACCGCCGCCTCTGCGTGGACCTCCCCCGCCGCCTCTTGGCTCGGCTTTATTGATTCTTAAAGGCCTTCCCATAAGCTCAGTTCCTTGAAGCCCATCAATAGCTGATGTTTCAAGTGCTTCATCTGCCATTTCGACAAAAGCAAAACCTCTTTTTCTACCTGTATCTCTTTCTAAGGGAAGAGAACAATTCATAACTTCACCGTACGGTGTAAATAATTCTAAGATGTCTTCTCGCTCTGCGCGGAAAGGCAAATTGCCAACAAAAATACTCACTTGAAACTCAACTTTAAAATAATAACCAAGATAAAAACTACTAATTAAGTAGTTCATATACATTACTATATTATTCTACTTCAATACATACCTTGTTGTAGAAAATTAATTGAGATTTAGGTGAATAATTTTTTCTTCCAATTATTTAATTCAAGTTTGACTTGATCGAATCCTGTTCCACCTAAACTATTTCTGGACTTGACTACGTTCATAGGATTGAGGTTTTCATAAATATCTTCTTTAAATTCATTATGAAATGTTTGAAATTCTTCTAATTGTAAATCTTTAAATAATATGTTTTTACTTAAACAATACTTCACAATATCTCCAACCACTTGATATGCCTCTCTGAAAGGAACCTTCTTAAATACTAGATAATCTGCTAAATCAGTTGCATTAGAAAAATCATTATGAACAGAATCCATTAACTTTTCAACATTAAACTCTATTCCTTCATTTAATAAAATTGTCATAGCTTTTAAGCAAGAAGAAATAGTATCTACTGTGTCAAAAATTGGCTCTTTATCCTCTTGGAAGTCCTTATTATATGAAAGAGGCACTCCCTTTATCATGGTTAATAAAGATTGAAGATGTCCATAAACTCGACCCGTTTTACCCCTTATTAATTCAGGAACATCTGGATTCTTCTTCTGAGGCATTAAGCTACTTCCAGTCGCACACTTATCAGTTAATTTTGCAAAAGAAAACTCATCAGTAACCCACAAGATTATTTCTTCGGAAATTCTACTCAAATGAGACATTATTAAAGCAGAACTTGAAGCAAATTCAATACAAAAATCTCTGTCACTTACAGCATCAATACTATTTTTATAAATATTTCCAAAACCTAATTCTTCAGCAGTAAAATATCTATCTATTTTAATTTTAGTCCCCGCTAAAGCTGCTGCGCCTAAGGGCGAAATATTAACCCTAGCTCTAACTTCTTTAAGCCTTTCACGGTCTCTTTGAAACATTTCAAGATACGCCAAAAGATGATGGGCAAGAGATAGAGGTTGCGCTCTTTGCATATGGGTATAACCAGGTATTAATGTATAAATATTTGATTCGGCAATCGAAAATAAAGAATTTTGTAATTCGTACAATAAGATATCAATATTATCAATTTTTTTTCTCAACCATAATCTGATATCTGTTCCAACCTGATCATTTCTACTTCTACCTGTATGTAATTTTTTTCCAGTTTCACCAATTAAATTAATTAGTTTTTCTTCAATGCAATAATGTATATCCTCCGATGGAGCCCCGGGGCAAAATTTGCCTTCAATAAATTTTTCTTTTATAGTTTCTAAACCCTCGATAATTTTTAAAGACTCATCAGTGGACAAAACCTTGGTTTTACTAAGCATTTTGGCATGAGCTATAGAACACTCTATGTCTTCTAAAATTAGTGTTTTGTCAAAACTGATTGAAGCATTAAACTCTTCAATGAAAGGATTCAGACTACCATCAAACCTATTACTCCAAACTTTGGACATATGAATTAAACGTTAATTACTTCTAATAAAGCATTATTTTATATATGTGACAAAAAATCTAATCTAACTGAAAGACTACGATAGAAGCATCGTCTTCCAATTGTCTATTTTTACCAGTAAACTCATCTAATATCTTATAAATCTTATTTAAAATATCTTTAGATTTAAGTGATTGCTGACATAATTTTGAAAAGGATTGAATTAAACGTTCTTCATCAAATCTTTCGCCTAAAGCATTAGAAGTGTCAGTTACTCCATCTGTATAATAAAGAATTGCATCGTTTTTATTAAGTTGTATTTGACCACATTGATATTCAGCATCATTTTGCAAACCAAGAACAAAACCTTCTGAATCTAATTTAATAATTTTTTGCTCAGAACTTTTCCAAAGCAAAGGAGGATTATGTGCAGCATTTGCATACCTTAATTTTTTTGTTCTAGGATCATAATCAGAATAAAATAAAGTTATAAATCTATGCGATTGATCTAAATCATAAATAGCTAACTGATTTAAATCATGCAATATTCTATCTGGAGGTAACCCAGTCAAAACCTCTGCTCTTAGCATTCCTCTTAACATAGTCATAAAGAGACCTGCTGGAAGGCCCTTCC
This sequence comes from Prochlorococcus marinus subsp. pastoris str. CCMP1986, assembly GCF_000011465.1. Classification (NCBI taxonomy): domain Bacteria; kingdom Bacillati; phylum Cyanobacteriota; class Cyanophyceae; order Synechococcales; family Prochlorococcaceae; genus Prochlorococcus; species Prochlorococcus marinus. The sequence goes on along the minus strand of NC_005072.1, from coordinate 13,972 downwards.
CCATAACGTCTCCAATAACTAAAGCCCACCTTGCTTTTTCGCGTCTCTTCTCAGAAATATTTGTTTTCAAAGACATGAAATCATAATAATCTCCTCCTAATTGCAGAGCTGGCCTACAGTGCGCAGCTAAATCTACACCATTAATGGTTGGACAATAATCGGGTAAAAGTTGCGATTGGATTTCTGCTCCAATAGAAATTTCTCTATCTACGTTTTCATGCTTCTTTTTTGCTTTAATTAACGAATAGTTTTCTAAACCAATTGCCAAACAACTAATAATAAAGTTTAAATTGCGCTCATATTTTAAAGAATCATTGAAAGTATCTTTTTTAAAGGTATATACAAATCCTCTACATTTTCCTCGTGACAAAACTTTATAAGACTTAATTACATATTCTTTAAATTGATTATTTAAAACTTTTTCAAAAGAAATATCATCTTTTAATTTAAAATTTTTAGAGAAATCAAAATTGTTAAAATAACTTTTAATCTCATCATCCATTTTTAGATTTTTTGTTGCACCAGCAAACTTAATATTTTGTTTCCATATTTCTCCATTTTCATTCAAAGGAATAATAAAACTTAATTGATTATTAAAAGTATGTTTTAAAATTAAAGAAATATAATCAAGAAATCTTTTTATATTTGAAAAAGATTTTAAATAATAGGATAATGAAGATGCTGTTTCTATAAATTTATCATTCTCATGAAGAGGAAATTTATAATCCTTCTCTAAAAATTCTTGAATAACGTCATTAGACAATAATTTTTCTTTTTGGATTTTAGACAAAACACATAGAAGCCATAGGTATGTTTTAACACTAAAAATACCTTTTTAAAAAAAATTAATTAAATTTTTATCTATCAGCAAGCAAAGCCTCAACAAACTCAAAGCTATTAAATGGTCTTAAATCTTTAATACCCTCTCCAGCGCCGATAAATCTTATCGGCAGATTGACTTCTGCAGAAACAGCCAGAGAAACGCCACCTCTTGAAGTACCATCTAATTTAGTAATAATTGCACCACTTAAATTTGCAGATTTTGCAAAACTTTTTGCCTGCTTTAATCCATTTTGTCCTTGACTAGCATCTAAAACTAATAAAGACTCAATGATTGCATCAGGGACTTTTTTGTCAATAATTTTTTTTATTTTTGATAATTCATCCATAAGATTATTTTTATTTTGTAGCCTTCCTGCAGTATCTACGAGTAATAGGTCGCTTTTGCGTTTGTTTGCTGCGTTAATAGCATCAAAAACTACGGCTGCTGGATCTGCATTCTTTGATTGATTCGAAATAACATCTACTTTACTTCTATCACCCCATACCTGTAATTGTTCTACGGCTGCTGCTCTGAAAGTATCAGCTGCTGCTATTAAAGTTTTATAGTTACTTTTTGATGACAAATAAGCAAGTTTCCCCAAAGTTGTTGTTTTGCCAACTCCATTTACTCCCACTATTAGCCAAACATTCAACTTCCCTTTCTGTGGAACAAGAATATTTGTTCCAGAATTTTTTATTGGTTTTTCAATGATTGCTCGTAATTCATCTTTTAAAAATTTTATTCCTTCTTCTCCTCCAACAACTTCTTCATTTAATTTTTTCCTAAGTGCATTAATTACTTTATCTGTTGAGTCAATACCAACATCAGCTCTTATTAATAATGTCTCTAAATCATCTAAAGATTCTGGTGTAAGTGGATCATCTCCTAATTTATCTAATAATTCTGATACAAAACCTTTTCTTGTTTCTTCTAATCCTCTTCGTAATTTACTCAACCAATCTATTTCATCAATTGATATTTCATTTACTTTTTTACCCTGCGCAGCCAACACCATTGCTGACCAAGTAAAATCATCATCAAAATCTCCTAATTTAACTTCTGTATCATCTTGCAAATTAGAAAAATTCTGTTTATTAACTTCTACCTTTAATTGCTCTGCTTTTAGTTCTTCTGCCTTTAATTGCTCTGCTTTTAGTTCTTCTGCCTTTAATTGCTCTGCTTTTAGTTCTTCTGCCTTTAATTGCTCTGCTTTTAGTTCTTCTACCTTTAATTGCTCTGCTTTTAGTTCTTCTGCTTTAAGTTGATCTTCTTGTTTTTTTAATTCTTGTTTTTGTTTTAACAAAGCATAAGCTTGTGAAGCCCATTCAAGAGAACTATCAGATTCATTATTAGTCATAAATATTTTTTATCGTATTTTATTAAATTATAAAAAATTATTGATTTATATCAAATAATTAATTCACCTTAACTCTTTGCAATCTCCTTAAAACCCCGTTTATCATTTTTCTACCTTGTGTATCACAATATTTGTTTGCTAAATTAACGGCCTCATCACATGCAACTGCTACAGGAGTGTCTAAAAAATGAATATCAACATAAGCTAAGCGTAATATGTCACGATCAACCCTAGGCAACCTTTTTAATCTCCATCTATCCATTACTTCGTCAATTTCCGAGTCTATAGATTTTAAATTATTAATTATGCTTAAAATTCTATGATTTACATCTTCTCTAATGTCAATTTGATTACTTGATACAATCAATTTTGGAAAATCTAAAGTAACTGAAAGTGAGTTCATTACTGATTCCATTTTATAAAAAGCTTTTTTAAGTTCATCTCGAACATTTGCAAAAGAAGAATTACTACCTTCCTTTAATTCACTATCTAAAATATGTTGCGATACATTTTCTAAATCTGCTTCACAATTATCTAACTCATCTCTACAGTGGTTTATTAAAGAATCTAAAGCGGATTCAAAAATTTCATCAATTTGAATTTTATTTAATTCTAAATCTGCCGTATCTTTGATAAGACCTAATGAAAGTAAAGACAATTCTCGTGATAGCGATCTGTTATGCATCAATTAAGTAGATGAAGTATTTGTAGAAGCTCTTAGTTGGGAAAATAATTTCGAAAAAGTAGGATTTGAAGAGCTATCTTTTTCATCAGGATTAACAATACCTACCGAAATTATTGTTCTAAATGCATCTTCTACTGAAATAGCAAGATCTTTAACAGACGATTCAGGAACTAATGTATACCAACCTGTCGTTGGGTTAGGGGCAGTAGGTATAAAAACACTTAATAATTTCTCATCTAATTCTGATTGAAGTGATGGGCCAACATCCCCAGTTACAAACCCAACACTAAATAAACCCTCTCGTGGATACTCTACTAAAACAACTCTTCTAAATCTATTGGATTTATTACTTAAAAAAGTTTCAAGTAATTGTTTTAGAGTTTTATAAACTGCCCCTGCGACTGGAATCTTTGATAAAGTACCTTCTCCAAATTCTAACAACCACCTTCCAACAAAATTTCTCGCCATCAAACCAATTAGCAAAATTGCCAATAAAGGTACTGTTAAACCTAAGGTTAAATTAATTAAATCTTGTAATAAAGGATTTAATGTAATAAATGGGTTTAATTGTTTAGGGACTGAAGTAACTAATGTAAGAACAAATTTACTAACAATAGAAGAAAGCCAAATAGTGGTTGCCAATGGAATAACAACTAACAACCCTGCTATCAGATCATTTTTTAAATCTTGTTGGAGCCTAGTTCCTAGGTTCGAATCTTGACTTTGAGTAGATTCAACCAAAATTGCAGTTCCTAATTTTGTTCATTTTACTAACAATTTAGCTAGTTTTCCTTGATAGGGATATATTTATTTTTAATAAATTTAAATTATTTATTAGTTTATTAGTTTAAAAACACCATTTATTCGAATCTAATTCATAATATAAATATGAGAAATATGATTCAAAATAAAAAAGAATTCAGTGAGAAGCTAAAAAAAAGAGCAATATTTGAAGGTTTTGCCGTATCCGGTATAGCATCAATACCAGGAAGTTCTCGAGTCAAATTAAGAACTCAAGCATTAGAAAGATGGTTAGCAAATAATTATCATTCTGAAATGAAATGGATGGAAGCCGAAAGAAGAAAAAATATAAAATCTCTCCTAAATGAAGCGAAAAGTGTTTTAACTGTTGGTTTTAATTATTTAAGTCATGAACATAAGGAAAAAGCAAAATTCAAAATTGGAAAATTCGGCCAAGGAGAAGATTATCACAAAGTTATTGCTAAAAAATTAAAAAAAATAGGTAAATGGATTAATACTAAAGTTCCAAATTGCAAGTGGAAAATTTGCGTTGACACATCCCCTCTTCTTGAAAAAGCATGGGCAGAAGAAGCGGGTCTAGGTTGGATAGGCAAAAATAGTAATCTTATTAATAAAGAATTTGGATCATGGCTAACCTTAGGTTTTTTGATTCTTTCGGAAGATTTGACGCCTGACAATTCTTCCCAATCTCTATGTGGTATATGTGAAAAATGTATTGAAAAATGTCCAACAAATGCAATAACAGAACCCTTTGTTATTGATTCTGAACAGTGCATTGCATACCATACTATAGAAAATAGAAATCAAACTTTTCCAGAACATGTAGAAAAACATTTAAATGGATGGATTGCTGGTTGTGATATCTGCCAAGATGTATGTCCTTGGAATAAAACAGTTCCATTAAATAAGAGCATTGAAGCTTATCCAAAATCATGGGTTAAAAATCTAAATATTGAAGCATTAAGTTGGGATGAAAAAAAATGGAAAAAAAATCTTCAAGGAACTACATTAAAAAGAATAAAACCATGGATGTGGAAAAGAAATATAAAAGCAATGCTCAAAAATACATAAAAATATGAAAAAGTCTCTTTTAAAAATATTATTTTTTTCAATAATTAGTAGCCATGTTTTTATCGCTGAAAGTTTAAAAGCTTTAATACCATATTATTACTTGCCAGAAACAAAAAGCTTACAAAAACAAGGTTTATCAATTGGAAAAGAAGCTTATCAGCTTCTGTATTTTGGACAAATCAAAGATAGTTTGAATTTGGCAAAATTAGCTGTAAAAATAAATAATAAAAGTGAAATATTATGGACTATCTTAGCTGAAACACAAATTGCCAATAAATTATATGATGATGCTTTGATTTCACTAGATAATGCTCAGAAGATAAACCCCAAAATGAGTGAAATATATTTTGCAAAAAGTACTATATATTTAAAACAATCAAAAATAAAAAAAGCAGAAATTTCTTTACTTTCAGGAATTAAAATCCTTCCTAAAAACTTTAAAGCAATTTTTCAATTAGGAAATATTTATTTAATGGAAAAAAATTATGAAAAAGCCATAGAGGAATTTGATAAAGCAATAAAAATTAAAAAAGATTTTTGGCAAGCAATTAACAACCAAGGATTAGCATATTTTGAACTAAATAAAATTAATCTTTCTATTATCTCTTTTAAAAAGGCTCTAGAACTTGAGGAAAGTGCAGAACCACTTTTAGCACTTGCTTCATGCTTAAAAAATAAGGACATTAATAAAGCAATAGTTCTAGCAAAAAAAGCTTTAAACAAAGACCCAAATTATGTTGACTTTAATTATAGAAAAGAACAGCTTTGGGGTAAAAAACTACAAATTTCTACTGAAAAACTTTTTGAAAATCCTCAAATTAAAAAAGAAATATTAGTTGCAAAAACAAAAATTAAATAAATTCCCCAACTATTAATACTGGTAAATATTTATTTACCTATTAATCTTAATTTAGTTTATGAAAGCTTTCTATAAATTTCCTATTAAATGACTAAGGAAAAATTCACTTCTATATCGTTGCAGGAAGAAATGCAACGTTCCTATTTAGAATACGCAATGAGTGTGATAATAGGACGTGCTTTACCTGATGCAAGAGATGGACTGAAACCAGTTCAAAGAAGAATTCTTTTCGCAATGCATGAATTAGGACTTACTCCAGATAGACCATTCAGAAAATGTGCCAGAGTTGTGGGCGATGTACTAGGGAAATATCATCCTCATGGAGATCAAGCAGTCTACGAGGCACTGGTTAGATTAGTTCAAGATTTTTCTACAAAATATCCAACTCTTGATGGTCATGGGAATTTTGGATCTGTTGATAATGACCCGCCAGCTGCAATGAGATATACAGAAACAAGATTGGCCCCAATAGCTCATGAATGTTTCCTTCAAGAGATTGGATCTGAAACAGTAAGTTACTCAAATAATTTTGACGGCTCACAACAAGAACCAGACATATTGCCGGCACAATTACCCTTTTTGTTATTAAATGGTTCCTCAGGAATCGCTGTTGGTATGGCAACGAATATCCCCCCGCACAATCTTGGCGAAATAGTTGATGGTTTAATTGCCCTCATAAACGATAAAGAAATAAGCGACTTGAGATTGTCGAAAATTATATTAGGACCTGATTTTCCAACTGGAGGAGAATTAATTTGCAATAGTGCAATGAATGAAGTTTACCTACAAGGAAGAGGCTCAGTAACAGTAAGGGGAGTAATTAAAAATGAAGAAATTAATTTAGGGAAAGGAAGGCATAAAAAAAATGCACTTATAATTTCAGAACTACCTTATCAAATAAGTAAAGCAGGATGGATCGAAAAGCTTGCAGAATTGGTGAATCTAGGAAAAATTGATGGGATTTCTGATATTAGAGATGAAAGTGATAGAGACGGGATGAGGGTCGTTATTGAATTAAAAAAAGATTCAAATTCTGAAATTGTAGTATCAAATTTATTCAAAAAAACAGCTTTACAATCTAATTTTGGTGCAATATTTTTAGCTTTAGTTGACGGTAAACCTATTCAACTTACACTAAGAAAATATCTAAATTATTTTCTAGAATTTAGAGAAGAAACAATTAGAAAAAGAACAAAATATTTTTTAAGAATTGCATCAGAAAAATTTGAAATATTAGAGGGATTTTCAATTGCAACTAAAAATATAAAAGATATTATTGAGGTTATTCAAAACTCAGAAAATGCAACTGAAGCAAAATCAATATTAATAGTCAAACTGAGTCTAAGTGAAAAACAAGCAGATGCGGTATTAAGCATGCCTCTAAAAAAATTAACAACCTTGGAAAGGAAGCAAATTGAAATTGATATGAAAGAACTACTTGAAAAGAAAAAATATCTTAATAATCTTTTAAATAACAGAAGATTATTGCTTGACACTTTGATTGAAGAACTGAAGAGTTTAAAAAAGAAATTTAATGTAAAAAGAAAAACAAAAATTTTGAAAGATATAAATCAAGAAAAAGAAATAGATACTATAAATAATCAAATATTAGAAGATCTTATAAATAAAGAAACAAAAATATCAGTAGATAATAGATTTTATTTTAAGAAGATAATTTATAATAACTATAAAAAAATATTAGATCATGAAAATAAATTTATAGATAATAAAAATGTTCAAAAGTTTATATGTAGGATTGATAAAAGTTTAAAAATTATTGGAATTACATCTTCGGGAAAAATTATTCAAATCGATTGGAAATCAAACATTACTAGTGAGTTTAAAATGGATAAAAAAGTTTTAGGAAATATTGACCCAAAAGAGATAATAAATTTTCATTATCTAGACAGTAAATTAAAAAATTATTTATGCATATTGAGTTCTGATGGAAGATTTAAAAAAGTTTTATTTGATGAAGATATGATAAAAAGTAATAGGATCTTTTCAATTACCAAATTAAAAAATTCTACAAGCATCATTGATTCATTTATTTTAAATAAACAACAACAACTAGTAATATTGACTTCTATTGGTAGGCTTTTTAAATTTGATTTATCAGATAAAAACTTAAACCCAAGTACAAAACAATCACTAGGACTATTATTGGTTAATCTTTTACCTACAGAACAAATAGTTTCTTGTTGTAAAAGTAAGGATAAAGAGATCCTTTATTTAGTTTCTAAAAAAGGTAAGTTTTTTAAACTAAAAATTGATGATATTTATAATTCTTATAACTCTAAATTAGGTTATGTAAATGAGAAAATGCAGCTTAAAGATGACCATTTTATAACAGTTCTATCTAGCAACCAATATATCGATATTGAGACGAATAAAAATAAATCCGCAAGATTAAACTTAAACAAATTAGATAATAATTCTGGGAAAAATATGCTTAAAATAGATTTTTTGAATCTGGAAAAAGATGAATATCTTGATAATTGTTATCGACTAGAAAAATATATCAATTAAGAATTATATTCATTTTCAACCCATTTTAAATATTCTTGATTTACCGTCCCAGTAACATAAGAACCAGTAAAACAACTCATTTCTAATTCTTGAATGGGAGAATCATTAATTATAGATTTTCTCAAATTTTCAACACTTTGATATACAAGATGATCTATTTCAAGCTTTTCTGCTATTTCAATTATTGATCTATCATGAGCAATTAATTCATCTCTATTAGGCATATTAATTCCATAAACATGAGGATATCTAACTGGAGGAGCTGCTGAAGTAAAAAAAACTTTATTTGCACCAGCATCTTTTGCCATTTGCACTATTTGTTTTGATGTAGTTCCTCTCACTATAGAATCATCGACTATTAGTACATTTTTATTTTTAAATTCTGTACTCATAGCATTCAACTTTTGCCTTACAGATTGTTTACGTTTTTGATGGCCAGGCATTATGAAAGTTCTTCCAACGTATCTATTTTTAAAAAAACCTTCTCTATACTCTATCCCCAACTGCCTAGCAACTTGCATTGCCGCAGGACGTGAAGAATCAGGAATAGGCATTACCACATCGACATCCCCACACTGTATTGATTGCTTAATTGTTTCAGCTAAATAATCACCCATTTTCAAACGTGCTTGATAAACTGAAATTCCATTCATCACTGAATCTGGTCTAGCTAAATAAACATATTCAAAAGCACAAGGAAATAACCTTGGGTTTTCTGAGCATTGCTTTGAAAAAAATTCACCATTATTGGTTATAAAAATTGCCTCGCCAGGTTCCACATCTCTAACAACATGATAATCATTATTTTCTAATACTAAAGACTCACTAGCTACCATCCACTCTTCCTTTTGAGTAATAAGAGAAATTCTTTTTCCAATTACTAAAGGCCTTATACCAAAAGGATCTCTAAAAGCTAATAAACCATGCCCTGAAATTAAAGCAATTGAAGCATATGAACCTTGAATTCTTTTATGTAAATTTTTAACTGCATTAAAAATTATATCTGGCTCTAGATCTTGATTATGGATCTGTTCTTGTAATTCAGTGGCGAATATGTTTAACAACATTTCAGTATCACTTGAAGAATTAGTATGGCGTTTATCTACATTAAATAATTGTTTCTCTAGGTCTCTTGTATTAGTAAGGTTTCCATTATGAATCAAAACTATTCCATAAGGAGCATTAACATAGAAAGGTTGTGCTTCTTCAACACTTTCTGCTGAACCTTTAGTTGCGTACCTAACATGCCCTAAACCAATTTTTCCTATTAAATTTCTCATATCTCTTGTTCTATAAGCAGTATTTACTTGTCCTTTAGCTTTATGTATATGAAAAACAGTATTTTCCATTGTAGCTATTCCAGTTGAATCTTGACCTCTATGCTGAAGTAGCAAAAGACTGTCATAAATCTGTTGATTTACATCATCACAAGAAACAATTCCAACAATTCCACACATAATTAATTTCCGAATTTTGTAGATAATTCCATATTGTTATTCATTATTAAAAACAGTTAGAAATACTATTATTAAATTTTTCGGTTAATTCATCAACCCTTAAATTGCAAAGTGTTTGATCTTGGAGAGTTATATCAAGATTATGTTCAGAAACAAATCCAATTTTTTTAACGTATACGTTTCTTCCAAAATCTTTGCTCTTAATTTCAAGAAAATTCAAAAAGTTTTGTTCTTCTTTTTTATTAACTGAAAATAATATTCTTGATCCTCCTTCACTAAATAATAAATTATCTTGACGAGCATTTTTTTCTTCTAATTGAATATAAGCTCCCTTAGAAGACAGAATACAACATTCTGATAAAGCGACAGCTAAACCTCCATCACTAACATCATGAGAAGAAGCGATATAATTTTTTTGAATTGAATCTCTTAAAAAACTTTGACAGTATTTTTCATCTTGTAAATGAATTTTAGGAGGTCTTCCTGTTACTAAATCATGAAAATATTCTAAATAAGAACTTGCAGCTATTGAAGATTCAGAAGCATTTGAACCAATTATCCAAATTTGATCATTTATGTTCTTCCATCCTGAACTAATAGCTTTGTCTACATTTTTAATAGTTCCTACCATTCCAATAACAGGAGTGGGATTAATAGGAGTTACTTGATTGTTTTGATTTTTTGATTCATTATATAAAGAAACATTTCCTCCTGTTACAGGTGTCTCTAGAGCAATACAAGCTTTAGAAATCCCATCACATGCTGATGACAGTTGCCAATATCCTATTTCAGTTTCGGGTGAAGAAAAATTTAAATTATTTGTTATAGCTATTGGCTGAGCACCAACACAACTTACATTTCTAGCAGATTCTGCAACTGCTGCAATACTTCCTCTATATGGATCTAATAATACCCATCTACTATTACAATCTACAGAAGCAGCTACACCAGAAAATTCATTATTTTTATTTTTCTCGTCTTGCCGTCTAAGTCTTATTAACGCTGCATCTGCATCTCCTGGCTTAAAAACAGTATTTGATTGTACTTGGGAATCATATTGTCGATACACCCAACTTTTAGAAGCAATTGAAGGATTAGATAAAAGTTTTAAAATAATTTCAGAAAAAGAATATTTTTGTTGGTCTTTTAAAGAAAGAATTTTATTTTCGCTGATAGCTGGCAATTCCTCTTCTGTCCATTCCCATTTCTCTAATAAATGAATAGGAGGCTCCTTAATAATATTATGAATATTAATTGGAGTTTCATCAGATAAAGCAGAAGTAGGAATTTGTGCAACTATTTGATTTTTTTGAGAGATAATAACCTCTTTTCTAGATATGACTTCACCAATAACATTTGCGAAAAGTCCCCACTTTTTAAATTGATTAATAAGAGTATTTAACTTTTCTTCTTTAACAACCAACAACATTCTCTCTTGTGATTCAGATAGTAAGTATTGGTAAGCAGACATATCATTCTCTCTTGCAGGAACTAAATCTAGGTTAATTGAAATACCTAAACTCCCATTTGCAGCCATTTCAGCACTACTACATGTTAATCCCGCAGCTCCCATATCTTGAGCAGAAAGTACATCGCCTGTTTTAAAAGCATCTAAACAAGCTTCAATAAGACTTTTTTCAATAAATGGATCACCTACTTGTACTGCTGGTCTATTATCCAATGAATTAGTATTTAATTCGGAACTAGCAAAACTAGCGCCTCCTACTCCATCCTTTCCTGTGGTATTTCCTACATATAGAACGGGAGAACCTACTTCTTTTGCTCCTGAACAAACGATTTCATCAGTTTCTAATAAACCTAAAGCCATAACATTAACAAGAGGATTACCGGAATAACTGTCATCAAAGTCTATTTCTCCACCGACAGTAGGAACCCCAACACAATTACCGTAATGAGATATCCCCGAAACTACACCTCGAAGTAAAGAAATATTAGATAATTTATCAAGATTGCCAAATCTTAAAGAGTTTAAAACTGCTATGGGTCTCGCACCCATTGTAAAAATATCTCTTAATATGCCACCCACTCCTGTTGCAGCTCCTTGAAAAGGTTCAATAGCAGAAGGATGATTGTGACTTTCAATTTTGAAAACAAGTTTCTGATCATTGCCTACATCAATAACACCTGCATTTTCTCCTGGACCAACTAATACATTTTTTCCTGTAGTAGGAAAATTAGCTAATAATGGCTTTGAATTTCTATAACAGCAATGCTCAGACCACATTACTCCAAACATTCCCAATTCTGTTCTATTAGGTTTTCTTCCTAATCTTTTGCATATCTCTTCATAATCATCACGAGTTAAGTTTTCAACTTTAAGTGATTCATTAACATCATAAGTATTGTTACTTGAAGAATCTATCATTAGTCAAATCCAAGGGTCATCTTCTCTTTTATTTCTGAAAGATCTTACTTTTTCTTTTTCATTATAAAAACTATTCCGATTAAATTCTGACTTTTTGTTTATATCTTCATCTTCTTCTAGCCAATCTTCTAACCTATTTGTTGCGGTATTTTTCATATCATCAAAACGATCAATTATTTTCTTTCCTTTTTTAAAAAATTCATGTTTAATACTTGATTTTATTAAAGGAAAATCATCTAAAGAAACGCAAGAACAAAAAACTAAACCTGGTTGCTGATCAACAATATTATCTATATTTAATTTCCATCTACTTGAGCCTGGAATTCTTGGATTAGAACGAGAAATTAAATAAAACTTGATGTTTCCAGTTTTCATTTCGAATAAAAAATCTGCTATGACACCTATCTTTGAACCTTCAGAATTAACTAAACTAGCTTCTATTAAGTTAGGAAATCTATTTAATGTAGCAAGGTCTGAAATTGCAGGATTACCTTTTACGAAAATATCATTATCTATAATTTGACTAATTTGATTTAATTTCCATACATTTCTTTTTAAATCCAAATTTGAAGGGCGAGAATACCAACCTAAAATTCTGTGAACAGGTGGATGCATCCAAACATTTTCACCCTTACCATAATTTAAGGTGGCATTACCTTTTACGTTATGTCTTAATAATTCACTTAATAAAAATTCTTTTGGTAATTTCAACTTAAGAACGGACTTGAACAGGCATGACTAAATACGTAAAAGAATTAATATTATCTTCTGGAACTAAAACAGCTGGAGTAGTTGGAAGATTACATTTAAAAATTACATTTTCACTTGATATAACTTTTAAACCTTCTAATAAATACCTTACATTAAAAGCTATATCAAATTGATCAAAATAAAAAGATACAGGAACTAATTCGCTGGCATTCCCTATGTCTTGAGCATCAGCACTGACTAATGCTAAATCCTTTTCATTAAGTTTAATCTTAACGACACTACTTTGTTGGTCTGCTAAAACTGCTATTCTTTCAAGTGATTCGATTATTTTTTTTGTATTAAATGTAAAAATTTTAGTAAAATTATCAGGTATTAATTGAGAATAATTTGGATAAGAACCTTCAAGGGTTCTAGTAGTAATTATTTGATTAGAGGAAATAAATACTACTTGACCTTTGTCATAGAAAAGTTTAATTGAATTTTCAGAACTTCTAAGGCTAACAAGCTTTTCAATTTCTCTTAAAGATCTTGTTGGTATAGTAACTGATAAGTTTTCTTCATTTGAAGCAAAATCTTCTTTTTCATCAAAATTTTCTTTGTTATCAACCAAAACAACAGCCAATCTATGCCCATCTGTTGCAGCTGACTCCAAATATTTTAAATTAAATGTAAAATTTACTCCTGTGAGTAATTGCTTTGAATCATCACTACTACTAGCGAATATAGTTAATTTTAAAGCTTTTAAAAAAGAACTTGGATCAATATTCAAAGATGTACCACTTTCTACAAACGGTAAGCTTGGGTAATCGTCTGATGGAATACCTTTAATATTAAAAGAACCCCTATCACTTTTAATTAAAATATTGTCAGAACTCTCATCAACATCAAGAGAGACAGGAGTTTCGCTTGGTAGTTTATTAACTATTTCAGATAAAAGTTTAGATGGAATTGTAATTGCTCCACTTTTGTTTACAGTTGCATCAAATGAAGTTTGTATTCCTAGATTCAAATCAAATCCAGTTAAACTAATTTTATTAGTACCTTGATCAGCTGTTAGAAGTAAATTTGCAAGGATAGGATGCGTAGGTCTTGAAGCAACTGCTTTACTAACTAATTGAATAGCATAATTAAATTCATTTTGATTACAAACAATCTCCATCTGAATTCATAACTTTATTTACATACTAGAGCCATTTTCTTGATTATTGCAATTAAATATTTTTCTTTTAAATCTTCAAATCTTTCTAATAGAAAATTTTCTAATAATGAATTTATATAGTAGTAGTAGTTTCTGTGGAAACTGTGGAAAATACTCAAAATTATTGTTGTATT